>CAJUMX010000004.1 GCA_910587705.1 uncultured Oscillibacter sp.
TTACAACAAAATGAAAATTATGTTGTAAGCACCAGCCCCATACGTTCCATCTGTCTAGCATGAACCGAGCCGCTTTCGGCCGTATAAATGCGGGTGGTCGTTACGCTGGAATGGCCGAGGATGTCCGCCAGGCGGGACAAATCCTTTTCCATATCGTAGTATGTCTTGGCAAACAGGTGGCGCAGATTATGGGGAAATACCTTTCCCGGCTCCACCCCGGCGCTCTGACAGAGAGCCTTCATATCCCTCCAGATATTGGAGCGGTCAACAGGCTTCCCTGTCCGTGTCACAAACACCGCTCCGGCGGTGATTTTTTGGTTCCGTTGGTAGTCTCCTAGCAGCCGCCGGAGCTTTTCCGGTAGAAACAGCGGGCGGCGTTTTCCTTTGCTGACAATTTCAGTCCGGCCTGTTTTCACCGCTTCCGCCGTGATAAACTTCAATTCGGACACCCGAATCCCTGTGGCGCAAATCGTCTGGAGAATGAGGGCCAGCTTCTCTCCCCCCTCCCGCTGGGCAGTCTGGACAAGCCGGGCGTATTCGCCCCGGGTCAGTTCCCTCTCCTCATCCCGGAACAGGGTTTTTTGCGCTTTCAGCAGCCGCACGGCAAACTCCCGGCGGTCCATATACGCCAAAAAGCCATTGACCGCCGTCAGCATGGAATTGACTGTGGAGGGGGAATACGAGCTCACCAGCTGTTCCTTCCACGCGATCAGAGCCGCCTTAGTAAGCGGCCTTCCGTCCAAAAAAGCCAGCATGACATTCAGGTCGTGAACATACTTTCTCACCGTATTTCCGGCTCGCTCCTGTTCCTGGAGGTATGCCTCATACTGCTTGATTTGGCGGGCGGTGACCATAAAGGCCGCTTCTCGATTTCGCATAACAATCATCTCCTCGTTGTTTCCGGCGAAATTTTGAACAAAAAGCGGGCCATTCAATCCTTCGCCTGGTTATTCAGACAAACCGTTCGCCTCTGCAAACGCTAAAAAACCGTCTCTTTAAGAGAGACGGTTCCGCGAAAGCCGCGTCCTCGGCAGCCCGATCTCCCAGGAGCGCCCGCCCTGCCGCCTTGGATACAGCCATTATAAATTATATACTGGCTGGTTTTCCTTGACAACCTCTTTTTCCAGGCGGAAAAAATCTGAAATCTCCCCATTGACAAACACAACAGATACGGTATAATAACTACGGTTCAAAAAGTGAAACGCCGTGAAAAAGCCAGCCCTGCGAGACGGTTCCTCAGCGAGAGGGGGAGAGTGCAAGCCCCTCGTCCACGCCGCAAGGCCGCCACTTTGGAGCGGTTCGCGAGGAGCGGAACGGTTCATCCCCGTTACCGGATGGCTTAAGATGTCCTCTGCCCAAGCAGGGGATAATTAGGGTGGTACCGCGAAGCAAGCCTTCGCCCCTATGCCGGGGCGGGGCATTTTTATTTTTATACAACTGGAGGAAGAAACACATGTCACACCCCTACCATGGCCTGAACGAGCTGCGGGAGATGTTCCTCAGCTATTTCGAGAGCAAGGGCCATCTCCGCCTGCCCAGCTTTTCCCTGATCCCCCCCGCCAACGACGCAAGCCTCCTGCTCATCAACAGCGGCATGGCCCCCATGAAAACCTGGTTCACCCGGGAGGAGGAGCCCCCCCGGAACCGGGTCTGCACCTGCCAGAAGTGCATCCGCACCGGGGACATTGAAAACATCGGCAAAACCGACCGCCACGGCACCTACTTCGAGATGCTGGGCAACTTCTCCTTCGGCGACTACTTTAAAAAGGACGCCATCCCCTACTGCTGGGAGTTTTTGACCAAGGTTGTCGGCCTGGAGGAGGACCGGCTCTATCCCTCCATCTATCTGGACGACGACGAGGCCTTTGAAATCTGGAACAAGGACATCGGCATCCCCGCCGAGCGTATCTTCCGCTTCGGCAAGGAGGACAACTTCTGGGAGCACGGAGCAGGTCCCTGCGGCCCCTGCTCCGAGGTCTACTACGATCGGGGCGAGGAGCACGGCTGCGGCAAGCCCACCTGCACCGTGGGCTGCGACTGCGACCGCTATATCGAGGTTTGGAACAACGTCTTCTCCCAATTCGTCAACGACGGCGAAGGGCACTATGAGGAGATGAAAAACAAAAACATCGACACCGGCATGGGCCTGGAGCGGCTAGCCTGCGTGTGCCAGAACGTGGGCTCCCTCTTCGACGTGGACACGGTAATGAACATTACCAACAAGGTCTCTGAAATCACCCACGCCCACTACGGGGAAAGCCACAAAACGGACGTGAGCCTCCGGGTCATCACGGATCATATCCGCTCCTCCGTCATGATGATCTGCGACGGCGTGCTGCCCTCCAACGAGGGCCGGGGCTACGTGCTCCGCCGTCTCCTCCGCCGGGCGGCCCGTCATGGGCGGCTGCTGGGTGTGGAAAAGCCCTTCCTCTTCGACGTGGTGGACACGGTGGTCCGCGAAAATGAGTTCGCCTACCCCGACCTCCGGGAGAAGCAGGGCTATATCACCAAGGTCATCCGAACCGAGGAGGAAAACTTTGCCAAAACCATCGACGGAGGGCTCCGGATTTACAACGACCTCCTCTCCGCCCACAAGCAGCGGAACGAAACCGTATTCTCCGGCGCGGACGCTTTCAAGCTCTACGACACCTTCGGCTTCCCCATCGACCTGACCGTGGAGATGGTGGAGGAAGCGGGCATGAACGTGGACCGGGACGGCTTCAACCAGCTGATGGAGGAGCAGCGGGTCCGGGCGAGAAAGGCCCGGGAGGCCCTGGGCGACCTGGGCTGGGCCGGTATTGAGTTCGGAAGCGAGGTCCCCGCCACAGAGTTCGTGGGCTATGAACAGGACCGCGTCTCGGACGCGAAGGTGGTCGCCATCGTGGCGGAGGGAGAGCTGGTGGACGAGATCGTCTCCGGCGTAGAGGCCGCCGTCGTTTTGGACAAGACCCCCTTCTATGCCGAAATGGGCGGCCAGACGGCGGACCACGGCACCATCTTCGCCGACAAGGTTGGCTTCGAGGTCTCCGACGTGCAGAAGAACAAGGGCGGCAAATTCCTCCACTCCGGCCGGATGACGGAGGGTGTGCTGAAAGTCGGCGACACGGTCTGCGCCCAGATTGACCCGGAGCGCCGCAAGGCCATCCGCCGGGCCCACAGCGCCACCCACCTGCTGGACGCGGCGCTGAAAAAGGTCCTGGGCGACCATGTGCATCAGGCGGGCTCCCTGGTGGAGCCGGACCGCATCCGCTTTGACTTCACCCACTTCGAGGCCATCACCCCGGACCAGCTCAGCGAGATTGACCGGCTGGTGAACGACGCCATTTTGGAGGGACTGCCCGTGGTGACGGAGGTCCTGCCCATTGAGGAGGCCAAACGCAAGGGCGCGGTGGCCATGTTCGGCGAGAAGTACGGCGACGTGGTGCGCGTGGTGGAAATGGGCGATTTCTCCATGGAGTTCTGCGGCGGCACCCACTTAGACAACACCGCCAAGGCCGGTCCCTTCCGCATCAAGTCCGAGGGGTCCGTCGCCTCCGGCGTGCGGCGCATCGAGGCCACCGTAGGCAAGCTGACCCTGGAGACGGTGAACCGGAACCAGCAGATGCTGTTCCACGCCGCCCAGATGCTGAAAACCTCCCCGGCGGAGCTGGAGGGACGCATCGAGCAGCAGCTGGCCGAGACCAAGGAGCTGCGCCAGGCCCTGGACAAGTTCAAGGCCGAGGCCTCCCTGGGCGAGGCCCGGAACTTCCTTATGAGCGCCAAGGACGTGGGAGGTCTCAAGGTTCTCACCGCCCAGCGGGACGGCCTGGACGCGGGCGCCCTGCGGAAGATGGGCGACTTCCTCCGGGACAAGGAGCCCTGCGTGGTGGGCGTCATGGCCTCCGTCAACGACGGAAAAATCACCTTCCAGGCGGTCTGCGGCAAGGAGGCTGTGGCCCGGGGCGTGAAAGCCGGAGACATCATCAAGGCCATCGCCCCGGTCTGCGGCGGCAAGGGCGGCGGAAAGCCCGACAGCGCCATGGGCGGCGGCACGGACGTTTTGAAGCTGGACGACGCGCTGGCCATGGTGGACGACTTCGTGGCCGGAAAACTGAACTGAGAGGAGCGGAAACCATGCTGATTGAATTTGACAAAATGGAGCCCCAGATCATCCCCCACATGCGGGGCGGTGAGAAGGAGGCCCGTATGCGGATGTACACCGATTCGCTGAATAAAATCATGCGGGGACGGCTGATTCCCGGAGCCTCCATCGGAATGCACACCCACGAGACTGGCAGCGAGATCATCTATATCCTCTCCGGAAAGGGAAAAATTCTCTATGACGACGGCAGTGAGCCTCTGGAGGCCGGGAGCTGCCACTATTGCCCCAAGGGTCACGCCCACAGCCTGATCAACGACAGCCCCGAGGGCGGCGAGGACCTTCGTTTCTTCGCCGTGGTCACGGAGCAGTAAGGAGGACGCCGCGTTGCTGCCCAAGGACCCCGCGATTCTTTTGAGCTACGTCAACACGAAGCTCCGGGATGAATTTCCCAGTCTGTCCGAGCTCTGCGCCGCCCTGGATGCGGACCGGACCGCCCTGGAGACTGCGCTGGCGGGGCTGGACTACCGTTACAGCCCGGAGCGAAATCAATTCATCTAAACCCCATTGACTATAAAGGAGGTTTTTCCATGTCCGACTGCCTATTCTGCAAAATTGCCGCTGGGGAAATCCCCAGCAATAAGGTCTACGAGGACGAGGTGTGCTATGCCTTCCACGACATCGCACCACAGGCCCCCACCCATTTCCTAGTGATTCCTAAAACACACATCGGGTCCGTCTCCGAGGTCACGGCGGACAACAGCGGTGTGGTCGCTCACATCTTTACCGTCATTGCCAGGCTCTCCAAAGAGCTGGGGCTGGAGAGCTATCGGGTAGTTTCCAACATCGGTGAGCAGGCGGGTCAGAGCGTCTTTCACCTGCACTTCCATGTCCTGTCCGGCCGGGATATGACCTGGCCTCCGGGCTGATTTCGTCCAAAATCTGCGGATTTTGGACGAGGAGGAAGGATTGCAGTTCTTCCGCGCACGAAGAGGCCCCGTCTGCTAAAAGCAGACGGGACCTCTTCGCACACTCCAGAACTGTGAGGTGTTTTTTGTGACGTGCATGTCGTCACAAAAAACGGATTTCCATTTCTTTCGCCGCCCCCGGGCGGCGAAACTCCTGCGGAGGGCTTTTTTACGGGCTGACGCCCGGTTTCTCGCCGCCGGCTAATGCGCCGCCGGGAAGCTCCAGGGCTCCGTTAGGGCCTGGGGCGGAAGGACCAGCGTTTGCCGTCTCCGAGGGCTCTGTCTGGGGAACAGCAGGTTCTGCGGCGGGCTGGGTACGCTCCCCGGCCCCAATTTTTTCCCGGATATAGGCGGCAATCTCGTCCAGGGTCTCCGCTTCCACGATACCCACATAGGTGCCCCGGTCAAAGGTCAGGCCGTCCGCCGTATCCGCGAAAACGTAGCGGCTTCCCTCACTCAGGTAGAACTCTGCAAGGTCGGCGTAGCAGAAATAGCGGTCCCCCTCCCTCCAGCCGGTGTCCTGGTCCGTTCGGATGGGCATAAAGATGGCGTCGCTGCCCACGTCCAGGTCCTCCAGGGCCCCGGAGATCGAGGTGGACATATAACCCCTGGCCCCCAGCCAGAGGAGGCTGTAGGTTTCCCCCACCGTCAGGCTGCCTCGGATGGAGTCCGTGACTTCCACGAGGGCACGGGTATAATAGCGTTCCATATCCCCAGCATCCGGCTCCACCATAAAATAGTGCAGCTCCTGGACGGTTCCCCGGAAAATCACCGTATCCTGAGCGAAAATCTCCTCCGGGGACAGCCAGTCAAGGCAGGCCGATATGCCGATCATCTCATCGCCGGTTCCGGGACCGCTCATCTGGCCGATCTCCACGCCATTGGAGTAGTCGGGATGGGTGGGCCGGTTCGGGTTGTCCGTCCAATAATCGGAGCCATCCAGGCCCCCAGCCGCTGTTTCGCCGCCGGAATCCGCCTCCCCGGGCTTGAACGGCTGGACGATGGCTTTCCAGCCGTCAGGGTCCTCGCTCACTTCAGCACCTGGATTGAAGCTCTTGACGATAGCCGTCCATTTCCATTGGTCCGCCTCCCGCAGTTCCGGCGCCGCGGCCACCGTCACCACCAGCGCCAAGCACGCCGCCAGCGCGCCGAAGCGCCGCCAGGGGTGAATTTGCTTTTTCACGATTTCCGCCGCCTCGATTTGGTCCTCCCGGACCTCCCCCACGGCGCGGAACAGCTCTTCTCTGGTCATAGGTCATAGCCTTCCTTTCTGAGGTACTCCTTAAGACCCCGCCGAGTCCGGTGGAGCAGGGATTTCACTTTGGATTGGCTGTACCCCGTCCCGGCGGCGATCTCCGCCACGCCGTCGCAGTACCAGTACCGCCGCAAAAACACCAGCCGGGCCGCCGGGGACGCGGTATCCAGAAAGCCGGAGATGGCCTCCCCCAACCGGCGGAAGTCGAAGTCCTCCTCCATGGGCACGCCGCCCACGCAGTCCCCCAGCTCTTCCAGCACCGCCTCGAAGCCGCCGCTCCGGCATTGGGCGGCGTTGTAATCGTAGCGGTCTAACGCCGTGTTCCGGGCGATGCGGCCCAGAAAGGGCGGTAAGCGGGCGGGCTTTTGAGGCGGCATAGCGTTCCAGGCCCCCAGCCAGGTGTCGCTGAGGCACTCCTCCGCGTCTCGGCCGTCTCCCAGCACCCGGCGGATGATCTGGGCGCAGTAAGCGCCGTATTTCTCCGCCGTCCGGCGAATGGCCTCCTCCGAACGTGCCCAGTACAGGGCGATGATGTCCTTATCCTCCATGACGTGGGTCCCTCCTTTTGAAAGCCGCTTTCACCTATATAGTCGGAAACCGGAGGCCGCCGGTTGCAAAGCCGGGCAAAAAAACAAGCAGGGTTGTTCCCTGCCTGTCTCTCTTACAGCATATCATCCAGCGAATAGCGGTGGAGCTTCCCCGGAAGCTCCCTGCTGCGGGTAGCCAGACCTGCGGCGTACCCGGGGAAGGTGTCCAGCGGGTAGTAATACTCCCCTGGCTGGAGGGGGGACTCGGAGCGCATAATGGTGCCCACGCCGTTTCCACTGCGCTTGGCCCGGGCCTCCCGGCGGACCCAGCTCTGGAAAAAGGCCTCCTCCGTGCTCACGTGGGCCAGACGAACCATCATCCGCTGACCTACGGGGCGGATGCGCTCAATGTCCACACCGATCTCCTGGTCCGAAACCCCCACCAGCACCGCGCCGCTGGAATGGCTGATGTTGAAGTGCACCTCCGGGTGCTCCGGGAAATAGGGCTTGCCCAAACGGCCCAAGGCCACCTCCGGCAGCTCCTTCCAGCCGTACTTCTGCCGCAGGGCCAGACATAAAATCAAATAGGCACAGAGGGGCTCCCTCTGCTTCTCCACTTCCTTCACGCGCAAAAGGCGCTCCCGTCGGTCCGGGGGCAGCAGGGGCAGGATGGCCTCCCGCTCCGGGTCCGACAGGGTACGCTCCATCCGGGCCGTCCACAATTCGATGGGCATGGCGGTCCTCCTTACTTCATTTCTCTCCCCTATTTTAAGCGTTCCGCCCCGGCCTGTAAAGCCCCCGCCGGAAAGTTTTTAAAAAATATAAAGAAAAAAAGAGGAAATTCCAAAGGCGCGGCGTATATAAAGACATCGCCGGAAAATCCGCCTTCACTGGCATCCTCACTTTTTCGGTATGACGAGAGCAGATTTTGGCTAAACTGACCGAAAGGAGGGGACGGGCTGTGGCATTTCCCCAGAGCTTCATGGACGAGCTGGTGGCCAGAAGCGACATCGCGGACGTGGTGGGCAGCTATGTCCAGCTCACCCGCAGGGGCTCCAACCTCTTCGGCCTGTGCCCCTTTCACAGCGAAAAGACCGGCTCCTTCTCCGTCTCGCCGGACAAACAGATTTACTACTGCTTTGGCTGCAAACGGGGAGGCGGGGTCATCAACTTCATCATGGAGGAGGAAAACCTCCCCTTCCCCGACGCGGTGCGGTTTCTGGCCAAGCGGGCAGGACTGGAGGTGCCGGAGGAGGAGGGCGACCGAGAGGCCGGACGCCGCCGCCAGCGGCTTTTGGACCTGAACCGGGACGCCGCCCGGTTTTACTATCACCTCCTCCAGCAGCCGGAGGGTCAGGCTGTTCAGGAATACCTGGACCGGCGGCAGATACGGAAGGCCACCGCCATGAATTTTGGCATGGGGGCCTCTTTAGACGCCTGGGACGTGCTGCTCAACGAGATGACCGCCAAGGGCTATAGCAAGTCGGAGCTGCTGGCGGCAGGGCTCATCGTGGACAACAAGAAGGGCGGATTTTACGACAAATTCCGAAACCGCCTCATGCTCCCGGTTATCGACACCCGGGGAGACGTGGTGGCCTTCGGCAGCCGGGTACTGGACAAGTCCGAGCCTAAGTATATGAACTCGTCAGAAACCCCGGTATACAGCAAGCGGCGGGTCCTCTATGGGCTGAACCTGGCAAAGAAGAGCAAGCGGCCCAACATCATCCTCTGCGAGGGAAACCTGGATATCGTTACCCTCCATCAGGCAGGCTTTGACAACGCGGTGGCCTCCATGGGCACCGCCCTGACGCCGGAGCAAATCCGGCTCCTCTCCCGGTTCACCAAGGAGCTGGTGCTGTGCTACGACAACGACAACGCCGGGAAAATTGCCACAGAGCGGGCCTTGCAGCTTTTGAACGGCTCCGAGTTCTCCGTAAAGGTTCTCCAGCTCCCCAGAAGAAGGACGGAGGATGGAGAACTGGTGAAACAAGACGCCGACGACTTCATCAAAAACCAAGGCCCCGCCGCCTTCGAGCGGCTGCTGGGCGGCAGTGAAAACGGCGTGGAGTTCCGCATGGCCCAAATCGCCGGGAAGTACGATCTGGACAGCGACGAACAGCGGGTGGCCTACAGCCAGGAGATCAGCGCCTTGCTGGCCACCCTCCCTGGGGTGGTGGAACGGGAAATCTACGCTGCCAGAGCCGCCGAAACCGCCCGGATCACCCCCGACGCCATGAAGCTGGAGGTCCAGCGGGCCAGGAAGCGAAAAATTACCCGGGAGAACCGGGCGGAGCTTCGAAGGGAGCTGAACCCGGCATCCCAATCCCAGCCCCAAGAACGGTCCTTGCGCTATGAAAATGTGCGCTCCGCCCGGGCGGAGCAGGGCGTGCTTCGGCTGCTGCTGCTGGACGAGGGCCTCTTTCCCGCCGGACCGCCTCTGACGGAAGCAGACTTCTCCTCCCCCCTGCTGGGCCGGGTGTTCACCCTGCTGTGGCGGGCGAAGGAGGAAGGCCGCCCCGTCGCCCTCCCCGCTCTGGCGTCGGAGCTGACGGCGGAAGAGATGAACCATATCACCGCTTTCTGCCAGCTGCCGGAATCCCTTCAAAATGGACGGCAGGCCCTGGCGGATTACATACGCGTTATACAGGAGGAAGCCGCAAAACGCTTCGGTGGAGCGGCGGACCCCCTGTTGGCGGCGGCAGAAAAACATAAAGACAAAAAGGGAGAAAAACGGAATGTCTAATAAACAGGATACCAAAGAGCTGGAGCGTCAGGCGGACGCCATTTTAGCCGCCGCCAAAGCAGAGGAGAAGAACGGCACGTCCACTCCGGAGGCGGAGGCCCCCCGGATTATGACCGACGAGGAGGCCAAAAAGGCCGGTATCGTCCGGCTGGACGACAAGCAGGTGGCCGCTCTCCCCGCCGCCTCCTGGCTCATCAACAACGAAAAGCTTCGGGAGCTGCTGGCCAGGAGCAAGAAAAAGGGCAAGCTGGAGTCCGCCGAGCTCATGGAGGCCGTGGACGACCTGAACCTTGAGGGCGAACAGATGGACCAGCTCTACGACTCCCTGGAGGCGCTGAACATTGATATCAGCGTCGAGGAGGACCTGCTGGCCGAGCTGCCGGAGGAGGGCCCCGCCGCCGAGGAAATCGCCGGCATGGAGGAAGAGGAGCTGGTGGACCCCAACACTCTGGTCAACAGCTTCTCCATTGACGACCCGGTCCGCATGTACTTGAAGGAGATCGGCAAGGTGGCCCTGCTGACGCCGGAGGAGGAGGTCAGCCTGGCCCAGGCCATGTCCGCCGGAAACGAGGCAGCGGAAAAGCTGGCGGAGCTCCGCCGCCAGCGGGAGGAGGGCGCCGAGATCGACCCTGCCCTGGAGGCCGCCCTGCGCAAGCAATACCGCTCTGGTGAGACCGCCAAACAAAAGCTGGCGGAGGCCAACCTCCGTCTGGTGGTGTCCATCGCCAAGCGCTATGTGGGTCGGGGAATGTTGTTCCTGGATTTGATTCAGGAGGGCAACCTGGGCCTCATCAAGGCGGTGGAGAAATTTGACTGCACCAAGGGCTTCAAGTTCTCCACCTATGCCACGTGGTGGATTCGCCAGGCTATCACCCGGGCTATTGCCGACCAGGCCCGGACCATCCGCATCCCTGTCCACATGGTGGAGACCATCAACAAGGTCATTCGGGTCAGTCGCCAGCTCCTCCAGGAGCTGGGCCACGATCCCTCCCCCAACGAGATTGCGGCGGAAATGAACATGCCGGTGGACAAGGTGCGGGAGATTATGAAAATCGCCCAGGAGCCCGTGTCCCTGGAAACTCCCATTGGCGAAGAGGAGGACTCCCACCTGGGGGACTTTATCCCGGACGAGGGAGCGTCAGAGCCCAGCGAGGCGGCGTCCTTCACCCTTTTGAAGGAGCAGCTCATGGACGTGCTGTCCACCCTGACCCCCCGAGAGGAGAAGGTTTTGAAGCTCCGCTTCGGCATTGAGGACGGGCGGACCCGGACTTTGGAGGAAGTGGGCAAGGAATTCAACGTTACCCGGGAGCGCATCCGGCAGATCGAGGCCAAGGCCCTGCGGAAGCTCCGGCATCCCTCAAGGAGTAAAAAGCTTAAGGACTTTTTGAACTGAAAGAGAAGCCTGCCGAACCCGGCAGGCTTCTCCTTTTCTATTTCAAATAGCTTAGCAGGCGGCCTGCCTCCAGGGCAGCTTGGGCCCGAACGCCGTCAAAATCCACATAGGGATTATAGACCGCTTCCAAGGCGTCGTGATTCCGTTTGGCTTCCTTGAGGGCGTCTATCGCCTCCTCCCGGAGCAAAGCCGTCATACGGGTCTGGAAACGAAGGCGAGACTTGCCCTCCGTCTCCGTCATGGCATCCAGGCGGATGCGGCGGAAGGGCTTTTTCCCGTAGTCCATCCCCGGACAGGAGGTGACAAAGGCCAGCCCCAGGCCGGGAATCAGCAGATGCTCGATGCGGTCCAGGTCCTCCGGAGAGGGGCAGACGATGGTATTCCAGCCCTTTTCCGCCGCCGCCGCATGGAGACGGGCCAGGGCTCCCCCCGCCAGCTCCCAGGTGTCGGCAAACTCATAGACCTTGGGGCACAAGGTATCCACACTGTCGAAGCGCCAGACGCAGCCCTTGTGGGTAAGGCTGCCTAGAAAACGGCGGGTGGTCTTTCCCCGCTGGTCTCCTTTAGCCCGGAGCTCCCGGGCAATGATGCCTTTGACCCGGCGGTCCAGACGTTCGGCGTTGAAGGACCTGGACACAGAGGTCACGGCGTCCAGCTCCACCTGGCGGGCAGCCTTCAAGCTGTGGTAAGCCCGGACGTAGGCAGACTTGTAGGCATGGGTCCGGGTCTTGACCTCTTCCGCTGCGTTCTTGGCGGCGGTGAGGTCGTAAAAGCGGCCCAGGTCTACATAGCGGTCCACGGCGGCGGGGTATCGGGGTTCGATGACGTGGGGCGAGGTCCCATCCGCCACGGCGCAGCGGAGCTCCGGCAGCACTACGCCGTCCAGGGAATCCGGGTCGCCGGAGCACCAGAGATACTCCACCGCCGTGCCTGCCTCCTCCATGGCCCGGCCGATCTCCCGCATGAAGGTGTTCTTTCCCACGCCGGGTCCACCCTTCAAAACCATGAAATCATATGTATCCTCAATATCCACCATCTCGGAAAACAGATTCCGGAACCCCTCACCGCTGTTCGCTCCTACAAAAAAGTTGGTCACTTGTGCCATAAGGTTTCCCCTCCCTAAGGTTTTTTACATGCTCAGCGTATGCCGGGAGGTCTTGGCCTGACAGTGGTTTTCCCGAAAAAAGCCCCTCTCCCCTTCCGAAACGCTGCGGGGAACTGAAAAAGGGCCTCCCCTTTGGGAGGCCCCGGCCCTTTACAGCTCGTCGATTTTCATTTTGTCGATCTGGTCCCGCACCCGGCGCTTCTCCCGAACCGCCCAATAGATGGCCAAAAGCACCAGGGTGGGGATGTTCCCCGTAAGCAAGGTCACCAGCACCGTCAGCACGTTCTGGGACACGCTGCCGGTATCCACGATATTCAATACCAGCAGCAAAGACTGCAAAAACGTCAGCAGCGGCAGCACCAGCCCCGGCCAGCGGCTCTCCCGCTTGGAGAGGAAGATTTGCAAAAAGACGCCGCCTACCAGAAACACCAGCAGAAACAGCAGAAACGCAATCACAAACCTAGACGCAATAACCATCATTCAACCTCCATGTTCTTTTGGGTCTCCCGGTAGGCGGCAATCAAAATCTTCGCGGTCTCGAAGTCCAGCTTGTCGTCCACCGCCAGGCGCTTGACCAGGGAGACGTAGGGGTCCGCTTCCGCCGTGTCGCTGAGGCGGATTTTTTGAATCAGGCGGTCCAGGCGCAGTCGGACCGTGGGATAGCTGACGCCGTACTGGGCCGCCACCTCCTTCAAGGAGCCGGAGGCCAGGAGAAAGCGCTTCACAAAGGTCAGGTCCTGTTCGTCCAGGTCTGCCATCCAGGGGGGCGGGGTGGTCATAGGCGCGGCCTCCTTTCATAATATTAAATATAAACCTTAATTTTATGAAAGTCAAGATTTATTTTTTTCTTTTGGAAAATAAAAAGAGGCCGTCCCTTTTGGGACGGCCTCCGCCGCTTAGAAGATCGGCCCGTTGAGAGCCGCTTCGCGAGCTTCTTCTATGGTATCAAAATGGGGGCCCCTGTCGATGAACTGACTGCCGTTGGCGTTGGGGAAGCCCTGCTTCTGGGCCTCCCGCACCTCCGCGATCGTTGCGGTCTTTCCGCTTTTACCGTCGCTTCCAGGCCACTCGCTTCCGACCCACTCGCCGATCAGATTGTGCTCCGAGTCGTACATCGGGAGGGCTATCCCGGAAATGTTGTTCTCATACCGCCAGTTTTCATAGGCATAAAACTCACGGTCTTTTATGGCGGTGTCCTCATAGTAGTAGTCCTCTTTGGTAACGTAGCCTTCCTCTTCCCCATTGAAAGTTCCTATCAGGTCCGGCTCATAGCCCGTATAGGTAATGTCCATAATTTTCCCATAGGTCTCTCCCCTGCTGTTGCGGGGATAGTCTCCATTGACCAGCCTTTGCTCCGCTCGCTGGCGGTCCTTCTCGTCGTTTGCCCTGTCTTGCGGAGTGGAAGGACCATGGGCGGAAGCGTGTTCCCCGGTATAGCCAATCACATCTCCCGCTTTCACCTTATCTCCCGTCTCCACCAAGACACTCTGACAGGCTTTGTATTCCATGGAATAACCGTCCTCATACAAAATCTCCACATAAGGACCGGACAAATCCGCTAAAATGCTGGACACGCTCCTTTTTTCCTTTACTCCCGCGTCCAGCACAGTCCCGTCCATAATAGCAATGATGGGCTTCCCGGAGTAATCCCCGTTCGGTCCCTTTCCGTACCCCTGTGATGCGCCGAACGGGTCGAACTGGCTGCTGTAGTTATTTTGGTTATTGGCCCTGTTAAAAACCAATGGGTCCGTGGCAACGCCGTTCACCAGGAACTCAAAGTGCAGGTGGGGCCCAGTAGACATGCCGGAGCTGCCAATTGTGGCGATGGTCTGGCCGCTCGTTACCTTATCTCCGGTTTTCACCAATACGCTTCCGCAGTGGGCATAGAAGCTCTCCTGTCCGCTGCCGTGGTCAAGGCGAACAAAATTCCCGTCCTGAGCGTTGAATCCGGCCTCCTTCACCGTTCCGTTTCCGGCGGCGTAAATAGGGGTCCCTCTTTCCGCGCCGATATCCACACCGCTGTGCCGGGTTCCCTGGGGCTCGGTGATTTCCCCGCTGTCCACGGGCCACACCATCTCCGCCCCTTCGGGAATATCCGCCTTGCCCTCTGGCAGAGGTTCCACGGGCAAGGGGGCTTTCTCCGGCAGAAGCAGGGTCAAGGGATAGCAATAGCCGGCGTTTCCATACCGCACATCCATGGTCAGCTCCTCATAGGCGGCGTCCGCCACCTCAAAGGAATAGGTCATCTGCGGGACCCACTCCGCCTGTTCGCTCTCCTTCTCCAGGTAGCGGACGCTCTGCCCGGAGCCGTCCTCCAGCAGGACGCGTCCCCGGATGAAAATGCTCCAGGGTTCCTCGCTCTCGGGGATGGTAAAGTATATATGCCCGCTGTCATAGCGGACGCTTTCCGCCAAGGTCTCCACCTTCAGGCTGTCGGCGGACAGCTTCCGGTCCCGGTCGAAGGACTTCTGCTCCTCCTCTGTCGCCAGGCGAAGGCCGGTGAGCTTGCCGTTTTCATAGATGGTATAGAGCTCCACGGCGTCGGGGCCGAAGGCGCCGTCTCCGGCGTGCTCGGTGATCCAAGAGAACTTCCCCTCGTCGTAGATGCCCCGCACCTCATGGCCCTCCCAGGTCATGGTCAGGCCGTTTCCGTCCAGGTCCGGGTCGTCAAAGGTCCAGGTGAGGCCGAAGGGCTCGTAGGGCGCTAAAGTCTCCTCCCACAGGGCGGCGGACTCCGCCAAGGATTCGGCCAAAAGCTTGCGGTCGGTGAGATTCTCGATTTCGGGCCGCTCCGCCTCCTGGGGCTTGGCGGAGGTGGCGAAGGCCGTGGTAATCCCCAGCACCAGGGCCAGGGCCATAAAACAAGCCAGCAGGGATTTTCTCTTGATGCTCATAATCGCTCGAATCCTTTCTTCCATGCCGTTCCGGTGGGCGAAACCGCACAGAGGCACATTTCGGTTTTCCGCCAGGCGGATGAGGGCCAGGGCGTAGCGCTCCCGGCTGTCCTCCCCCAGGGCCAGCACCGCCGCCTCGTCACAGCGTAGCTCCATGTCCCGGTTTCCCAGGACGTAGAGGAGCCACACGGCGGGGTTGAACCAGTGGAGGCACACCACTGTGGTCAGCGCCAGCTTGAGGAGGCCGTCCAGCCGCCGGATATGGGCCCGCTCATGGGCCAGAACACAGGTCAGGGCCTCCTCGTCTTTAAAATCCATTGTCTTAGGCAGGAGTATCACCGGGCGGAAAAGCCCGTAGGTCAGCGGGGCGGCGATCTGGTCCGTCACCCGGACCTCCACCTTCCGCCGGAGCTGGAACCAGGTTTCCAGACCCGGGCAGTCCGCCGGGAGGGCCTCCCGGAAGCGCCGCCGCCAGCGGACGTAGCGAATCAGGAACCACGCCGCCAGCAGCAGGCCCACCGTCAGCCACAGGGCTGTCCAAACCGGGAAAGGTGCGGGGGCGGGCACGGCGGCGGGCTGCGAGGGAATCGCAATCACCGGAGGGGCCGCAGGGGCCGAAGGAACCACTGGGGCGGGCAAAGCGTCCGGGACGGCGGGAACCGCCTTGGGGCCCAAAGCCTCCAGCAAGGTGTAGACGCTGAACCGGGAAGCCAGCTCCACCGGCAGCAGCAGACGGGCCGCCGCCAGCCACCAGAGGGCCACAAAGGTACCCTTGGGCAATCGGCGGAGGGTCAGTGCCCGGAAGGCCGCGATGGCCAGGACGAACACCCCGCCGGAGAGGGATAGTTCCAGGAAGGTCATAGCCGCGTCACCTCATTTCGCTGACAATCTCCCGAAGCCTCCCAATCTGCTCCGGCGAGAGCGTTTGGCTGCTGAGCAAAGAGGCAAAGAGCAGGTCCGGCGATCCGTCGAACAGCCTTCCGATGAGCTCCTCCGTCTCCGCTTTTTGAATCTCTTCTTTTGTGACCAGGGCGTGACAGAGGAAATTCGGCTCGCTCCGCCGGACGGCCCCCTTGGCCACGCATTTTTTGATCACAGTGTAGGTGGTGTTTACGTTCCAGCCCGTCTCCTCCCCCAGGATGGAGGAAATCTCCTTGGCCGTGCGGTCCCCCAGGCGCCAGAGGACATCCATAACCTTCAATTCCGAATCAAACAGCTTCATAAGTAAGGTCCTCCTTGTCAAACTATCGCGGTAGTTTCTGGCATTATACTACCACGATAGTTTCGGCTTGTCAATACTATTCTGATAGTATGTCAATTTTTTTCTCCCCTCCTCTCCCGAAGGGCCGGAAACCAGGCCGGAAAGGCAGGTTTTTCCTCGTTTACCACTTGTGCTTTGCCGGGGAATCGTTTATAATATGGGGCAAGTGCTGGTTCAGCCAGGGGCGGAAGCCGCCCCTTGAGTATAGGAAAGAAAGGACGTTCTCATGATCCAATTCAAGTCTGAACAAGGTGAGATCTCCGTCTCGAGCGCCGTGTTCTCCAACATCACGGGCATGGCCGCCACCAACTGCTTCGGCGTCAAGGGCATGGCCTTCCGCTCCATGACCGACGGCCTGGTCCACCTGCTGCGCCGCGAGGCCATGAGCAAGGGCGTCAGCATCTCGTATCACGAAGACGATTCCATCTCCATCGAGCTCCACATCATTGTGGAAAACGGCGTCAACCTCCCCGCGGTCTGCCGGTCCATCATGAACGAGGTCCGCTATGTGGTGGAGAAAAACACCGGCGTCACGGTTCGGGCCGTGGACGTGTGCGTGGACTCCATGACCCTGTGAGGGAGGAAGAAATCGAATGAATGAACAAATCACCGGCGGGCTCTTCAAGCGGATGATCCTCCATGGAGCCGCCGCCATCACCGCCCAGAAACAGGCCATCAACGACCTGAACGTTTTCCCCGTCCCCGACGGGGACACGGGCACCAATATGTCCATGACCATCGGCGCCGCCGTGACGGAGCTCCGCAAGTCCGAGCCCGCCGCCCTGGACCAGGCCGTGTCCATCACCGCCTCCGCCCTTCTCCGGGGCGCCCGGGGAAATTCCGGCGTCATTCTCTCCCTGCTCTTCCGGGGGCTCTCCAAGGGCCTGAAGGGCCATGAGACCGCCGGGGCCGCCGAATTCGCCGCCGCCATGCAGGAGGGCGTATCCTCCGCCTACAAGGCCGTCATGAAGCCTGCCGAGGGCACCGTCCTCACCGTTTCCCGCCTGGCCGCCATGCGGGCGGCGGAGCGGGCCGCCGAGGAGACGGACTTTGAAAAAGTGCTGGAGGCCGCCATTCAGGAGGGCTACGAGGCTCTGGCCCAGACCACGGACATGAACCCGGTTCTGAAAAAGGCCGGCGTGGTAGACGCAGGCGGCAAAGGCTATCTGCTGATTCTGGAGGGCATGCTGGCGGAGCTCCGGGGCGAGCCCATGCCGGAGGCCGTGGAAGAAGAGCCCCAGAAGGCCAAGGCCGACTTTGAGGTTTTCTCCACAGAGGAGATCACCTTTGCCTTCGATACGGTGTTTATTGTCCGCAAGAATGATCCCAACGTGGATTTGGAGCCCTTCCGGGCCTACTTGAACAGCATCGGGGACAGCCTGGTTATTGGAGAGGACGACGAGGCATTTAAAGTCCATGTCCATACCAATATCCCCGGCAGCACCCTGACGGAGGGCCAGAAATACGGCACCCTGGAGCTGGCGAAAATTGAGAACATGCGGACCCAGTACGAGGATGTGGCCGCCGGGAAAAAGGCGCAGAGCGTGGACGACCTGGAGATGGAAGAGGCCGAGACCAGCGGAAGCCCAGAGGGCAGCCACGTGGTAGCCCCGCCGGAGAAAAAGTACGGCTTCCTCTCCGTCTGTGCCGGAGATGGTTTAGCTGCCGTGTTTCAGGACCTGGGCGTGGACGGCGTGGTGTCCGGCGGACAGACCATGAACCCCTCTACGGAAAGCATTCTGGCGGGCGTGGACCAGATTCCTGCCGAAACGGTGTTTGTCCTGCCCAACAACGGGAACATCATCATGGCCGCCCAGCAGTGCGCGGCGCTGACGGAGAAAAATGTGGTGGTCATTCCCACCAAAACGGTGCCCCAGGGCATCACCGCCATGATGAACGTGGACTTTGAGTCCCCGGACCCCGAGACCCTGGCGGGAGCCATGACGGATTCCCTCTCCGGCGTCACCACCGCGCAGATTACCTACGCGGCCCGGAATTCGGATTTTGACGGCTTTGACATCAAGGAGGGCGATTACCTGGCCTTGAAGGAGGGCAAGCTCTTCGGGACAGACGGGTCTCTCCAAAGCCTTCTGGAGAAGCTGGCCGCGGATGCGGCGGAACGGAATACGTCCTTCATCTCGCTGTACTTCGGTGAGGACGTGAAGGAGGAGGACGCGCAGGAAGCGGGAGCCCTCTTTGAATGTGCCTGTCCCGGGGCGGAGGTCATGGTCCTCTCCGGCGGACAGCCTGTGTACTACTATATTATTTCCATGGAATAAGCGGAAGGCCCGGACCGTTTGGGTCCGGGCCTGTCTGCGCTTGAAAGAAGGTTCCAATATGACCGTTGGCCGTTTCGCCCCCTCCCCCAGCGGGTGCATTCATCTGGGGAATATTCTCTGCTACCTCTTGGCCTGGCTCAGCGCCCGGCAGAAGGGCGGAACCATCGTCCTGCGGATCGAGGACCTGGACACCGCCCGCTGTCCCATGCGTTATGCGGAGCAGATGATCCAGGACCTCCGCTGGCTGGGACTGGACTGGGACCAGGGACCGGAAGTTTCCGGGCCAAACAAACCCTATTTCCAAAGCCAAAGGACGGCCCTCTATCAGGCCGCCTTGGAGCGGCTGGAGGCGCAAGGGCTGGTCTATCCCTGCTTCTGCACCCGGGCGGAGCTCCACGCCGCCAGCGCTCCCCACCGGGAGGACGGCCATACCGTCTACGCCGGGACCTGCCGGAACTTAACCCCCACGGAACGGGAAGAACGGGCAAGGCGCCGCTCCCCTGCCCTGCGGCTGCGAGTGCCCGGCAAGGAATACTCCTTCACTGACGGGCACATGGGACCTTGCGCTGAGCATCTGGAACGGGACTGCGGAGATTTTCTCCTCCGCCGGTCCGATGGCATGTTTGCCTATCAGCTGGCGGTGGTGGTGGACGACGCCGCCATGGGCGTGACGGAGGTGGTCCGGGGGGCGGATCTGCTGTCCTCCACGCCCCGGCAGCTTTATCTCTACCAGCTCCTGGGGCTGACGCCGCCGGAGTTTATCCACTTCCCTCTCCTGCTGGACCCCGACGGGCGGCGGCTCTCCAAGCGGGACGCCGACGCGGGGCTGGACAGCCTCCGGGGCCGGGTTACGGTGGAGGAACTGCTGGGACGGCTAGCCCAGTTGGCGGGCTTTCACCCTTCCGGCGAACCCGCTTCGGCGGCGGAACTGCTAGGGAAGTTTTCCTGGGAAATGGTTCCCCGAGAGGATATCCGGCTTCCGCCGCGTTTATTTGAATGAGAAAACCGGGGATTTTCGTCCCCGGTTTTTGCTTTACAGGAAGGTCTCTATTTCCTTAGGCTCCTGGAAATTTTTCTCCAGCATAGCCACGTGGGAAAGAAACGCCGGGTCGTCGAAGTACTTGGCGTGGTGGGTGCATTTCCGCACGCAGGACTGGCACTTGATGCAGGTCCCCGGCACCTCCGCCACGTTCTTCGAATCGATGGCCCCCATGGGGCAGGTCCGGACGCAGACGCCGCAGTTACAGCATCTGCCCAGGTCCGTTTTTGGTTTGGCCTTCAAAAACTTCACCGGCTCTCCGTCCAGGCCCTTGGGTATATAATAGGGCGCTTCCGGGTCCCCCGGGACCTCCACCGGCGGCGGAACCGCTTCCAGATTCTGAAGCTTCCCGGCAATCTGCTTGGCGAACTGCTGAATGACCCGCTTGTCGTCCCAGTCGGGGCGGCCCTCCCCCAGTGCGTCGGTAAAGGCGTGGCGGCCTGGGAAGGCCCCCGCCGCCACGGTATGGAAGCCCTTGGCCTCCAGCAGGGCGCAGAACTCCGCCAGGGAGTTCTCATAGGCCCGGTTGCCAAAGGTCACCGCCGCCACCGCTAGGGCTCCGCTTCCTTGAAGCCGGGCCTGAAAATCCGGGGCAATTTTGTTGGGCATCCGGCCCGCGTAAGTGGGAGAGCCCACGATAACCAGTTCCCCTTTACCGAAGCTCAAGTTCTCCTCCCGCTCTCCCGGCTTTGTGAAGCTCCGGCAGGTCAGGGGCAGGGACAGCTCCGCCGCCAGGGCCTCCGCCAGGGTGCGGACCACCTTGTCCGTCACGCCGGTGGCGCTGTAAAAAAGGGCTGTGATTTGCCGCAGTTCCATGAAAAGCCTCCTGTTCGGTCTTTGTGAAGCCGCCCCGGCGAAGGTCCTCGCCGGGGCGGCTTTGTACGAATTCCAAGGGTTTCAGAGGGAAAAATCCTCCTCGCTGAGGTTCCTGGTGTCCAGCGCCGCCGGGCGGGGCGGAACACGCTTCAAGGGGTCGTAACGAAACGCCCGGCAGGAATGCTCCACCGGCACCACGCCCCGTTTCACACAGGCCACCTCCCGCTCGTTGAGCTGCTGGCCCCGTTTGCAGTAGGCGCAGCGGGGATCGATGTCTTTTCGAAAAAGCATAGGGTCCTCCCTCTCCCGCCGGGTGGCGGAAAGTCCCCGGCTTTTATCAAAAATCGCTGACGCGGCTCAAAGCGTCTGAAGGCAGACGTGTTCGTTTTCGGCGGCGGCGTTGATGCCGATGATCGGCTCTTCGTAGCTGTTGATGATTTTCGTCGCCATGGGGTCCTCCAGCTCCTTCTGGATGGTCCGGCGGAGGTTCCGGGCCCCATAGGTCCGGGAATAGGACTTCTTGGTCAGGAAGTCCACCAGAGTGGCGTCGTAGGTAAAGGTAATGCCCTTCTCCTTCAAGGAGTCCCGCAGCTCGTCCAGCATAATCCGG
Organism: uncultured Oscillibacter sp.; assembly: GCA_910587705.1. Taxonomy (GTDB): domain Bacteria; phylum Bacillota; class Clostridia; order Oscillospirales; family Oscillospiraceae; genus Oscillibacter. Next base: position 20,969 of record CAJUMX010000004.1, read on the forward strand.
GCGATGGACTGGAAGTCCTTCTCGGAGAGGCGGTTGAAGGTGATCACCGCGTCCACCCGGTTGATGAACTCCGGCCGGAGGAACTGCTGGAGGGCCTTCATGGCCTTTTCGCTGTCCTGCTGGCTGAGGCTCCGGTCAAAGCCCACGGTTCCCTCCTTGGTGGCGCTTCCGGCGTTGGAGGTCATGACGATGATGGTGTTTTCAAAGTTCACCTTCCGTCCGTGGGCGTCGGTGATTTCGCCGTCGTCCAGGATTTGCAGAAGGACGTTCAGCACGTCGGGGTGGGCCTTTTCAATCTCGTCGAAGAGAACGACAGCGTAGGGCTTCCGGCGGATTTTCTCCGTCAGCTGCCCCGCCTCGTCATAGCCCACATAACCTGGAGGAGAGCCCACGATGCGGGAAACGGAGTGCTTTTCCATAAACTCCGACATGTCCAGGCGAATTAAGGCGTCGGGGGTGTTGAACAGGTCCGTGGCCAGCTGCTTCACCAGCTCCGTTTTGCCTACGCCGGTGGAGCCCACAAAAATGAAGCTGACGGGCTTGTGCTTGGGGGAGATGCCCACCCGGTTCCGGCGGACGGCGGCGGACACAGCCTCGATGGCCTCGTCCTGGCCGATGATGTGGTCTTTCAAGCGCTCCTCCAGCTGGCTGAGGCGCTGGAACTCCTGCTCCCGGATGCGGGAGGCGGGAATCTTGGTCCACAGCTCGATGACGTGGGCCAGATTCTCCATGCTCAACTGGGGCTGGCCCTTCTCTTCGATGACGCTGAGCTCCGTGGAGAGCTGGAGGTCCCGGCTTTTCAGCTCTGCCATGCGGGCGTAGTCCTCCTCGGACTTCTCCTCCTTCTCCTCCAGCATGGTCCGTTCCTTGGCGTAGTCGTCTATCTCCCGCTGAATTTGCATCCGCCGGGAGATGTCCGGGTCCTTCAAGTTCAGGTCCGAGCTCGCCTCGTCAATGAGGTCGATGGCCTTATCCGGCAAAAACCGATCCGTGATGTAGCGCTCGCTAAGCAGCACCGCCTGGCGGAGGATGCCCTCCGTCAGCTTGACGCCGTGGAACTCCTCATACTTGGGAGCCAGGCCCTTCAAAATCTTGATGGAATCCTCCACGGAGGGCTCGTTCACCGTCACCGGCTGGAAGCGCCGCTCCAGGGCGGAGTCCTTTTCAATGTGCTTGCGGTATTCATTGAAGGTGGTGGCGCCGATGACCTGGATTTCGCCCCGGCTTAGGGCGGGCTTTAAGATATTGGCGGCGTTCATGCTGCCCTCGGCGTCTCCCGCTCCCACCAGGTTGTGCACCTCGTCGATCATCAGGATAATGTTCCCCAGGCGTTTCACCTCGTCGATGAGGCCCTTCATCCGGCTCTCGAACTGGCCCCGGAACTGGGTGCCCGCCACAAGGGCCGTCAGGTCCAGGAGATAGACCTCCTTCTCCCGGAGCTTAAAGGGCACGTCGCCCTCGGCGATGCGCTGGGACAAACCCTCGGCAATGGCCGTCTTGCCCACGCCGGGCTCGCCGATGAGGCAGGGGTTGTTCTTCTGGCGGCGGTTCAGAATCTGGACCACCCGCTCAATCTCCTCTGCCCGGCCGATCACCGGGTCCAGCTTGCCGTCCTTGGCCTTCTGGGTCAGGGAGATGCAGTAATTCTCCAAATACTTCCGCTTGGTATTTTTGGAGGACTCCTTTTTCTCCCGGCGCTCGCTCCGGCCCTCCTCGGCGCTCTCCTTGGAGGACTCGCCGCCGGAGAACAGGCGGTTCAGGAAGGGGAAGGTGGCGGTTTTGCCCTCTTCCTCCTCGCTGTCCTCCTCGCCGCCGGGTAGATCTTCGATGTTTTCCACGCCGTTCATAGCCTGCATCATTTCGCTGTTCAGGGTCTCTAAATCCTCGTCGGAAATACCCATGCGCTTCATCATGTCGTCCACCTGGGGAAGCCCCAGCTCCTTGGCGCATTTCAGACACAGGCCCTCGTTGATGGTCTTTTCACCGTCCAGCTTGGAAATGAATACCACGGCGACGTTTTTCTTGCATTTGGAACAAAGTGTCGGCTGCATACCTTTTAAACCTCCACGCGCCCTTTCGGCGCTATTCTTATCGAAATATCGGGCCTCATGGAGGCCGTTTGGCTGGGGGAATGGTCAAATTCCCAGGAATTTCAGCGCATCCAGGGGCGTATGGTCGGTGAAAAACCGGAAAATCCGGCTGCCCTCCTCCCCGTCGAAGGAGACCCCCGCCAGCCGCAGCGCCCACACCGCCAAAAACAACAGCAGCGCTCCCTCCGCCAGCCCCACAAGACCGCCGCCCACAGCGTTGAGCCCGTGAAGGCCCGGCAGCTTTAAAACTGCGTCCAGCATCCGCACCAGCAGGTGCAGGGCAATGCTCAACAGGACAAAAGAGAGCATGTACAGCACCCCGTAGAGCATGGACTGGGCCACGCTTCCAATTACGGCGGTCATCAAATGAGCTCCGGTGTCCCGGACGGTGTTTTGAGCCCGGAAGGTCAGCGCGTCCCACTGGGTCTCGTCGATCCCCAGCAGGCCTAGCACATCCGTAATGGACAGCTGGTCCTCCTGTGGGAAGGTCCCCTCCTCCGGCTGTTCGCCGGGATACCGTTCTTGAAGGGCCTCGTCCAGGCGGGCCTCCAGTCGCTTTTCAATTACCGGAGCAATGAGCCTCGCCGCCGGGGCCGACAGGGCCGAGGCGATGATTCCCGCCCCCGCCAGGGACAAAACCAAAACCAGCAGTCCCGCCAGTGTCCGCAGCAGTCCCTTCCAGGCCCCCAAAATCCCGAAGCCTGCCAGCACCGCCGCGGCGATGGCATCTATTATAACAGGTGTCGTCAAACTTTCCTACCTCTTCCCCTGTAAACGTTTTGTGAACACGCCGCTTATTTTCATGCAGTCAAGGCAAAAACAGGCTGGCAGACCCGGAGGACAACAGCAGCGCCGACCCATCGGGACGCATCAGCGCCTCTCGGGCGTCTCCCGTCCCTTGGAGGGTGGCGTAGGGCTGGAGGTCCGGGTTGTAAACCGCCAGACGGTCGGCGTAGAGGACTGCCAGATACCGCCCGGAGGCGGAAATGCTCAACACCTCTTCCCGAACGTCCAGAGAGCCCAAAACCTCTCCGTTCTTATCCACGGTGACCAGCTGCCCCACGCTGCCGGAGCGGTAGCGGTTCAGCAGCAACGCGGCAAAGCCTGTGCCTCCCAGATCGTACTCCCGAAGATAGGACCCGCTGTAAGAATAGGCCCCGGTGATTTCACCGCCGGCGTTGGCAAAGGTCAGGGCGGTGTCGGAGACAGTTGCCAACCGCCCCTCTAACTCCCCGACCGCAGCCACAAGGCCGCCGGAGATGCTGTAATCTGCCGCCGGCTCCGTCTCCGGCATCTTATAGAGCACGATGTTGCTGACAAATACACCGTTCTCCTGGCCCAGCGTCACCGCCGCCAGATGATCTCCAAAAATATACCCGTCCAGCACAAAGCGCTGGGAGGATTTGAATTCAAAATAGGGGTCTGGCCCCAAGGCCCGGTCATAGACCTTGACGCTTCCCTTGTAGCCCTTCTTTTGGGCTGTCACCGCCAGCTCGCCGTCCTGGCTCAACGTGGCGGATATGTAGGGTTCCTCCTCGCTGGCGGTGAGCTCCAGCAAAAGGCCCGACTGGTCGATGACATACAAAGACGTTCCCCCCACGTCGTAGGCCACTGCCCGGCCGCCGCCGGAGACCAGGGCCGGAGCCGTCATAGTCACTGGCGTGGACCAGACCTCCTCCCCCGCGCGGTTGTAAAGGCTCAAGGACGCGTCCGACAGCACCGCCAGGCTCTCCCCCAACAGGGCAAAGCGATTCTTGGAGGCGGAGTCGTAATGATAGACCGTCTCGCCGCCCGCCTGCTCCGCCCGCCCATAGTGAAGATAGCGGCGGAGAATGTCAAACCCCGTGCCGTCCCGGTAGGCCGCAAACAGCACCACCAGCAGCACCACCGCCAGCATCAGGAAAAAACTCAAAAAGCTGCGGATAGGGTGCCGTTCCTCTTTGGACTTGTCCACGCGTTTCTCACTCATTCAGCCGTTCATCCTCATACCAGATTCTCGTCAGGTACAGCCCCCCCGGGGGCACCGTGGGCCCCGCCAGGGTCCGGTCCCCGCTCTCCAAAATGGCGGGGATGTCCTCCGGGGCAAATTTCCCCTCGGCGGCGTAGAGCACGGTCCCCGTAATGGCCCGGACCATGTTGTACAAAAAGCCGTCGGCGCAGACCTTCAATTCCAGCAAATCCCCGCTCCGGGTCACGTCGCACCAGTAAATGGTGCGGACGGTGGTTTTCGTCTCCGTGCCCACCGAGCGGACGGCCCGGAAATCGTGGGTCCCCACAAACATATGGGCGGCCCGGTTCAAAAAGTCCTCGTCCAGCCGTTTTGGGTAAAAGTAGGCCCGGTTCACATAGAAGGGATTTTTGAAGCGGGAGTTGTAAATGCGGTAGGTGTATTCCTTTTTGACGCAGGAGCCGATGGCGTTGAAGTCCTCCCCCACCTCCACCGCCTCCCGGACGGCGATGTCCTCCGGGGTGTGGGTGTTGATGGCGTAGGGCATCCGGTCAATGGGGATGCGGCTCTTTGTGCGGAAATTGGCCACGTACCGCTCCGCGTGGACCCCGGCGTCCGTCCTCCCGCAGCCCGTCAGGTGGACAGGCTCCCCGCAGACCTTGGAGATGGCCTTTTGCAGAGTCTCGCAGACGGAGGCGGCGTTTTTCTGCACCTGCCAGCCGTGGTAGGCGGTGCCGTTGTAGGTGAGTTTTAAGGCGATGTTGCGCATGTGCCGCCTCCTTTCGGTTAATCCCAGGTGAGCTTGGGAACGTTCTCCCACGAAGAGGTGTTGTTGAAAACGTCCCGTTCTTCCACAGCAATCCAGCCCTGGAGCAGAAACTCATAGCCCAAGCCGTTTTCGTCCCGGCAGAAGAAAGTCAAGTCCATCCGGTCCCCCGGCTGGGCCTCTGCGGACAGCTTGCCGCAAAAGTAGCTGCTGGAAGGCCCCCCCGGTTCCGCCGCCTGTTCCGCCACGAGTTCGTTATTTCGCCGGAGGCGGAACACGCAATCCTTCGCCACGACGGGACCAGGGTAAAGCTTCGTATACAGCTTCGCGCTGCACTCGTACGCAGTAAAGACGCCTTTCAAATACTCCGCCTGGGTCTGCCCTGCCTGGGCCTCGCACCAAAGCGGCAAAAGCTCCCACACGCCGCCTAGAAGGCCCAGGCTCTCCCGGCGCTGGCTCCCGCCGTTTTGAATCACCGCGTACAGGCTGATTTCCATGCTGGGGTTGTCCAGCGGCAGCTCCAGCGTTCCCGTAAAGGTCCCGGTTCCACCGCCGAAGAGAGGAAGGGAATCCCCTTCGCCGCCGCCATTCTCAGCAAACCAGAAAAGCTCCACGGCGGTGTCCTCCCGCCATTCCTTCAATACGGCGGAAACCTCCACATCCAGACGGCGTTTTTCCATATTTAAAGAGGGGATGTACTCCCAGTTCCAGACCAGCTTGTCCGCTTCCTGCGCCTGGGCATAGAAGGAGGATTCCAGTCCCCCAATTTCGGCAGAGAGCTTCCTTCGCGCCTCGGAAATTTGCCGCTCCAAGTTCTCCAGCCGCTGCCCCTGCCAAAGGTTCACCGCCAGCAAAAGCACACAGAGGAGCGCCGCAATCTTTCCCCAATCCCGCTTTTTCCTCTCTTCCATCAAAATCTCCTCTTCCTACAGCCCAACGGCCCTCATAGCAATCACGCCCGCCAGAATCAGGATCCCCAGGGCCAGGGCGATGTAGTCCCGGCGCTCGTACCTCAAAACATGGAGCTTCGTCCGGCCCTCGCCGCCGTGGTAGCAGCGGCACTCCATGGCTGTGGCCAGCTCGTCCGCCCGGCGGAAGGCGCTGATGAACAGCGGCACCAGAATGGGCACCAGGGCTTTCGCCTTCTCCATCAGGTTTCCGCTCTCAAAGTCCGCACCCCGGGCCTTTTGGGCGGACATGATTTTATCCGTCTCCTCGATCAGCGTGGGGATGAACCGCAGGGCGATGGACATGATCATGGTCAGCTCGTGGACCGGGACGTGGAAGCGCTTCAAGCCGTTCAGCAGCCGTTCCAGACCGTCGGTAAGGCTGATGGGGCTGGTGGTGTAGGTCATGAGGAAGGTCCCCATGATGAGGAGCATGATCCGCAGGACCATAAAGGCGGCGTTCCGGAGACCCGAGGTGGTGATATGAAGAGGTCCCCAGGCCCAGAGAACCCCCTCCCCGGGAGTAAAGAACAGGTTCAAAACGCCGGTAAAGATGATGATGAACAGCACCGGCTTTAAGCCCTTCACCAGAGCCCGCAGGCCCACCTTGGAAACCTGGACGCAGAGGGCCAGCACCAGGGCCATCAGGCCGTAGGCCAGGAAGCTCTTGGCGGTAAACAAGGCCGTGATATACAGCACCACCAGCAAAATTTTCGTCCGGGGGTCCAGCTTATGAGCCACGGTATTTCCGGGGAAATACTGGCCCAGGGTGATGTCCTTCAGCATGAGGCCCCTCCCCTCTTGAGGGCCAGGAGCTGTTCCTCCAGGGCCTCCACGGTGTAGACGGCGGGGTCGATGGGCAGCCCCCGCTCCCGGAGGGCCAAAGCCACCCGGGTGATCTGGGGCACGTCCAGCCCGGCGGAGAGCAGCTCCTCCGCCCTTGCGAAAACCTCCGCCGGGGTTCCGCTCATCAAAATGTGAGCGGATTTCAGCACCAAGATACGGTCCACATTCTGGGCGATTTCATCCATGCTGTGGCTGACCAGGAGGATGGTGGCGTTCTTGTGCCGGTGGTACTCCCGGATGTTCGCCATCAGGTTCTCCCGGCCCGCCGGGTCCAGGCCCGCCGTGGGCTCGTCCAGCACCAGGACCTTGGGCTCCATGGCCAGCACCCCCGCCAGGGCCACCCGGCGCTTCTGACCGCCGGAGAGCTCAAAGGGGGATTTTTCCAGCTGCTCGTCCCGAAGGCCCACCAGGCGGGCGGCCTCCCGGACGGCGCGGTCCAGGTCCTCCCCGGCCTTTCCCTGGTTTTTGGGGCCAAAGGCGATATCCTTATAGACGGTTTCCTCAAAAAGCTGGTACTCCGGGTACTGGAATACCAGGCCCACCTGGAAGCGGACGCTCCGTATTTTTTTCGGCTCGGCCCAGATATCCTTCCCCTCCAGCAGAATCTGGCCGGAGGTGGGTTTCAGCAGGCCGTTCAGGTGCTGAATCAGGGTGGATTTCCCGGACCCGGTGTGGCCGATGATTCCCAGAAACTCCCCCGGCTCCACGGCGAAGCTGACATCCTCCACCGCGCTGCGCCGGAAGGGCGTCCCGATGCCGTAAGTATGGGTCAGGTTTTTGATCTCTAAAATTGGCAAGTCCGGTCCTCCTATCCCTTCTTCAACGCTCCGGCCACGGCGGCGGCGCAGTCCTCCACGTTCAGGGCGTCCAGGGGTACGTCCCACCCCTTTTGCCGGAGGCGGTCCAGCAGGTCCACGGTATCCGGCACCGTCAACCCCAGATGCCGAAGGCGGGTCACCTGGCTGAATACCTCCTCCGGTGTTCCGTCCAGGTCCACCCGGCCGTCGTTCATGACCACCACCCGGTCCGCGCCCTCCGCCTCGTTCATATGGTGGGTAATCAGAATCACGGTGATGCCCTTTTCCTTATTTAAACGGTGGATGGTGGTCAGCACCTCCCGCCGCCCGATGGGGTCCAGCATGGCGGTGGCCTCATCCAGCACCACACAGGCGGGTTCCATGGCGATGACCCCGGCGATGGCGATGCGCTGCTTCTGCCCGCCGGAAAGGAGGTGGGGCGCGTGGGTGACAAACTCATCCATGCCCACGGCCTTTAGGGCCTCGTCCACCCGGCGGCGGATTTCCTCTGTAGGCACGCCCAGATTCTCTGGGGCGAAGGCCACGTCCTCTTCCACCACGTTGGCGACAATCTGGTTGTCCGGGTTCTGGAACACCATACCCACCCGCTGACGGATGGCCAGAAGTAGGTCCTGATCCAGGGTGTCCATGCCCTCCACCCAGACTTTCCCCCCGGCGGGGAGGAGCACGGCGTTGAAGGTCTTGGCTAGGGTGGATTTCCCGGAGCCGTTGTGGCCCAGGACCACCACGAAGCTGCCCTTCTTAATTTCCAGGTCCACGCCCCGGAGGGCATAGACCGGCTTTTGCCCCTCGTCCGCCGGGTAGGCGAAGCGGAGGCTCTCGGTCTTGATCATTTTACTCATCGCTGTTCCTCATTGAAGCGCACATGAAATTTCTCCATTTGGCCGGGGACGAACCGCCTCGCAAGCCTCCAGAGCCCATAGCCGCAGAGGACACCCAAGACATTCAAAAGAATGTCGTCCATGTCAAAGGCCCGTCCCACGCAAAGCTGGCAGCTCTCAATTAAGCCGCCTTCCCATTACTCGCTGAACCACCTTCCCGTGGCTCCGCAGGGCAGAGCCAGGCCCGTGGCCGTGACGGGAAGGCCCAGTTCATCCCACGTACACTTCCCGCCGTACTTCTCCTTCACCAGCAGGTTCAAAAGATATCCCAGCACCGACGGGGCCAGCCCTGTGGTATAAGAATTGATCAGCACAAACAGGGGCTTGTCCGACAGCACTCCGGCGCAGAGCTTCACGAAGGGATACAGGTTTTCCTCCAGTTTCCAGACCTCCCCGCCGGGTCCCCGGCCATAGCTGGGCGGGTCCATGATGATGGCGTCGTAAGTCTTTCCCCGGCGGATTTCCCGCTCCACGAACTTGGCGCAGTCGTCCACAATCCAGCGGATGGGGGCCTCCCCCAGGCCGGAGAGTTTGGCGTTTTCCCGGGCCCAGGCCACCATGCCCTTGGCGGCATCCACATGGCAGACGCTGGCCCCGGCTTTGGCACAGGCCACGGTGGCCCCGCCGGTGTAAGCAAAGAGATTCAGCACCCGGACGGGCCGCCCGGCGTGTTTGATCTTCTCCGCGCAAAAGTCCCAGTTCACCGCCTGTTCCGGGAAGAGCCCCGTGTGCTTGAAGTTCATGGGCTTCACCTGGAAGGTCAGGTCTCCATAGCGGATTTTCCAGCTCTCCGGCAAGGCCTTTTTCTCCCAGTGGCCCCCGCCAGTGGAGGAGCGGAGATACCGTCCCCCCGCCTTCCGCCAAGCGGGATGCTCCCGGGGCGTCTCCCAGATGGCCTGAGGGTCTGGGCGCACCAGCACCTGACGGTCCCAGCGCTCCAGGCGCTCCCCGCCGCCGCAGTCCAGCAGCTCATAGTCCTCCCATCGGTCCGCAATCCACATGGCCGGTCCTCCCTGTTCTCTATATAGTAAATCAGGTTATTATACCGCCCCTCTGGGCATTTCGTCAACCATTCCTTGCCGGATTTAGGAAGAAGCCACAAAAAGTTTCCAATTCTCCTTCTTGACATAGATAGATTTTCGATATATAATGCGGATGCTGATATATCGAAAATCTATCTATGTGGAGGTACTCTATGGAACTGGACAAAAGCTTAGTCAGTGGGAGCATGTCCCTGCTGGTTTTGAAGCTGCTGGAGGACGGGGACCTGTACGGCTACCAGATGATCGAGGAACTGCGGCGGCGGAGCGACGACACCTTCCGCCTCAAGGCGGGGACTCTCTACCCCCTCCTCCACAGCCTGGAGGAAAAGGGATTTGTCACCGCTTATGAGCAGACGGCGGAGTCCGGGAAAACCCGGCGGTATTACCACCTGACCAAGCAGGGCCGGAGTGCGCTCCAAGAGAAGGAAATGGCCTGGAACACCTACGCCCGGGCCATGGGCCGTGTGCTGAAAGGGGGCGCGTGCCTTGCCGGAGCGTAAGACCATCGCCGCCTATCTGGAGGCGGTGCAGGGGCAGATTCGCTGGAAGCGGGCCCGGCCCGTGCTGGTCCGGGAGCTGGAGCGGCACCTGGAGGACCAGCGGGACGATTTCCTGAAAGAGGGCAAGGCCCCCGATGAGGCAGAGCGGCTGGCGGTGGAGGACATGGGCGACCCGGTAAGCGTCGGCACGGAGCTGGACCGGGTACACCGGCCCCGGCCCCAGTGGGGGCTATTGGGGCTGACCCTTACTCTGGCGGTGATCGGAGCGGTCCTGCGGGTGGCCTTCTTCCAGTTTGGCGGCGACTATCATGACAAATTCACCCATGCGCTGGAGAAAGTCCTGCCCTCCCTGGGCCTGGGCACGACGGCGATGCTGGTCATGTATTTCTTGGACGTCTCCCGGCTGGTCCGGCACGCCCGGGCTGTGTACGGCGGAGCTTTGGCAGTATCGCTCCTGCCCTTGGCGTTTCTGCATTCTAGTTATTGCACATATTACATCACCCTTGCGGTGGTATTGGGCCCCCTCGCCTATGCGCTTTGGCTCTACAGCTTCCGAAATAAAGGCTGGAAAGGCTTTTTACTTACTATCCTGGGCGGCGGTTTCCTTGCGGTGTTCTGCCGCTATGGGTTCAATCTGGCAGGGCTGCTCCTGCTGCTGCTCTCTGGTCTGACCCTGACCCTCTACGCCGCAGGCCGGGACTGGTTCGGCGTGGGGCGCTGGAAAGGTGTGGGCGCAACGCTGGCCATCGCTTTCGGACTCCTGGCTTTTCTCCTTTTCAAGGGCTATCTCAATTCCTTCCTGCTCCGGGTGATGATTGCCCTCCGGCCGGAGCTGGAGAAAGGGCACCGGGGTTACATGGGCTGGGTGCTGAAGATGTTCTGGGAGGACATTCCTCCCCTGCGGAGCGCCGGCGGCGAAACCGCCATGTCGGTCAACGCCGGGGCCCGGGTTTTTGGCGGCGGCCAGGAGTTTCGGCCCATCGACTTCTCCCACGACTTCCTCCCCGCCTCCATAGCGGTGGCCTGGGGCTGGGTTCCCCTGGCGCTCCTGCTGGCGGCGCTGGTGGCTTTGCTTCTCTGGCTGCTGGTGAAGGGTCTGCGGCAAAGCTACCTTCCGGGCCATTTCGTGGTGCTGGCGGTGGTCCTGACCTTGGGGTTTCAGACCCTGTTCAGCGCGGCGCTGAATTTCGGCTTCGTTCTCCTCTCCGCCAGCCTGCCCCTGGTGGTGGGGAACTTCCAGACGGTTCTTGACATGGCCCTCATCGGCCTGGTCCTGTCGGTGTTCCGGGGGAACTCCATTGCCCGGGAGGAGCCGGGCGGGCCAATCCCGCAGAGGAAACGGCTGCGGATCAAATTCGAATACCAATGAAAAGAGCCTCCCCGCCAGCGGTGGGGAGGCTCTTTTACACCTTCCGGATTGGATACCGGATAACAGTTTTCCACTTCTCCGGCAGGACTTTTCGGGCGTCGGTAAGATAGATTTCATGGTGCCGCCGGGCTTCACTCAGGTCGTTGACATAGCCTTGTTCCTGCAAAAATATGTCCATCTTCGCCACCGATTCCGGCTCGGAGTCGAAGGAACCCAGGTGCATGATCTGGACGCAGAGGCCCTCCTCCACCGTCCAGAACTCCGCAGAGGAGCAGTCCAGCTTCTTTTTCCGGGAGGCTGTCTCCACCGCCCAGGTGAAGTCCGCCGGGGTCACAAAGTCCGGCAGGCGGATGGCGGAGGTCCAGAGGAAACCGTCCTTGTTTCCATAATCCATGCCGCCTCCCCCCTCCTGCCGCCAGAAGCCCTCCAGGGGCGGGACCACGTACTCAAAGAAGCCCTCGATGCGGTAGTCGCTCTTATAGCTCATTTTCAGGGTATAAGCCACGGCGTACAGCACATTCATAGTCTGCTGGTAGGCCCCGCCCTCCTGATTGGGGTCTCCTTTTCCGTTCACGGCGATATAGTTCATTTTGGGAATCGTCACAATCTCCGGTTTTCCCTTGGGCAGGTAAAACTCCTTGAACTCTTTTTTGAAATCAAAGGCCATATGTATCCCCCTTTTCAACAAATAGTGTAACAGATTTTTGAGAAATCGCAAGAGAATGTTATTTCTGGAAATCCGCGCCCAAATATTGACCAAGGGACAAATTTCCTATATAATAAGCAATTGTCAGCGAGGACCTCTGCCGCGGCCCCGACGGGCAGCGGTGTTTTTTTACCTATCATCTCGACAAAAACCGACGAAAGGAACCTGCTATGCGATTGATTCGACTGCCCAAGCGCATCCTCTCCGGCCTCCTGGCCGGGGCCCTGCTCCTCACGCCCGCTTCGGCCTTCACCGACACAACCGGCCATTGGGCGGAATCCGCCGTCAACAAATGGAGCCAGGAGTACGGCGTGCTCCAGGGCTACGACGACGGGTCCTTTAAACCGGACGCCTCCATCACCCGGGGGGCCTTCGCCGGGATTCTGGACCGCTTCCTCCAATTCCAGGCCGCCGCCCCCGCCGGAACCTTCTCCGACACCAAGGGAAGCCGCTGGGAGGATTCCATCTTAAAGCTCAACGCCGCCGGGGTGTACCTGGGCAGCGAGGGCAAGGCCCTGCCGGGGGACAGCATCACCCGCCAGCAGGCCATGACCATGGTGGCCCGGGCCTTCCAGCTGGGTGGGAGCAGTGACGCGCTTGCTTATCACGACGAAGCCCAGGTGGCAAACTACGCCCGGCCTTACATCGCGGAGCTCACCGCCCGGGGCTGGATTACCGACGCGCTGGAGGGAAGCTTCCGCCCCACGGAATCCCTGACCCGGGCGGAGCTGGTGAACCTGCTAAACAACATGATCCAGGTTCTGATTCAAACCAGTGGGGATTATTCCAGCAATGTGGAGGGCAGTCTCCTGATCAACGCCGCCGGAGGCGCTGCCCTGTCCAACATGACCGTCTCCGGGGACCTGCTCATCGCCCCCGGCGTCACCGGGGCCGTCACCCTGGACAATGTGACCATTGCCGGAGAACTTCGCAATTTCAGCTTCGTTACGCCGCAGATCACCAATACTTCCACAGAGGCCCCCGTCACGCCGGTGGACCCGGTGACACCGCCTGCTCCGCCGGAGGAGCCGGGCACCCCGGGCTCAGGAGACGATTTCGACTGGGGCATCGTGGTGGTGCCCACTCCCGTGGACCCCAACGCCCCCTCTGTACCGGAACAGCCCACCGGGCCTGGCATCCAGCCTGGCGAGGTCTACACCCCCAGCGTCCCCACTGGAGAGACCTTTGACTACAGCGACCGAAAAATCCCCGTCTACGCGGGCACGGAGCGGAGCCAGCTCCAGCACGGAGACTTTACCTGGTCCACAGAACATCCCGACCGGCTGGTCTACAACGGCAGTCAGTTCCGCACTCGCTTCGGCATTGACGTCTCCGCCTACCAGAACCGGGCCAGCGCAAACGAAACCATTGACTGGCAGGCCGTCCGGAACGACGGCGTGGACTTTGCCTTCGTCCGCATCGGCCTTCGGGGCTATTCCTCTGGCAAGCTGGCGGAGGACGCCTTCTACCGCCAGAACATTGAAGGTGCGATGAATGTCGGGATTGAAACCGGCGTATACTTCTTCGCCCAGGCCATTACTGTGGAGGAAGCCATCGAGGAGGCGGACTTTGTTATCGAGCGCCTTCGGGGTCTGAATATCAACGGACCCGTGGCCTATGACTGGGAGATGGGCAACGCCTCCTACCGGGTTTACGGCATTGACCCGGCGATGGCTACCGCCTGTGCCATCGCCTTCTGCAAGCGCATCCAGGAGGCGGGTTACACGCCCATGATCTACCAGAGCTCCTATGTGGGCTACGTAAAATATGACCAGGGCGCCATCGCCCCCTATCTCTGCTGGTTCCCCGAGTACAAGAGCGACCAGTCGGAAAAGCTCTGCCCCACCTACTACTATCAGCCGGACTACTGGCAGTTCTCCAGCAAGTGCTCCATTGCCGGAATCGGCGGCAATGTGGACGCAAATATCCAGTTCATTCGATGAGAAAAGCGGCGGCGCATGGAAAAGCTCCATGCGCCGCCGCTTTTGGGAAGGAGCGGTTTTGGTAAGACAGCATAATCGGGCTCAAGCAGAATCGAAGTCCCGGTTCTTGACCTCACCTACCGTCATGGTCTTTCTCTTTTGCGGCGTGTTTCTTCCTCTGGCCATCCTTCTTTCCGCCGTGTATGTGGCGGCGGTCTTTCGCTGCGCGCGAAAGAAGCGGGCCTTTATTTCCGCTTCACAGGATAGCACACTTCCGTGACGAACTCCTCGGGATTCCGTGTCTCGTGGGGGCTGACATGGTAAATGTTGAAGTAGGGGCCGCCAAAGGTCCAGCCGTTGTCCTCCACCCAAGCCGCCACGGTCTCATTCACGGCGCTGAACTGGCTGTAGCTTCCCCGGAAGGTGGCGGAGGCCACCTGCACCGCCGGGACGGTCTTGAACTTCACGTGCTCCGTGTCGGTGTAGGTCCCTGTCACCGTTTTCTGGATTTCTATATCCACGTCCCGCTCTTTGTATTCTTCGTCGTGATAGACGGCGGCACAGAGGTCCGGGCTGCCATCCTGAAGGTTCATCCGGGCGGTCTCTTGGCAGTAGATAGACCACAAATCTCCCTCCCGGTCATAGCTGGGGATGATCTGCCGGACGCTGGCCACATAGCGCTCCGGAATCGTTTTAATGGTAACATCGTATTTCATCATCGTTTCGTCCTTTCTCAGTCGTTCTAAGGCTGTATCCAATAAGCGAAGCCGTTTCCGCGCCTCCTCCATCTCCTCCCAAGCCGATGCCCGCTGGAGCAGCAGGCAGCGCTCCAGCGCCCCGGGGTCATCGTAGCAGCCCAGCACCTCCCGGACGGCGGCCAGGGGAAAGCCCATATCCCGGAGAGCCCGGATGCGGTTGGCGACGGGGAGCTGGCGTTCGCTGTAATAGCGGTAGCCGGTATAGGGGTCGATGGAAGCCGGAGCCAACAGCCCGGCCTCGTCATAGCGGCGCAAGGAGCGGATGCTGACTTTGGATAGTTTTGAAAATTCGCCGATTTTCAGCATAGAGGGTTCCTCCACAACGTTGTGAATTCTGAGCTCAGGAACAGAATACGCCCTCTCCCCAGGGGAGAGTCAAGGGGAGAATCCATAAAAATTTTATTCTTTGGCGAAGCCCGCCGGACCCTGTAGAAAATTTTTAAAAAATTCAAGGAAAGGCTTGACAAAACCGGGGTGCTTCTGCTATAGTATCATTTGTCCATTACGGATGGCAGACATGGCGGCATAGCTCAGTTGGCTAGAGCATGCGGTTCATACCCGCAGTGTCCCCGGTTCAAATCCAGGTGCCGCTACCAAGCTTCCATGAAGCGCCGCAAGGCGCTTCATGGAACTCCGCTTCCCTATCTCTTATTCTTGTCTTTCGTATGATTCTCAATATTCTCAGATTTTTGAGGAAAAGGAAGGGCAAAGGAGTGCAGCATAGTTTTGCTAGAAACGAAAGCGGAGCGGATTTACCTCGACGACGGCCCGTTGGTCAAGTGGTTAAGACACGGCCCTTTCACGGCTGTAACATGGGTTCGAATCCCGTACGGGTCACCACCCTATAAGACGCCGTAGAGCGCGGCGTCTTATAGGCAGAAAAATTGAATCGGTATCTGGAGGCTTAGCTCAGCTGGTTAGAGCGCATGCTTCACACGCATGAGGCCACTGGTTCGAGTCCAGTAGTCTCCACCATCGGCCCGTCGAAACTGTATGGTTTCGACGGGTTTCCTCTGTTTTTCACAACTTTTTAGTGAGGTTTATTTTTGGCTTTTCAGGCGGACCCACAAGTTGACCCACACGGGAAAACGACCGGAGAGAACGAAAGAGCACCGGGCAGGAATCCTGCCCGGTGCTGCTGTTTGAGGGCTTTCCCCCTCTCACATTTGACTGCTGATCACCGCTCCAATGGTGTCTGCCGCATCCTGTTTCATCTGCACCGTGGCGTGGGTATACGTGTTCAGCGTAAACCCTGCTGAGTAGTGACCCAGAGCACCAGAGAGCGTTTTCACGTCCACACCGTTCTTCAGCGATAAGGTGGCGAAAAGATGCCGCATATCATGGAACCGGACATGCTCTGCTCCGATTGCTTTCAGGATTTTGTCGTGCGTCCGCCGGAAGGCGTCCGGATCGTACATCGTTCCGGTTTTCGGCGATGGGAACATATATGGATTATCTGGGTGCCTTTTGTGTTCCTCAATCAGGAGGTTCACCGCCTGCTGTGGAATCGCCAGCGTCCGTACAGAGTTCTGCGTCTTCGGCGGACTGACCACCAGTTCTCCCTTAATCCGATTGACCTGTTTTGTAACGGAGATTGTTCTGGCCTCGGCATCTAAGTCCGTCCAAAGGAGGGCAAGCAGTTCTCCCCTTCTCAAGCCCGTCGTCAGTTCCAGATAAAACGCAGCCAGCAGTCTCCGGCGTTCTGCCTCTGCCAGATACATACCGATCTTCTCCTGAGGCAGAATGCGCATCTCCTTTTTCTCCAGCTTCGGCAATTTACAGCCCTGAGCAGGATTGACTAAAATCAAGCGTTCCGCTACTGCCTGATCCAAGCAATTGCTCAAAAGTGTGTGGACGCCTCTGACCACTCGCGGGCTGAGAGTCTTATCTTTCAGTTCAGGGTACCCCTTGCGCTGGACTCGGCCATTTTTCTGGAGATTGTTGTAAAACCGCTGGATTTGAATGGTCGTCAATTTGTCCAGCATGCTCTTGCCAATGCCGGGAACGATATGATTCTCAATATAATTTGTGTAGTATTCGCGTGTATTTGGCCGGATACGAGGCTCGGCGTAAACCTCATACCACGTCCGCACCCACGATGCCACCGTGTAATTTCCAGCTTTGGAAATATCCAAGCGTTGACCTTCAGCAATCGCCTCTTTCAATTTCTCTTTGACTTCCGCCTGAGTCCTGCCCAAAACGTTTTTGATAATCCGTTTACCAGACTCAGGATGATAACCCGCCGTGTAGCGCCCTTCCCAGCGGCCATCCTTGCGTTTGCGAATATTTCCCTCGCCGTTTGCCCTGCGCTTTGCCACCTGCTATTCACCTCCGTTTCTGATCTCGCCGTCGTTATCATCCATACACTCAGCCATGATCCTGACACCCAACCGAAAGCCCAGGATGAAATTCTCGGTTGCTGTGATGCTGTTGATTTCATGCTGTGACCGGATGAGTTTTGTAAGAGTCTCTTGCTCAGTTTCCTCCAGCTGTTCCATGAGCTGATTTTCATATTTGGCGACACGGTCCACTGCCCGCTTCAGTTCTGAGCCAGGTGTCATCTGCTGCTCGTTAGGTGTGATGTTGCCGTAGTAGAGATCTTCCAGTGTTTTTCTCATTTCTCTGCCCTCCTTTTCAACTGCACAACATACCAGCACGCTGTGTCAATAGCTAGAGCCGGAGGACAGAGTTATCAGAAACTTATCATTTAACAGTTGCGGCTTCTCTTTGTATACAGTAGTGCAGCTGACGGCTATCCCATCGACATCGTCTGGCTCGGGGCCTGTTCCTCATGATCGTCCGCCTTGTGGCCCATGGCGATTTTCTTTTCTCTGAGCTGCGCCAGCCGCTTTCGGTCGATTTGGATTCCGCCAGGGATGGTCGGTGATGGCATCTGCGCTTGAAAAATGCGGCCCATGTGGTGAAGCAGTCTGCTCACGGACAGCATGACCGAGGGAGATTTCAGGCTGTCCCAGTGATCCAGGAAGAACTGAGCGCACTCGTTTCCTTGTGCGGCTGATTGTGAGAACCAGTAGTGGGCTTGCCCACGAGCCTGTCTGTCCAGGTACAGCTTGCCGAGAGCGTATTGGGCGTACTGGTTTCCGGCTTCTGCGGACTGCGTGAGATATTCTATCGCTTTGACGGCGTTCTTCTCTACGACTTTGCCTCTGAGGTACTCTTTCCCCAAGCGATAGGCGGCGCAGTCGCTCCTATGGTGGGCGGCATACTCTAACCATTGGATTCCCAACTCGGCGTCGTGCACTTCCGAATCGTCGGCGAGGTACAGTTTACCCAGAGCGTACTGCGCTGGCACATAACCCTGCCGGGCCGACTGATCGAACCAGTATTGGGTTTTTACACTATCCGGGATTAGCACTGGGCCGTCTCGATAGAGCCTGCCGACGAGATACTGCGCGTCAGGGTCACCATTTTCGGCTATGTCCATGAGTTGCGCTGCCGCGTCATCTCTATCACCCATCGGGGCGGTGTTATCTTGGGTCACCATCCACAGCTCCCGGCAGTCGTATGACCGGCCAGAGGAATCTGCGGCATCCTCCATCTCCTCATCCTCAAAAGTGACCTTGCCCATGCGGATGTTCTCCGCTTCATGAATGACTGCGTTTTTGATAGACCGGAACTCCTTCTGTTGAAACAGCGGCGGACGCTGACGTTCTTTCTCCGAATAGAAATCCTCCACCTGACACTGGAGTTCCCACCATACCTGATAGCACTCGTTGATGACAGGTAGCCGTTCCATTAGATCAACGATCTCATCCACCGTTTTCTTCACGGTTTTCGGGAGATAGCCGTATTTTTTATTACTTGTTACTGACTCCAACTGAGCGACCAGAGTCATCATCAGCGATTCCACTTCTGGATGGCTGCTGAGGCTTGCCTGCATCTCCTGCGCCAGAACCTTCATTTCTTCTCTGGCCCTGCGCACCAGTTCATCTCTGGAGGAGGACTTCTGCTCGTAGGTGTGGAGCATCTCCTGCTTGAAGATATCGTTGGTCAGCGTGGACTTGATCTTCCTGATTCCATCCTTGGAGAGGTACGCCTGTCCCGGCTTCACCGACCACGCCATCATGTGGATGTGGGGGTGGCCGCCCTCATCATGGAAGGCGGCGTACCAGCGGAAGTCGCCGGGCGGGATATTCATCGCGGCGGCGAGCTCGTTGCGGCGAGCTCGGATCAGGTTGCACCACTGAGCGGCGTGGTCGTATCCCAGCCGCTCGGCATCCTCCCGCTTGAGGGAGATGATGTGTGTCCAGATGTTGCCGGGGTACTCGTTCAGTTCTTGCATGGCGTCGTCTATATCTACGCTGTCCTCGTCACCGAAGAGGCCGTGAGAGCGCGGGCGCTCCGCCATGTACTCCATGTAGCCGGCGGGCAGCAGCTCCACACCTTCACGGGTACCGATGTACTTCAGATAACCTCCCGGACCACCGCCACCACCCTTGATGTAGGGGCTCTTGACGATCAGTCTTGCCATTGGTCATCACCTTCAGCGCTTTCCTCACGCTCTCTGGCTTTCTGCTCAAAGGTCAGCAGTCCGTTGGTGGCTTTGACGTTCTTCACGCTGTCCGCTCGCAGTTTCCGAAGGTAGTCGCTATCCATCCGGATACAATCGAGGACGGCGCTGATTCCCATATCTGTTTCCACCGTCAGCTTGTAGAATAGCCGGGCCATCCGATCCTCGAACATCCCCAGCCGTCCATCGATAGCGGACTGGATCGCTGTTGGAAGTGTCTCGTTCTGTTCCGCCTCAAGAAGATCCTGGTAGCGCGTGATTGCTCTTTCGATAAACTCGTTTTTGCTCCGGCTGCCGTCCAGACGATAGTCCCGTTCCAATCGGAACTCCGTGATCGGAGACAGTCGAATGGTCATTTTGTGTGTGTTTTCTGATTTGCTCATAATATCCTCCAAATTATGTGTTTGGTGCTGGGGAAAGGCCGACCGTTCTAAGCGCAAGACCTATCATGAGGTCAAACGCCTTTTTTCTCTCTGGAATGAGGTCACTCCGTACCCCCGTAAACTGCCCGCACTGCGGGTAGAAGTGGCCAGCGGGGCGCCAACAAGGCGGCACGCTTTTATCCTGCTTCTCTTTCGTCCTTGCTTCTCTTTCGTCCTTGCGTAAACTGCTGTGTTTCGACGCAGAACACCCTCCGGGGTTTGCCCTACCCTCAGTAAACGAATCGCACATAACGGCTTACAGGCACTCACACGGGGCGTTCTCTGTTCTCTCCCATCGTTCTCAAGAATCAGAGCATTCATCATTGCCTACACTTGTGTTTTGCTCCACCCACTGAACAAACCTCTCTTTGGGAACCACGATACGGTTCCCAATTTTCAATGATGGGAAATTTTGTTGATGCATCAGCTCATAACTGCTGGACGCCGACACGCCCAACACCTGCGCCACCGTTCTCGCGTTGAGGAACAGAGGCAGTTCCTCATAGCTTTTATACACAGAATCCTTCATCGTCATCCTCCGTTGTCTTCTTATTCATACATTTCCTTGCTCTATTTGGAAGAGCACTGCGCTCCACCCAGCGGTTTCCACTCGCTCCGATCCAGCAGATAATAGCGATTGCAGGTCCGCCGGTAACCGCCGCTCCTCAGTTTTTGTACCGCTCCCTTCACATCAATGAATCCCCGTTCCCGCAAGCCGTGCAGAGCTCTTCTAACGCTGGACTCCGAACAGCCGCACGCTGCTGCAATAGTCCGGACGTTCATCTGGCAGGCATTTCGGCCGCCAGAGCAGAAGACCAGGTAACTGTACACCGCCAGTTGATGGGCCGTGAGACTGTGATAGAAAATCTCAGCGTCGATTTGAAAAAGCTGCTTACTGTAATATCGCATTGTATCCCCCCCTGTTCTCTTGGACAGGATAACAGAGGTTTGACAGGAGGGCAAGCGTTCTGTATAATATTTTGTGATGTGATATAAATTTTCGATTTCAGGGCATATTTGGATTTTCAAAAGGCGGTGTGTGTTCCATGTTCAGGCCCAGCTTTGATTTATCTGAGTACCAACGTCCCGAATCTGCAGACTACCATTCTCTGTGGAATGGCTGTGCGGACCTCTCTCCTTCTTTCTTTGAGAACAGCGTTTCTTATTTCGCGGAAGAGAAAAAGCTCTGCATCCAGGTCAGTCCTGTTTATGAGCTTGAGGCAATGTTCGATCTGTACGAAGATTTGGAATATCCCATTCCAGAAAAATATCAAAAGGAACCGACCGAGCAGGAGGTAGAATCCTGGCGCAGCAAACTTCAAGAGATTCGTGAAAAGTTTGGGAGTACCTTTCTCGTCAATCTACCTGAACCGCTCTACCCTTACGACGCATCTGAACAGCGGATCAACGCGTTCAGCGGCACGACGATTGTCGTGCCGCTGGGTGAAGGTATTTTGAATTTTTGTTATGCGGATTTCAGCTCTGCCTTTACGCACTGCGAGACAGCTTACCGGCAGCTCACGCAAGCCACCGACACCCCGCCAACAATCCACAGCGCCGAAGAAGGCGTTATCCATATCTTTGAGCAATACGAAAAACTATTTCCAGATCTCAGCGAGGTTTTCTACTCCTCGATATACACGGCTGCTTTCCCTCCACAGTTTGCTCAGGCAACAAAGAAGACGCTGGAGTATTACCGGCAGTACCTCTCCCTTTTGCAGTCAGAATTTCTGGAGATCCTTGAATTCTGCCTGGATAAAAATTACCGCCCCAAGGTGCTTGGCCAGTTGTATCCGTCGGAGCGTTACAGTCTCTGGTGCAAAATCAAGGGCCTATCTTCATCGCATACACGCCAGGAAACCTTTCAGCCGGACTCTTACGAGCCACATGGCACAACGATGCCCTTTGGGACCGACTTTGATAAACTAGACATTGAGCAGGAAATCATCTTGACTCCAGAACAGAAAGCGTTTTGCAAGGAGTATAATTTGCCGGAGTATGAACTGGAACTCTGCTATAAGATTCCCTGTTTCATTTCCTCCAGTTACATCTGCAGCAACCTGCGGGATATGCTGTATCTGGAATTTTCAAAAATCTTGGAGGCCGGACTGGAGTTCCAAAAGTGCAAACGCTGTGGAAAGTATTTCATCGTCAAGGGCAACTACCACGGGGCCTGCTGTAACCGCATCGCGGACGGAGAGCACCGCACCTGCCAGCAGCTTGCGGCGCAGGAAACGTATCTGGAGAAACTGAAAGACAACGACGGGAAGAATCCGCTGAGTATCTATCAAAAATACTACAAGCGCTACTTCGCCAGGGTCCAGAGCGGAGCTCTTAAACGGGACAAATTTAAGCTGTGGCAATATGAGGCTGTCCAGAAACGGGACGAATGCCTGAAAGGAAATCTGACCTTAGACGAGTTCTGGCAATGGTTGGAGACCAGTATGCCGAATCGGTCCTCTCATAAAAAGGCGCTGTCCGATTGAACAGCGCCCTTTCCAAATCAAATAGCTATTACATTTTGAGATCACTGCCGGAGCAGCCTGAATGACGCAAGGGAGTACCTCCGCATTCATATAGGCAGTCTATCTTCCCGGCTCATACCCTGTTGTTGTTTTGAACTGCTGCATTATGGCCTGATGTCCAAAAGGGTATCCCTCTCAGATATACTAAGATCTACAGCTTCACCAGTATTGACATCCGTTCCCTTTCCAGTCCGGCGGTCCACAGTGTACCAGACGGCAGTGGAATTACGATCATTCAGGTTTTCATAGACTTGAATCGTTACCGTGCCGTCCTCGTTGGTGACCGCAGCGGCAGACATCCTCTTAATTCCGCCGGACACCCGGGAATAGTAGCTCATAGCAAGGTTGCAGAGAGCATCATTGGAATAAAACTGAAATTCATTCGAACCCTCTTTCGAAATGTAAGACAGGGATTCTTCCCGGCCATCTTCCCATTTGATGGTAATGTGCTCCGCATCCGTCTCTTCCAATGTACAGGCAGACGTGTTGTCGGCACTTCCCATAGAAAATGTCCCCCTGCCATCCTGAACGGTATAGGTGAACCCCAGACCCGCGCCCGTCTCCTGCGAGGCAGTTCGCTCAGATACGCCGTCCGGGTCGAAGAAATAATAGGTCTCTCCGTCTTTGCTCTTTGCCAGCCATGTACCTGCTGAAAACACCGGCGCGGCGGTTGAATCTGCCGCCGCCGGAGCGTCATTCACCGGAGGCCGGGCAGGGGCGGCGGCGATTTGGCAGCCCGCCAGCAGCGCCAGCGCGGCAGCTGCGGCGAAGAGAAGCGGAGATCTGTTTTTCATAAAATATGCTCCTTCACGCGGTCTATTTCCCGGCGGCGCTCAGCTCCCGCTTCACCTGGGCCAGTTTCCGCCTGAGTTTCTCCGCCTCGCCGGGGTCTGCCGCGTTTTTGATCTTCTGCTCCAGCTGCTTTTTCTTCGTCTTGAGCTTCTGGACCTTCGTCTGCCCCTCGGTCAGCCCGTCCACGCCGGTCTCCTTGTCCTTGGGCTCCGCCTCTCGGCCCTGTTCCAGCTGCGTTCCTCTGCCCGTTTCACCATCCTTGGTAGGTGGCGTCTGTTCAGCCGTAGGAGCATCTTCACCTTGCGCTTTCACGGCATCTTCTGTCGGAGCGTCAAACTGAATCTGAACGCCGCCCTTTCCATCGTCCACCGGATGGTAGTGACCAAAAGACTTCGGCCCCTCCGGCTTCTCCGGGATAAACTTGTCGTAGGACGGCTGGCGGACTCCAGCCGCCTTTCCCGCCTTCTCGACACTGGTCAACCCCGTGGTCTGGTCCAGCTGCACAGTCTTTGTGACCTTTTCCGTCTCACTGGCGCCGGCCGCGCTGACAGTCTCTCCAGGCTCTTTGCCATCCTTGGCCTCGGCAGATCTCACCGTGCTCTCCAGATAAAGAGACTCAGCCCGCTTCATTCTGATGTCCATTTGATACCTCCTGATGATTCTGGGAAATGGCTTTCCCGAATTGAGCCGATCATAGCAGAAAAAACCGCAGGATTTTCTTAAGGAAATCTAAAGAATTCTTAAGATTCCACCCTTGGAAACCGCAGCTCCACACGGAAGCTGGAGGGCGTGTGAAACACCTGACAGCATCCTCCCATCTTCTCCATCATCGTCCGCATATTGGCAAGGCCGATCTGGGTGCTCTCCTGGCTTGCTCCGTCGGGACGGACAGCGTTTTGAAGCGCCAGCCAGGGCCCGTCCTCCGTCTCCCCCGCTTCCATCAGAATCGGGACCGCCGGGTCCGCGTATTTCAGGAAATTCGAGGTCATGTTGTCCGCCAGGCGTCTGATGTAAGCGGAATGCACCGCCGCCTTCGCCTCCGGCCAGTCCAGCTTCAGCCGGAAAGAAAACCCCCGCTGGCCCAAGTAGGCTGCCATTTCCGACAGCACGTCGTGGAACACATTCCGAAAAGGTGCGGGGGTATCCAGCTGGACAGTCTGTTCCCGGGAGATCAGAGAATACTCAAAGATATTTTCCGAGAGCTGCTTGATCTGGGCGGCTTTCGCGTCGATTTTTTCCAGGTATTCCTCCAGCTGGCCGGGATCATATTTTCGGAAGCGCAGAATATCTGTGTAAATCTGCAGAGCCGTCAGCGGCGTTCTCAAATCGTGAGACATCTCGGTGATCATGGTCTGATTGGCCCGAAAGACCGCCGCCTCCCGCTCCCGCTGTTCCTTGAAGGCCTGACGCATGGCGTCCAGGCTTTTCGCAAGCCGGGTCAGCTCGTGGTCTCCCTGGAACGTAATGGGGACATCCAGATCCCCGCCTTCCATCGTCTGAATTTCCCGGCTGAGCTGACAGATATAGGCCACAATTTTCCGGCAGCCACAAAGAAAAATCAACAGGAACAACAGGCAGGAGAGGAACAAAGCGCCTGTTGTGAGATAGGAGGACCAGCGGAAGGTGTCGTTTGCGTAGAGGACCACCTCTGCGGAACCGTCGGCAAAGTTAATTTCATAATAGGAGTTCCATCCATAGAAAGGCGCTTCCTCATTTTCTTCCCATGCCTCTGGGGCCGACGAACTGTATAGCAGGACATTGGAACGGTATATCTCCAGCAAAATCAGCGGCTGTTTTTTCACCCAGCGGGTAAGCTGAGAGGCGTCTCTGGCGGAAAGGCCGTTGTCGGTCACATAATTCTGCAAATCCAAAATCCGCTTTTCCGTCAGGCGGGTCTGAAAACCAGAGTCCTCAAAATACCGCTCCAGAAGTGCGCCGCCGCAAAAATGCAGGCAGCCAAACAACAGTGCGCTGACCATTCCGGCCAGAACCAGCAGCGCGCCGAACTGAGCCGTTAAACCGGAGGGCTTACGCTTCCACATCGCGGTTCACCTCAAAGCGGTAGCCCTTTCCCCAGACAGTCCGCACCCGCCGGGGGGTCTGCGGGTCTTCCTCAATCTTGACCCTCAATTTTCGGATATGTACCATAACGGTGCCGTTGGAGATATAATAATAGGGCTCGTCCCAAATACTCTCATAAATATTCTGGATGGAGAACACTTTCTGCGGTGTTTCCATCAGCAGGCGCAAAATGCGGTATTCGATGTCCGTCAAATCCACTTCTTTGCCGCTTACCCAAACCTGATTGCTCTCCAGGCTCAGGCGGACCCCATGTGCGGAGAGAATGTTGTCCCGGCTCAAAGTTCCGGCTTGGGCCTTGCCCCGGTAGACGCAGTACCGCCGCAGCAGGGCCTTTACCCGGGCGATCAGCTCCGCATAGGAAAAGGGCTTCGCCAGATAATCGTCGCCTCCGGCGGTGAGACCCACCAGTTTGTCGGATTCCTGGGCCTTGGCCGTTAAAAAGAGAATGGGGACGGCAGAGGTTTTGCGAATTTCCTCGCAGACCCGGAGGCCGGAGAGGCCGGGCATCATGACATCCAAAATCACCAAGTCCACCGAGGCGTTCAGCAGCTCCAAGGCCCTCTGGCCGCTTTCGGCCTCTAAAATAGCGTAGCTCTCCCCGGCAAGGAGAATGCGGATGCCCTCCCGGATATCGTTGTCGTCGTCTACAACCAGAATGGTTTGTGTATTCATAGCGGTCAGCCTGCTTCCTGTCTTAAGATGCGGGGATACCTCCCGCGCCTGAAGCGTGGGAGGTATCCGCCATTGTTGAGAGGAGAGAAAGAATGAAGAAGAAATCTATATAAAAAGCGGTCCGTTACTTCCCGCTGTTAACAGTGGGGGCCTTACCGGGGGCAGGTGCATTTTTATCAACGGAAGGGGCCTTTACGGAGGGCTTCTTCGCATCTGCCTTTTTGGCCGCAGAGGTCTTCTTCTCCATACCCTTCGCGGCGGAGCCCGCGTCCTTCTTTTCCGTGCCCTTCACGGCGGAGCTCTGATTTCCCTGGTTCACTGCGGGCGTCTTGCCGGGAGCGGTGGACGCAGGCTGCTTAGCGGCGGGCGCATCGGGCTTCCGAACGGGATTTTTCTGGACTGTAGTCTTCTGGGTGCCGGACTTTTTCTGAGACCCCTTCTGCTGGGTGAGGTCCTTCTTCGGGGCCTTCTTTTTCTTGGCGGTTTTCTTCGCCGCTCCACCCTTGCCGTCTTCATTGGTTTCCGCTTTTTCCGTGCCCTTGGAGTCCTTTTTTGCAATGTCTTCAGAGGCGGGGGTCTTGGAACCCTCCTTATCCTTAACGGAGGTATCCTTGAGGGCCGGGTCCTCGCCGGGATCCGCAGCGGGCTGCCTGGCAGCGGGAGCGTCGTCCTTCTTGGCAAGGTCCTCCTTCAAAGAGGGGGAGCCCTTGTTGTCTGTGGAAGGCTTTTTGCTGGTTTTTTTGGTCTCCACCTGCTGGCTCTGTTTTGGAGCGTCTTTCCCGGCGCCCGGTTGTGTGCCCCCGCTTCCGCAGGCGGTCAGGGATGTGGCGCAGACCATCACGGCCAATGCGATGGCGGCGGCGCTTTTGAACTTCTCGTTTTTCATGTTTAGTACTTCCTTTCGTTTCGTCGTTTTAGGGATACCTTAACGCTCGTGTCCCGAAAGGAGCCAGAGACCTGCGAGGAGCAAAAGCGGAACCGCCAAAGCCAGTCCAAGCAAAGACCAATTTCTGAGGGTTCTTTTTTTCTCGTCGTTCATGTACGGACTTCCTTTCGTCTGGTTGTTCAGGAGCCTTGGTGTTCCTGATGCTTCACAGTCTAAAGGGAAGTTCTTAAGATTTTAGGACTAAAGTTCTTAAAGAATCTTAAGTTTGCCGGAGGGGCTGAAGGAAGGCCTGGCAGGTGGGTTCGGCAACCTGAGCGAAGTCGATAAACGCCAGGTCTGTTTGAAGAGCTTCCCTCAGCAGTTCTGTGATCCTCGCCCTGTGCGCCTCTGCAAAGTATGCCGCCTCAGAAAAAAGGCAGAGAACAAAGGCGGAGCCCTTCAAAGCCCCCTGGACAGCACAGCCGCAGAAAACCTCTTCGTCATATATGGCATACAGATTCTTCTCATAGCACAGCAGATGGAAATAGGAAATCTTCGTCTGACGGGCGTGAGCCCACATCAGACGGCGGGACTCCATATACTCTTTATGTCCGCCGGCCTTTTCAATTCGCAGCATGATAAACCTCCTTATTTTGGTTTTCTGTCCAATTAGGATACGCTGGGATTCTTAAAAGCATATGAACGAAATTCTGAAGATTTCTTAATGTTCGGCACGGAGGCATCATCCGCATTGACAATCAGTATGATCGCAGATATAATGGGGATGAACTTAAACAGTTGTGTCACCGGAGGACAGAGCGCCGTAGCGCTCGGGGATCGTAAGCGATTGCTTGCAGGCCGCATGTCAGATAAGGTGTCGAGTGCGCTCGGATGTTACTTTTATGTAATGTCCGGGTTTTCATTTTTTATGGAGGGTTCTATGAATTCTGAGATTTTCGAAAAACTGCCGCCAACACAGCTATTCTTTCGCTGCGCGGTTCCGTCGGCCATTACGATGGTGTTTGGCGCGCTCTACCAGATTGTGGACGGCGTGTTTGTCGGGCGCTACATCGGACAGGATGCTCTGGCTGCTGTCAACATTATCATGCCGGTCATCTTGGCGGTCTTCGCGTTTTCTAATATGATCGCCACAGGCGCGTCCGTCAACCTGTCCATCCTCCTGGGAGAAAAGAAGCGGGAAGAAGCCTCCCGCGTATTTACGTTCTCCCTGAAAATGATTTTTCTGCTTTCCTGTGTGCTTGGAATTTTGGGCGGAATCTTTGCGGAGCCTTTTATCAAATTGATTTCGCCCGGCGCTTCTGAATATGCCATCCGGTACGGGGTGGATTATCTGCGCGTATATGCGGGCTTTTCTCCCCTTCTGCTCTTTTATTTCGCAACCGATAATTATCTGCGGGTGTGCGGAAAAGAAACCTTAAGTATGGGGATCAACATTGCGACGCAAGCGCTCAATATCGTCCTTGATTTCATCCTGATCGCAGTTTTGGGTCAGGGCGTATGGGCGGCGGCATTCGCAAGCTGCGCCGCCATGGCCCTTGGCTCGCTGACCACTCTTTTGCTTTTCAAAAACAAACGGATGGACCTTTACTATACGGGCGGCGGTATCTCCTCCGCCAAATTCCTGCGTATCCTGGCCAACGGCTCCAGCGAATTTTTCAGCAACATTTCATCGTCCATCATGTCCGTTATTTTGAATCTCTTTCTGCTGAAATTCGGCGGTACGACAGCGGTGGCGGCGTTCTCTGTAGTGATGTACGTTGACAGTATAGTAGGAATGATAAACTTTGGCGTCTGCGACGCGCTCCAACCGGCAATCAGTTACTGCTACGGCGCGGGACTCATGGAGCGGGTAAGGGCGATTTTCCGCCGTGTTCTGGCGGCAGTCACAATTACCTCATTGATCGCATTTATCTTTATGTGGTTTGCAGGGCCATCTGTCGCGCCGCTCTTTATCAAACAGGAGGACGCCGGACTTTTGAATGTCAGTATTACTGCGATCAAACTATTTTCTTTTTCCTATTTGACAGGCTGGGCGGATATGTGCTTCTCTTCCTTCTTCACAGCGCTTGACCGGCCCGCTCGTTCGCTGCTGGTATCCTTCTTTGGAACCCTTGTGTTTCCTGTCGCATTTTTATTCATTCTATCGTCCATATGGCAGTTGAACGGCATCTGGCTAATGCCAGCGGTTGCAGGCGCCGCAAGCGGGGGGCTTACAATTGTTCTGGCCTCGACAATGAAAACTGAAAAAAGCGTGGCACGGCATCCGCAGAAGGGTCACAGGAACGCTGATGCTCCGTAACTGGAAGACGGCGGCAGAGGAGCACCCTCTGCCGCCGCTTTATTGTGCTATATACGCGGTATATCCTGAGCCTCCGTCAGCGGCAGCGCCACCGTTACCCGGAACTGCCCGTCCGTTTCTTCCGCATGAAAGATCCCGCCGTGATACTGGAGAATCCGGCGGCAGGTATCCAGTCCGATGTTGGTGCTCTCCTTTTTGTTCCGCTGAGGGGAAACGGCATTGGAAAGCTCCAGCCGCGCCGTATCACCCTCCCGCCGGCAGATTAATCGTAGGGGCCGCGTCCGGTCTGCATACTTTCGAAGGTTGGAATACAGGTTATCAAAGGCCCGGCGGATCAGGTCCAGATTGACCTGCACCGCTCCTTTCAGTTCTCCAAAATCGCAATCCACGGAAAATCCCTCGTTTTCCAGGGAAAAAGCGTATTCTCCCCAGAACTGCTGAAACAGCCCGTCCGCGTCTGCCGTCTCCATGTCCGGCTGCTCCCATTCGGAGGAGTAGACCAGAAAATACTCAAACAGCTTGTCCGCCATGTCCTTGATCTGGAGCGTCTTGCCAAGGCTCTGACGGATGAAATGCTGCAATTGTGCCTCATTCTGATACTTCCCGCGGTCCAGCAGCTCCAGATACCCAAGCAGGGAAGTCAGCGGCGTCCGCAGGTCATGGGACATGGCCGTCACCAGCTGGGAGTTGGCGGAGCGCATCTGGTCCTCCGCCTCCTGGTGGGCCAGAATGGAACGGCGCATCTGGTCCACGCCGGCGGCCAGCTCCCCCAATTCGTCCCCGCCCTTTACGGTGACGGGATACTTCAAGTCTCCCCCCGCCAGAATATCCAGCTCCCGCTTCAAACGCTTGATGTCCCGGAGCTTCCGGTGAACAAAGGCGATGAAGCACAGGGAAAACACCGCAAAGGAAATCAGGCCGGAGAGGATCGCGGCCCAATAATAGAGAATATCCTCGGCGTAGTAATACAGAAACGCCCGCGTTTCCGTTCCGTCGCCCAGAACCAGGGCGTATTCTCTGTCGGGACTTTCCCATGCGGGATCAAACTCCTCCAAAGCAGGCTCTTCTTTACCGGAGACAGATGAATCATAGAGAACCGCGTCATTTTGATAAATCGTAAGAGCTACCTGATCTCCTTGGCTGCACCACAGGTTCAGCCGGTGGAGATTTTTTGCCGTCACCTGTTCCCGCGTCACATAACTCTGGAGGCTCTGAAACTGCTGGTCCACCATTTTGTCCATGAAGGCTTCACTGTACACGGTCCTGTCCAAAACCTGCGTGCTCAGAGCAAAGCAAAGGAAAAACACCGATGCCGCCGCCAGCAGGGACAGCAGCACGCCGCCAAGCAGCTGGGCGCTGAGGCTCCCGGATATGCGCTTACTCAATACGGTACCCCTTTCCCCAGACCGTGCGGATGGTCCGGCAGTTCTGAGGATCGTCCCCCAGCTTGCGGCGGATGTTGCGGATATGGACCATCACCGTGTTATTGGATGTGTAGAAATACGGCTCGTTCCAGACGCTCTCGTAGATGTTCTGCGCGGAGAACACCTTTTTCTGGTGTCCTGCCAGCAAGAGGAGAATCCGGTATTCCGTGTCCGTCAGGGAAACCTCTTTTCCGTCCACACAGACCCGGCACTGTCCGGGATCGATCTCAATATTACCGCAGCAGCGGATGACGCCGCTTTCGCTCTGCTTCGCCCCGTAGACGTAGTAGCGGCGCAGCATAGCCTTGACACGGGAAATCAGCTCCGTATAGGAAAAGGGCTTCACCAGGTAGTCATCCCCGCCCACGGAGAAGCCCATGGTCTTGTCGGAGTCCTGCCCTTTGGCGGTCAGGAACAGGACAGGCACAGCCGAACGCCGCCGGATTTCCGCACACACGGCGTAGCCCCCCAAGCCGGGCATCATAACGTCCAAAATCACCAGATCCACAGAGCCGTCCAGCAGCTCCAGAACCTCCCCTCCGCTGGACGCCTCCGCCACTGTATAGCCCTCGCTGGTCAAAAGCAGCCGAAGGACCTCGCGAATCTCCGGGTCATCGTCGGCAAACAGGATCTTCTTCGTTTCCAAAACGCGGCGCCTCCCACACATGAATTGCTATACGGCTATTATAGTGGCTGGCTGGGGAATTTGGTAGGGCAGAATTGTAAACTTCAGAATTCTTCAGAATTTTCCCCGGTAAATCTTTAGAAACAGCCGCTATACTGGCCCTGTTTGAAGCACATTCCAAACCAAGCATTACAACAGGAGGATGCTTATGGAGCAAAACGCCGAAAAGCTGAAACGAATTTTGACCTACACTCTGATTTTTCTGCTTCTGTTTTCAGGAATCTTTCTTGTAAGAGCCTATTTCCAAGGCCATTTCAATTCCCCGGAATCCCTGCGGACCTACATCAGCGCCTTCGGCGTATTCGCTCCGCTGATTTTGACCGCCATTCAGGCGATCCAGGTCATCCTGCCTGTGCTGCCGGGCTTTCTGGGCTGTATTGTAGGGGCGGGGATGTTCGGCGCGGCGGGAGCCTTCTGGTGCAATTACATTGGCATCAGCGCTGGGTCTATTATCGCCTTCCTACTGGCCCGCCGCTACGGTACAGGTCTGGTACAAAAAATGGTACCCATGGAAAAATATCAGTCCTGTGTGGAGTGGGTCAACCGGAAGAAAAGCTACACAGCCGTGCTGTCCCTTGCCATTCTCCTGCCCCTGGCCCCGGACGATTTCCTGTGTTACTTCTCCGGACTCACCGGGATGTCTGCCAAACGCTTCGTCTGGATCATCGTATTGGCCAAGCCCTGGTGCATTCTGGCCTACAGTATCTTTTTCGCTTATTTTGTTTGAATTTGAGGGAGGATTTTATCATGTTGGGAGTCTACAATTACACGGTTCTGCTCACCTACTTCGGAATGCTGACGGCCTTCACAGGCGTTTCCCTGGCGCTCCGGGGCGACATACAGGGGGCGCTGTCCTGTCTGATGCTCTCCGGCGTCTGCGATATGTTTGACGGAAAAATCGCTTCCACCAAAAAAGACCGGACCGTTCGGGAAAAACGATTCGGCATCCAGATCGACTCCCTTAGCGATTTGATCTGCTTCGGCGTCCTCCCGGCGGTCATCGTCTACACCGCCTGCGGGAAAAGCGAGGCCGTCTTCTACATAACCGGGTTCTACCTGCTCTGCGCACTGATCCGCCTGGCCTGGTTCAACGTGGACGAGGAGGAGCGGCAAACCAGTTCCAGCGGCCCCAGGGAGGTCTATTACGGCCTGCCCGTCACCACCGCCGCGCTGATTGTCCCCGCTTTGATGGGGCTGTGCCGCCTCTGGCGCTGGCCCTTGCAGATTCTGGCCCCCTCTGTCCTGCTGGTCATGGGCGGGCTGTTCCTGACGCCCTTCCCCTTGAAAAAGCCCGCGCTGTTCGGGAAAATCGGGATGCTGCTCTGGGGCGGCGGGTCCTTCCTGCTTCTGCTGGCGGGGGTGGACCTGTGAGCGGCAGCTCTCCCGCTGTCCGTCTTCTGTACGGAACAGTGCCGGGGCGGATGCTTTTGAAGCTGATCCTGTTCAGCCGGGCCGACCGGCTGGCGGTACGGTTTCTTCACTCCTCCCTCTCCCGCCCTATGGTGGGCTGGTATGTACGGCGGCATAATATCCCACTGGAAAACTGGCGGTCCTTCCGCTCCTTCCGGGAGTTCTTCATCCGGCGACGGCCAAACGGCCCCGTTGATATGGAACCCGGCCATCTGATCAGTCCCTGCGACGGCTGGCTCAGTGCCTGGCCTATCCGGGAGGACAGCAGTTTTTTCATTAAGCGCTCCCATTACCGTCTGAAAGATCTGGTGCAGGATGAAGAGCTGGCCCGGGAGTTCCAGGGCGGCGATTGCCTGATTTTCCGGCTCTGCCCCTCGGACTATCACCGTTACTGCTACATCGACGACGGCTACCACCGAAAATGCAACTGCATCCCCGGCACGCTTCACAGTGTTCAGCCAATCGCCTGTGAGACATACCCGGTTTATGTTCTCAACCGCCGCTGCTGGACGCTTCTGGTCACGGAGCATTTCGGTCCGGTGATCCAGGCGGAGATCGGGGCTCTGGTTGTCGGCGGCATCGTGAATGAGCGGGAACATACCCGGTTTCACAAGGGTATGGAAAAAGGGCATTTTGAACCGGCGGGGTCCACCATCCTTCTCCTGTTTCAAAAAGATCGCATTCGGCTTTTGCCGGACTTGAGAGACGTTCTGGCCCACGGCGGGGAGCACCGGGTCACCCAGGGAATGTGCATTGGAATGCAGGAGGGACTGTCATGAAACGAAAACCGTTTCTGCCCGGATACGCCTGGTTGTTGCTGCTGATTGTGCCGGCCTGGACAGAAATTCTTTACTATGGCGCAAGACTGCTGAACAGAGGCCGGACTCATCTTGATTTTAGCTGCGGTCTGGACCGGGTGATTCCCGCCGTGCCCTGGACCATCGTCATTTACTCTGTGTGCTATCTGCTTTTCTGGGTTGTAAACTATGTTCTCTGCGCCAGAGGGGAAAAACGGGACGCATACCGCTTTTTTTGCGCGGATTTCCTGGCGAAGGCCGTCTGCTTCTTCCTTTTTCTTCTGCTCCCCGCCACCATGGAACGGCCTGTCATCGACGGGAATTCCCTCTGGGATGAGGCCCTCCGCCTCCTGTATCAGATAGACGCTCCCGACAACCTGTTTCCCTCCATCCACTGCCTGGTCAGCTGGTTCAGCTATATTGGCGTCCGGGGGCGGAAGGACATTCCCCGATGGTATCGGATGCTTTCTCTCGCCATGGCACTGGCGGTGTTCGTATCCACGCTGACCACCCGGCAGCATGTGATCGCGGATATTTTCGGCGGGGTTCTGCTGGCGGAGAGCTGCTATTGGCTGGCCGGATGGAAGGCGGTGCTGGAGCGGTACACACAGTTTATAAACGGACTTTTGAGGAGGCTCCAAGATGTTGTTCCAATTCGAGAACCGATATGTCATGACTGAGGAAATGCTGCGGGAGTATACCGGCAGGGTTGTCTGCCAGAACCTTGTGAAAAACTGCGCCCTCTTCTGCGGGCTGTGCGCCCTGCTCTGCCTTGCGGCGATTCACTTCCGCCACCTTGGGACCGCCGCCGTCCTGGGTTCTTTCGCGGCGTTGGGGCTTGCCGCCGGGCTGTCCCTTCCCTTCCTGGCCGCCCATCAGCTTCATTCCGGCAGAAGCATAAAGGCGGAAACCATTGTCGTCCAGTTCGGGGAACGCATCCTGCTGACGGAGCGGGGTATCCAGAGCTGGTATGACTACCGTGAGATTACAGCGGTGCAAGTGTTTCGGACCTTTTCTGTCCTGAAAATCGGGAAGCAGGACGCCATTGTGCTCTCTCCTGCGGGCTTCAGCCAGGGGGACAATATTTCTTTCTGGCGCTTCTTCCGTGAGAAACGGCCCGACCTTTGGGCCAGAATCGACGTTCAGCAAAAACTTAGGAGGACTGCGGCATGAAGCTCGGGCAGGCGTTGAAAATGGCGGTCCGCTCCATCGGGGCCAGCAAGGCCCGGACGGCGCTGACTATGCTGGGCATCATCATCGGCGTGGCTTCCGTGGTCATTATGGTTTCCGTGGTACAGGGTTCTAACAAGAAGCAGCTGGAATATTTTGAAAAGATGGGCAACAACAAGATATCGGTGGACATTTATTCCAGTATGGTTATCATGGAAACCGGGGACGGTACAAGCATGGCGGTAAGCTCCAGTCCGGTAAAGGATGTGGGGCGGATGCTTTACGATTACTGCGCCCGCCGGCCGGGTCTGATTGCCGGGGTTACAGCACAGGGGTCTGTCAGCGGCCCGATTATCAGCGGACATCGGAACTCCGATAAAATGGAGAACGGCACGCCTAATATCTCCCTCGGAAATGAGAAATTCTCCGTCTGCAATAACTTCCAGATTGCCAAAGGCCGGGACATTTCTTACCTGGACGTGAAAGACTACAAGCAGGTGGTGGTGCTGGGGGCGGCGTTGGCGAAGTATCTCTTTCAATCCACCAATCCTGTTGGACAGAGCGTCACCATCGCCGGGCATCCGTTTACAGTCATCGGCGTCTATGCCGCTAAGGACTCCAGCTCAGAGTACTCCATGGACAACATGGCGGTGGTACCGGAGAGTGCCAACCGCACGCTGAACAAAAATGAACCCATCACAAGCTATGCCGTAAAAGCAAAGTCTTCTTCTGCTGTCCAAAAGGCAATTACGGGATTGAACAGTTTCCTCAAAACGCAAATGGGCGACGGGAATTTCAGCGTGTATTCCAACAACCAATTTCTTGACGAGTCCAAGGAGCAGAATAAGATGATGAGCCTGGTCCTGGGCGGTATCGCGGGAATCTCCCTTCTGGTGGGCGGCATCGGTATTATGAATATCATGCTAGTAACTGTGTCGGAACGAACCCGAGAGATCGGCGTCCGGCGGGCTATCGGTGCGCCCAGGGCCTCCATCATGGCGCAGTTCCTGGTGGAGGCCGCCGTGGTGTGCGGCGTCGGGGGCGTCATCGGCATCGGGCTCGGGGTTCTGGGGTCCCTGATTGCGGGGAAGCTGCTGTTGAAAATGCTGCTGTTCCCGGACCCGGGGCTGGCTGTCGGGGCATTCCTGTTCTCCGTGCTGCTGGGGATCGGATTTGGACTGTATCCAGCGGCGAAAGCCTCCGGACTGACGCCGGTGGAGGCCCTTCGGTCGGAATAGATGCTTATTATTTATACATTTCCCTTCTCTATTTGGAAGGGCAGACGCTCTATTTCAGGAATATTAAATATTATAACTTTTCATGTACTGCCAGAGAATTTTGGATCATCTAGAACGCTGCTATCATGACTTTTTCGTACTTGTAAACGACCATCTCTTTTAGGATGCCTGCTGTATGTGCGTCGTTCGGATAGGCGAATTTAGTTTCCCAGTTTTCGGATGAAATCAAACGGAAAAATTCTGCCATGCCCTGACAAATTATCAAAAATAATTGAATTTTTATGCTCATGCCTATGGGGCAATTGACTTTGATACCCTGGAGCATAATATTTTTACGCTGAATACCGCCTGTACAGCCATTTTGAATCAATGACCCACAACCTGACCCACGTCAGGAAAAATCTGAGCGGAATCAGTGGAGCGGATAGGATGTCAAAATGACATAATCCAGGTACGAAAGACCCGGATGGAGAGGAGAGGGAGCTCTTGTCCTTCCTATCGAATATTCACACGCATGAGGCCACTGGTTCGAGTCCAGTAGTCTCCACCAAGGGAACCCTAAAACCGCAATGGTTTCAGGGTTCCCTTCTGTTTTCGCAACTTTTCGTTTGTTAGTAACGTGTTAGTAACCGGGCCGACCCACAAGTTGACCCACACGGGAAATAAAGTGCTCCCCAAGTCAAGTACAAAATAAGCTGACCCATATCAGGGGAAGCGGGGATAGGCCCCGGTGGTGAGGTAGATATAGTATTCATTAGGAGACAGCTTAGCCAGGTCCCATTGATATCGGTCGTTGTTGTAGTAGTCAATCCAGTTATCAATCGAGCGCTGGGCATCCGCAAAGGAATACCAACTACGAATTTCACGGGAGAGTTCGTCCTTCATGTGTCCAAAAAAGCTTTCCTGGGGAGCGTTATCCCAGCAGTTGCCTTTCCGTGACATGGACTGTCGCAGGGCGCTGTCTTTCAGGAGCTGGATGAACTTTACGCAGGTGTAATGACAGCTTTGGTCGCTGTGAAGGATCGTGCTGCTATTGAGGGATACTCCATGGGTTTTCACCAGTTTCTCCACAGTTTCCAGCACAAAATCTACCTCAAGAGACTGGCTGAGGGTGTAAGACAACACCTGCTTTGTACAGGCGTCCAAAATCGTGGAGAGAAAACAATGGGCGCCGCCCAGCGGAATATAGGTGATGTCGGTTAACAAGATGCTCCGGGGACCATGGGCCTCAAACTCACGGTTTACCAGATTTTCCGCCGTATTGTTTGTCCGGATGGCCCTCTGCAGCCTGCGATATGGATTTGCCTTGCGAATGGGGCAGAAGAGTTTGTATTTCCGCATGAGCCGCCGGATCTTTTTGGGATTCATCCGAATTCCGATGTGCAGCAGCCGCATATGGATGCCTCGAACACCTTTGTCGTAACCACCGTCACTCCTCCGAATCCGGCTCGCCTGGCTGCCGCATAAGCTTTTTTAAAAACGCCATCTGCTGCTGGAGGTACACAATTTCATTCTGAAGGCGCTGCTCACTCTCCCGGCGGGACATTTTCTCCAGCTGGGCGCTGTTGAAATGTTCTTTGCTGACGCGCATCCGTGATGTTGCTTTGCCTTTGAGTCCCTCCGGGGTTTTGGCGGCGCGGCGGATGCGCTTTGTCATGTTATGGACACGCTCGAAGCCCAGAACTTCCGGATCATAGCCCAGCTTTCGGAAAGCTATGTTTCCAGTGCAGCCTTCTATACTCAAACGCCAGAACTCCTTTTTGAACGCCAAAGTAAAGGAGATTTGCTCCGCCGTCACCCGTTCGGTGTACGGATTCGCCCGCAGCGTTGCTATTTCCTCAGGACTGAAAACCTTTTTTGTACTCATAGGGCACCTCCATCACGGCAATTTATCATACCACCCCGGGGTCCTATGGGTCAACTTCCTGTCCGCTTCCTGGGGTACAGTTTAAAAACGATCAGAAAGAACGAAAGAGTACTGGATGGCTTTTTACTCATTGGCGTTTGATTCATCACATAGAGACAAAAATATTGATTGAGTTTCTTAGGAAAAAGAGTATACTATTTTCTAGTAAAAGGCTTTATATTAAGTATTACCGTGTAAAAGCTAATCGTAATACGTGCTTTCTTCAAATCCCTCTCATTGTAAAACCCTCGCAATTTACATATGATCATATAGCATAACTAATTAACACTATACGGATTTACAGAAAGGGCAGATATACACCATGAACAATTATTCTTATTCCGTGCAAAATGCGTTTGGTCAGCGCCGGTCTTTGATTATAATTGGTTTAACTGGGCGTACTGGTTCTGGCTGCTCCACTACAGCGGATATTCTCAAAACTGAATCCTTTGATAATCTTCACTTAAAAACTCCAAAGACCTTTGATTTTCAAAATCGCGACGAACGAAAATACGAAGTAATTTATAAATATATGCAGACGGGAGATCATTGGCAGCCTTTCACGGTTATAAGTGGAAGCAATATCATTTTTTCCTTTATACTTGAGAAGGGTTTTGACCAGTTCCTTGCATATATTTCCAAATTCAAAAATGTAGATGAAACGAATGACGTGAGAATCAGCGCCTTTGACGAAGTTATGAATATCATATGCGGGATGAAACATCTATTTTCTGAAACAAACCCGTACAATGTAGAAGAAAATATAGACCAGATATTGGCTGATCCGGATAAGGTGGAGCTCTACTATAAATATTATTTGACCGATTTGCCAAAGCAAAAAAAGGATTTCTATGACGCCATAAGCAATTACACCTGCCACAGAGAATATGTAAATCGTTTTGAGCAAACCAAATATGTAAAATCTCACCTTTATACATTCCTTATGCAAGAAATAGGCAATAATCTCCGCTGTTCGGGTGATCCCTATTGCGAAGAATACTCCCAAAATAATTTCTATGATGTGGCAAAGCGCATTGAGGCAATTGTTAAAATAGTGAAAAAGCACAATGAAAACGCCGGAAATTTTCAAAGCAGGATCTGCATTGACGCAATCCGAAACCCCTACGAGGCCTACTTCTTTAAGGACAAATACAGTTCTTTTTATTTGATGTCCATCAATGCGGAAGAGAGTGAACGCAGAGGGCGACTAGGACAGTTGGACGAAGAAGAGCTTCAGAGCTTGGACGAAATTGAATATGAAGCGGCGAGTCAAACGGATTATGGGATTTTTTCTCATCAAAGTATGCAGGAATGCCTCTCCATGTCAGATATCCACCTATATAACCAAAATGTAAGCGATGGACGTTTTTTATTTCTGACAGAGCAGATTGTAAAGTATATCGCTCTAATGCTCCATCCAGGATTGGTCAATCCAACACATATTGAGCGCTGTATGCAAACCGCCTATGTAGCCAGTTTGAATTCCGGTTGTTTGTCCCGTCAGGTAGGTGCGGTCATAACAGGACCGGATTTTTCGATCAAGGCCCTTGGTTGGAATGAAGTACCAGAGGGGCAAATTTCTTGTAATCTAAGGTGTACATCTGATTATTGCAAAAACAAGGATGCTGAAACATTTAGCTGCTTCGAACTTGAGGACTCACAATTCCAAGAAGCATTATTCGCAATCAATCAACGGGTTTCTGAGTGTGATCCGGATTTGAATGGGATGACATATTCCTATTGCTTTAAGGATATATACAACGAATTGAAAGGCGGCACTAAAAACCAGGTCCTTACAAGAGCGCTTCATGCTGAAGAAAACGCCTTTCTGCAATTGTCCAAACACGGCGGGCAAGGCATCAAAGGCGGAAAGCTCTTTTCCACAGCCAGCCCTTGCGAACTTTGTTCTAAGAAAGCCTACCAGTTGGGGATTAAGGAAATATACTACATTGACCCATATCCTGGAATTTCCACCCGGCATATATTGACATTCGGCAAACTCGGAAATCCGGAGGTTCATCTGTTTTACGGCGCAATTGGAGATGCGTATGTAAAGCTATATACACCAAGAATTCCTTTGAAGGATGAGTTAAAGCTTCGTTCAGGCATTGATTGCAAAAAGGTTGTGAAAGAACTCATTCAAGGGACCCAAGACATATTAGGTATAAAAGATTTTAAGAATATTGAACTTCAAAATCATTTTATCTTCAAAACACGAACGGTTGTAACTGAATTCTCCAAATCAAATATCAAGGCATTACGGGATAACATTGAAAAAGTCACCCATCATGCTTACTGGACTGGAAGCTCTTTTGATGGTTTCAAAATCAATGAATGCACCAAGGCGTATACGCATCAAAACATTCAAGGGAAAAAACTTCCCTATACATCAATCCTCACTTTTAAAGAGCCTTTGATGAAAGATGAAGAAGTCGAGTGGGAAATGGAAACAAACGCAAAGGATTCCCGTTGTATCATGAGTCCTTATTATGCGTATATAGCAACCGTCAAAACAGATAAACTCAAAATAATTGTAAGCGCACCGAAGGGGCTTCTTGAAAATGTGGAAAAAGTAGTATACGCTGATACAAAAATGCGCAAGGATTTTGAGGTTTCTAGAGATCCGCTTTTCCCAGAGGCCACTGAATTTGGTGAAAGCTTTACATTTGACGTTCCCGCTCCAAATCTTATGTACAGCTATTCTATTGAATGGAAATTCAGTAAACAGGTTGATGATCTAAGGATTAAAGAGTGTTGAAAATGTGCTAAAATCTCTCACTTTGCTTTAACCTATACGAGAAATTGTCCGGAAAAAGTAGAAGCGCACTGGGCAGGATTTTCCTGCCCAGTGCTACTATTGAGGAGGCTTTTCCTCCTTCACATTTGACTGCTAATCACCTTCCCGATAGTGTCCGCCGCATCCTGCTTCATCTGCGCTGTGGCGTGAGTGTATGTGTTCAATGTGAATCCCGCCGAGTAGTGCCCCAGGGCACTGGAGAGGGTTTTCACGTCCACACCGTTCTTCAGCGATAAGGTGGCGAAAAGATGCCTCATATCGTGGAAACGCACATGTTCCGCACCTATTGCTTTCAGGATTTTGTCATGAGTCCGGCGGAATGCATCTGGGTCGTACATCGTTCCGGTTTTCGGCGACGGGAACATATATGGATTACCTGAATGCTTCTGGTGTTCCTCAATCAGGAGATCCACTGCCCGCTGTGGAATCGCCAGCGTCCGAACGGAGTTCTGCGTCTTCGGCGGGCTGACTACCAGTTCCCCTTTGATACGATTCACCTGTTTTGTAACAGAGATTGTTTTAGCCTCTGCGTCCAGGTCCGTCCAGAGGAGTGCCAGTAGTTCTCCCCTTCTGAGGCCGGTAGTCAGTTCCAGGTAGAATGCGGCCAGAAGACCCCGGCGGTCCGCCTCTGCCAGATACATGCCGATCTTTTCCTGCGGCAAGATACGCATCTCTTTTTTCTCCAACTTCGGCAGTTTGCAACCCTGAGCGGGGTTTGTAAGAATCAGCCGTTCCGCTACCGCTTGGTCCAGGCAGTTGCTCAAAAGCGTATGGATGCCTCTGACCACCCGAGGGCTGAGACTCTTATCCTTCAGCTCAGGATATCCCTTGCGCTGGACCCGGCCGTTTTTCTGGAGGTTATTATAGAACCGCTGAATCTGGATCGTTGTCAACTTATCCAGCATGGTTTTGCCAATACCGGGAACGATATGGTTCTCAATATAATTTGTGTAGTATTCTTTCGTATTTGGCCGGAGGCGAGGTTCGGCATAAACCTCATACCATGTCCGCACCCACGCCGCCACTGTGTAATTCCCGGCCTTAGAGATATCCAGGCGCTGGCCATCAGCAATAGCCACCTTCAGCTTCTCTTTGACCTCCGCCTGGGTCCTGCCCAGGACGTTTTTTGTGATGCGCTTTCCGGTTTCGGGATCGTAGCCGGCGGTATAGCGCCCTTCCCAGCGTCCATCCTTACGCTTTCGAATGTTCCCTTCGCCGTTCGCTCTACGCTTTGCCACAGCAATCCCTCCTTTCCTCCGCTCGGTCTTCTTCGTCTTTGGCGAAGGAGTAGGGCGTTAGCTCCCCGGCGATCCCAAGGGCCAGTTGGAACCCTGACACAAAACTCGCCAGTGTAGTTTCCTCCAGCAGAGCCGCTTGCAGATCCACCAGTCCGAGGATTCGTCTTTGGTCCTCTTTACTCACTCGGGTGGAAAGCCGCCTCCAGCTTTCTTCAATCTCTCTTTGCAGAGCCACATCTGGTTCTACGAAAAATCTCTGGCGCAGAGCCCTCATGTACTCATACTCCATGCGTGTCACCTCCTGTCAGCGACACACATTACCATCTGCTGGCCTCAATATCCAGCGGCTTTCTCCGAGTTATCAGAAAGTTCAGATTTGCATTTCGGACCTTTGGCGCCAGTTGCGTACTCTTTGTTTATAGCGGTGCAGATTTTGAACTCGCTACATGGACATCGACGGGCCCTGGTAGTCCTCATGATCATCCGCCTTATGCCCCATCGCAATCTTCTTCTCACGGATTCGCCGCATGAGCTTGCTCTCCACATAACCGCCTGCCGGATTGGGCGGCGGAAGCGTCTCCCAAAAAATGTTGCTCATATGGTGGAGGAGCCTTACAGTACAGAGAAGAACAGACGGGTTACGTTGACAATGGTCCAAGAGAAACTGTGCGTAGCTATTGCCTTGATTCGCGGATTGCGTCAGCCAGTATTCTGCCGCCCCCTGATCCTGTTCCACCTCTTCCCCCTGAAGATACAGCTTACCCAATGCGTATTGTGCGTAGGGATTTCCGGCTTCGGCGGATTGAGTAAAGCACTCTATCGCCTTGCCAACATTCTTCCCGATGATTTTCCCTTTGAGGTACTCCTTGCCCAGACGGTAGGCGGCGCAGTGGCTTCCATTTTCAGCAGCGGTCCTCAACCAGCGGAGAGCCTCTTGCAGGTCGCGGACCTCTACGTCATCGGAAAGAAGGAGCTTTCCAAGCGCATACTGCGCTACAGCATGGCCTTGTGTTGCCGCCCGCTCCAGCCAGCGCCGAGCCTTTACGCTGTCCGGGATCAGCAGGGGGCCGTCCCGCAAGAGTATGCCCATGAGATACTGAGCGTTCATGTCGCCGCTCTCCGCCAGCCGTTTCATTTCATCGACAGCCTGATCCCGCTCCTCCAGAGGCAGTGCTTCGTTACAAATCATATTCCGCAGTGTCCAGTACCCATAGGAGGAATTCTCGAACACCTCCGGCTCATCATCTTGTTGAATGCCATCATCCTCAAAGCTGACCGCACCTTGCCGGATGCGCTCAGCCTCACGGACGACGGCGTTCTTGATTGTCCGGAACTCTTTCACTTGTGAAAGCGGAGGACGTTTCCTCTCCCGTTCAGAATAAAAATCCTCCACCTGACACTGGAGCCGCCACCACAGTTCATAGCATTTCTCTACCTCTGGGAGTTTTGCCAGCTCATCCACGACGGCGTCCACTTGAGCCTTGACGGACTTTTTCAAATAGCCGTAGACCTTCCTGCCCTTGACGGTTTCCAGGGCCTTCGCCAGCTCCAACATCTTCGATTCAAGCACTGGGCTGTCGCAGAACTCCGAGCGCATTTGCTTCGTCAGCTCCAGCAATACCTTACGGCTCTGCCGTACCAACTTATCCCTGGATGCACTTTTTTCTTCGTAGAGATGCAGCAGCTCGCCTTGAAAAATATCCCGAGTGAGTTTGGATTTGATCTTGCGGATACCCTCCTGATTGAGATACGCCTGTCCCGGCTTCGCTGGCCAGGCCATCATGTGGACGTGAGGGTGATGACCCTCGTCGTGGAAGGCAGCGTACCAGCGAAAGTCGCCTGGTGGGATATTCATAGCTGTGGCGATTTCGTTGCGGTGGGTACGGAGCAGATTCCGCCACGCTTTTGCATTATCGTAGCCGAGGCGTTCGGCATCCTCTCGCTTGAGGGAGATGATGTGCGTCCAGATGTTGCCTGGGTACTCGCTCAGTTCTTTCATAACTGCAGCCATATCTACGCTGTCCTCGTCACCGAACAATCCGTGACGGCCCAGCCGTTCTGCCCGAGGCCGGGTGGCGATGTACTTCATGTAGACTTCGGACTGGCTGACTTCCGGCCAGTGATTTTCAAGCACAGAGGATATGAACTCTGAAGCGTGGTACTTGGTTGGCTCCTCCGTGTACTCCAAGTACTGCGCTGACGTTTTACTGTCCGGAAAATCTTTCGTCAGCTTTTTGATGAGCTGTTCCTGTCTGCGTGTAGGCAGACGGTCATCCGGCAGGAGTTCCACACGTTCACGAGTGGCGATGTATCGAAGGTAGCCGGCGGCGTTCCTGCCGCCGGAGCCGCCTTTGAAGTAGGGACTCTTGACGATCAGTCTTGCCACTCGTCCTCATCCTCCCAACCCTCTCGCACGTATTTCTCCAGAGAGATCCGGCCATTGGTCCGCTTCACGTTGTTCACGCTCTCTGCCCGACGGCGGCGCAGGTCCTCCTCGCTGAGCCGAAAGCCGTCCGCCAAAATCCCGGCCATCATATCC
Source organism: uncultured Oscillibacter sp. (assembly GCA_910587705.1). Taxonomy (GTDB): domain Bacteria; phylum Bacillota; class Clostridia; order Oscillospirales; family Oscillospiraceae; genus Oscillibacter. The sequence goes on from CAJUMX010000004.1 coordinate 64,976, forward strand.
ATCTCCACCGCCTGTCTGAAGGACAGCGACGAGAACCGTTCCTCCAGCTTCCCCAGCCGGCCATCCACATAGGACTTCAGCGCTGTCGGGAGAAAATCTCCGGCGTTGGACGCTTCCAAATAATCCAGATAGAACCCGATTGCCTTTTCCGCCAGCTCATTCATGCTGCGGCAGCCGGATTTCCTGTACGCTGTGTGCAGCCGGTAGCTTGTCACCGGAGACACCCGCAAACTCAGCCGCTCTTTCTCGTTGCTCATAAAACCTCCAACTTTCGCCCCAAGACGCCGCTCTACCCCTTGCAAACAGCAGCGTTGCAGGGGCAAGACATCAAACCTTATTTCTGTTGCTCAAATAGACGCCACTTCTGACCACCGGAAAACTCCCGTCAACTGCCCGCACTGCGGGCAGAAGTCATTTGGCCGGGGGCCGCTTGCGGCGTCTGACCTTTATCCTGCTTTTTCTTTCGTCCCTCGCAAACCGCCGTATTTCGGCGCGGAACACTCTCTGGGGCTTTGGCCCTGCCCTGGCGGAAGAATCGCACACGACGTCTCACAATCGCTCATGCGGGGTGTTCCTTGCTGCTCTCCAGCTTCTTGGCTACTCGCATTCGCTCCGTTGTCTCCTCCAGCCGCTGGAGCTGGCGCTGGTTGTGGATATCCACCGCATTTTGGATTGGCAGGATAGTGTAGCGAAGACTGCCGTTTCGCTTGCGCCCATCTTTTGTGATGATGGATGTCGCCTCCGTGACGACCAGCCCCTGCTCCTCCAACTCTGCAACGTACTTCCGCACCGTGTTGACGCTCATGCTCACCGACTTACCGATGCTGGTATAGCTTGGGTAGCACTGGTACGTCTTTCGATCCTCACAGTAGAGCAGATAGGAGTAGACCGCCAATGCGCCGGGCGACAGGCCCAGCGAAAATATTTCATTCGGCAGAGGAAAGAATCTCTTCGCTGCCGGCGGCTTTGCGCAATTCCAGAGCATCAGCCGTCACCTCCCCCTGTGTTCCGTTTCACCCACTGGATGAACTCCTCCTTTGGAACCACGATTCGGTTCCCGATTTTCAGAGTTGGAAAATCCTGTTGGTGTAATAACTCGTAGCCGCTGGACGGCGAGATACCCAGCACTTGAGCTACTAATTTTGCGTTGAGAAACAACGGCAGTTCACCGTAGCTCTTGTACACCGACTCTTTCATTTTGTCACCTCCGTCATAAAAAATTTTTTCAAGCAGTTGACTTTTATATTGTTCATGTTATATAGTCTATTTGTAGCTCTTGCAGTGTAACACAGCAGGGAAGAGTTGTCAATAGTTATCATTTTAATTTATCATCTATTTTGGAGGAGCTGCTCATGAACATTTCCAATTTGATTTTTCCGCTAACCGTAGATTTCAGCGGCAGCAAATATTGGCTCAATGGAGAAGGCCCTTACCAGTGTGGAGAAGCGGCAACAGCTTTTCTCGCCGGAGAGATCGACTGTAAACTAGCTGGTGATCCTTCACGCTTAACGCAGGAGCTGGAGACGCTACTCAAAACGTTCGGCAGCTATCTTTTCCCCTGTGCCGAGGAACAGGAAACTGTAAATGACTTGTATCAGCAGTTAAAGCAGAGTGTGGCAACCTGTTCCATCAACTACGACTTTCTTCCACTCAAAGGTTCCATCGTTCTGACAGAGCGGTACACGTTTCCCACCCTGCGCGATTTCCTCTACGTCGAACTGGGCCGGGCCATCCTCCACGGTAACGCGCCCAGGCAGTGCCGCTTATGCGGCGGCTGGTTCCTCCACAAGCAAGGAGACCGGGCGATCTACTGTGAACGCACCGCTCCTGGTGAGACAGAGAAGACCTGCCGGGAGATTGGAGCACGGGCGGTCTTCGAGAAAAAGCTCCAGGACGAGGACTCCTGGAAGCTCTACAAGCGGGCCTACAAAAAATACTACGCCCGGTACATGAAGGGCAACATGAGTGAGGCCGAGTTCAAGGCCTGGGGAGAGCAGGCCGCGGCGGATCGGGATGCCGCCCTCGAGCAGCTGAAAGCAACGGCAGACGCCGCGTTGCGCGCGTCGATCACCCAGAAGCTGAAAGAGGCTCTAAACCGGCTGTGAATAAAAAGCCTGGGACCGGCTCGCACTGAACCAGTCCCAGACTTATTCTTTGTCTATAGTGGCGCAGATTTTGAGCCATCCAAATCGTTGTATTGCCATTTGGCTCCTTATTTATTGACAACACCATCTAATATTCACTATGCAATTTTTTGTGTAGCTCTATATTTTCATGCAGAAAGTGATTTTTTTCCTGATTTACAAAGAAACAGTTACACTGCCTGTTCAGTTTCATATCATCTCTGTTATAACTAAGGCAAGAGATTAGCCACTCTCTGTCGCTGATAATTGTACTTGAAAGCAAAGCCATTGCAGCCAGAGGAAAGCAGGAACCGACTGAATAAGTACTGAGGAAGCCTAAGACAGCTCCTGAACCACGAAAGCGCACAGGGAATTCAAGAAATAGTAAATCATCCTCTATCAGTGGGTTAGAAAGCAGCAGCCGCGTAAAGGAGGGGCCGCAAACAATTTTACCAGTGTAAAAGTACTCGAAAGATGCTCCATCTAATTTCTCTGAGGAATATGTGTAAATGATTGCGTGCGTCTTACTCTCATTGTAACACAACTGATGCACTCTGAGAATCGGCGCTTTTGCATGGGAAAAATACGTGTAAATGTATTCTTGCCGCATATTTTCCATAGATATTTGGTCAGCAGGAACACTTGTGATCAGCGGAGTTGATACATTCCAGCAGCTGTCAATTAGTGCGCCGATAGAAATACCCAGTGCTTTACTAATCTGCTGGAGTGTCAGTAAATCAATAGAAATCTCGCCCCTCTCATATTGAGAAAGAACGGATTTGCTTCGGTGCAAAATTGTGGCAAAGGAATCCAGCGTGTGTCCTTGCAACTTTCTAAAATACCGGATTTTTGCACCTACTTCTTTGCAAATATTGATTTCATCCATCGCACAGCCCCCTGTAATTCCATTACGAACGGAAATTTACTAAAATGCACAGATTGTTTATTCCGCCCCCCCGTCTTTTGATTATAATTGATTACTAATTCCGGTGCAAGTGGAATTTCCGAACAAAAAATCCTATGCGGCGAGATTTCGTGAAATTGCCACCTCTTCATGAAAAATATATAATAGGGACATCCTTAAACATGGAGGTAATAAAAGTGATTATATTAAAAAACTGCCGCCTTATCCCATATTTGACGGATGGATACAGCAATCCCACTGCCGACATCTTTATTGACGGCAAAAGTATCCGAGGAATCTATCGCTGCGGAACACAATCTTGCGAAGATGCAGAGTGCTATGATTTGAACGGCAAAACGGTTCTTCCGGGTTACTTTGACCTACACGCGCATTTGATGTTTACGAACCAGAATTGGGAATATTTGATGCATCGTAATGAGAGCGCATATGTAATGGACAGTGCCGCTTATGCTAAGACCTATTTGAAACTGGGTTACACCACCATCCGTGATGCTGGCAATGACTATTACGCATCTGTAACAGTACGCGATAACATCAACCGCGGCGTTCTGACCGGCGCACGTGTAATCACCTCTGGCAAAATTCTGACACCCACTACACGAGGCAACTCCAGCTTTGGAACACTCTATAAGGAAATTGACGGCGTTGATGCCATGCTGAAGGCTTGCCGTGAGGAGTGTGCCGCGGGGGTTGATTTTATCAAGTATATGTGCACAGGAGCAATGCTGAATCTCGGTGGTGTACCTGGCCAGATTGTAACTACGCCCGAAGAGCTTCGCGCTATAGTTGCAGCGGCGGAAAGACTTGGAACCTATGTCGCCGCACATTGCCACGGCACGGTTGGTATCAAAGAAGCCATCAAAGCCGGCGTCCGCACTATTGAACACGCATCCTATATGGATGAGGAGTGCGTAGAACTTATTCTCAAGCACGGGAACGATATTTTTACAGTTCCCACATTTGCAGTGGCGTATTCGTTGGTTTCTGAACTTTCCGGCCCCGTTGTTCCTGAATTTAAGAGCAAAACGGAAGATGGTATCGCACATATGGCACAGGGCATTCATCTTTGCCAGGCCGGCGGCATCACGATTGGCTTTGGTACCGATCTGGATATGGAGAACGCAGCAAAATATCCGGGTATCGAGTTTAAGGCAAGAGCATCTTACGGCGTGGACAATGAAACGATCTTGAAACAAGCCACCATTGAGAGCGCAAAGATTCTTCGCATGGATGACAAGTTGGGAACCATCTGCGTTGGAAAACTGGCCGATCTTGTGGTTGTGGACGGTGCACCTGATGAAGATATCTCCTGCATGATGAAATATCCTACTATGGTTTGGAAGGAAGGCATCTTGTTCAGGGACTGAGCCGTATCCTATGGAGGGATATTTCTATGCAGATAATAGACTACTGTGTTCTGTTCAGCACTATTTTGGCAGTAATACTTATTGGATGGCTTAGTGGCAGAAAAACCCGCAGCACAGATTCAGCCAAAGAATATCTATTAACAGAAAAAGGAATCAACAGACTGCAAGCAGGCTTTTCTATGGCGGCTACCGACTTTGGAGGCAGTGGACTGGTCGGCGCAATTGGCTACTGCTACTTTGTTGGTATTTCTGGCATATGGTGGAACTTGGCGGCAGCTCCGGCATTTATCCTGGTGGGTGTATTTTGGGCAAAGAAGTTTCATCGCATGGATTGCTCCACTCTTCCTGAGTATTTTGGAAAACGGTATGGCCAAGGGGTAAAACTTCTGTCATGTGTACTGCATATTCTGACCAATGTTGCCGCACTTTCAGTCCAATTTACCGTTTCCTGCACAGTATGGCATATTATCACAGGGTTTAATGTCAATGTCTCTCTGATTATTTCTGTTCTGATTGTTCTGTTTCTCACCTCTGGCGGCCTGCGAGCAGTTGTAAACACCGACGCTGTGCTGTTTGTAATAATTGTTATCAGTATTTTACTGATGGTCCCATTTTCAATTCAGGCAGTTGGCGGGTATGCCATATTAAAAGCGAATGTGCCTGATGAATTCTTTCGCTTCGATCAGTTAGGTGCGTGGACTCCAATCTCATGGATTCTTCTCTGCATATTAAATTACTCCACGAACCAGAACTATATTCAGCGGATGGTTAGCGCAAAAGACGAGGGAACTGCAAAATTCGGTGCGCTCTTCACTGCCGGCTTTTATGTTATTATTTCGATGGCGTTAGGACTGATTGGGATAGCGGCCCATGTGCTTTTGCCGGGAATAGAAGATTCTAACATGATATTTGCAACTATGCTGGTTCGCTTCTTCCCTCACGGCTTGCTGGGCATAGGGTTAGCTGCTGTATTTGCGGCAACAATATCCACCGGGACATCAATGTTGCACGCGACAGCAACGCTCATTGTCAATGATATCTATGTTCCGCTTAACAAATCAGGAAGAAACGACAAAAGCATATTGGCAGTCAGCCGCATTAGTGTTTTTGCTGTAGCATTGTTCGCATTGGGCATATCGATATTCTCTAGCAATATTGTAAATATCTGCTATATCGGGGGCTTGTTCTACGGTGTGTCTGCCTTTGTTCCAATGGTATTAGGATTGCACTCCAAATTTGTCACAAGCAAGGCTGCACTTATTAGTATGGTCCTTACAGTTGTGCTGAGTTTGCTGTGGGAGTATTTACCTGCGCTTCGTATCAATACCCTTGCACAGATTCCGTCCAATGTTTTTGGGTTAGCTCTCAGTGCAGTGATTATCTGCGTCATATCGGTGCTTACAAATAAGGTTAGAAAGGATAAAAACCATGTTTAAGGCGAAAAAATTTGGCCTGATTTTGCTATTGACATCTACATGTCTGATCTACAATTTACCTTATCTCAGCTCCACGTTTTATACACAGTTTTTAGAGGCATTTAACCTATCAAATACCCAGGCCGGTATACTCATTACCTTTTTCTCTCTGACTGCCACTCCTGGTTATCTATTTGGCGGAATGTTGGCTGACAAATTCAGCCCAAAGAAACTTATTATTCTTTCCTTGCTAATGACAGCCGCTCTCGGTTATGCTATGTATTTTATGAGTGGCTATACAATCCTGATGGTATGCTATTTTGGATTTGGCATTTCTACCACCTTTATCCACTGGAGCGCTTTCATGAAACTAATTCGCGCACAAGCAGACGACAAAGATGACCAAGGGCGTACTTTTGCCACATTTGAATGGTGTTATGCCCTTGTCGGAGCAGTTGCAAGCTACGGGTTGCTGGCACTGCTGGGACACATTAGTTCCTTTAAAATCGCTACCGCATTGTATGCATCGGTACTCGTGATTATTGCCTTGCTGGTTTTCTTTTTGCTCAAGGATGTTAAGGGAATCAATGACAACAATTTCAACGTGCGAATGGTAAGGCAGGCAATTGCGCATCCGGTTACTTGGCTGAACGGCCTGATTGTTATGGGCATGTTTATTGTCGCAACTGGCTCTGTCTATCTTAATCCCTATCTTCATGGGGTCTTTGGAACAAGCGTAGGCTTTTCCACATCTTTTGCCATTATGAATAAGTGCATTGTACGCCTTTGCGTTGTCGGTGTTGGCGGTATGCTACTTGACAAGTGGAAAACACCCAAGTTCATGATTATCTGCATGACACTCCTCTCGGCCGCCATTGTTGGTATGCTCTTAATTCCTCAAAACAGCGGATTTATGGTGATCGCAGTTATCATAGCGTTCCTGATCTTAATTTTTATGTCTACTGCGCGGAGCGGTATGTACACACCCATTCCTGAAGCGAAGATTCCCATGGCCATTACCGGCACTGCTATGGGTATTTGCTCCGCTGTGGGTTATTCCACCGACATTTGGTCGTATACATTAATCGGAAACTGGCTGGACAATTACGGAAATACCGGATACCAATATGTGTTGCTGCTGTCACTAGCAGGTGTTGCCATGGTTATTATTTGTAGTCTCTTGCTATACCGCTATGAGAAAAGTCACCATATCTTTAAACAGGCTGAAGTTTAAACTATTACGGAGAGGAACATCTCCGGTGGCTATCGGGAATGCTGCTACCTCAGGTGTGATCAAAATGCGTCTGACAGGCGTTTGGAATTGTAAGTAACTTATCAAAATTGATATCAAAAAAGGTGCGTTTAGATAAACGCCTAAGGGAAATACCGCGGATAGGAACCAGAGAGAGATTCCTGTCCGCGGTATTTGCGTATGCGTCAATTTATCCAGCGACTTATTAGGGAAATACGGCAGCGGCGTGGCTCATCACAACGGGAAGTTCGATATTGATGAATCTGTTTTATCCCTTGGAATCTGCGCAGAAGCAAGCCTTGTGTTCGGCTGATGCCAATAAACGAGGGCACCTGAAAGTTCTGCGTGTGGGCCAATAAAATTACTGTGCCCCGTAAGAACAATATGAGAAAGGACACATTTAAAGCCTGAGGTCGGCTGCTACTGAATCGGCCTCAGGCTTACCTTTCTTTGATTATTGCGGCGAAAATTTTGAGCCGGAGAAGTTCTTTTCTTTATCACGCAATTGTGGTATACTGACAATATCAAGAATTGGAGCGATTGTTATGCCTGAAATCAGTCTATTCTGTGGCATCCGCATCACCATGTTTTACAGTGACCATAATCCGCCTCATTTTCATGCGGACTATGCTGGTCAAAAGGCCCTAGTCGATATTTTGGAGGGTTTTGTAATCCGCGGAGCCCTGCCCGCACGGCAGTTGAAGTTAATTTTAGCTTGATGTGAGCTCCACCGGGATGAACTCATGCAAGACTGGGAACTGTCCAAAGACGCAAAGCCCTTGAACCGTATTAACCCTTTGATGTGAGAGGAGGCATTCCATATGATTCCACAGGTTGTCCAGATCTTGGCTGGAGAAGACTTTACTGTTTATGCTTATTTCCTTGATGGTGCAATCCGGCTCTTGGACGCAAAGCCGCTTTTGAAGCAGGGCGGCGTCTTTTCGCCGCTTCGCGATCAGGACACATTCCGAAACAGCCTGACGGTAATGAACGGCACAGTCGCCTGGGATTTGGAAGGGACTCGAAATGCAAGCACCTGTATTGACATTGATCCATGTGAGTTATATGACAGTTGCCCCTCCACCATCGACCCACTTCAAGAGGCAATTGTTTCTGACCCACAACTCGACCCACAATAGAAAAAATTCGTACGGAAACAACGGAGAAGACAGGATTGAAAAATGGCAAAATCCGGGCACGAAAGGCCCGGATGGAGCAGAAAGGACACCATTGCCCTCCCTATCGAATATTCAATACGGTCTTGCAAAAGGCATCAAACCTGCACTGTTCGCCCAACGGGCAGTCTCTTGGATGGTCGGTACATTTTTTAGGCATATGATCTCCTCCTTAAGCGGCTTTTACGCAGTACAGCACGGCCATATTGTCTGGCCTTGCGGAAAAAAAGGTTATGTTTTTGTATTGGTTGAAAGCATACAATGTAGGTTTTTCAGTAGTTGTAAAGTAGACATTATAAAATCTTTCTGGAATTACGGGGGCATCCATATTTTCTGGTCTTAATAGCACGTTAGAAGCTCCTTTTTCTTCCGGATAAGCTGAGGCGACATAGTATCCATTTGAATCAACTCCGGCGAATGTAGCAGGAAATCGGGTCCCTTCTTGACTTTTTCCTACATCTCCGCTAAGCCGCTCCTCTGCCGCGCCATGATAGCCCCGCAGGAATAAATTTCTCATATCCGGCACGCAAAAGGTGTCCGTGCCGTTTCCGCCGAAGTGATTCGCGGCTCCAAACTGCTGGCGGAAGTGGTCCGCAAGGTCCGGATAAGCCGTGATCTCGTACTCCGCCCCATCGCACACCAGATACCCAGCCGGGGCAGTCAGCCCAAGAAAGCTGATGACTGTGCCCACTGGGTTGCCGTCTGGCCCGTCCATTACGGGAAAAGATTTTTGTCCGTCTGCGTCTCGAATCGTCACCTGATGCCCGCCGGATATCTCCGAAATGGAGACGATGGGAGAAAAGCCGTCCTCCCCCTTAGGGCCTTGTTCCCCGGCGGGACTTGGTTCTCCCTGGGGACCGGGAGGGCCCGGGACACCAGGCTCACCCCGCCGCCGGAAACTGGCACGGAGGACAGCAGCTTGTCCCCGGAGTAAAGCCCCAGCTCCCCCTCTTCCGTGTAGCTCAGGCAGTCTCCTTTCCGGGCCAGCTCCTGCTCCCACAGCCCCGGCGAGGACGGCGGGAGCCCTCCGGTGGGCACGTCCTCCAAGATCACGCCCTCTAGGATCATGCCCAAGCTCACCCAGGCGGTTGGGAGGACCACCTCCTCGCCCTGCTTCCCGTAAACTCCAACTTTGAGCTGATACCCAGGGACCCGCAGCACCTCCCAAGGCACCAAGCACGCCCCGCTGGTCCCTAGCTGTACCTCCCGGGACACACAACCCGTCCGGAATACCGCCACCTGGTCCAGTCCTTCCCAGTCCGCCGAGAACTCGAACCGGACATCATAGATGTTGACGCTACCGCTAGTGACAGGTTCGCGATTTAGAAGGATCAGCTTGTTCTTTTCGACATGCAGTAAAAACATAATAGTTGCCTCCTTTTTTAATAGATATTTCGTAGTGACTCGGAACCAGAGCAAAAGATGACCTTTTCAAAAATGAAAGTTACATACATTCGTCACTCGTCCGGGCAGCGGTGCGTTTTTTAGCTTCCGACTTTTTCTCCAGCTGCTCCAGCCGGTACTGGGTTAGCTTGCTGCTGACCCAGTACCGGCCTCAGACCGGCCCCCGCCAGCCCGATCAGGGCCACCAGCACCCCTTCGCTCATAGAGACATTCCTCCCTCCTATCACGAATTTGGCCTCCGCACCTTACAGCAGGGGCCCAAGGGAGGAAAGTTGCATGAACCCGTCACCCCAATGTCATTAAGTTAAGAGAATTTACCTAATGATGGGGCACAGAAATGTTTCGGGTTCTGCTTTATTATCAGAAATTTTTTTCATATTTTGGTGCGGCATTGTCTGGAAGATAGTCTCTTATCTTAATGGCATTGACCGCCGTCTGAGTTCATTTCGCTTTTCCAGTCGGAGAGGATACATGTTCTGCTTGGAGCATATCCACTACCTTTCCTAAATTTTCATGTCCTCTGTTCGGGACCGTATTAACAGCAAAGTCGTCAAAAAAACTTTGCTGCTTCCATCATGGCTGAATCGAGAAGCCGCACCAGCTTCTTGGCGGCGTGGGATAAGGCGACGTTGTAATGCTTGCTCTCAGCCCGCTTCTTGGCAAGATAAGCGGCAAAGGTGGGGTCCCAATGCCAAACGTACTTGGCAAAGTGGTAGAGGGCGTAGCGCAGATACCGGGAACCACGTTTCTCCATGTGAGGATAGCAGTTTTTAAGTTGCCCGGATTGGTAGGTAGAGGGGGACATCCCCGCATAGGCCAGCAGTTTGTCAGGGGAGTCAAAGCGCGAGAAATCACCGACTTCAGCCAGGATCATGGCGCCCATACGGCAGCCAATGCCTGGAATGGTGGTAATGGGAAAATGCAGTTCATCCATGATGGCCTGGATTGCGGTTTCAATCTCTTCAATTTCGGCATCCAGTTCCCGGATGAGGCGGGTTGTGTGCCGCAATTCCAGGGACTTGGCAGGCATCCTGGAGCCAACGGAGCATCTGGCGGCATCCCGGAGCTCCACGGCCATATCCCTCCCGTAGCGGCCTTTAGAGGCATCCGCCAGCAGAGCTTTCAACTTGGTCAGATGTGGTAGCGATCTGTTTGGCTCCCGGAAATTCGGACAGCAGCGCATAGACCGACGCTATGTGAAGTGTTGGCACCAGCTTCTCCAACTCAGGAAACAGGATGCATACCAGCCTAGAAAGGGACTGTTTCAGCTTCGCCCCCTCTTTTACCTTATCGAAACGGTACCTGGTGAGTGACTTTAGCTCCTCATTGTGGTATGCTGTATTTGTGTAGGGTTTGAGGCCCGCATTGGACAGAAGCATAGCCGCAATCGTTCGCGCGTCCACATGGTCTGTCTTTGTCCTTCTGAGACTGAGACTTTTTCGGTAAAGGTTTGTGTGCAAAGGGTTCAAGACATAGGTGTCCAGACCGTTGTTAAGGAGAAAACCGAGAATGTTGTAGCTGTAATGCCCGGTCGCCTCAAGCCCTACTTTTATGCTGTCTTGAGATGTAGAGCAGGCCTGGAGCTTGTCCAGCAGAACGTTGAAACCCTTCAAATTGTTGGGGATGGTAAACACATCCGCCAAAACCATGCCCTCTGAGCTGAGAATGAAACAGTTGTGCTTGTCTTTGGCCACATCAATACCAACGCAAATCATAGCAGAACCTCCAGCGGTGATTTTGTGATGCCGCATCCACAGTTTTCTTTGCTTTTGTAGCCTTGTTCCACATAAACCGTTTGGCGGTATTTAACTGATCAACAAATCTGCAAAGGGTTGTGGCTGGAACCTTTCTTGAACCATCTGCGTAGTAGGAGCCGGGGATTAACTCCCCGGCTCCTTCACCTTATTCACTTTTTCATAGATGCAGCGAAGCCGTTGATCTGTCGTGGCAATGGATATCGCCATAGACGCAGCAATTTCAGCGCGGGATTTTCCTTTTACCCGCAAGTCAAAAATCGCTCGTTCATCGTCCGTAAAGTTGCAGCCATGACGGAAGTTTTCGCACTCTACCTCGGTCAGTTGATACTGGCGCATTGACGCGAACTCGCAACCTCCTTGTTTAGATTTTCCAATCATCTTAGCGAACCGGAACAGCATCGTGCGGAGCCGCTGCCGTGTGGCGGGCTCCGTTAGCTTCAAGCCCCCAGCGGCATCTCCAGTAAGAATGCCATTTTTCTTGGCCCATTCTACACCTTCCTTATGGACGGGGCTGGGGGGATTGTTCACATGCTTGTCCTCCTTTTGATAGTTCGGGCACACCGCGCCCATGATCTGACGGTAAGGTCGAACCTTGCGGCAGGCCATACCGCCGTTCGACTAGTTCCTGGCCTGGGAGGTATTGCTCTCAATGGCCACTACTCCGTAGGCTGTCACACTCTCCACGATGCTCGTGTGGTCCGTAGCTGCGCGACCGGAGAAGCCGTAAATCACCACGTTCCTTCCATCATTTGTCGATAACCCGAAAAGATATTTCAACAGTTCTACCGGCTTTTGACAAGTAAGAAACCGATTGTTTGAAGGAATCGGCGGTATGCGCCATATGTCGCGGCGCATATTATCCATGTATGGACATTTTGTATGGCCTCATAGCCGTGTCACTCACCACTCACAAGGTCAAAACCAAGCGGTTCATACACTGCTTCCCACACTTTTCGCGTCGGTATCTGAAATTAACTGTCCCTCCAATAGCGATGCAGCATGAACGGTTTTTTTCGTGACATCCGTATACCTTTTCGCAACAACATCATCCGTCAGCCCAAGCCGCTCTTTCTCTTTGGCGTACCACTCTTTCGGCGGTTTATAGCATTTTAGACTGCTGTTGATGCGGTCAAGGCCCGTGTGCTTCCAGTTCATATCGGTATTGGCTGGTGGCTTGAAGAAACGAAAACAATATTCGCAAACATTTAATGTCGGTTACAATCCTGTTCTCCGCGTGGGCAGCGGCAATCCATTGGAGTTCCTGACGGATGATATAGCAGTTCCCGGTCTCGCTCTCTGGGTCGCTGGCCGTATCTCTTTTGCAGCCTGTCCCGGTGTGGCCTCCCGCAAAGCAACTGCGCTTGTGTCGCGAAAAGCCTTAGCACAAGCGCCGTATAGCCCACACTGTCATAGAACCCCCCAAAGCAAGGATTTTTCAGGCCCACCACCTCAATGGCTACCGCTCACCCCTGCTCGGTCAACGCCGCTACCCGTTTCTCATCGAACACTCCCATCACATGGTGGCACTGCTTGTAGACTTTTTCGATCCCGTTCTTAATAGCGCGGTAGCTTTTTACCTGCCATAGTCAACCATCTCCTTTTTCAGATAGTAATAGCTGGGGGACTTTCAGAGTGAAAACCTCCCCCGGCTATGTGAAACGGCAAGGCCGCAGGCGCGGTCTTGCCGTGATTTCATATCTGTGCATTTGTCGCGTGTCCCGGTCAGACTTTTTCGGGGGGATATTCACCTTTTGTATCCGCTGTCTTGTAAACAGCATAGCCCTCATAGTGATAGCTGGCGTCCACGCCCTTCATATAAACCTCCCGGTCGTTGATCCTATCGGTTAAGGCCGCTTTCAAAAGCATTTTGATCTCCAGATCCTTGACAGGACTGCGCTCCATCGCCAGCAGATAGTCCTCTTTATCCACCCGGCTCCAGTCAATGACCTGCCGGAGTTCCTTTTTCAGAATGGCGTCCAGCCAGAGCCGGGTACTTCTGCCGTTGCCCTCCCGGAATGGGTGCGCCACATTCATCTCTACATACTTCTCCACGATCTCGTCAAAGGTGGACTGCGGCATCTGTCCGATATGCTCCAGTGCCGCTTGCAGGTAAAGGACAGGGGCAAAGCGGAAATTCCCCTTTGTGATGTTCACGGTGCGGACTTGCCCCGCAAAACTATATATCTCGCCAAACAGATATTGATGGATTTGTGCAAGCCCCTGAAACGTCCCAACCTCAAACTGATCCAACAGACCCGTTTCAAACAGCTCCAGCGCCTTCGCTTTGCTGATCCGCTCCTCCGCCCGGGCAAGCTCCGCAGAGTCGGTGACGCCCAATTTATTCTCCAATGCCATGCCGCGTATCCTCCTGAATGTGTTTCCTGTTACTGATATTATACCGAAATAACCATGTTTCGTCAATCGTCAGACGACACTGCGGCACCGTTTATACTGGACTTGATCGGTTATCCAACTGGACATTGACATTTTCAAATTCCTCCCGGCAGGCTATCATACTCCACTAACGATTCGCACCAATAAAGAAAGCATTATCCATATCTTTAAGAAAGTCCCATTTAGGAGGCCAAACCACTAAGATGTACACAAACATAATACAAGAAGGCATCCGGAAGTTCTAATATCTCCCCATTCCAACGTCCCATTCGAACATAGGGGAAGAAGCGATACAACTCCATGCCCAAATTACCTGTCCGATATTCTGGACAGCCTGCAACTGCCCGCAGCTCCCTGGAATTAAGATTCCGGTCTACCTTTATTTCTGGCACAATGATAATCGCTTTACGGCATCGTTTGGATATGGCCTCTATCATGGCCAAACGCTCGCCTGCATCAAGACATTGAAGAAGTCCGGTTGTATATATGCAATCATACTCTTTATTGTGGTCCATGAAATCTGAATGAAACAAGCGCACATCATGAAAACCGGCCTCGGCAAATTTCCTTTGCGTTTCCTCAAAAGCCTTTCTTCGAATCTCTATTCCAGAAACAGAATATCCCCTTTCTGCCAGGGAAAATAGCAAATGTCCACAGCCAAATCCAAGCTCCAGAACAGGCTTCTCTTTCGTCAAATTGCGCTGCAATAGATTCAATATATGCTGGCTGGCAGGAGGAAAAAAGTCACCATAATATTGGCGATACAGGTTGCTTGTCATTTCAAACTTCCCCTTATTGTTAAGTCATCAAGCCTTTTCGGCAAGCATACGCTCAAGCTCACAAAAGTACTTTGTGCCCCATGAGTTGACTTCCGTATGGATTGTGTTATCCAAGCTTCCGTCCTTTCTGGCATACTGAAACAGTCCGCCGCTATCGCTGTGCGCTTGAACCAGCCTCCCGTAATCCCGAATCTGACGCGCCAAATCCACATAGCCCAATTTGCAAAGGAGAATTCCCAATTGGATTGTGCCAGAAACATAAGCGTACCCTGAGGTATGTGTATAAGGAATATACCCATTTTCTTGAACCCGTGGGATTACATTTTCCTCCATAATGGTTTGAACTTTATGGAAGCGTTCAGCGGCGATCAATCCCTCTAACCAATATCCCAAGGGATGGGAACACTCAATATAGGCAGCCTTTTCATAGTAATCTGCTGTGAGTTGCACCAAGCGGCTCCATTGAAAATCCTTTGTAATCCGGTATAGGGCTGCGTAGGCCTCTGTCACTTTGCACATCAGTCCGGAAAGCGGACCATTCCATATCCGGTATGTTCTTGCATCTAAAAGCTTTTCCTTTGCCTGGCGGTCAAAAATCGGAACAATTCCTCCTTCGTCCGCCTGCATATCCACTAAAAAGCGTCCTGCTTGTACAGCTGCATTCAAATACTTTTCCTGTCTCGTCTTTTCATATAAAGCTGCCAAGCCAGTCAATATCTGGGCGGTGTCAAACGCATATAAATATTCTGTTTGATAGAATGACGGAAATCCGCCATAATCCGGATCTTGAATCCCAAGCAAATAATCTGCTGCGGAAATGACCGACTCTGTTATCTGATTTTGATCACAAAAATATTTGATGATGTAGCCGGTAACTTCCGGATACGGCTTCACATAGCGCCGCTCTGTCACATTGTAGGAATGTGCCAGTCCATCAAATAAGCAGTTTTTCAGGAAGCCTTCTCCCCTAGTAATATATAGATTCATTACACCACGCTCCCACATTCGCTATAGTGTAGTTTTACCACCTGCTCCAGTAGTCTTTTTATAAGAATACCGTTAAGCGCCTCTTGCCGGGGGATGGGCTTTATTTTTCTCAAAACAAAATAATTATGCCGCCAAACGTTTTCCGGCTCCTTAGTATCCGCCATCCTCGCTTCTTCCAATGCAATGCAGTCACCAAGGGCTTCCTGCACATCAATCGTAGCGTCGGGCCGCCACAGTAAAAACCGCCCTGATTCAGACAAGTGAACATTCCATTGGTGCAAACCCGTATAGTGGGTGCTCTCCGCTTCGTTCTCATTATGACGTAGAATGATCTTTCCGCCGATTTTGGTAACATACAGCATTTTCCTTATCCCCAGGATTGGGTCAAAGCAGTGGTCCAAGGAATTTGACATATGCACAATATCGAAGGAGTTTTCCTCAAAAAGCTCATCTACCATTTCAACGATTCCTGTTTGCGGAGCAATGGGTGCGGAAATCCCGTGCTTTTCCTTTAACAGGCGGTAGGCAGATGCCAGAGGGTCAATGGCGGTTATTGCCAGCTTTGACTTGGATGTTTTGACCCCGCAGTTTGAAAAAGGCCCGCTGCCAATGTCAAGAAACGCAGTGTCTTTTCCCTCAAGTTCATTTTCCAGGGCGAACGGCGCATCAAAAGAACAGCGCAGCGCAAACATCTTCTCCGCATCTTCGCCAAGACAGGCTCCTTTTGTCTCCATAAGCTTGTCCCAAAAGCGTATCTCAGAAGGTATCCCGCTTAGCCATTGTTCAAAATAATCCTTGTACGTATTTGCTGTTTTACTGGCCATTCAATTTACACTCCTGCCCAAATTTTCAATGTCCCTTTTTACCGTCATCCACCGATTTCCATAGGTGTGTTCCTGCAAAAACCGTCTATATGCGTTGGCACGGATCGCCTCCAATTTCTCGGGAGAGGCGAGCAGTTCCCGTACAATAGCAGGTATTTCTTCTTCGCTTTGATAGCAAATAATTTCAGAGCCGATGGCAAAGTAATCCGACAATTCCTCCATGTACTTGGTAATAACAACCTGATTGCACGCAATTGCCTCAAACAATCCTACCTTCACATTATCAAAACCTGCATTTGTTTTAGCAAATGAAAGGTACATCTTTCCACTGTTGATTGCTCGTATATGCTCCAAGCCATGCACAACTCCAAGTGAATGAGGCCAGCCGGAGCCAAACGTCCCGACACAAAATTCTTTTTCCAATTCAGTCACGACCGCAAGCCTGTCCGGGCGGGCATGACCGACGATGACAACATCGTATATTCTCTTTTCATCGGGAAGAAAATAATGATGCTTTGTAGAGGCCGCAAAGGGAAGAAGGTGAATGTTGCCGCAGCTTTTGTAATCGTGCTGATAGGAGCGCTTTGAATTTGTATAGAACAAGTCAAACTTATGCGCATAAACAGCGCCATTATACGGATACACATCCGGGTCCGACAAGGAAATTCCTATGCTGGTGATCGTCTGTTCCCTCATAAGCGCAAAGGCCGCCTCCTCCGGCACAAGGCCGCCAGAATTGAAAATCAAAGCATCTGGCTTATAGCGAAGGATGTCTTTCTGGATACCCTCTGCGCTCAAAACGCACAGCATACCGTTTGGCGTTGCCTTACACTCTTTTATTCTTACATCCGGATGCGCCGAATACGCTTTTAAGTCAATCGCCTGCGAAATAAACACGCTGTCAAGATCATCCGCCATGACTTTGACTACATCGTTCTCCCCCATCCAGTAAGAACCATAATGAATCGCACGCAGGGGATGAAGCGCCCGGTCAATGGCTTCCTTTGCAGCCTCTATATGCTTTAACAGCGTGAGATTTGCCTTTTCCTTGTAGGCCTGCTGTTTTTTACGAATATCCCGATATTCCGCCTTGGCCCTTACAATCAGCTCCTCCAGTTTATCCGTCTCGCTCACCTTGATGCAGTAATCCTCCAAGCCGCAGTCTTGCATAAGCGCACGAATTTTGGGGCAAATGTCAATCGCAATACAGGGAATTCCCTTTTGAATTGCAGCTGCAACACCGTGGAATCTTCCCGAAATTACAAAGCCGCAATGTTCCATAACATCCTCAATGTTGTCGGCTGTTGTCTGAAAGTCATTTTTTTCGATCGAACTGAAATGGGCCTGGATCATATTCTCCCATTGTTCAAGGTTGTCCTCATATTGAATGTAATCCCGAAATTTCGGATTTCTGGTCAGCTCCCGGCCATCGCGCCATACAAAAAGCAACTTGTCAAGATCGGACGGTTGAAGCTCCTTGCACTCCAAAGGCCGCAGAAAGGTCACATCATAAGACCGTTCTACATTCTTGATTTTCATGCAATCTAAGGAATATTGGTCCCGAAGGAAAAAAAACGAGCTCTTATTGCATAATTCCTCAGCCCGGCTGCTGGTATGGGGAAATTCTGCGCCTAACCCAAGCATTCCGTATGGCACTTGAGGGGTATGGGAGCGCCACGGCTCAATCACGTCATATATGTATAGTCCGCCGCCGCCGCATATCACAAAGTGATATGGCGAAAAATCTGTGACCGTTGTATCAATAAATTCATAGCCGGGAAAAACTTCACTCAGTGTTCGTTTAATCCAATTATCACCAAGGTTCTTCCCTTGCCACCATCCCCAGATTGCTACATGCTTCTTCATTTTCATGACATACCTTTCCGCTATGCTACGCAGGCGTATTGTAAAATATATTTAAGAAAAGTAGGTATCTCTTAATCCCGGACGCCTCTAACTGCTGTGCTAAGGCTATCGTAATCTGACTGCTGGCGGAAATTACAATTTCATAGCTCTCATGAACTTCCTTCAATTCTTCAAAAGAAATCACTCGCACATCCTCTTTCATCGTCCCGTGGAGCGCTGAGTTATTATCTACAAAATATTGCACCCGCTCTTTTCCAAAATATTTCACCGCCTCTTTCCCGTAAAATCCCGCTCCAAACAAAATGAGCTTCCTATCTGGGTCCGGCTGTCTGGGCTCCCTGGAAACCCGCTTTAGCCACTGAAGTTCCTTTGGCAAAAGCCCGTCCGGGAAAAATTGGCCCTGGTGTCGCCACAAATCCTCGCCGCCGCAAAACCACATGTCCAAAAACAAAGCCGCTCTATCATCAGCCGTTGCCTTCGAAAGAAGATACTCCAATTCACGCAGGCGTAGCCGGTACAGCTGCTTTGCAACGGTCTGCCGCTTCTGCGTGGTCAGGCTCTGCTTATGAAAGCGATACTGATATAAGCATCTGGGGATATGAACGACGGGATATTTTTGACTGATTCGCAGCCAATAATCATAATCTTCGACCAGAAACATAGCTGGATCATATTCCCCAACTGTCTCCAGAACCTCCCTCCTGTACAAAAAACAGGCGCCAACCACGTTTTCCAGATACAATTGGGAGGCATCCGGAAATCGGTGCGCCATGACAGCGCCATCCTCGAATAAATAGTCTACATCGCAGCAAACCAGTCCGCAGTCCGGATGATTCTCCAGTTCACGGACCATCACTTCCACCGCATCCGGCTGATAGAAATTGTCATCTGACGTCCATGTCAGATAGGTACCCCGCGCATGCCGGAAGCCGATATTTAAGGATCGAGGAAGCTGGTAATTTTCCGAGTTCGTTATGATTTGAATTTTGTCATTTTCCCCGGCATATTTTTCCATGATTTTCAGGGATGAATCCGTAGAACAATCATTCACCAGCCACAATTCCCAGTCTTGAAACGTTTGGAGCAAAATGCTCTGTATGGCTTCTTCCAGGTACTTCTCACCGTTATAAACCGGCATAATAATACTGACTTTCGGCACCTTCTCGCTCTCCCCTTCCATATCGCTTCTCTAGCACGGTGTTTTGCGCTCACATTTTTCGAAAAGGGTTTACTATATAATTGCGTATAAAACGGTTTCGCCAAAATAATTTGAATGGTGGCGTACAAAGAGCTTATATTCCGGCACCAGGCTCTTAATATATAGCGGAATTTCCGTCAAGTCTTTCGGTTCATGATAGATGCAAATGGCCAGCTTGGGTTTGTTGCGAAGAATCGTTTCCCGCGCTCCCTTTAAGGATTCCAGTTCCGCTCCTTCTACATCCATTTTAATCATGGTAACCCGTTCCGCAGCATCTACAGCAGAGTCTATCGGCATAACAGGAATGTCTATGCTGCCATCCATATCGATACAGGAGCTTCCGTTGCCCTTTGCCTGAAAACGGAGCATCGTCTTTTTACTCCACGTACCAAACGGCAAAATGTCCGCTTGAACGAGATTTGTTTCCGCTTTCCGCTTCACACAATTTTGATAATTTTGTGCGTCCGGTTCAAACGCGTATATCTTTCCAATGTGTTTGCAATAGTTTCTCAATTCCAGAGAGGTGCTTAAATTGAAACATCCTGCGTCTATAAAAACTTCGCTATCTTCATATTTCATAAAGGCTGGGTTAAAATATTGCCCAGGGTCATCGGTAACCTCAAATTCGGGTATCTCAAAGATAAGATTTTCCGGATAGTCTCCTTCCCGCAATATTCCCAGGAGTTCATCGCGGAATGTGGTCGTACTAATTACCACCGCCAAATCTCTGCGGGTCAGCAGTTCTTCGGGACTGATCGCAGGATAGCCTAAATAGCCGTTTGCCTGTTTCTTCTCTGTCCTACAACAAAACCCTAAAAACCGTCTATCCCCTTCCCAATAAGGAAGCATATACTCGGCAAAACTTCCCGCTCCATAAAGGACAATTCTCTTGTCCTGCGGAATCGTATTCCGCAATAGGGTTACTTCTTTTCCGATACCATATGTAACGCCCGTTTTTATAGAGGCAGCCACCATGTTTCTAACGTACTTTCCATTCCCTGAAATTAAATAATTCAACCGATTTAAATAAATATCCCTGGATTCTTCATCCCCCAACATTTCATAAACGCTCTGGTAGTTTTCAAAGGTACTTTTCAACATACTTTACTCCTGCTTTTCTAAAACTGGCCCTCTCAAGGAGAAAGGCCCTGGGGCTATGCCCCCTGTCCCCATTGAATTTCAGCTCGTATTTTTTCATACTGCTATCGTGGGCTTACTTTATCTCAATCTTGGGATTCATAGAGTATTTCCAAAGCCTTTGCCTGTTGCCGGACGTCATAGCCGGCCATACGCACCGTTTTTTCTCCCTCTCGCCGGTCGATTGGTTTGCGGAGCACTTCTTCCAATGCGAAAATCCACCTGGAAACATCCAGTGGCTCACGAAGAATGGTATCCGCAATCACAGCTTCCTCCGTAATCGTGTCGGCGATCACGGCCGGCAGCCCAGATGCGGCGGCTTCTATGAGGGAAATTGGATTCCCCTCAAACCTAGACGGCAAGAGAAAACAATCCATCGCCTGCAAATAGTTCTCTACAGACGCCTTCCAGCCCAACAGCAGGACCGCATCCTTCAAACCGCTTTCTCTTATCTGCCGCTCCAATTCACATTGCAGTTCGCCGTTTCCAATCATCAACAGCTTCGCGTTGGGATACTTTTCATGAAACGCGCGGAACAGCTCCAGCAAAAATGCGTGATTCTTTTGAAAGCTCAGCCTTCCAACGGTTCCTAAAACCCAGGCATCCTCCAGTCCAAGCTCTTTTCGGGTCGCCTGCCGAAGCCGCGCGTCAAATCGAAACCGCTCCACTTCAATGGCATTCTTCATAACCCGGATGGTGCTTCTGGGAATCTGCTCCCCAAAAAGCCAATCGGCCGCTTTCCAGGAACAAGCCCAAAAATCGGTTGCCAAATCCGGGGAAAACGAGCGCTTTACCTCCTCGTGACGTTTGAGAAGCATTTCCCGTTTCTTCACATCCGTCTCGTCAATAGCGGAAGAATGGGAATGCACAATCACTTTCTTGATCCCGATTTCCCGTGCGATTTCCTCAATCCGGAAGCCCGTCCAAAAGCAGGTGTGAAGATGAAGGACATCATAGCCCTCCGACAAAATCTCGTACACGCGCCTTGTGAACACTTCCGGTTCCTTCGCCGCGGTCGTGGGCAGAAGCTTGACGTGAAACTGGAAATTTCGGTACTCCTCCGCCTCTCGTAAGCTCTGGTTCTGGGTCATAAAATCAAACTGAAATTTATCTTGGTCCATGTATTTGTAATGACTGAAGATATACGACTCAATCCCGCCCAGGTTCGGTGAAGCCAGATGAAGTATTTTCATTTGCGTTTCCTCCAATCCTCTCTGTGCGCCTACAGCAATTCCGCAACGTCTGTCGTTCGGTTGAAAAAGGGGTCCTCATCCTTCAGCGACAAAAACGCTTTACTTCGAATCTCAATCTTGGACAGCAGAGACAGCACCGCTTCTCCCCAGTTTTTTTCTTCCGCCGTCTCCCATGTTGGGTTTAGCTTTCTATAAGACTGAAAATAGTCGCTAATTCCGTCCTGAACCCATTGGATGCACGCGAGTTCTTCCGGGCTCCTGGTTTCCTGCGCGTACATTACGCTTCCTTGCGCATCGAACCCCAACACAGGCGGATGCGGGGCGGTGACAACGGCCTCCAAAACATAGAAATTTTGATAAATGCCGCTGTTTTCTTTTTCATAGAAGGGACGGATATCCAGATTTTTCTCGTGCATATAGTCCCGATCCAACTGCGAAAAATAGAAGCCCCTCAAATGGTGTTTTGTCAGGCGCTGAATGTACATCTGAACTGTCCCGCGGGCTACAAAATCGAAAAAAGCAAGGTCGCCCTCCATAGGCTCCAGTCCTTGAAGATACGTCTGGTAATTCCTGCGATGGACTTCCGCGGCATTCAACAGCTCTTCCTTGAAATCCATCAGGGAGCTTTTCCCCTCGCAATCCTTGTGGGAAACGGTTATGCCAAACCGCTCCCGAAGCTGCTCTTGAAGGCTGCCGCTGAAACGCATTTCTTCCACATAACGAAGGTCCTCCTCCGTCTCCAGTCCGGCTCGGATGGCGGCAAATCGGGAAGTCAGGAAATACACGGATTTTTCAGATACAGCCAACTGTTCATAAAGCTTTTTGATCAAATGTCCATCCCGCGCGCAAAACCAAACTGTTTTCAGTTTTTGTTCCCGGACTTGCCGGTAAAGCCAGATCACAAAGCCGGTAATTATAGGCCCCAGGATCAGATACCCCACATCATAGGCGTCATCTATATGAAGCAGTTGTCCCGGTTCCTCAAATTGAAATGGACTGTTAAACAGACTTGCCACAAGCATTCCAGCTTGAATGCGGCTGGATAAACTATAAATCTCCTCCCACAAACCCAAGTAGCCTGTTTTCTCAAACAGCTCTAAGCCGCTGTAAAGCTGGCACACTGCCAAGCCGCTTCGTCGCGCCCCCGCCACATCGGCGTCTATGGAGTCACCAATATGCAGGCAGGATTTTCCCGGGATTCTCTCCAGCATTTTTTCAAAAAGCCCCTGTGTCTTTACTGTTCGGTACTCACAGGAAGGGAAAATATCTGTGTAGCTATGAAATCCGCACTGTTCCAGCAGCGCAGCCAACTGCGGCTTTGTGTAAAAGGTATCGGAAACTATGTAGATCAATTTGCCCTGCGCATAGGCTTTTTCCAGAATTGTACAGAGCTCCTTCCGGCAAACAGCCAGCTCCCGATCCGTTTCCCATTCCAGCTGCACCAAATCCTCTGGCTGTATGCCGACAATGGAATAGCGCTTTACTATATACCCATAGATTTCCAGCAGGGTTGGAACTGTTTGTTTTCCCTGCTCCTTCTCTCCCTCCAGCCGCTTTTTGGGAAAGTCCTTAATCTCTATGCCGCGCTGCTTCAAGCGCAAGTCCATTATCTCAAACACATCTGTCGGGAGCAGTGTCCGACGCATCATCAATGTGTCGAAAAAATCCACGCTGATAACCTCAAAATTGTCAACCAAATTTTGAAAATATTCTTTCGAAGGCCCCGAAACGCCTTTGAGACAATACGACGGATTTTTGGAGGTACGCAAATCCTTTCCTCTGATATCCAGAAGCTCGATGGAATGCTCCTTGCAAAAGCCGCCGATCCGCTTCGCAATCACTTTGCAGGATTCTGGCCGGGCAGCAACAATAATCAGCCTCACGTCTTTTGCCGCTGCTTCCTCGATCGAAAGGATGGGTTTGCTGTAAAGTGTCCCGCTGTCTTGATAGCCGTCCAACAATCCAACTACCTGATAACCGTCCAACTGCTTTAGGAGGGCTGCCGTTAAAGGGCTCAAACCATATATGGCAATTTTATCGTCTTGATAGGCTTGAAACACTCGGTTTTGTTCCAAATTGGTTCCCCTCCTATGTTTACAGCAAACGTTTCTACGTTTGGAAGTAATAGCCCAGCGTCCGTTTGATCCCCGCTTCCAACGGCATTTCGCACCTCCAACCCAGGCTTCGCAGTTTGGAGCTGTCTCCTGTCACAACCGACAGGGCGTCTTTTACCTCAGGTGTGTCCCGCTTTGTATCATCAAACACTACTTCTACGCCGCTTCCCTTTTGTGTCGCATATCGCTTCGCCAAGTCCTTGACTGAACATTCGGCCGCCTCGTCGCATATATTATAGGTCTCTCCTACAGCCCCGTAGAGCAGCACATCCAGCAGCGCATGCGCCGCATCTGCAATATACAAAAAGGACCGGATTGCCGAGCCATCGCTCTTCAATACAATTCGATTATGTTCCCGCATTTGCCGAATAAAATCGCCGTGCAGACGACCATCTGTCAGCGACATACCAGGTCCATATATCTGGAACGGCCTCACCGCAACATATGGAAGGTCATACTGGGCACGGTAAAGCGCACACAAAGTCTCAGCGCAGCGTTTTCCACAGGAATAGGCATTCCTTGCATACGTCCAGTCCAGGCAGCCAAGATCCGTTTCTTTTCTGCGCCTTTGATCTTCGAAGCTTCCATAAGCGTCCACACTGCTCAGCAGCAAAAACCTTTGACTGTGCTTCTCCCTTGACAATTCAAGAAGGTTCTGGCATCCAAGCAGGTTAATTTGAAATGTATCCACTGGGCTTTCCTGCCTCGACTGGATTCCAGCGGGACTAGCGGCGTGGATGCAGATATCAATTGCTCCGTCATAGCGGACCGGCTCCCGTACATCCTGAATCAAAAGACGCAAATGCGGGTCTTTCAAATAGTCCCCAAATCGGGCCTGCGCACTCTCACGGCTCCTGCATAACGCCAGGATGGTTGTGTTTCCACCGTTTCCTCGATTATTCTCCAAAAGAAGATAGACAAAATAGGACATAAAAAAGCTGTTTGCGCCAGAAATCAGGATGGTTTGTCCAGCTAGCTTGTCCAAATCCCACCGCCGCGCCAGCATTCCTTCAATATCTTCCTGTATGATCCTATTCATACATCCAGCTCCCACCGATTCTCCTTCTCACAAAAAAGAGGATACAAGGCTTGGGCAATTGCCAAATCCTCTGGATATGTCACCTTGATGCAGAAGCGGTCTCCCTTTACCATGGCAACCGGCACGCCGAGATGCAGGACCAGCTCACTGTCCTCGTACACTTCCGGCGCGTTGGCCGTGTTTCGATACGTTTCATGAGCCCGCCGTAAGATTCCGTAACGGTAGGTCTGAGGACCCTGCTGGACAAACAATTTTTCTTTTTGCAGCGTCCGGTCTGCTATGTGTCCATCCTCGCTGGAGGTAATCGCATCTGTCGCATCTACCACCGTAATGACACCATCATTCTGCTCAATCAGGCTATAATGCTGATTTACGGTGTCTTGTGAGAGAAAAGGACATACTGCCGTCATAATCATAATGGTATCCGTCTCTTTAGCCGGTATGCTGCAAATACCGCTATATACGGAATCAAACCGCTTTTCTCCGGCCTTTGCCACATATTTCAATTTCGTAATGCCGTATAGTTTTCCCCAGGCCCAAACCCTTGGGATATATTTTTCCAGCGTTACCACACAAATCTCGTCAATATGTACATTACGCTCCGCAGTTTTCATCGAATATACCAGCATCGGCATTCCGGTCAACTCCACAAACTGCTTCGGCAGATTTCCAGAATTAAACCGGATGCCATAGCCACCCGCTAAGATTATCGCATAATTCATAATCCTTTCCCCCACTTCTTTGTCGTTATCCCAGCAGCCAATCCAAGTCCAGCTCCCATGCCGCCAGGGGATGATCCGGCTTGCTTTTCTCCCCGTGAAAATCGCTTCCACCTGTGGCGTACAGCTCGTATTTTCTCTTAAGCTCTAAGTACTTCGCAGTTTGCTCTGCTGTATGAATGGGATAGAAGCACTCAATCGCATCCAAGCCATACCCTTTCAGCCGCGCTACCAACTGCTCCAGACTCTCACCATGCAGCACAAGCTGGTAGGGATGTGCCAGCGAAGCCCTTCCCCCCGCCGCCTTGATGCGTTCCACACACTCCTGCGCGCCGGGCTTCGTACCCTTCTCGATTTCCTGAAATTCCGGCGTATCCAGATAACGATCAAAGACCTCCTTCCAGGTGGCGACAATACCATGCCGCAGCATGACCCGTGCAAAATGCGGACGGCCAACCGCGCCGCCGGCCGCCTCTGCATCAACTTCTTCCAGTGGAATTTCCACTCCCTTGCTGCGCAGATAACTCCATATGCGGTATTTGCGCTCATTGCGGCCGTTTTTCTTGCTTTCAATCCACGGACCCAATGCGGCGGTGGAAACGTTATATCCCAAAATATGCAGATTCAAATAATCATCCGCACTCAGCTCTACACCTCGAACCACTTGCAGCCCAAGATTTCCCCCTGTTTCCACAGCCTCATCCAAGCCGCTGAGATTCTCATGATCTGTGACAGCCCAAACCTCCATGCCCCGCTTTTTTGCCAGAACTGCCAATTCAGACGGGGAGTATTGTCCATCTGACGCCGTACTGTGGGTATGCAAATCCGCTTTGTAAATCATGGACTTTTCCTACTCCAATCCAAAAAACCGAATCAATCGGTCGACGATTTCCTCCGGCGTCTCGCCGCCGTCGTTCTGAATAACGATGCTGGAGTGGCCCGGCTCGTCCCACGGCAGGTCGACACCCACTACATTCTTCGCCTTGGACGAATAGAGTTTCTTCTGGTCCCGCTTATAAAGTGTTTCATGGGTCACTTTGAGATACACTTCCCGGTAGTTTTCGATATTTTCCCGGTTCCAGGCACGTACTTCGGTGTACATGGCGATGCTACAAACCACCATGTCATGCCCTTGTTCGGCGTAATATTTGCAGCCTTGAAAACATGCAAATGCCCCCGCCTTCCGGGCTTCCGTGGTATAGCGATCCTCCTGCAAGACCTTCCCATCTTCTGTGCTATAGCCCGCCCATGTCCGGGACAGGTCGCCATCAACCAAAATGGCGTCCGGTTTTTTCTCCTTCAGTCGCCGGTAAAACAACCCACCGACGGTGGTCTTGCCGGCCCCGGCCAGGCCGGTGAAAAAGTAGACCGTTCCTTTTTTCTCCATTTCTCTTTGCCCTTCCAACTAGTGGTACAGCGGCTGCTCCAGCAGCGCCGGGTCCAATTCCAGCTTCCGCATAAAGCGCAGCGGCTGGCTCCGTTTGTTTACAAACCGCAGGCCACGCTGCAAGATTTTCGCGTTTTCCAGTCGGCTTGCGCCAAATTTTTCCATTTGCTCGTCCAGCAACTGCTGCTGGATTTTCCGCTCCGCTTCCTCATCGACGCGCTCCCCATTTAGCGATACTCTTGCCTTTTCAAACACTTTCATCCAGGTTTCCCGGATGTAATGATTCACGGTTGTAAAGCCCGCGATCAGCTCTTTCAGCTTTTCTTCATCTACGACCGCACCGTCATAATACTGGAAATCGTAGCCGTAATACTCGTAGGCATCTCGGAGAAAATACTCGATGAAATACCGTTCCGAATCATTGACAAACTCGTCGTAAGTTTTATAGATCGGAGCGGGATCAAAGCCCTTTGTTTCCGGATGGGGGTCCCGCATGCCACTTTCGGAGCAATACGTCATGCTTTCCGTATAGGGAAGATCGAGAAATGCCGCCAACGCTGTAAACGTCGCTCGCCCGTTTAATTTGCCATCTTCAAATCTCACCAAAACGCTGTCCTTGTACAGCCGGTCATCCGGATCGATCATAAAGCTGCGGTTAAATACGCGCTCCGATACCGCGTCGCTGACCACCGTCGCACTTTTCGAATCGTTCCTGCTATTTGCCTCCATGGCGCTATGGTACATGAATTTTACAGTCGCGCCGTGACTAGTGGTGGAACGCCGCATTGGTGTGAAGGTCTTAACATATTTGAAGTGTTTAAAAATTGCTGATTTTCGTATTTCCTCATAGTTTTCCGCACTCAAAATTGTTTTCCCACTTGAATCCTCCACCGCCAACGAATACACGATGTTGGAAAAGTGCGGCTGGAAAAACACCGCCGGCGCGATTCTCGACGCCGGGTCTAGTCCCGCAGTTGCCATTTCCTTTTTCATGTAAAACGCCACTATGTAATCCTTATCGGTCCGGCCTTTCATCCGATACAGTTCTTCTATCGCCCTCGGGTTGTTCCACGACGCGTAATTTTCCATCGCCTGCTTCAATGACGGCGCGCTCTCCATCCCCTCCCGCAGATTCTCCACGATCTCCTTGACGTTGGACATCATGATGGACGGCATCACCAGCAAATTCGGGTGGTTGTCAAAGATTTCGTTGAAAAAGTCGCCTCCGTTATGGGTGGAGAGCTGCGTATGCCAGATCAACCGCGAGACCTCCCGGATTCGCACAGGCTGCAAGGTATATTGGCTGTAGTCAATCCCAAACCGGGTCTTGAAGTCGATGGGGTATTGTTCGCCTTCGTCCTCCATCAAAAACACCAGCTTCTCGTCTTCCAGCAGCGGCCTCAAATTCAGGCATTGTAAGTGTGTACAAAAGGTTTTCCAATCGGAATAATGCAAATAGACGTGGTTTTCCCGGGCCACATCTTCGCTTTTCCGTACATTGTCGTTCAAATATTCCAGCTCATACTGGCTGTAAACGTCCTCCGCCAGAATGGGATTTTCCAAATCCTTAAAAAAGTTCCGGCTGATAACGGGATTTTTGAAGTTGATATACTCGCCAAACCGCTCTTCCTCCGGGTAGAACGGCACATAGCCGTTTTGATCGTCGTAGGGAAAAAAGCAGAAAGGCAGGTCCTCAAACGGAAGGAAATCCTTCCGAAAAAGATAGGGATACTTCCGTAGCAGCTTGCAGTTGCGCTCATAGCGTCCTTGCAGCAGCTTGATATTTGGCTCGTAGAATACCTTAATCAGTAGGGGCAGAATATCCTCCCGGAAATGTCCCTCGTTGAACAGTTGAATAAACGTCGTATAAGAGACGCAGTATTCCTTTCCGTTTTGCAGAATGTATACAGCCGCCTCTAGCCGTTCGACGGGTTCGCTTTCCTGCTGGCCGATTACCAGCGTATAGGCCTTTACGGCCTCCTCCTTGCCGCCCATGGCGGCCATTTTGCGCGCAATTTCAATCGTTTTCATGGGCGTCCTTTCCGCAGAACAAAGGGGGCGGGCCGAGGCCCGCCCCCTTTCTGCGCTGTAGCTGTTATTCAGGTTTTGCCAAAATGGTTTCGAATTAGCCCAGCAGCTGGAGAACGCCCTGGGGAACGGCGTTGGCCTGGGCCAGCATGGCCTGGGCGGACTGCACCAGGATGTTGTTCTTGGTGTAGGCCATCATTTCCTCGGCAACATCGGTGTCGCGGATGGTGGACTCGGCGTCCTGGATATTCTCGGCCATCACGGACAGGTTGTTGGCGGTGTGCTCCAGACGGTTCTGGGTAGCGCCCAGGTCGCCGCGGATGGAGGACACATAGTTGATCGCGTTTTTGATGACATCAATCGCCGCCGTGGCATTCGCCGCCGACTTGATGTCGATATCCCGGATGGAGGTACCATCCGTCGTGATTTTTCCGTTGGAATCCAGTTTGAAGCCCATGGCTTTGGTATTCATATTGCCGATGGCAACCTTCAGCTGGTTGAAGCTGTCCGCAGTGTCACCGATCTGGAGGGTCAGTCCCTTGTTCTCGCCCGTAACTCCAGCCGGAGTATTGGTAAGCGTCCCGTAGGACAGCTTGCCCTCGATCTTATCCTTGCTGTTCAGGAAGTCTCCATCGTTGTTGTCGCCGTCTCCCGTATAGAAGTTGTATCTCTCTTCCAGGGTCATGGTCTTACCATCCGTGCCGACGCCCACGGTGAAGGTTTTATTGTTCGCAGCGGCCGAGGTAATACGGCGGGCCAGCTCGGCAATAGTATCATCATCGGTCTTGATGCTGCCGGAAGTGGGATCCAGCAAGTCCTTAATGCCGACCTTGTTCTGAGAGGTCGTCTTGGAGTCAACATCAAAGAGAATCTGCTGGTCACCAATCTGCAAAACACCGTTCTTGACAGCCAGCTTGCTGGCAATATCATTCAGATCAAAGTGTGCATGCGCCAGCTGGGTGCCAACCTGGGCAACGCCGTTCGTTTGATTCTGCGTTGTGCAGTTGTAGCTGATTGCGCCGCTCCCGTTCGCGGAGCCCAGTGACATGCCACCCGACGCCGTGATCGTGACCTTCAGATTGGTGTCGAAGTCCACCTTCGCCGCGCTTGCTTTCAGTTCGAACTTCATAACGCCGCCACTGACCTGAACACTGAAGGATGCCGTCGCCGTGCCAGAGGTGAGGGAAATGGAGCTCACGCTGGCGGCGCCAACGGTAACATCGTTATAGTTAATTACGCCGCCCGTCGCGACAGCCGATTTGAGCGTCAGTGTCACGCCGACTGTCGCGCCGCCGACATTGACCTTGACCGTAAAGGTACTGCCCGCGGCCATAGCCGCCGTAGCTTTTACTCCCTCGAGGGCCTGCTTCAAGTCGACGTCGAACTTCGCCGCCACTGCATCCTTGCCGGCCTCATGGACCTGATGGCAGCTTGCGGTTGCGATAATTTCGATCTTGGTCGGATTTTGAAGCTCTCCATAGGATGCCTCAACCGCCGTCGTTCCGTCCGCCAGAGAACCATCGAGGAGCTTGATGCCATTGAAGTTGGCCGACTTGGAAATACGGTCAATTTCGTCTTTCAGGGCATCCATTTCCTTGTTCAGGTTCATGCGGTCGATCTCGTTGTCATAGGTGCCGTTAGCAGACTGGGTGGCCAGATAGTCCATGCGGTTGAGCATGTCCTGGATTTCCTGCATAGCGCCCTCGGCGGTCTTTACCAGGGAGATACCGTCCTTGACGTTTTTCTGGGCGGCGTTCAGGCCGGTGATCTGCGCCCGCATCTTCTCGGAAATGGCAAGGCCCGCAGCGTCGTCGCCGGCGCGGTTGATTTTATAGCCGGAGCTCAACTTTTCCAGGTTCTTAGAAAGAGCACTGGTGTTGGTGTTGTAGTTCCGGTAGGCGTTCATGGCCATTATATTGTGTTGGATCCTCATTTTATAATCCTCCTATAAATAAAATGATTGCAGGGATTCCGGCGCCTTGGGGCATCCTGCCCCTCAGCTTGTGTGGAGTACCATTCAAACCATCCGCTTGCGCACAGCGGTCGGCTCTTCCGGTACGGTACGTTATTTCATCCGGCTCGTCAGCCGGTTGAAACCAAATTATTTAGGGGCGCGTATGGTTTCGTTGGACGCGAACTCGGGCGGAAAGATGACATCAAGCTGCCGCCGCAGGGCTTTCACATCCTTGTCCCCGCTGTCCATCCGGCTAAGCAGCTGCCGCATAGAATTCAGTGCCTGGGTTTTACCACGGTTCCAAACGACCTCCTGCCGCTGGCGGCGTGGGGTATCAAATACGCACTCCGGGCGTTCCCCGCCGGTCCGCTCCAGAACCTCGCCCCGGAGGATGGCCATATCCTTGGGGGCCTGCACCATCAGCCTGCAGCGGTCGCCGGAAATGTGATTCAGCTGCACCACTACCTCCTCGCCGATGGTCATATAATCTCCTGTACTCAACTGTAAAGCCAGCATGGCAGACTCCTTTCGCCATCGCTTCATCGTCATAATGTTTTGGACGCTCGTCGGGGCGAAATCCGCGTATTTTGCGGGAACCCCTTCCGAGCTTTGGCCGCGATTCCAAATCCAAAAGAGAAAGACGACCTCTCGTTTCCCACTCGACGGCCTGGAAAACGTTGAGCGAAACAAAACACCTTTGATTTCGCTTCGCTCAGCGTTCTCCGAAACCGGAATCATGGGCTTTCACCGGCGTCCCGACCGGCATATCGTCGGAAGAAATTCCGCTCTGCTCCGTCCCCGCCTGACGGCGAGGACTTCGCCCGCTTCATTCCTTCCTCCTCTCCCCACAAAATCTTCGATTTTGCGGGGGCCCTAAGAAAAATAACCTGTTAAGCGGCTTCCCGCTTCTGGGTCCGTTGATATTGAGCCAAGCCCTCGGCTTTAATGTTTTTCGCCGCGTTGATCTCTCGGTCGTGGACCGCGCCGCATTTCGGACAGGTCCAGAGCTTCCGCTGATAGCTGACCGCACTATCCAGAACCATCCCACAGGCGGAACAGGTCCGGCTGGTGGGCACGTAGCGGTCAACCACAATCAGCGCCTTGCCCTGCCGCTCCATCTTGTAGCGCAGATGCTCCCGGAAAGCCCCATAGCCTTCCTTCATGGCGTTCCCATGGTTCGGCTTTTGGGACAACTCCGCCAAGTCGTCGCCCCTCACACACACGGCGTCCCAGGCGTTGGCTATCCGCCGGGATTCCTTGTGAATGTAGTCGCGCCGCTGGTTGGCGATATGCTCGTGGAGTAGGCGGTACTTTTGGACCATCTCTTGATAATTTTTGGAGCCAGGCCGCATACGGGAAAGGCGCTGCTGGATGCTTGCCAGCTTCTCCTGGGACTGTCTGAGCCACTGGGGAGGGTCCGCCAGTTCCCCGTTGTCCGCCACATAGAAATGCCGCATGGAGTATTTCAATCCAAGGGTGGTCTCCGGTGCGGGAGTGACAGGCTCCGGCTCCTTCACGGCGTATTCATATAAAATGTAAGCGTAATATTTGCCGGACTTGGTCCGGTCCACCGTGACCCGCTTCAGTTTCCAGCCGTTCCGGGGGCGGCGGGGAAACTTTGCCTTGACAATTCCGGCCTTGGTCATGCGAAGGCCGTCTTTTGTGATGTAGATGGTAGGGCCGGAGGTAAACTCGTGGTTGCAGGCAGTGAAGGAATCCCGGTCGCTCTTTTTCCGCTTGAAGTTTGGATAGCCAAAGCACTCCGGGTGTTTGAAGAACACCCGAAACGCCTGGGAGATCTTGTTGTGCTCCTGAATCAGCGCCTGATTGTCTACCTCGGTGAGGAACGGTGCTTCCTTTTTGTATTTGGCCGGGGTGGGGATAAAATGGGCATCGGTTTCCACGTAAAATCTCTGCTGATCTGCCAGCATCCGATTCCAGATATAGCGGCAGCAGCCGAAGGTTTTTTCAAACAACTCCACCTGGACCTCGTTTGGATAGAGGCGGGCTTTGATGGTAGTAAATCGTTTGATGTCTGCCATATCCACCCCTCCTCTGCACCTGCGTTCCCGGTTGAGGAGAAAGAGATTGTCCGGAGTTGTGTACAACCCCGGACAGAAAAATTTTTTTATTCAGACTATTATTTTTGGTAGAATGCCGCCGATATGTAGTATTGAAAGCGGTTGAGAAAACCGAAAGCGGCTGGACGGGGTTGTACGCTTCCCCGGACAGTTTTTTTATGTGTACTTGACTGCTGCTTCCGCTCGTAAAGCGGCATCATGGAAAGTGGATTTGGGCATTCCACAGGCATTGGCGGCTTCGCGCAGCGTCATTTGCTTTGCTCTCCACGCCTGGTGAAGCGCCGCGAAAGCCTCCGGTGGGGCCTTTGCCTTCGGTCCAAAATGAACTCCTCTGGCTTTTGCCGCCGCGATACCTTCCATTTGCCGCTGACGGATGTTCTCCCGCTCTGTCTGCGCCACATAGCTCAAAAGCTGGAGAACGATATCGGAAATGAGCGTCCCGGTTAGGTCCCGGTTCCGCCGGGTGTCCAACAGAGGCATGTCCAGCACTACGATAGCAGCTTCACGCCTTTTGGTAATAATAGACCACTGGTCCAGAATTTCCGTGTAGTTGCGCCCAAGGCGGTCAATACTTTTGACCACCAGCACGTCCTCCGGACGCAAGGTCCGCACCAACCGCCGATAACGGGGCCTTTTAAAGTCCTTACCCGACAGCTTCTCCACCACGATGTTTTCCTCTGGAACGCCAAACGCCCGCATGGCGGTCAGCTGGCGCGCTTCATTCTGATCCTGGGTGGAAACCCGGACATATCCATAGATTGTTTCTCCCACGCCCATCCCTCCTTGTACAAGATATTGGGCATATTTTAGCAAAAAATGGCGTGTTCGTCACATGGATATTTCGGGATGAGCCCTGCAGAAACTCGGGTAAAACTTTGCTTTGAACGATTTACAGTTTTCCCGGATGATATGGGGAGTATTCCAAACAGCTTATATCGCACGATGTCCCGGAATCCCTCCGACAGATTAGAAACTGGTTTGTTAGAGTACATTTTCGCCACAGCTCGGCAGATGAGCTGTGCGCCCAGGGTGGCGATGAAGGGATGAATCTTCGTAAAGCTACGATGGCGCCGATGTGCCTCCCACCAACGCGCCGATGCCAATTCCCAGGATCAGCGTCACAGCCGTGGGGAGCTGAGATCTGCCAGGGAACAGCCGGGTCGCCAGGTCTGCGGGCTGTACCAGTAAGGCGACCATAACTGCCACCATACCCACCATGTAGCTAATGGACAAGTCGATGCCCTTAGGAAAAACGGCAAACATGATGCCGAAGGTCAGGATGCCGCGGATGGACTCGGTTCCAGCAGCCTCTGGATGTTCGCTGGCTGCAGGAATGCTCAGTGTCCCAGCCGGATGTAAAATAAATGTGAAAGTTCATGGCCAGGATCATGACGATTAGCACGCTCTAAATAGCGTTTTGGGAAATAAATCTACAGATATCAAATCCGGATTTTTGAATGGTTTTTACCTGCACATTTTGTTCATTCATAACCATACCTCTGTCTCCTCTTGTGCCTTTCCGGTTGCGTATGTCATGATCTAGTCGCTGGCAGCGTCTTTCCGTTCAATAATGCCGATCATTTCTCCCTCGCGTATTACCAGGATGCGGTCTGCCATGCCTAAAATTTCCGGCAGCTCGGAGGAGATTATGATGATTGCCCTTCCCTCGCCTGCCAGCTTGGTGATCAGCATGTAGATTTTTGCCTTCGCGCCCACGTCGATTCCTCGAGTGGGCTCATCCATAATCAAAACATCCGGATTGGTTAGCAGCCACCGCCCTACCAGCATCTTCCGCTGATTTCTTGAAAACTCCAGAAGCCACGCCGGATATTGTAGAGGCTGTCTGCTGACTAAATTGACTAAGCATACCAACCTCTAGCAGACCTGATATCCTGCCGCCAAGCCCCTTCCATAAACCTGGGTTTCTAAGGCTTTTTGTAAAGAATACATGTCCTTGGATTCTCACCTTCAGATAAACTGATTAAAATTCCAAGAGCGTCTTTCGTTTTCAGCATTTACTTTCCACATTGGTAGCTTCCTTTATAAACAGAGAAAGATCCCGCCGCACTTCTTCGAACGTAAAAAGCCGATAACTCGCAGACGAAAACTGCGGTTATCGGCTTTTTCATTGAAAAGCATGGCAACCTCTGGGAAGTGTCGCTGTGCCTTCCTTTTTTGCCTATCTACGACCCAAAATAATATCGCGGTTTATCAGCCTTGTAAACGCTTCCGCTCCGTGCACATTTAAGTGCGTAAGATCTCTGAAAAACTCTCTTTTATCAGAAAAAGCATCAAAATAATCGTATACTGCTATTGGTCCAATTTCCTGCTCCAGTTCGCTTAAAATTTTGTAAAACCTCTCTCTTTTAGGCTGAAAGGCCTCCTTCGAAATCCGGTTGTATCCATTCAAATAAAAAGGAGGTACCACTACGACAGGGCGCCCCCCCCCCGCTTCCATTTTCTGGTAAAACCGAATGAAAATCTCTTTGTTCTCACTCGCCGTTTCCTCATACCCTTTGAACCACATCGGGTCCAACATATACGAGCCTTCTCTCTCTCCAAACACACGGCAATTTACAGTTTTCTCCACTAAAGGAACTCGATAAAACTCCGATACCTTTTTCCCAAGCATGCGGTAATTCTCCACGTATTCCAGCGCAATCGAAACTCTCTGATAATGATGCCAGTCATCCAGCTGCCGCAAAGCAAAGGTATGTCCCTCCGTATAGGCAGCCGCCGACAGTGACATGTCATAATCGAAATAATAATAGGGAATCACGAGCATCGTCATTCCCAGCTTCTGGGCCGGCATAATCTTTTCCATGTATTTGTACACGGAGAAATTATAGTACAAGTCCAGCCCGGGGCATGAACAGTTAAAAAATGGAGCGCTTAACTCTTTCACGCATACCCCTTCCCGGGAATAGGACAGCCCAAACACCAGGTTCGGTTCCCCCTGATAATTCCTTCTAATGCACTCAATCAAATCAGGATATTTCTTCGCTTGATTATTCTGCTCCAGTATCACAGGTCTTATTATTTTATCTGACGGAACGTCCAGCGCCGACAGGAACCGCCGAACCTCCGCCTGCGCGGCAGAGGAGTGCGGGGTTAGAAAAATGAAATCATACTCCTGCTCGCAGAGTTTTTCGGGAGGGAAAAACCGTTTCCCGTCGACAAAATCATAAGTATAATGTCCGTCTGAATAGCCGATAATCTCACAATCATCATCCAAAAAGTTTGCAATGTTTCGTCTGACCACGATATTTTTTATACCGTAAATGATCACTTTTTTCATATAAGCAGCTCCTTCTCAGAATTTTCACCTGCCGGTTCTCAAAAGATTCGAATTCCTGTTCCTCTCCGTCGCCGCTTTTGAGGAACACCGCAAAAAGGAAACTTGGATTAGCCGGCTTCTACTTTTGGGCCTTTGCCATATTGCAGTCCTTTGCCAGAGGGCAGCCCTCGCACTTCGGGCTCCGGGCGGTGCAGGTGTCCCGGCCAAAGAGGACCATCCGGTGACAGAAGTTATTGGACTCCTTAGGGGGCAGGACCTCCCGGAGCTGCTTTTCCACCTGGAGGGGGTCCTTGGACCCGTCGGTCATCCCCAACCGGCCGGTAATGCGGATGCAGTGAGTGTCACAGACGTAGGCGGGCTGGCCGTAAATATCACCAAGGATCAAATTTGCCGTTTTTCGGCCCACGCCAGGAAGGCTGGTCAACTCCGCCATGGTGCCAGGGACCTTTCCGCCAAACTCGCTCAGCAGCCGCTGGGCGCAGAGCACCATGTCCTTGGCCTTCCCGTTGTAAAAGCCGCAGGAGTGTATGTACTCCCCCACCTCCTTGGGGTCCGCCTCCGCGAAACTTTCCAGGGTAGGAAAGCGGACGTAGAGGGCAGGAGTCACCTGGTTCACTCTCGCATCCGTGCACTGGGCGGAAAGCCGCACGGCGAAGAGAAGCTCATAGTCCTTTTCATACTGCAAAGAGCACAGCCCTTCGGGGTAGATGCCCTTTAAGGTCTCAATAATGCGCTTTACGGCGGCTTTCGATTTCATAACATTCCCTCCCACGGTTTTATAAAATCTTTTATAGTATATTTTATAATTCTTTTATAATCCAGATCGATAAGCTTCCGCCGCATCCAGCAGCTCCCCAGCGCTGGCAAGCAAAGCATCCGTCACCTTAGCACCTCCGGTAATCCGGGCCAACTCCGCCTTCCGGCGCTCCCGGTCCAAAAGAACTACATGGGTATAAGTCCGCCCCTTGGTCTCCCCCTTCTCCACAGAAAAGTGAACGTCCGCCATGGCAGCCAATTGGGGCAGGTGGGTAACGCAGAGAACCTGTTTCCTCCGGCTGACCTGGGCCAGCTTCTCCGCCACCTTCTGGGCCGCCCGGCCAGAGACGCCGGTATCCACCTCATCAAATACCAGCGTGCCTACAGCCTCCTGCTCCGCCAGAACGTTTTTCAAAGCCAGCATAATCCGGGCCAGCTCGCCGCCGGAGGCAATCTTGGCAATGGGCTTCAAATCCTCCCCGGCGTTGGCGGACATCAAAAATCGAATCACGTCGCAGCCGTCGGGGCCAGGGACCTTTTCCGCAAAGTCAATGGCAAACCGGACCCGGTTCATATCCAGGTCTTGAAGCTCCTTTTGAATACGGGCCTCCAGGGCCGCTGCCGCCTGCTTCCGGGCTTTTGTCAGGGCCGCCCCTGCCGTCTGGACAGCTTTTTCCGCCTTACCCAGCTTCTTCTCCAAAAGAATCAGCGTGTCGTCCGCTGTCTCAATGGCATCCAGCTCCGCCCGGCGCTGGTCCAGATAGGCTAGCATCTCCTCCACGGTGGCCCCGTATTTCTTCTTCAGCCGATAAAGCTGGTCCGCCCGGCTCTCCGCCGCGTCCAGCTCCTCCGGGGAGAAGTCGAAAGCCCCTCGCAGATCTCGGATGGTTTCCGCCAAATCATAGGCTTCGCTCCGCAGGGCACCCAGGCGCTTGTACGCCTCCCCCAGCTCCTCATCCAGGTTCCGCACACCGGACAGGGCCTCCTCCGCGTCCCGGAGCTGGTTCACCGCCCCGGCACTTTCGTCGTCGCCGGAGAGGCAGTAATCCGCTCCGGACAGGGCGGAAAGGTATTTTTCGCCATTGCGCAGAAGGTTCCGCCGCGCCTCCAGCTCCTCTTCCTCGCCGGGGCGGAGCTCCGCCCGCTCCAGCTCGCCAATCTGAAAACGGAGACTATCCACTCGCCGCGCCTTCTCCGCCTCGTCCATCTGGAGGGCCCTGATCTGTTCCCGGAGGTCCGAGAGGACCGTGTAAGCCTTTTGGTAGGCTCCCAAGGGCTCCTCTGTCCTGCCGAAACGGTCCAGATAGGCCCCGTGGAGCTCCTCGTCCAGGAGCTGGGTCCCATCGTGCTGGCCGTGAATGTTCAAAAGCTCCCCGCCAATTTGCCGGAGCTGGGCCACGGTGATGGGGCGGCCATTGACCCGGCAGGCGTTTTTGCCTTCGCCGGAGATTTCCCGCTGGAGAAGCAGATTCCCGTCCTCATCAGGGGCCAGCCCATTTTCCTGAAGGCCCGGCAAATCCGCCGGAACGGCGGAGAATTCCGCGCTGACAAACGCCTTCGCAGCTCCAGTGCGGATCAAATCCCGCGAGGTCCTGCCTCCAAGAACAGCTCCCATGGCGTCGATGACAATGGACTTGCCTGCGCCGGTTTCGCCGGTGAGGGCGTTGAACCCCGGGCAGAACTGAATGTCCGCTTCCTCGATAACCGCAATATTTTCAATGTGCAGAAGCTCCAGCATGGCGGTCCCTTCCTCCATTTTAAACTCATTTTTGTGACAACATGTGGGCCGCAAAAATTTCAATACTCCAGCCGCCTTGGGCGACGCCAGTCCGCAGACTGGCGGGGAGAAATTGAAAGGGGGACAAAGCCCCCTCTTTAAGCCTAGCGTCTGTTTTCAAACAGGCTCTAGAGCATGTCCTTAATTTCCTGGCAAAGCAGCTCTGCCGCCTCGGTGTTCCGCATCACCAGCAAAGCCGTGTCATCCCCTGCCAGGGAACCCACGATGTCATTCATATCCATATTGTCCAGCGCGGAGCAGGCCCCGTTGGCCAGCCCCGGCATGGTTTTCACCACCACAATGTTTTGCGCGTAGTCGATGCTGACAATGCACTCCCGGAAGATGGTCCGCAGCTTCGCCGCCACATTCAGCGTCGTCCGGTTGCCGGAAACAGCGTACTTATAGACCCCTTGGCCCACCGGCTCCTTCATGAGGTGGAGCTGCTTGATGTCCCGGGAAATGGTGGCTTGGGTACACTGGAAGCCCCGGGCTTGGAGGCGGGTCAGCAGCTGCTCCTGGGTCTCAATGTTTTCCTGTGCGATAATCTCCAGAATCATGGCCTGCCGGTCATTTTTCATGTATCCATCCCTCCCGGAAGCATTTTTTGCGCGAAGATTTCACAAAAGCTCCGCTCCGTCAGCCGCACCAAGCGGGTCACATACCGAGAGCGGCGAATCTGAATTTTGTCGTCCGCCCGCAGGGCAAAGGCCCGGCTCTCGTCCACAAAGAGGTACACCGGTTTCCGCCCGTTCCGCTCCAGCTCCACGGTCAGCGTATGCTCCGGACTGAGAACGTAGGAGGAGAAACGCATGTTGTGAATGCAAATGGGGCAGACCACCATGGTCTGGGCCACTGGTTCTACCACCGGCCCTCCGGCGGAGAGCGAATAGGCTGTGGACCCCGTGGGCGTGGCGACAATCACGCCGTCCCCGGCGATATCCGCCAGATGCCGCCCATCGGAGGAAATCTTCAAGTGAATGACATGGGAGATGGGGCCCTCCCGGATGACGGCCTCGTTCAGTCCCAGATTCGTGTAAATCTGTCGCCCCTCCCGGAAAACGGACACGTCCAGCATCATCCGCTGTTCCATCTCAAACTGCCAGTCCTTGAGCTTGCGGAGCTGCTCCAGTTCAGACGCCTCCAGCTCGGCGACAAACCCCAGTCCCCCCATGTTCACGCCCAATACCGGCATCTTATGGAGGGCTGCCAGCTTAGCCAAATGCAGAATCGTCCCATCCCCGCCGAAGGTAATCAGCAGGTCCGCCCCCCGGAGCTCCTGGGGCAGGGGCAGCACATCGTAATCCGCAAAAGCTCCTTCCTTTCGGTCCCGAAAGGGAGAGCAAACCACCGTCTGGAAGCCCATGCCCCGCAGGATGGCCTCCGCCGCCCGGGTGGTTTTCATGCCCTGGTCCCGGTTGGGGTTGGGGCAGAGAATGATTTTTTTCGGGTTCATCCGTCGTTCTCCCCCTCTCCATGTTCCTTCAAGCAGCGGTGGGATTCCTCCACCAGGGACTTCAAATCAAAGGGCTCCGCTGCTCCGCCGCCTTTTTGCAGGAAACCCAAATACTCAATGTTCCCCTCCGGGCCCCGGATGGGGGAATAGGTCAGGCCCCGCACCGTCAGCCCCGCCTCTCCGGCGTGGTCCAAATACCGCTCCAGCACCTCCAGGTGGACGGCGGGGTCCCGGACCACGCCCTTCTTTCCCACCTTCTCCCGGCCCGCCTCGAACTGGGGCTTCACCAGGGAGACCGCCTGTCCCCCCTCCGCCAGCAGGGCCGCCAAGGGCGGCAGAATCAGCTTGAGGGAAATAAAGCTCACGTCCACCGAGGCGAAGTCCAGCTCCTCCGGCACCTGCTCCCGGCTGAGATACCGGGCGTTGGTCCGCTCCAGACAGACCACCCGGGGGTCGCTGCGCAGCTTCCAGGCCAATTGGCCCCGGCCCACGTCCACGGCGTAGACCTTGGCCGCGCCGTTTTGGAGCATGCAGTCCGTGAAGCCCCCGGTGGAGGCTCCAATGTCAGCGCAGACGGTTCCCTCCAAATGGATGGGGAACGCCTTCATGGCCTTTTCCAGCTTCAGCCCTCCCCGGCTGACATAGGGGAGCTTGTCCCCCCGGACTTCCACAGCGGCGGCGGCAGAGACCGCCATGCCGGGCTTATCCGCCTTCCGGCCATCCACGTAGACCACGCCGCTCATAATGACGGCCTGGGCCCGCTGGCGGCTCTCCTCCAACCCCCGCTCCACTAAAAGCAGGTCCAATCTCATTTTATCGCTCATGGCACGCCTCCTCCACCGCCGTGGCCACGGCGGCGGCGTCCAGGCCAAACCGCTCCTCCAGCTGAGGGACGCTGCCCTCCGGGGCGAAGGTCCGGCCCAGGTTTTTCAAAATCAGCTTTCGCGGGGCCCGGCCCTCCCCCGCCAGGATGGCAGCGACGCGCTGGCCCACGCAGCCTGCGCCGAAGCAGTCCTCCAGCACCAATAGGATGTCCGTTTCCTGGAAAAAGTTCGCCAGAACCGCCCCGTCCAGAGGAGCAATCTGGTTCAGCTTCAAAACCTCTGCCTGAATTCCCCGGCTCTCCAGCAGCGCCGCCGCCGCCAGCGCCTGGTTCACCAGGACGCCATAGGTCAGCAGGGTCACGTCCCGCCCCGCCCGGAGGCGGACCAGGGGGGCATCCGAGGCGTCGTCCTTATAAGCGCCCTCCCCCCCTCTGGGGTAGCGGACTGCCACGGGGCCGGACAGCGAGAAGAGAGCGGTTTTCAGCATATGCCGCAATTCGGCAAAGCTGGCGGGACAGAGGACGGTATAGCCCGGCAGGGCCGGGAGAAACAGCGCGTCGAAACAGCCGTGGTGGGTCTCACCGTCAGCCCCCACCAGACCCGCCCGATCCACGCCCAGGACCACATGGAGCTTCTCCAGGGCCACGTCGTGAATGAGCATGTCATAGCCCCGCTGCAAAAAGGTGGAGTACACGGCAAACACCGGCAACAGTCCCTGGGCCGCCATGCCCGCCGCCATGGAAACGCCGTGTCCCTCGGCAATGCCCACGTCGAAAAAACGGTCCGGAAAGGTCTTGGCAAAGCCGGAGAGGCCGGTGCCGTCGGCCATGGCGGCGGTGACAGCGCAGACCCGGTCGTCCTCCCGGGCGAAGTCCGCCAGGGCCTTGCCAAAGACGGAAGAAAAGCTGTCCCCTCCCGCCGCTTTCAAAAGGCCGGTCTCGGGGTCAAAGGGACCCACGCCGTGGTACATGTCTGGATTCCGCTGGGCAAAGGCACAGCCCCTGCCCTTGACGGTGTTCACATGGACCACCACGGGGCAGTCCAGCTCCCGGGCCCAATTTAGGGTATCGCAGAGCCGGGGCAGATCGTGACCGTCTACCGGGCCCAGGTAGGTAAAGCCCATATCCTCGAAGAGGGTACTCCCGGGAAAGAGGCTTCGCTTCAAGGAGCTCTTTACCCGGTGGTTGAAGCGGTAAAGAGGATTTTTCATGGGACGGGGCCCAAAGAGGCTCCGATACCACTTTTTGAAATGGTAATACCCAGGCCGGGAGCGAAGCCGAGCCAAATGGGAGGGCATGGCTCCCACGTTGGGGTTGATGGACATGCCGTTGTCGTTCAAAATGACAATCAAGGGCTCTCCAGAGGCCCCGGCGTTGTTCAGCCCCTCGTAAGCCAGACCCCCGGTGAGGGCTCCGTCTCCAATGAGGGCCAGTACCCGGTAATCCTCTCCCCGCAGGGTCCGGGCCCGGGCCATACCCAAAGCGACGGAAACGGAGTTGGAGGCGTGCCCGGCGATGAAGGCGTCGTGGATACTCTCCCGGGGCTTGGGGAAGCCGGAGAGGCCGTCCAGCTGGCGGAGGGTAGCGAACTGCTCCCGGCGGCCTGTTAACATTTTATGGACATAGCTCTGGTGGCCCACGTCAAAGACCAGCCGGTCCCGCTCCGTATCAAAAACCCGGTGGATGGCCACCGTCAGCTCCACCGCCCCTAGATTGGAGGCCAGGTGTCCCCCGGTCTTAGAAACGCTCTTTACAAGAAACTCCCTCAGCTCCTGGCAGAGCTGGGGGAGCTGGCCCTCCGGCAGCGCCCGGACGTCGGCGGGAGAGTGGATGGAATCCAAAAGCATAGCTTCTCCTCTCAATGGTGAAACAGGTACAAAAACCGCCCGGCCCAATAGACCACCTGGGTGCTCTTTTTAATGGCCACCGTCTTGCCCAGGGCCTTGCCGCCGATGGTCAGGCCGGAGACCAGGGCCGTGACGGCCACAGAAATCAGCACCGTCCGCAAATCCAGCGCCCGCTGGAGCTGGGTGACGATCACCGCCCCCGTGGCGCCGCTGACGATGCCGCAGATGTCCCCCACCACGTCGTTGCAGACGCTGGAGACCCGCCCCGCGTTCCGCAGCAGCATCAGCGACTGCTTGGCTCCCTTCTCCTTGTGGGAGGCCATGGCGTGAAAGGGCTTGGGGTCCGCCGCCGTGACGGCCACGCCCACAATGTCAAACACAATGCCTAGGCCGATAAACAGCGCCAGCATCAAAAGAGCGGCGGTCACGCCCGCGCCCTCCAGCATCGACTCCGACGCCAGACTCAGCACGGCGGAGAGGACCACCGCCATCAAAAAGACCGTAAGGGCCCAACGATATGGGGAAGGGGCCTTTCCCTTCTGCTGTTTCTTCAAAGGAACCTCCCAAAAGGACCGCCCATAGAGGACGGCCTCTTATGTTTTATAAGCTAAGCCGGCGGCGGCAGAAAAAGTAAATCTTACGGCTTAGGTACGGGTTGGATTTCCCCGGAACACACCTCTCGTTGCCGATGGAGGCGGTTTCCCGTTCGGCGCTCCGGCGCGGCGTTGCCTCTCCGCGCTACCCGATTGCCACTTAGTCCGCACTGCAATCCTTTTTCTGCCCCGTCAAGACAGCCTAGGTGATTTCCACCACAGTCCGTCCGCTTCTTTAGCCTCTTTTGCAAAACGGGTTTCAAAGGGCGATCGGAACGCCGCCCTGGCCGGGGCCGCCCTCCGTAGTTCCCTGATCCACCCGCCCCACTCAAGGCAGGCTACGGCTGCACACAGCGTTACGGCCCCGAAAGACCGATGCACCGCATTGCAGGTTCACAATCTGTTTCGTACGCGGGCCGGAATTACCACAGTGGGAGTACGTCCACGCACAAGAACAGGTCTCCACGGAAACAGGGTCGGATAAACCATGCCATTGGAAAACGCCCTGAGTCCGCAAGCGTACCGAGTACGCTTCCCCCCAGCACCCACCCAAAACTGGGCGTATCAAGCAGGCACCACGGGTTTCATCGATGTGCCCTTCAGAGGATTTTTAGGCCCTCCCTAGGAAACGGCAGATCTGACTAGAATACTGCGCCGCCGCTTAGCGGGAATTAGTATAGCACAGAAGGGGAAAATATGCAAGATATACAGTATATGAATTTTTTCTGAACGGTCTCTAAACGGCCCCTTCGCAGCCCCTCCTTATAGAAAGGCGGGACCACTCCCCCATTCTCCGCCGGAAGCCGTTATTTTTCCCAAAGAGGCGCCAGATGCTCATTGGCCCAGACCACCTGATTCCGGCCTTGCTTCTTCGCGTCGTACAGCATGGTGTCCGCAATCTGCAAATAAAACCCATAGGCGCTTTTCGCCGACGGAACCACGGTAACGCCGCCGATGCTGACGGTAACCCATTGGGAGACGG
This sequence comes from uncultured Oscillibacter sp., assembly GCA_910587705.1. Classification (GTDB taxonomy): domain Bacteria; phylum Bacillota; class Clostridia; order Oscillospirales; family Oscillospiraceae; genus Oscillibacter. Next base: position 109,623 of record CAJUMX010000004.1, read on the forward strand.
AGGGGTCATGGGGAATGTGGAGGTCCTCGATCGCCTGCCGAATCTTTTTCAAGTGGGCAAAAATTTTTTCCGAGGAATCTCCCAGGACCAGCGCCACAAATTCCTCCCCGCCATACCGGGCGAGAAAATCCGTGCCCCGGTGCAGATAAGAGGCCGCTGTTCCCGCAACGGCGGCAATCACCTTATCTCCGGCGGGATGGCCGAAGGTGTCGTTGTAGGTCTTGAAATGGTCGATGTCAAACATGCAGATGGAAAATGGAACCTGTAAGCGGACGGCCTCCTGCCACTTCATCAGGCTGTAATGCTCATACCTGCGCCGGTTTGCAACTCCGGTCAGCTGGTCGGTCAGGGACTGGCGCTCTGCCTGACGGCGGTAGTTGTACAGCTTGATGTGCGTGTTGACCCTGGCCTTTACCACCAGGGAATGGAAGGGCTTTGTGATATAATCCACCGCCCCCAATACCAGCCCATGCTGCTCGTTTTCCACGTCGGAAAGGCTGGTGATCAAAATTACCGGAATGCTCTGGGTAATGACCTCTTCCTGTAGCTTTTTCAGCAGCGTAAACCCGTCCATTCCGGGCATCACCACATCCAGCAGGACCAGCGAAACATTCTCGCTATTCACGCGGCGCAGTCCGTCCTCTGCCGTCTGGGCGATGGCTACGTCGTACTCGTCCTCCAGAATGGACCGTAACTGGGCCGCCTGCACAGCGCTGTCGTCGACAATCAGAATCTTTTCCATACTCGCACCTCTAAACTTCTTGTTTTCGTCCCTTCTGTCCGCCTTGAAAACGGACGGCATACCCTGGAAAGCCAGAGCCAACTCTTCCAACAGCCTCCACTCCGCTCCATCCAGCTCACGTCGCTTACCTCTTAGCAGACAGCAGTCTCGCAGAAAAAGTAAACGTTTATTTGCTTTTGGGCTGAAAAAGAACCCTTACGGGCAGATTAAGTAGACGTATAAATAAACATTTATTTTTTCTTCGCCAAAAACGAACCGCTTTTCAGCGGTGCGTTTTCATTCGCGTTTTTTCTTTTTGGGTTTTTCCGGTTTCAGATAACCGCTCAAGCCGGTCGTGAGCAATTGGAACACCGTGTTTTCCGTCTCCTGGTTGTTGGGGAGCACTCCCTCCACCACGTATTTCGCATACATCACCGTAGAGGTCAGGACATGGAGCCACAGCAGGTCCTGGTTCATCTTGTCTAAACTAGGAAACACCTTTTTGAATATGTTGACCATTCCAATGAAGGTCTTAAAGTAGGTCACGTCCCGGCTCTTATCGTACTTTGGAAAAAACGTGCTGTCTCGAAAGCGGTGGTAAAATACAGTTTCGTCCGGGCGGGCCGTCCAAAACCGGAAATAGGGCAGCCACAGTTCCTTTATCGCTCCCATAGGGTCGGTAAGCATCCCCAGGGGGTTGAATTTTAAATGCTCAAAAACCTCCGCCGCCTGTTTGTCCACGTAGGTGAAGCACTCCACGATCAACTGCTCTTTCCCATCAAAATAGCGGTAAATCGCTCCGGGGGAGATTCCCGCCAGCTCGCTGACATTCTGGATGCGCACACCTTCCAGACCGTACTGCCGCACGGCCTTCATCGCTGCTAAAATGATGCGGGTTTTGGTGTCATCCAGCGTGACCACTCCCCCTCTGACAACCGCCTAGGCCCTTTGCCATCCGCGGCCTCATTATATACCAATCCACTCTCTTTGACAATACCCATTTAGGATCATACCCCGGCGAACCGGCAAAAGCTGCCTTGACTACAAAAAGCCGGTCTTGCCGAAAGTCCTCCGCTTTTACCGGCTGCTCCTCAGGGCTTCCAGCTCCGCCGCCGTCAGATGGCGCCATTTCCCCGGCGGCAGGCTCCCTAGCGTCAGCGTATGCTCCCGCACCCGGCGGAGACGCTTAACCTCCAAGCCGCAGGCGGCGCACATGCGGCGGACCTGGCGGTTTTTCCCCTGGTGGATGGTGACGGCCAGCTTTGCCGCCTCCGCCCCCTGCCGGAGGGTCTCCACCCTTGCGGGGCGAATGGGCTCTCCCTCCAGTTCCCGGAGGCGGGAGAGGCGTTCCGCCGCCCCCTCCACTGGACCGTGGACCCAGACGTGGTAGGTCTTTTCGACTTCCCCGCTGGGGTGGGTCAGCCTCTGGGCCAGCTCCCCGTCGTTGGTCAGTAGCAGCAGCCCCTCGGAATCCAAGTCCAGGCGGCCCACTGGGTATACCCGGACGCCGCAGTCCGCCACCAGCTCCGCAACAGTCCTCCGGCCCCTCTCATCGGAGAGGGTGGTAACGTAGCCCCGGGGCTTGTTCAACAGGAGATACACCGGCTCCGCCTGCTTGGGCAGGGGTTTGCCATCCAGGTGAATCTGGTCTCGGGCCGGATCAGCCCTGGTCCCCAGTTGGGCTGTCTCGCCGTTCACCGTCACCCGGCCCGCCTCTATGTACCTCTCCGCCGCCCGCCGGGAGCAGACCCCGGCGGCGGAGAGAATCTTTTGCAGCCGCTCTTCCATCACTTCACCTATACTTTCGCAGTACCGTCATGGCGGTCTCCAGCTCCGGCTTTAAGGTGCTTGTGCCGGAGCCTGCCGCCTCTTTATCGGGAGGTGGGCTGATATCTCTCCCGATCAGAAGGCCCACTCGGCCCACTTCCTTCCCGTTCAGGGAAAACACCGCCTCCCCCACCTGGGTTCCTGCCCGAAGGGGCCCGGCCAGCTCCTGCTCCAGCTTTACGGAGGTCTCCAGCGTCTCCCCCTGAGCCAACGGCCAGGCAAAGCTGTCCGCCGCGATGAGAGGAATTCCTGCCTCCTTCGCCACCTCGTGGCCCAGCTGGGCCATTCGCTTCGCCGGGTAGGCGGCAAAGCCGTAATCATAGAGGCTCTGGTGATCCGCCCAGTCGTTGCCGTCCTGGAGGGTCACAGCCACAAGCCGCTGACCATTCCGCTCCGCGCAGCTCACCAAAGTCCGGCCCGCCGCCCGGGTATAGCCGGTTTTCAGCCCCAGGCAGCCGTCCATAAGCCGCAGCAGCTTGTTGTGGTTCGTCATCGTCCGCCCGCCAATGGTCACCGTCCGGGTGGAGGCCATGCGGACCAAGGTCTCGTTCCCCATGGCCGACCGGGCCAGCAGGGCCATGTCGTAGGCGGTGGAATAGTGCTCCTCGTCGTCCAGACCGTTGGGATTGGCAAAGGAGGAATTCTCCATCCCCAATTCCATGGCCGTCTCATTCATCCGCTCCACAAAGCCCTCCACGCTGCCGCCCACATGCTCCGCCACCGCCACGGCGGCGTCGTTCCCGGAGCAGAGGAGCAGACCGTAGAGCAAGGTCTCCAGGGTCAGTTCCTCCCCTTCCTTCAGGTACATGGAAGAGCCCTCCGTATAAGCGGCCTCCCGGCTCACCTTCACCATGTCTGAGAGATTCCCGTCCCGGATAGCCACCAGGGCCGTCAGAATCTTCGTGGTGCTGGCAATCAGCATCTGGGACCTGGCGTTCTGCTCGTAGAGGACACGGCCGCTGTCCATGTCCATCAAAACGGCGGCGGAGGCGGAAACCTCCACCGCCTGCGCCTGCCCCGTCAGCAGGCAGGCCAGGGTCAAACACAGCGCCCCGGCCCACCGGAGGGGAAACCTTTTCAGCAAGCGTCATCACTCCGTTCGTCAACAGTCAAGTGATGCTAGTATGTCCAAATCAGACGGTTTCTTGCTCCTTCTCCGCCTTTTTCTTGTCCAGGAATTTTTCCGCCTTGTCCATCAGATCCGGCGCCATCTCCACAATGCGGTCCAGCGTGGATGCCGGAGGCGCTGCCACCGGCAGAACCCGGGTTACGCCATCCTTAATGGTGAGGAAGGCCACGGGCTCAATTTTCACACCCGCTCCGCCTCCGCCGCCGAAGTTCTCGCCCTTCATGGCTTTGCCATAGTCTCCTCCGCCGCTGCCAAAGCCGAAATTGACCCGGGAAATGGGAATCAGGGTCACGCCGTCCGGCGTGTGGATGGGTTGGCCCACAATCACATTGGTATCCACCAGCTCGTGAATCTTTTCAATCGTGGAGCGCATCAATTCGCTGACCGGGTGCTTCTTATCCATGTTGTCCATCTTTTTCGTCCTTTCTCCTGTTAGATTCTATCATCATGGCGGTCATACACGCCTTACGCGGCCGGCTTCTCGGTTGGCGGCTCCTCCGGCGGATGGTCCTTGGGCTTCTTGGTTTTCTTTTCCGGCTTAGGAGGCCGGGTCTTGCACCGCTTCCGCCAGCGCAGAAACCAGCCCAAAGCTGGGAAACCCATGCCAAAGCCCACCGCCAGCAGCGTCCCGATGCGAATGGTAACGCCGACTTCCCCCTCCACCGCGGTGGCGGGGGCCATAAAGTCCACGTCCGTGTGAATATATACGTCCCGGACATCCACCAGGCGCTCCAGCAGGGGCATCTCCGTCCAGACGGCGGCCTGGAGCTCCCCATAAGCTTGGGCCGCGGCGGCGGGGTCCTCCTGCCCCCCCAGCACCAGGGCCAGCCGCAGGGGCCTCATCCGGATGCCCCGGCCAAACCGCCGCAGCGCCCGTTTCAGCGGCGGGAGCAGGGCGCGGAGGGCGTCCTTCCCGTCCTCCAGGGTGAAGGAGCGCTTAGGCTTCGCTTCCTTCTCCTCCGGCTCTTTAGGGGGCTTTTTCTTCTCCTTTTTCGGCTTCTCCGCCCTGGGCTTTTTGGGCTTGGCGGGAAGAATATGTACCCGCAGCAGCCCAAATTTCACGTCCAGGCGGAGCGCCTCCCCGCTAAAGGCCGCCCAGACGCCCACCCGGGTCCAGCAAAGCAAGGCAATCAGCAGTATGATTACCACCAGAATCCACAGCCATACCACAGGCGGCGCCTCCCTTCCTTATTCCGTCTCTTCCTCCTCCTGGGAGGACACGATCTCTCCGTTTTCCCCCAGGCGCATCTGGCCGTCGGTCTCCGGTTCCAGGGGATCCTCCTCCTCGGAGGGCTCTGCCAGTTCCGGCAAATCCTCCAGGCTGCTGAGGTGAAAGGCCCGGAGAAACTGCTTGGTCGTCCGATACAGCCGGGGCCGTCCCGGCACCTGGAGCCGCCCGCACTCCTCAATCAGGTCCCGGTTGAGGAGCAGGCTCATGGTATACGAGCTGTCCACGCCCCGGATTTGATCCACATAGGCCCGGGTGGTGGGCTGGTAGTAGGCGATGATGGTCAGGGCCTCCAGGGCCGGCTGGCTGAGCTTGGCGGGCTTGCGGACCTCCAGGGCCCGGTGCACCGCATCCCCAAACTCCGGGGCGGAGCATAGCTGCCAGCAGTCGTCCATCTGCACCAGGCGGATGCCCCGCTGGTCAAAGGCATAGTGGTCGCCCAGGTCCTTCAGCGCCCGTTCCACGGCGGGGCGGGCCAGCTCCAGGGCGGCGCAGAGCCGCTTGATTTGCATAGGTTCGCCGGAGGCGAACAAGATCGCCTCCACGGCGGATTCGATTTCCTTTCTCTCCATGGGGCCTCCTCAGATTTCCTCCGCCTGGGCGGCGAGATGCTCCGGCGGGTCTCCCACCTGCCGGACGGTGCACTCGGTTTCCGAGCCCGTCAATTGCAGCACGTGGGACCGGCAAAGCTCCAGCACCGCCAGGAAGGTGGCCACCACCTCGCTGCGGCTCCGGCTGCCGTGAAAGAGCTGGAGGAAGCGGGTGACCGTCCCGTCCTTCAAGCGGCGCAGAATGTCTCGGGCCTTCCGCTCCACCGGGTAGGGCTCGTGCTGGGCGATTTCCTGGAAGGCCGCTTTGGGCGGTGGCAGCTTCCGCTCCGCCCGGGCCTGGAGCTCCCGCATGGCCCGGAGCAAATCCTGGGGCCGGTGATCATACGCAATCTCCCCGGGCTCCAGGGGCTCTGGGCCCCGGACACAGGTGCTGCGGCCAAATTCTCCCAGAGAGGCCAACGTCTCCCCCATGGCCTTCACATAGGCATAGCTCTCCCCCCGGCGGCGCTCCTCCAGAGATTGAATCAGGGCTTCCATCTCGCTCTTGGCCTCCTCATCCTCTATGGAGAGGAGCATCCGGGTTTTCAGGTAGACCAGATGGGAGGCCATGGCGGCAAATTCGCTGGCCACCTCCAGGTCCAGCTGCTGTCGGCGGTCCAGCCAGCTTAAGTACTGATCACAGATCAAGGAAATGGAGATGTCCTGAATCTCCATCTTGTTCTTTCCAAGCAAGAACAAAATGAGGTCCAGGGGGCCCTCAAAGTCCTGTAACTCCTCCGTTCGGGAGTGGACCACCTTTTCCAGTTTGAATACGGGACTTTCCAAACATACCTCCCACCGCGCCGGAACAGCCCCGGGCGGATTTAGAAAAACAGCTCGAAGAAGCAGCGATAGACCCCAAAAATCGCCTCGCTGATCAGGTCCCCAGTAACGCCGAACCAGCTCAGGGCCAGCAGCAACAACATACCGTAGCGCTCATAGCGCATCAGACCAAAGTAGGCCGCATCCGGCAGGAAGGCCCCCAGCACTTTAGACCCGTCTAGAGGCGGAACCGGCAACAGGTTGAACAGCCCCAAGCCAATGGACAGGGGAGCCAAGGTGTACAGCAAAAACTCGAAGGCCAGGGCCCCGCTGCGGCTGTAGGGGAAATACTGATAAATCACCCGGCTGAGAGCCATCGCCAGCAGGGCCAGCAGAAAATTGGACACCGGGCCCGCCAGGGCGGTGAGGGCCATGCCCTGCTTGGGCCTTTTAAAATACCGGGGGTCCACCGGAACGGGCTTGGCCCAGCCAAAGCCCACCGCCAGCATCATGGCAAGGCCCAGCCAGTCAATATGCCGCAGAGGGTTCAGGCTCAGCCGATGGCGGTCTCGGGCCGTAGGGTCCCCCAGTGCGTATGCCGCCAGACCGTGGCAGGTCTCGTGGACCGTCAGGCAGAGGAGGACGGCCAGGACTCTTGTCAAGGTGCTCTCCAGAAAATTCCAGTCGATGGAGCGGACAAGCCCACCGAAATCCATAGTCCTCCCCCTTTCACAGTTGTATCATTATAGCAGTTCCCGGAAGAAAATACAAGGGAAACCACGAAAAAGGCCCGCCGGAAGCGGCGGGCCCTGGACTAAATATTTTTTTTGATGGTATTGATGGCCCCCTTCTCCAGCCGGGAGACCTGGGCCTGGGAGATGCCCACCTCGGCGGAGACCTCCATCTGGGTCTTGCCCTCATAAAACCGCAGGGACAAAATGCGCCGCTCCCGGTCGTCCAGGCGCTTCAAGGCGTCCTTCAGGGCGATGCGGTCCGTCCAATGCTCGTCGGTATTCTGGGTGTCCCGGACCTGATCCATGACGCACAGGGCGTCCCCGCCGTCGGAGTACACCGGCTCGTAGAGGGACACCGGGTCCACAATGGCGTCCATGGCAAAGACCACATCCTCCCGGGGGATATCCAATTCCTTGGCAATCTGCTCCACAGTAGGCTCCCGCTGGGTCTCGGAAATCAGCCGCTCCCGGACCTGGAGAACCCGATAGGCCGTGTCCCGCATGGACCGGGAGACCCGAATGGCGCTGTTGTCCCGGAGATAGCGGCGAATCTCGCCGATGATCATGGGCACACCGTAGGTGGAGAATTTCACCGGCTGGTTGATGTCGAAGTTGTCAATGGCCTTGATGAGCCCCACGCAGCCCACTTGAAACAGGTCGTCCACATTTTCTCCCCGGTTGGAAAACCGCTGAATCACCGACAGCACCAACCGAAGATTTCCCTCGATGAGCTGGCGGCGGGCCTCCTGGTCTCCCTCCTTGGTCCGGCGGAGAAGCGCCATGGTCTCCTCGTTTTTCAGCACTTTCAGCTTGGCGGTGTTGACGCCCGCAATCTCGACTTTTCCCTGCACGAAAGCTGCCCCCTCTTGTGTATACTGTCCCTGCGGCGGCGGGGGTATTCCCCTCTTACCGCTGCAAGGTCAGTATCTCCAGAGGCCATTTTTCCTATACTGGGACCTTTTGTCAGAAAGTGTCCCGCGTCCCCGCCCCCGCAGGGGCGGAACACCCCGAGGCCCGGCGCAACCACGCCCCCAAAGCAGAAAAGCGCCGGGCCGAGGAGCGAGGGAGCGGAGCGGACGAGCGGCGGCGGCGGGCGGGCCCACGGAACCAGGAAGCCCGCCGCCGCCATTGCGGGGGGGCCGCGCAAAGCGCAAAGCGGCCCGGAGGCCGCGCGGGGGGAGCCACCACTTCGTTGCCAACAAGTACCGCCAGCACTACATATTCTAGCAGGACCATCCGCCAAACACAACCCCTGGGGTCCAGGGGGCCGAAGCCCCCTAAACCTTGTACGGATACCAGTCCGGCGCATACAGGTCCGCCAGATATTCCACACAGGCTTGCCGCAGTTCTTCCGTATCCATCCAGTCCGCATACTCCGGCATCCGGGTCCCATGGGCCACGGCGTGGCACCGCCAGCACAGGGTAATGAGGTTGTGGTGGCAGTTTCCGCCGCCTTCGGAACGGGGAATTGCGTGGTGAACCTGGAGGCCCCGGGGACTGTCGCAGAGGGCGCAGGTGTAGCCGTCCCGCTTGTAGACGGCCTTTCGAACGGCGTTTTTGAGATTGGCAGAGATCATGGTTTTGTCCTCCTTCGTTGAATGTGAGGCCGTCTCACCACACCGAGGCAAGGGCGGCGGGCCAGGGCCCCCACAGCCCGGAGGGCGGCGGAGGGGGCGGGACACCGGGAGGCCCGGAGGGCCGCACGGAGGCCCGCACACGCCGCCGGGGCGGGCGCAAGCCCGGCCGGGGGCCCGGAAGGGACCGCCGCTTGTCTTGACCCTTGCCCGGTGTGGTAGGCTTCACAGAATTCAACGGAGGGGGACGGGGCCATGGTCTCCGTTCTATCGAACAGTCGTTCTATTCCGTCTGCAAGCGGGACGGCGGAGCCTGGGCCCAACCGCAGGAGGACAGGCCATCAGCTACCGCCGCCGCTGGAGTGCCAGCCTGTCCAGGGGCGCTTCTCCTGGACCTCCGCCGCCGGGGCGGCTGTCTCCCCGAAGTGCTCCACAAAGGCCAGGAGGAAGCCCTGGAGGACGCTGTACGGGGTTTCCCCCCGCTCCTGGCAGAGGGCCCGGAATTCCTCGTACACCTCTCGCCTTACCTTCGTCGTGGCCGTGCGCATCTCCCGGGCATCCCAGCGGGCTTGACGGTCCCTGCTGTATCCGCTTCCGGCACCTGCGTTCCAAGGTTCTTGGTTGGACCGTACTGGAGACTTCCAAGATTTCTGTAAAATCCTCGTTAGTTGCTCCAAGCCGGGCTCATCTTTTCCACAATCTTTCAACTTTTCACCTCCCTTCCCTGTAGCAGCCTTCCCCGAAGGGGAATACCGTAGTTAGCCTTTTGTCAGAATAGGACGGCCCAGGGGGCGCATAGGCTTTCCTGAAAGGAGTTGAGGGCGATGCAGTTCCGGTTTCGGGACCTCCGTCGGAAGGAGGTCATCAACATCAACGACGGCTGCCGCCTGGGGCTGGTGGCGGACCTGGACCTCCGGGCCCCGGAGGGGCAGGTCATTGCCATTGTGGTCTACGGGCCCGCTCGGTTCTTCGGGCTTTTTGGCCGGGGAGAGGAGTTTTACATCCCCTGGGACTGCATCCAGCGGATCGGGGATGATATCATTTTAATCGACAAGCCCTTCCAGCGGCGTGACCCGGCCCTGGAGCGGAAGCGGAGGCGGTGAGGGGCATTCCCGCTCCTTCCTCCGCCAGCGCCTCCCGCAGCAGCTCCAAAAAAAGCTCCATAGCCGGAGTCACCCACCGCCCCTTCCGCCAGGCACACAGGGCCGGGGCGGGGACGCCGGAGATGGGCGCTTCCAGCTCCACCAGCCGCCCGTCCGCCAGCTCCTCCTCCGCCACAAAGCGGGGCAGGTAGGTAAAGCCCAGGTTGCTCATGACGCAGCGCTTGATGGTCTCGATGCTCCACAGCTCCAGTGTCACGTCCAGCTCAATCTCCCGCTGACAAAGGTACGCCTCCAGGCGGCGGCGGAAAATACTGTCCGGCTCGTCGGTGACCAGGGAGACCTTCTTCCGCTGGCCGGGGGTGGTGAAATCCGGCTCCGTAAAATCCGGGGAGGCTAGGAGCACGATGTCATAGCTCCCCATGGACTCCACCTCCAAGGCCTCCCGGTTCCAGTCCATGTCATAGCCTACTCCCAGGTCGCAGGCCCCGGTGCGGACCCCCTGGGGAATCCGCATGCAGTTGCAGCTGCGCACAATCAGCCGGACCTGGGGAGCCCGCTCCCGGAAGGCCCGGATCACCGGCTGCATCCGATAGCAAAGCAGGGTCTCCGCCATGTCTACCCGGAGCGTTCCCGTGGGAACGCTTCCTGTTTTTCCGCACTCCAAAAGCCGCTCTGCCGCCTCCAGCAGCTCCCGGGCCTGGGGCAGCGCCCGCTCCCCCGCCTCCGTCAGCACCATTCTCCGGCCCACTCGCTCAAAGAGGGGAACCCCCAGCTCCTCCTCCAACTGCTGGATTTGAACGGTAATGGTGGACTGGGTGTAGCCCAGCCGCTCCGCCGCCTTCTGATAGCTCCCCTGGTCCACCACCGTCTGGAAGGCGCGAAGATTTTTCAGTTCCATAGGCTTCCTCCCAACTCATTGATTTTGTCAATAGTATACTTTAAAAACTTTCGCTTTTCAAATGAATGGTTTTCTGCTATGATGGGCCCATCTCAAACAAAGGACGGTGCCCGTCATGCCCCTGTCTCTGATCCCCTCCTTCCTGCTCTACTGCTATGTGGGCGCCATTACCCCCGGCCCCGCCAATCTCTGCTCCCTCTCCACCGCCCTGCGGTATGGAAAGGGTCCCGCCCTACGGCAGTGGCGGGGGCTGTTTACCGGCTTCACTCTGGTGTCCCTGGCCTCCGTGCTGGTCACCTATTTCCTTGGCGCCGTGCTGGATCAGTACGTGGGGCTGTTATCCTGGGTGGGAGCGGCTTACCTTTTATGGATGGCCTGGCACACCCTCCGTTCCTCCGCCGGGCCGGAGGGCCAGGCCCCGGAGGCCCCGGGCTTTCTCACGGGACTGCTGGTACAGCTGACGAATGTGAAAATCATGGTCTTTTGCCTGATGGCGATGACCTCTTTTGTCCTGCCCTACACCCGGTCCTTCTGGGCCCTGCTAGCGGTGGGGCTGTTCCTGCCCTTCACCGGGCCGGTTGCCAATCTGGCCTGGCTCTTTGCCGGAGCGGCGCTGCAAAAGCTTTTTGCCAACCACCGAAAAGCCGTGGACATCGGCTGCGCCGCCGCCCTGGCCCTGTGTGCCGTCAGTCTGGTGCTGCCCCATTGATTCCAAATGCGCTACAGAAAGCGGAGAGGACCTTCCGGTCCTCTCCGTTGTTTCACTTTGCTGGCCAATAGAGGGCCACGCTCAGATCGTTGACGTTGGTGCCCGTAGGCCCGGTGACAATCAGGCCCCCCGCTTGCGCTAAGGCGTTGTAAGAATCGTTCTCCGCCAGCACCACCGGGATTTCCATTCCCAGCGTCCGGAGGCGGTCCCGGGTCCCGCCGTCCACATAGCCCCCCGCCGCGTCTGTGGGGCCGTCGGTGCCGTCGGAGCCCACGGAGAACAGGGCTGTTCCCTCTACCCCCGCCAGAATGGGAGCCGCCGCCAGGGCCAGTTCCTGGTTCCGGCCCCCTTTGCCTTTTCCGATGAGCTTTACCACCGTCTCGCCGCCTAAGATCAGGGCCAAGGGCTTCCCTGCTGTCCGCTCCCGTAGAAGGGCCTGGGCCAGATTTTCTCCGGTCTCCCGTGCCTCCCCCGCCGCCTGGTCTGTGAGGATGCGGGCCTCGTAGCCCAGTCCCCGGCAGACCTCCGCCGCCGCTTGGCAGAGCTGGGAGACGCTGCCGCAGATACGGCTCTCCACATGGGGCAGCGCCGCCGGGAGCGGCCGGACCAGCAGGGCCCGGGCCTGGGGAGACAGCTCTAAGCCGTACTTCTCCGCCACCGCCAAGGTCTCTCCCAGCGTGGAGCCGTCCACGGCGGCGGGACCAGAGGCGATCATGTCCAGCCGGTCCCCCAGCACGTCGGAGAGGACCACGGAAAACACCCGGGCCGGGGCGCAGGCCGCGCCGAAGCGCCCCCCCTTTACGTTGGACAGCCGCTTGCGAACCCGGTTGACCGCTTGGATGTCCGCGCCGCAAGAAAGAAGCCGGCGGTTGATGTCCTGGAATTCCGCTAGAGAGAGGTCCGACGCCTCGAAGAGGGCGGAGCCCCCGCCGGAGAGGAGAAACAGCAGGTCATCCTCCTCCCCCAGCCCCCGGACCAGCGCCAGCGCCCGCTCCGACGCGGCGAAGGAGGCCGCGTCCGCCACCGGGTGCCCCGCCTCTAAAATCTCCAGCCCCGGCAGGGGCTCTTGGCTGTGGCCGTATTTCGTCACCACCAAACCGCCATCCACATTAACGGTTTCCAGGGCGGCGGAGGCCATCCGCCACGCCGCCTTTCCCACGGAAACCAGCAGCGTCCGGCCAGGGCCGGGACGGAAATCCCTCAGGGCCTCCCTCACCGCCACGTCCGGCAGTGCCCGGCGAATCGCCTCGCCGTAAATTTGTTCCGCGTGCCTTCGAAGCTTCGTCATGCTTGCCGCCTTCCTTTCCTTGTATCCCAGTATAACGGATGGAGAGGAAAAGGACAATCATTTTTCCGTTTGTATTTTAACGTTTGCATTTTCCTGCCCGATGGGGTATGATGTGGAAAAAGCCGAGCGGGACCCCGCCGCAAAGGAGGCGCATCAATATGAAGCGGATGGACGAGGGCATGCCCTTCCTCCTGCAATACGAACATGTGGCTTGGTACGAGGACGGGAAGGTCCGTATTTTAGACCGCCGGGTCTACCCGAAAGAGGTCCGGTTTGAGGTCTGCGAAACCTACCGGCAGGTAGTCCGGGCCATCGCGGACATGGTGACCCAGAGCGCCGGGCCCTATACCGCTGTGGGCATGGGCATGGCCCTGGCAGCCCACCAGGTCCGGGACAAGGGCCGGGCGGAGCAGCTTGCCTTTCTCCGCCAGGCGGCCCAAGACCTGGCTCACGCCCGGCCCACCACCGCCAACCGCTACGGCCAGATCACCTTCCGCTGCGCAGACGTTGCGGAGGCGGCGCTGGAAGCGGGGCAAAACCCCGTCGCCGCCATTGTGGAGGACACCCTGGAATCCCTGGGGCGGCGTTACAGCGTCATGCAGCTGGTGGGAGACCATCTGGCGGGCCTCATCCCCGAGGGTGGGACGGTTCTCACCCAATGCTATGGGGAAACCATCATCGGAACCCTTATCCGGGCCGCAAGGCGAACGAGAAAAACCTTCCGGGTGTTCTGCGCGGAGACCCGGCCCTTCCTTCAAGGGGCCCGGCTCACCGCCAGCTGCTTTGCTCAGGCAGGCTTTGACACCACGGTGCTCACGGATAATATGATCGCCTACGCCATGGAGCGGGAGGGAATCGACGTTTTTACTTCCGCCGCGGACACCATCGCCCGGGACGGGCACATCGCCAACAAGACGGGCACCTTTCAGATTGCGATTTTAGCCAAATACTTTGGCGTTCCCTACTACGTCACCGGGATTCCCGACCAGGACAAGCGGTCGGCGGCGGACATTGTCATCGAACAGCGGGACCCTGGCCCCGTGCTGACCTCCTGGGGCATTCCCAACACCGTCCCGGAGGTCAAAGGGGTTTATCCCTCCTTTGACGTGACGCCCCCCCATTTGATCTCCGGGGTGGTGACGGACAAGGGGGTCTACGTCCCCTATCTACTGGACCAATACTTTGACGCAGAGGTCCGGGACTTTTATTGAGGAGGATGCAGCTATGCTGTTGCAGAATGAACGGGAGCTGGTAGTGGAGTACGGCAGGAAAATGAGCGCCGACCGCCTCTGTACCGGCACCAGCGGAAATATCAGCATCTATGTTCCGGAGCAGGGCCTTCTGGCCATCAGCCCCTCCGGCATCGGCTATTTCGACACCCGACCGGAGGATGTGGTGGTCATGGACCTGGAGTCCAGCATCGTGGAGGGGACCCGAAAGCCCTCCAGCGAGTGGGCCCTCCACACCCTTTTTTACAAGAATAAGCCTCATATCCGGGCCGTGGTTCATACTCACTCCATGTACTGCACTACCTTCGCCGTGCTGGGACAGCCCCTCCGGGCCGTCCATTACGCCATCGCCGACGCCGGGGCGGCGGAAATTCCCTGTGCGCCCTATTACCCCTTCGGCACCCTGGAGCTGGCGGAGGCCGCCGTGGAGACCGCCGGGGACAGCGACGCCGTGCTGCTGGGAAACCACGGGCTGGTGGCCTGCGGGAAGGACCTCGCCGGGGCCTACGGCCTGGCGCTGAACATGGAATATGTGGCGGAGCTTCAATACCGGTCCCTGTGCGTCGGGACGCCCAACATCCTCGGCAAGGAGGCCATGGAGGACGTCATGGAGCGGTTCAAATCCTACGGACAGCCGGAGGGCAGGAAAACAGGCTATTAAAAACCTCAAACCGGCGGGACGCTGTATGCGTCCCGCCGGTTTGCCGTCACTGGGGCAATTCCTTCCCCAGCCGCTTGTACATGGTTTTCTTCACCGCCCGGAGGATGTTTTCATACCCTGTGCACCGGCAGAGGTGGCCGGAGAGGAGCTTGCGCAGCTCCGCGTCCGTGTACTCCTTGCCGGATTCCAGAATCTCCACCGCCGTCAGGATGAAGCCCGGAGAGCAGAAGCCGCACTGAATCGCCGCCTCGTCCACAAAGGCCTGCTGGATGTCGGAAAGCTCCCCGTTGGGGCCCAGGAGGCCCTCCAGGGTGCGGACCTTCTTTCCCTCCGCCCAGACGGCCAGGTAAATGCAGGAGTTGAACGCCTCGCCGTCAATCAGCACGTTGCAGGCTCCGCATTCCCCGACCTCGCAGCCCTTCTTGACCGAGGTCATGCGGAAGTCATTCCGCAGCATGTCGGTGAGGCTGGCCCGGACGTCCACCGTCCGCTCCACGTCCTTGCCGTTAAGGTTGAAACGGACCGTCTGATATTGGATGTTGTGTTTCTCCATCACAGATCACCTCCCGCCAGTTTCACGGACTCGATGAAGGCCCGCTTCGCGCTCTCCACGGCGATGTGGAGGCGGAAGTCCTTGGCCGCCCGCCAGGAGTCCCGGGGATTGATGTCCTCCTTGACGGCCTGGGCGAACCGCTCCGCCAGCTCCAGGCTGACGGGCTGTCCGGCGGCCAGTTTCTCCGCCGTTTCGGCCCGCAGGGGCACGGGGCCCGCCACGCCGAAGGCAACCCTTGCCCGCTCCACCGTTTTCTTATCGGCGGAGAGGCGGACGTTGACGGAGGTCCCCAGGGTGGCGATGTCCATGGCGTTTCGCATGGCGTACTTGATATAGTGGCCGAAGAAGTTTCTATAACTTTCTTTCGGAATCAGGATGGCGGTTTGAATCTCGCCCTCCCGGAGGTCCACCTTGCCCGCCTTGATGTAGAAGTCCTGAATGGGCTGGCGGCGGACGCCGTTAGGTCCCGTCAGCTCCACAATGGCCTCCCAGGCGTGGAGGGTGGAAGCGGAGTCGGCGGAGGTGACGCCGTTGCAGGTGTTTCCGCCGATGGTGCCGATGTTTCGAATCTGGGGGCCGCCCACCTGGTCCACCGCCTCCCCCAGGACGTTGATGTATTTTTGAATCAAGGGGTCCCGGGTGATGTGGGAAAAGCTGGTAAGGGCGCCGATACGAAGGGTCCCGTCGGCGTCCAGGAACACGCCCCGGATCTCGTCCAGGGTCTGGATGGAGATGAACTCCGCCCCAGCCCGCTTGCCCTCCCGCATCTGGACCAGCACGTCAGAGCCTCCGGCGATGATCTGAGCCTCGGGATGGGCAAGGCGCAGGGCCACGGCGTCCTTCACACTTTTGGCCTGGTATAAGGCTTTCATGTCATACATACGCTGGGCCCTCCTTTAGTCGTTGATGAGCCCCGCCTCTTTGAACTTTCGATAGAGGACGTGGGGCGTGATGGGGCAGGAATCGATGGCCACGCCGGTGGCGTTCAAAACGGCGTTCCGAATGGCCGGTGCGCCGGAGCAGGCCGGGGGCTCGCCCAGGGCCTTGGTGCCGTAAGGGCTGGTAGGCTCCGGGTTCTCCACAAAAGCGGCCTCCAGAGTGGGGTGGTCCATGAAGGTGGAGAGCTTATAGTCCAGCAAGTTGTTGTTCAGGGGCTTGCCGGTCCTTTCGTCGAACTTCAATTCCTCGGAAAGACCGTAGCCGATGGCCATGGACATGCCGCCGTGGACCTGGGCCTCCGCCAGGGCGGGGTTGATGAGCGTGCCGCAGTCGTGGACGTTCACCAGCCGCAGAAGGGTTGCCTTGCACATGGGAATGTCCACTTCCACCTCCGCGAAGGAGCAGCCGAAGGAATAGGCGTTGGATTTGATTTGGGCGGTGGTCTCGGCGGTGATATGGCGGCTGCTCTCCAGGGAGTACAGGCTTTCCGTCGCCAGGTCCCCCAGGGATTTCAGAACGCGCCCGTCGCTCTTGCGGACGATCTGCCCGTCCACCAGGTCCAGGTTGGAAACAGGCATCCGGGTCTGCTCGTGGGCAACGTTTAAGATGCGCTCCCGCAGGGCTAGGGCCGTCTGCATGATGGAAAAGCCGCCGATGTAGGTCTGCCGGGAGGCGTAGGCCCCGGTGCCGAAGGGGGTAATATCCGTGTCCTGGGTGGAGACCACGTGGACGTCGCCTAGGGGAATTCCCACGGCGTCCGCCACCATCTGGGAATAGGCCGTGTCGCAGCCCTGGCCGATCTCCGTCTCGCCGGTCTGGAACTGGAGGGAGCCGTCCTGGTTCAAAACCATCCGGCAGGAGGAGGATTCCAGAGAGATGGGCCACACGGCGGTATTGTACCAGAATACCGCCAGCCCCACGCCCCTGCGGACCGGGCCGGTCTGGTTTTGGTATTCCTCAAACTTTCTCCGGTAGTCCAGCAGCTCCAGAGCCTTGTCCATGCACTGGTTGAAGGTGTCGGAATAGAGCTCGTTCTTGGAAAAGCCGTCCACATAGCCCATGGGCATCAGGTTTTTCCGGCGGAATTCCAGGGGGAACATGTGAATCGCCTTGCAGATGTCGTCAATGTGGCTCTCCCCGGCGAACATGGCCTGGGGGATGCCGTAGCCCCGCATAGCCCCGGCGGAGGGACGGTTCGTGTACACCGTCCAGCTGTCGCACTCTACATTGGGGCAGGGGTAGAGCTGGGGGAAGGCATTCATACCCTTGGCCACGATGCCGTGGCCATGGGAGGCGTAGGCCCCCTGGTTGGAAAAGGCCTCCAGCTTCCGGGCGACCAGGGTCCCGTCGGGCCGGACATAGGAAATGATGTGGGTGCGGATGGCGTGGCGGACCCGGTTGGAAACGAAGGTCTCCTCCCGGCTGCACTCCAGCTTCACCAATCGTCCTCCGACCTTCGTGGAGCACCAGGCGCACAGGGGCTCGTACAGCGCGTCCTGCTTGTTGCCAAATCCACCGCCAATGTAGGGCTTGATGATCCGGACCCTGCCCCAGGGGAGGCCCAAGGCCTGGCCCACCACCCGGCGGACAATGTGGGGTATCTGGGTGGAGCTGACCACCACCACCCGGCCCGCCTCCTCGTAGGCGAAGCAGCCGTGGTTTTCAATGTGGCAGTGCTGGACGGTGGGGGTGTCGTACCAGCCCTCCACCTTGATGAGGCCGGGCTCCTGCCGGGCGGTTTCATAATCTCCCCGGCGGACGTCGGAGTGAGCCAGAATGTTGCCCGGATACCGCTCTTCATGGAGCTGGGGCGCGCCGTCCTTCATAGCCTCCTGGACATCCAGGACGAAGGGCAGCTCCTCGTACTCCACCCGGATAGCCCGGACGGCCTGGGAGGCAGCCACCTCATCCTCGGCGATGACTACGGCCACCTCGTCGCCGTAGTAGCGGACATGCTGGTTTAAAAGCTTCCGGTCCGCCACGTCCTGGTGGTGGGGGTCCGTGGACCAGGGATGGCCCGCCGTGGGAAACTCAATGTCCGGCGCGTCAAAGCAGGTCAGGACCTTTACCACACCGGGGACGGCCTCCGCCGCCGAGGTATCCACGGACTTCACAAAGCCGTGGGCAATGGTGGAATGGCAGATTTTCGCAATCAGGGCGCTGCGGTCACAGAGGTCGTCCATGTATTTGGCCCGGCCTGTGGCCTTTTCGTAAGCGTCCACCCGGATCACGCTCTTGCCGACGCTTTTGCTCATTGGGTGCCCTCCTTTTCTATTACAACTTCGCTCCCGGGAAAGGGGGTGCTTGACTGGGCGGGAGAAAAGAGGATATACTATGTTTATAAAACCATTTGCTAACGATAGGGGTTGCAGGATATGCCGAAAACATTGGGCTGTGTTGTGATGGCGGCGGGAAACGCCCGCCGGTTTGGGGAAAACAAGCTGGCCGCCGAGCTTGACGGCCGGAGCCTGATTCTCCGGGCGCTGGAGGCTGTTCCCGGGGAGGAATTCAAACGGGTCGCGGTGGTAACCCAATACCCGGAGGTCCTGGAGCTGGCGGAGCGGTTTCGCTTCTCCGCCATCCGGAACGAGCACCCGGACTGGGGCATCAGCCACACCATCCACCTGGGACTGGAATCCCTGGGAGACTGCGCCGCCGCCATGTTCCTGGTCAGCGACCAGCCTCTTTTGAAGTGGGAGAGCGTCAAGGCCCTGGTGGAGCTCTGGCGCTCCCAGCCGGAGAAAATCGCCGCCCTGGCTCACGGCGGGGTCCGGGGAAATCCCTGCGTCTTTCCCGCCCGCTTCTTCCCGGAGCTGCTGGCCCTTCGAGAGGACCACGGGGGAAACACCGTTATCCGGCGACATGAGGAGGACCTGATACTGCTGGAAGCGCCGGAGGAGGAGTTAACCGACGTGGATACGCCGGAGGCCCTGGCGGAATTGAGCCGGTAGGATTTCAGCCGGGGCGGACTGCCGCCCCGGCTCTTTGTATCACTTTTTCGCGTAGGGTGTCCCCTCCAGGGGCAGGGCCGTGCGGCGCTTTCCGTCGTAGCGGAAATAGGCGTCGGCAATGGCCGGAGCGGTGGGAATTGAGGTGATCTCCCCAATGCCGATGGCTCCGCAGGCCACGTTCAGCCCCTCCTTCTCCACAATGATGGGGACAATCTCCGGCACCTGATTGGCCCGGAACAGCCCCAGGGTACCGAATTTCACGTTGGGCTTGCAGTCGGTCAACGGGTAGCGCTCCGTCAGGGCGTAGCCCATAGACATCACCACGCCGCCCTCGATTTGGCCCTCCACCGACAGGGGATTCACCGCCTTGCCCACGTCGTGGGCGGCCACGATCTGCCGCAGCTTCCCGTCCTCGTCCAGAATACACACCTGGGTGGCATAGCCATAGGCGATGTGGCTGACAGGGTTGGGCACGTCGGCCCCCAAAGGGTCCGTTTTGCCCAGGTACTCGCCGCAAAACTCCCGGCCGTTCAGGGAGTTAAGGCCCCCCTCCTCCAAAGCCGCCCGCAATCCCTCACAGGCTCGGCGGCAGGCCTCGCCGGTGAACAGGGTCTGGCGGGAACCGGAGGTGGTGCCGGAGTCCGGCGCGAAATAGGTATTCGACCGCTCATAAACCACGCTCTCATGAGGAAGGCCCGTCTGGTCGCAGATCATCTGGGTCAGCACCGTGCCCAGGCCCTGACCGATGCAGGAGGCCCCGGCGAAGATATGGACCTTGCCGTCCTCCACCGTCAGCCGGACCCGACCCGTGTCCGGGATACCCACGCCTACGCCGGCGTTCTTCATGGCACAGGCGAGGCCGGCGTACTTGGCCTTTTCGTAGTAGGGCTTCACCGCCTCCAGGGTCTCCACCAGGCCGGTGGACTCATCCACAATCTGGCCGTTTGGCAGCTCCTGGCCCGGGCGAATGGCGTTGCGGTAGCGGATTTCCCAGGGGCTAATGCCCACTAGGTCCGCCATCTGGTTTAAAAGGCTCTCGATACAAAAGCAGGTCTGGGTAACGCCAAAGCCCCGGAAGGCCCCAGCGGGGGGATTGTTGGTGTACCAGGCCCAGCCATCAATCTCAAAGTTCTGGTAATTGTAAGGCCCGGCGGCGTGGGTACAGGCCCGCTCCAGCACCGGCCCACCTAAGGAGGCGTAAGCGCCGGTGTCCGCCACTACGCTGGCCTTCACCCCCTGGATGACGCCGTTTTCGTCGCAGCCCAGGGTAAACTCCATCTCCATGGGATGCCGCTTGGGGTGGATCAGCAGGCTCTCCGCCCGGCTGAGCTTCACCTTCACCGGGCGCTTTGTCAAATAGGCCACCAGCGCGGCGTGGTGCTGGACCGTCACGTCCTCCTTGCCGCCGAAGCCGCCGCCCACCAGGCAGTTTTGGACCTTCACCTTCTCCGGCGGGAGGCCCAACATCCCCATGGTCTCATGCTGGGTGTCGTAGGTCCCCTGGTCCGTGGAGAGGACCATCACCCCGTCCCCGTCGGGATAGGCCACGGCGCACTCCGGCTCTAAGAAGGCATGCTCCGTCCAGGGGGTGGAGAATTTCTCCGTCAGCACATGCTTGGCTTTCGCAATGGCCGCTTCCGGGTCGCCCCGCTGGATGTGTTTGTGGGCCAGGAGATTCCCCTCCCGGTGGACCAGGGGCGCGCCCTCCGCCATGGCCTCCTGGGGGCTGCGAACCATGGGCAGCTCCTCATACTCCACCTTCACCAGGGCCTTGGCCTTGGTAAGGGTTTCCTGGTCCTCGGCGGCCACGATGCAGATGGCGTCGCCTAAATAGTGGGTGATATCCCCCACGGCAATCATGGTGTCCCAGTCCTTTTTCAGGTGGCCCACCTTGTTGCTGCCGGGGATGTCGGCGGCGGTAAAGACGCCCACCACGCCGGGCAGGGCCTTGGCCTCCTCGGTGTGAATCGCCAGGACCCGGGCCCTGGGGTATTGGGAGCGGACGGCGGAGGCATAAAGCATGCCGTCCATGTACACGTCGTCGGGATAGATTCCCGTTCCGGTGACTTTCTCCTCCACGTCCACCCGGGGCACCCGAGCTCCCAAGGACCAATCGGAGGGGATTTCAGGGACCGCCCCGGCCCGAAGCAGCTCCGCCGCCAGCAGGATGGCGTCGATAATTTTTACATAGCCGGTGCACCGGCAGATGTTGTTGCGGATGGCGAAGGCCGCCTCCTCCCGGGTGGGGCTTTGGTTCCCGTCCAGAAGGGCCTTGGCGCACATCACCATGCCCGGAATGCAGAAGCCGCACTGGACCGCCCCGGCCTGGCCGAAGGCGTATGTATAAACCTGCTTTTCAAAATCCGTCAGGCCCTCCACGGTGAGGACGGTTTTCCCCTCCAGCTTGTCCGTCTGGGGAATACAGGCCCGGGTGGGCTTGCCGTCGATCAGCACCGTGCAGGTGCCGCAGGCGCCCTCGCTGCATCCGTCCTTCACGGAGGTCAGCCCCAAATCGTCCCGCAGGAAACGGATCAGCTTCTGGTTCTTCTCCACGGTGACTGGTTTGCCGTTTACGGTAAATGCCGCCATAAAAAACTCCTTGCTTCCGTGCCCGCCCTCGGTCCCACGGCCATGTTGTATTCGGAAAGGTCAACCTTTCCGTTGTTGTTCATTATACATGAACTTCCCTTGCTGCGCAACCACACTTTTGTCATTTCGTTATTCTATCTCTAGTCTAACGATTCCAGCTCCCAGCCCACCGCCAGCGCGCCTTTTCGGACGGCGATGCGCGCTTCCGGCTCCAGAATATGATTGCTGACCCCCAGTGGAACGTCCGGGGTCAGCAGCGCATCCCGCAGAGGGTACTGAAAGCCCTCCTCATCCACGCCCTCCGCCTGGTCTCCCAGGCAGAAAGCCGAAAACAGCCCCCACTCCACCGTGCGGGGAATCATCAGCGCCTCGTTTTCCAGAACAGTCCAAATGAAATCGTCGTCATAAAGGAAACCCCTGGCTCCCCTCCGGCGGAGGAACAGCAGGGATTGGAGATTCGCCAGCGTGTGATCCAGACGCTTTCCCCCTGTGCCGCCATAAATATAAAAGGTATCGTACATTTGTTCCAGCCCGACCTTGAGCGCGGCCAGCGTGTCCGTGTCGTCCTTCTCCACCGGCAAGCGGCGGACCTGGGCAAAGTTTGCCGGTGGCTCCATGGAGTCAAAGTCCCCCAGAAGAAGGTCTGGCTGGAGCCCTTCTTTCAGACAGATTTCATAGCCCGCATCGGCGGCGATGACGAAATCGCCGGGGCCGGGCCGCTCCCGCAGACCGTAAAAGCTCCCGGCGGCGAAGATGAAACAGCGGTTCATGGCAGGTTCTCCTTTGCATCGTGATTCGGCCCTTTGATTATAACAGCTTTATCCGGCAAAGGCCAGTCCTTCAGCGGGGCTCCTTCAGCGCATGCTCAATGTCCAGGACGATACTGCTCATTTTCACATCCAGCGCAAGGCTGATCCGGTACAGCGTCTCTAGGGTGGGCTTCCGCCCGCCCCGCTCAATGGCGCTGAGGTGGGTCCTGCCGATATCCGCCAAGCCGCTCAACACCTCCTGGGTCACACCCTTCCGGAGCCGGTAGGCGGCAATCACCTCGCCCACCACCACGGGATCCAAGCGCATCTCGCTCATGTTCATCACCTCTTAAAAAGTGTATCCGAAAAAAAGTGGTGTATCGAACGCATATGTTGACATTTGAATACTTATGTGTTACTATTTCCCAGAGGAACGCACGATATTTGCAACAAAGAAAACAGGAGGCGGGGATGGCTGCAATAATCTCCGGGGCGGCGCTGCTCTGGCTTGCCGGGACGGCGGGTCGATGGCGCTGTTTTCAAAAGATGGGCTGTCGGGGCTGGGAAGCGGCGATTCCGTTTTACCGGACATGGCTGTTGTTCCATGAGCTCTACGGCAGCGGCCGGAGGGCCCTCCGGCTGCTCCTGCCTTTTTATAATGTCTATGTCCTCCTTAGGCTGGGCATGGACCTGGCTTTCGCCTTCAACCGAAGTGCGAGGTTTGGCCTGGGGCTGGCGTTACTCCCTTCCTTCTTTTTCCCCCTCCTGGGCTTTGGAGGCGCCGTCTATCTGGACGGCTCCCTGTTGGTGAAATCAGGTCAATAAATTCCAAAGCGGCGCGGTAAAAAACCGTGCCGCTTTTTTTGTTTCCCCCTTGACAAGAACGATTGTTCGAGTTAAAATAATACTCGAACAAATTTTCTATATCGGAGGGATTCCTTATGACTGGCTGGACTTTCTTTTTTACGGTTCTGGGCGTTGCCATTCTCACCGCTCAGCTATTCCGTCTCATCGACCTGATCGAACGGCCCGCCCAGCACACCCATAAGGCCGTCTGTCTCCCGGAGGCCTGGAACGTGCGGCTGTGGGAGACCCTGCGTGAAAAGCCATGGACGTCCTGGAGAAGCTGACCGTCCTCACCGACGCCGCCAAGTATGACGCCGCCTGTACCTCCAGCGGCGGGACCCGGACCGCAAAGAAAGGGTATATCGGCAACACCTCCACCGCTCTGGCGGGCTGCTGCCACACCTTTTCCGCCGACGGGCGCTGTGTCACCCTGCTAAAGGTTCTGCTGACCAACCGCTGTGTGTACGATTGCAAATACTGCGTCAATCGCCGGAGCAACGATACAAAGCGAGCAGCCTTCACCCCAGAGGAGCTGGCGGATCTAACCATCCAGTTTTACCGTCGGAATTATATCGAGGGGCTCTTTCTCTCCTCCGGGGTTTTTCGCAGCCCGGACTACACCACGGAGCTGATGATTCAGGCCCTGTCCCTGCTCCGGGAGCAGTACCGCTTCAACGGCTATATCCACGCCAAGGCCATCCCCGGCGCCGCACCGGAGCTGGTGGAGCGGCTGGGCTTTTTGGCGGACCGGCTCAGCGTGAACATTGAACTGCCCTCGGAGGCAGGGCTGAAATCCCTGGCCCCGGACAAAACAAAAGGGGCCATTTTGGCCCCCATGCGGCAGATTCAGACCCGAAACCAGCAAAGCCGGGAGGAGCTGGTAAAGTACCGGCACGCCCCCCGCTTCGCCCCCGCCGGACAGAGCACCCAGCTGATTGTTGGAGCTACCCAGGATACGGACTTTCACATTCTCCGGCTGACCCAGGGCCTCTATGACCGCTACAGTCTGAAACGAGTGTTCTATTCCGCTTATGTCCCGGTGGTGGAGCACGCCCTGCTGCCCGCCAAGGATGTCAAGCCGCCCCTTCTGCGGGAGCACCGGCTCTATCAGGCGGACTGGCTGCTGCGATTCTACGGTTTCCGGGCGGAGGAGCTGCTGGACGAGGGAAACCAGGACTTTGACACCCGGGTGGACCCCAAATGCAGCTGGGCCCTGGCCCACTTGGACTTCTTCCCGGTGGAGGTCAACACCGCTGCCTATGAAACCCTGCTGCGGATTCCCGGCGTGGGGGTCACCTCCGCCCGGCGGATTCTCAGCGCCCGGCGGGTGGGGCCCCTTCATATCGACAACCTGAAAAAGCTTGGCGTGGTGATGAAGCGGGCCCAGTATTTTCTCACCGCCTCCGGCAAAATGGCGGAGGGCCTGCGCTTCACGCCGGACAGTCTCCTTCGGGGGCTTATCGCCGCCGAGCGGCCCCTGCTGCCCCAGCAAGAGGCGGTGCAATTGTCCCTCTTTGATTCGGCAGAGACGGCGTAACCCGCTCCCGGAGGATTTCTATGGACGTAATCTATCACTACGACGGCAGCTTCGACGGCTTCCTCTCCTGCATCTTTGACAGCTACGCCCACAGAGAAATCCCCGCCGGATTCTGCTCCGGCGAGGATGGCGTCTTTACCCTATTCGATTCCCGGACGGTCCCCCAAAACCCAGAGCACGCGGCCCGCGTTCTGCGGAAGGTCGCCGCCTTGTCCCCGGAAGCCGCCGTGCTGCTGCGGCGCGGCTTTCTCACCTGTCTGCCGGAGAAGGAGTTGCGCCTGTTCCAGGTCGTCGCCAAGCTGCTCCGGGAGGGCCCCGGCTTTCTCCGCAACCGCTCCGACGGGACCCTCTACCCAGTTATCCGGGCTGTCCAGCACCTGAATGGAGAAGTCCATCTTTTAAAAGGCTTCGTCCGCTTCTCCGACCTGGGAGGCGTGCTGGGGGGCGAGATTGAGCCGAAAAATCGGGTGCTCCCCGTACTGGGCGGACACTTCACCGCCCGCTTTCATAACGAGCCGTTTTTCCTCTATGACCGCACCCACAAGGAGGCCCTGTTTCATGTCCCCGGTCAGTCAGTCATTCGTCCCCTGGCATCTTTTCAGATGGCCCCACCGGACGAGATGGAAGCCCATTACCGCCTTTTGTGGAAACGCTTCTACGACACCATCGCCATTAAGGAACGGGAGAACCCCCGTCTGCGCATGAGCAACATGCCCAAGCGCTACTGGGGGACTATGACGGAATTTCAAGGGGAGGCTTATTTTCAGCCGGTCTCCGCGGCCGCCGGTCTCTCGCCGCCGTCGATTCAACCCAGTCTTTCACCGGGCACGGAGCCGTGTTAGGGTTCTTCTTGCCCTTCGGGTATACGGGAACCCCAAGCCGCAAGGCTTGTCAAGAGCCCCCTGTGTCTTTTAAAAAACGGAAGTTACACCTCAAAGCTCTCCCGCAGCCGCTTTAATCCCCGGCGCTCCAGCCGGGATATTTGCACCTGAGACACGCCCACCACCCGGGCCGTCTGCTCCTGGGTCAGACCCTTGAAATAGCGGAGGAGAATCGTCATCCGCTCCTTTTCCGGCAGGCGGTCAATGGCCTCCCGGAGGGCGATGCGCTCCACCAGCCCCTCCTCCGGGGCCTCGGTGCCCAGGGAGCCCTCCAAAGTCAGCCCATCCGCCGTCTCCTGCTGGAGGGACTCCGGTGCGTCAGTGGCCAGGTCCGTCCGGGCAATCTCCTCCGGCGTCAGACCCGTGGCCTCCGACAGCTCCGACAGGGCCGGCTCTCGGCCCAGCTGGTGGCGGAGACGCTCTCGGGCCGTGTAAAGGGTCTGTGCCTGTTCCCGGATGCTGCGCCCCACCTTCACGGCTCCGTCGTCCCGCAGGAAGCGGCGGATCTCCCCGGCAATCTTGGGCACGGCATAGGTAGAAAAGCAGGTGCCGTAATCGAAGTCGAACCCCTGGACCGCCTTCAAAAACCCCAGGCAGCCCAGTTGATATAGATCGTCCGGCTCCACGCCCCGGCCGTAGTACCGCCGGACCACGCTCCAGATCAGGCCGTTGTTCTCGATGACCGCCTGTTCGCAGGCGTCCCGGTCCCCCTGCTGGGCCGCCCGGAGGAGCTCCAGCGCGGCGCTCATTTCTTCACGCGGGGGGCCAGCTTTTTCCGCATCACCACCGTGGTCCCCTTGTTCACGGCGGACCGCACCGTCACCTTATCCATAAAGCTCTCCATGATGGTAAAGCCCATGCCGCTGCGCTCCTCCCCCCCGGTGGTAAACATGGGCTGGCGGGCCTTGTCCACATCGGGAATGCCCCGGCCGTGGTCCTTTACCGTCAGCTCCAGCACGTTCCCCGCCAGCACCCGCAGCTTCAGCGTCACGCCGCCGATGGCGTCCGGGTAGCCGTGGACAATGGCGTTGGTCACCGCCTCGCTGACGGCGGTTTTGATATCCTCCAGCTCGTTGAGGGTAGGGTCCAGCTGGGCGGCGAAACAGGCCGCGGCGGAGCGGGCAAAGCTCTCGTTCCGGCTCTGGCTGGGAAAGTCCATCGTGACCTCATTGACTGCCTTGGTCCTCATGTATGTAAAACCTCCTTATTTGATCGTCACCAGCCGGTTCACCCCGGCGGCCTCCAGCACCCGCCGGGCCTGGGGTGGCACGCCCCGCACCAGCAGCCCCCCGTCCAGAAGCTGCATCTTCTGCCGGGCCCGAAGAATTACCGCGATGCCGGAGCTGTCCATAAAGGTCACCCCCGACAGGTCCAGCACCAGCTTCCGGGGCAGGGCCGCGTCCAGGGCCTCCTCCAGCTCCCGGAGGGCGGTCCGGGCTCCGGGGTGGTCCAGCTCCCCGCTGAGCTCCAGCAGCAGGTTCCGGTCCGCGCTCTTTGCCAGGATTTCCATAGCGTTCCCCTCTTTTGTCAAAAATATACCTGATTCGCCAGTTTTTGCCCCTGGCCCCGGATGGGACGGGCTTTTCAAAGTTGATGATAGCACGTCCCGCTCCGGCTTTCTGTCGAAATCCATAAGAAAACTCTGGAAATTTTGGCAAAAAGCGGAAACCTCTCCTCCGGCCCTTGAAACATCAGCGCCCGCTGCCTTACGGCAGCGGGCGTTTCCAGTTTGTAACCAATTTGAGGTTGACAAACGTCTACCTCCCTGTTATGCTTTAGGTAGACAATCGTATACCTGACCGAGGGAGGTGTTTTCATGAAAATTGAACTTTCCAACAGCGAGTGGAAGCTGATGCGCCGCCTGTGGGACCGCGCTCCCAGCACCATCACGGAGCTGACGGCGGCTCTTCGGGAGGAGACCGGGTGGAGCAAAAACACGGTGATCACCATGCTCTCCCGGCTGGAGGCCAAGGGAGCCGTCCGGCACGAGGAGGGCGGAAAGGCCAAGCGCTACTTTCCCGCCCTCCGGCGGGAGGACGCCGCCCGGGACGAGACGGAAAGCTTCCTCTCCAAGGTCTACGGCGGCAGCCTGGGGCTGATGATGAGCGCCATGGTGGAGAGCCGCCGGCTGTCCGAATCGGACATCGCGGAGCTGTCCGCCATCCTGGACAAAGCGGGAGGTGAGGACACATGAAGGAAATCCTGCTGACCTCCTCGGCGCTGATTTTGGCGCTGTTGGCCCTCCGGCGGCTGTTTCGGAAGGTCCTCTCCCGCCGGGCCCAGTACGCCCTCTGGGGGCTGGTGCTGCTGCGGCTGCTGATTCCGGCCAGCCTTCCGGCGGCGGATTTCAGCTTGCTGACGGCGGCGGAGCCGGTGGTGTCCGGCCTGGAGGGACAGGCGCTCTACCTGTCCCCCTCCCGGGTCACCCTGACCGCTCCAGAGGGGCCCCTTCCCTCGTACCGTTCCGAAGAGGACCCCAAAATCGTGCTGGGCCCGCCCTCGGAAAACAGCGTTTACAGCTATACCAACAGCCAGCAGGTGGTCCATGAGGTGGAATACGCCCGGCAGATCGTCCTGGCGGACCAGCTGCCCCCCATCTGGTACGGCGGCATGGCGGCCATGGCCTGCTGGCTGGTCCTCTCCAATCTGCTGTTCTGGCGAAAGCTCCGCAGGGCGCGGACGCCCTATCCCGTGGAGGGCACCGGTCGCCGGGTCTATCTGGTGGAGGAGGGTCTGCCCTCCCCCTGCCTCTTCGGGCTCTTCCGCCCCGCCATTTACCTGACCCCCGCCGCCCTCCAAAGCCCGGACCGCCTCCGGCACGTCCTGGCCCACGAGGAGACCCACGCCCGGCACCTTGACCCCCTTTGGTCCCTGCTCCGGGCCGTGTGCCTGACGGTTTACTGGTTCGACCCCCTGGTCTGGTGGGCGGCCCTGGCCTCCCGGACAGACTGCGAGCTGGCCTGTGACGAGGGAGCCCTCCGCCGTCTCGGCGAGGCGGAGCGGGTGCCCTATGGCCGGACCCTTCTCTCCCTTATCCCCGTGCGGAAAGCCCCGGCGAATCCCCTGCTCTCCGCCACCACCATGACGGCGGGAAAGCGCCAGCTCAAGGACCGGATCACCCGCGTGGCGGAGAACCCGGTCTATCTGGGCCGGGCCCTCTTCGCCGCCGTGGCCCTGGCGGCGCTGGTGTGCGCCGTCACCTTCACCGGAGCCAAGAAAACGGAGGCCCCGGCCCCCGAACCGACCCGCTTTCACGACGTGGACGAGGCCGTTGCCGCCCTGGCGGAGGAGCTTCAGAACTACGGCGGCCCGGAGGTTGACATCATGTCCAAGCTGATCGTCTACACCCCGGAGAATCCGCCGGAGTATTTCGACCTGGAAGATGGCGAGATGCTCCGGGTCCACTGGGGAATGTCCTACTCCCTGTCCAGCAGCCTGTCGAACCCCATGGGCTGGCTCTGCTCCCTCTACCGGGTGGATTTGGAGCCGGACTATCTGCCTCGAAACATGGAGATTCTGGGCAGCGACGGCCGGTATCAGTACGGCGTCAGCCGCCCCGACTGGGCCCCGGAGCTGAAGCGGGGCGAGACCACCGGCATGTCCTTGATGAACCTGGTGATTGGCCGCGTCCGGGAGAGCGTTCTCTCCTGCGAGAGCCTGAAGCAGGCGGACCGGCCGGACTGGAACGCCGCCGTCACCATCCCCCTGGACGGCCTGGAGCCCTATGAGCCCAAGGTGTCGGAGAAGCTTCCCTTCCCCGACAGCTCCCTGAATATGCTGGGGGGCTTGGAGGACCCGGACCACGTCCTGGGGGACTATGGCTTGATGTTCTTCGAGGGCGGCGGCAGGGTCTATGCCGGAGTCCAGCACATAGCCAGAAGCTCATTCCCCACGCCCTTCTGGTCCTTCCGCCCCGGCGCAGGCGGGAACTACAGCGCCTCCCTGTTCTGCAACCTCCTGGGACACGACGGCTTCTGCATCACTTACAACGCCAACGACGGACCCCGGACCGTCACCCACGAATACTATTATTTGAACGAGGAAGGCTGGCCCGTTCTCCTGGCTCGGATGGAGGACTATCCCCAGCACATCGATCTGGACGGTGACGGAGTAAACGAGTTGGTCTCCCAGGGCTTCTACGCCGACCACTTCTACTTCCGCCGGGACGGGAAGTACTACAAAGCGGACCTGCGGCCCCTGCTGTGGACCGTCTGGCCCGAGGGCACGTATTTCTGCTTCGACGGTTGGGACCCCGCCACCCGCTCCATGCCCTTCCGGGCCGACATCCGGCTCTCCTCACCAGGAGCCTCCACACTGTCTCAACAACACCGGACTCTGTACTTCGACGGGGAGAACCTTCTGGTCTACAACGACCAGCGGCACTTCACAGACCACATGATCGGGTGGTTTGACGAGGAGTTCACCGTCAAGGACGCCGCCCTGACGGCGGTGGAGGAGCGGTTCCGCGCCTCCCGCGTGGAGGGCGCTTACTGCGACGACTGGCGGATTACCAGCATCGGCGAGGGCTATGGGGTGGAGGTGGACGGGAAATACTATGTCTTCCGGCAGGTCTCCTACGAGTTCCACACGCCGGAGCTCCAGGACGCCCCGGCGCTGGGCGAGGGGGCACAGGACCACTGGGCCGCCCCCTCCTCCGAGGACCTCTGGCTGATGTTCTATGTTCCCTCCTGGCACTCCGGGGACACGGTTTCGTACGCGGACTTCGTGTATCTCCACAGCTTCCAGCATGAGGGCAGGTTCACCCTCTCTGAAGAGTTTGTCCGCCAAAAGCTCCGGGAGATCCCCGCCCTGGACACCATTTACCTGGGCACCGCCACCCTGAAAGCGGAAACCTCCGTCGTCTCCGCCGCCGGCCTTGCCCAGGCGGTGATGGACCATCTTATGGAGGCGGATACCATTAACATGACCCTGCTGGCCTCCGAAGGGGGCGGGCGATACGATGTGGCCCCCCAGGCCCTGTCGGACTGGATCGGGGAATTTACGGACAAGTATCTCTGGAGCTATGCCGGGGACCCCGGCAGCATGCCCGCCGGGTCTTTGCTGATGATAAGCGGGGACCTGAGCCTCCGTTTCTGGCCGGAGAGCGATTTGGTCCTGCTCCACACCTGGGACAGGGACGTCTGGCTCCGGGCGGAGCCCGCACCCGGAACGCCGTCCATTTTCTATCTGGCGCAGTCCTGGTACGAGATCGCGGAGGGCCAGAGTATCCCCATTCAGGAGGCGCTGGATGAGATTTTCTCAAGCGGTTCCGTTCTCTTTCTTCTCTTCACCCAAGGAGAGGAATACGTTGCCTCCCGCACGACGGACCCCGTCCGGCTTGACCGCACGGAGGCTTTCGCGGAGGACTACGTGTGGGCCCTTGCCCCGGCCAGCTATACCCTCTCCCCCGATGAGCTAAGGCTGTCCTCCCCGGACTACCGGCAAAGCTTCTCGTTCAATCCACACAACTCGCTTGTAGAACTCCGGCAAGAGGACCAATCCTTCTGGTTTACGGTCCAGCCGAAGGCGGACGGTCCTTCCATCTATGACTTTGTGTACGCCTGGTATGAGGCGGCGGCCTGAATACGGCGGCGGGAAAGTCATAACCTTCAACTAAGCCGTAAGCTTGCGTAAGCCCTGGAATGGCATGATACAGACAAAACCCCTTAAGGGGCCCGAAAGGTTTGCCGGCCGCATTTCTTTCATGGGTCACCCCTTAAGGGGTTTTTCGTCATAACTTCTGATGCCTCTTAAACGTGGCCGCATGATATTCTCTTGCCCCAAAATGCCGGTTTCCATATTTTCGCTTTAAATTCGCAAGTCGTCGCATATTGGTCAAATATCATCAAATCGCTCTTCCCTTTATAGATTCCCTACAATCCGTGATACACTGTACTTCAGAGGTATAGTGACCTGTTGATGAATATGATCTGGACACGCTTCCGCTTTTAAAATTTCTACGCCCTTCTACTGACACAGTTTTCGCAATATTTCTCCGATAGCCTGCTTAAATTACACATATATCTTCACCCTACGGTATGTCGCCACAAATGCAATGTGGGTATCGACACTTCTAGCTTGTATGTTCTAAACTACGTATGTCTTTATCTTTCAGGTCAAATGCCTCCCTATTTTCGCATTTGTGTGGTCGGCAAACCACTTCTACTTTAACTGTGAGCTTTTTCCTTTTCTACTTTTCCATCACTATAAGCTGTTTTTTAACCTCGACCTAGCCAAGGCGTGTCCCGGTTGTCGTTTCAGCCCCGAAGCATCACCAGCGTCCCCCCGGTGACCAGCGCCAGCCCTAGCGCCGCCTTCCGGCTCAACCTCTCGTGAAAGACGAGACCGGAGAAAGCCACTGTCACCAGGATACTCAACTTGTCGATGGGCACCACCACACTGGCGGGCCCATCCTGCAAGGCCCGGTAGTAGCACAGCCAGGAGGCCCCCGTGGCCAGTCCCGACAGGCAAATCAAGCCCAGCTCCTCCCTGGGAACCGTCCGAAGGGCAGCCCCCTTCCCGGTGATAAAAACCATCGCCCAGGCCATAATTAGCACCACGCCGGTGCGGATGGCCGTGCCCAGGTTGGAGTCCACGCCGCGGATACCCAGCTTGCCCAAGATGGCGGTCAGGCTGGCAAACACAGCGGAGCCCAGGGCATAGGGCAGCCAGGGGCCGGAGCTCTTCCCGGTCTCCTCTCCCGCCTTTTTCTCAATCATCAGACAGGTCCCCGCCCCAACGCCAACCATGCCCAGGGCTTTGTATACGCTGACGGGCTCTCGCAGGAGGACAAAGGCCAGGAGAATGGTCAGTACCGTGCTGCTCTTGTCCACTGGCGTAACCTTATTCACGTCTCCCAGCTGCAACGCCCGGAAGTAGCACAGCCAGGAGGCCCCGGTAGCCAGGCCGGAGAGAACCAAAAACAGCAGCGTCTTTCCCCCGACGGTCTCTATGTCGGACTGGGCCCCGGTGAGGAATACCATTGCCCAGGAAAAGACCAGCACAATGACCGTGCGGATGGCCGTGGCTACGGTAGAGTCCGTTCGGCGGACGCCGCACTTTGCCAAAATGGCGGTAAGCCCCGCAAAAAACGCGGAAGCAAACGCAAACAGGAGCCACATGAAATCATCTTCTTTTCAGAGAATTCGGAAATTGCCCTGCCGCTTTTGCGGCCGGTCCTTCTTCCGAGGCCATTATAGCATAGGCCTGGAAATTTTTACAGCGCGTACAAAAATTTTTCCCGTTTGCGTTTTACTTCTTGACTTTGACAAATAAATTAGTAAAATGG
Organism: uncultured Oscillibacter sp.; assembly: GCA_910587705.1. Classification (GTDB taxonomy): domain Bacteria; phylum Bacillota; class Clostridia; order Oscillospirales; family Oscillospiraceae; genus Oscillibacter. The sequence goes on from CAJUMX010000004.1 coordinate 142,409, forward strand.
TAATGGTATAAGGACGGTTGCGGCTCTTCAATGCCGGTCCGTTTGCTTTAGCGGTGGAAAGCCGCCGATATCCGGGATTAGCGCAGTTGGTAGCGCGGGTGGTTTGGGACCATCAGGTCGGGAGTTCGAGTCTCCCATCTCGGACCATTGTAGACAAAGCCTGCGTTTAACGATAGTTATACGCAGGTTTTGTTTTTCTTGTTGGAATTGTATTAAAATTGATGCTGGAATTGGCTATAATTACATATCGCACATGTTGGCAAGCAGATTTAAGGAAATTAGCTCTCCCTTAAATCTGCTTTTATTTATGTTTTAGAAAGTGAGGCAGCTATGAAACTTCCATATGGCTATGTTTTAAATGGGGAAGAAATCGCGATTCATGAGGAAAGGGCAGATGTTGTTCGCAGTATATTCGAGTATTATCTCGCAGGAGCCAGCTTGGGGAAAATCGTTGATATACTCTTTGTAAGGGGAGTTTCTTCCCCGACAGGGAATCCCAAATGGACCAGAGCGGCTGTTGATAAGCTCTTGGCCAATAAGAAATACATCCCAATCGTTGGTATAAGCGAGTATATGGATGTTCAATTTGAAAAGGATCGCCGATGTAATGTGGATTATGACAAAGCCGGACATCCGAGGAAATCAACCAGATATCGGTCCCCGTCCATAGAAAGAAGGATTCCTAACCTTAAGACAACACGCGAGTGAACTTCTTTTGCCAAGCACGGACGCGTCCTCCCGTCCAATCCGCCCGCTCATAGCTCCTCCAGGGCGGCAATCTCCGTCAAAAGCTCCTGTTTTCTCTGATAGAACAACAGGTTCTGGTTGTGCTTGAAATAGGCATCACAGCCAAACTTCGAGATAAACTTCGCACAGTAATAACGCACAGTCAGCTCCGTCACCAGAATCAGCATCTCCTGCCCATCCTCAAACACCTCCTCCACAAATTGAAACAGGTTCTCCAGCCGTATCTTGATTTTAGCAATCTCATCCTTGTGAGCCACCGTAGATGCGTCGTAAGCCGCCTTAATCCTCTGGAAGGCTTCTTGGTTCTCCGAAACGCCGCTGCGGTTCAGTGCATCCAGGATATCCTCCAGAAAACGAATCACGTAGTTGTAGGAATAACTGGTTTCATAGTCAATGGAGTTTGCCTTCTGTCCCAGGCGCAGGGCCGTTTGCTCCGCGTCCAGATGCCTGTGCAGGACGGTCACATAGGAGGTCCCAGCCTGGTTCAGCTGGGTTTTTACCTGCTTGAGGACCCGCAAATTTTCCAGAATCGCATTGTCTGTCTCCGCCGCACGGCGCATCTCCGCGTTCATGGCGTCGATCAGCAGCCCCAACAGGCTGAGCCGCTCGTCAAACCGCGCCGCCCGCGCCCGGTTCCGAATGGAGCCGGAGGCCGCGCCGTTCAGGATGTCCTCGATCTGATAGTCGGATTTATATTTATTGTAGAGGTCGTAATAAACCGCGAACTCCCGTGCTACGGCGGGATTTTGCAGATACTGGGCCGTGAGCTTCTGGTCCACGGTCAGGCCGTGCCGCTCGTAGAGCTTGATCATCTCCGAGAGGTCCTCCCAGCCCCGGGCGGTGACAAAGCTCTTGCGGTCCACCGTGGTTTCCACGATGTAAAAATAGTTCTTTTTAATTTCAAGAAACGTCAGAATCGACCCATGGATGCCCTTTTTATAGGCGTATTCCTTCCAAACCTCATAGTCCGGCTCCACGTCCACCCGCTTCAGGCGGTCCCAGGTGACGATGTCGAATTCCCGGACGGATTTGTTATATTCCGGCGGATTTCCCGCCGTGACGACGATCCATCCCTCGGGAACCCGGTGGGTGCCAAAGACCTTGTACTGCAAAAATTGCAGCATGGAGGGGGCCAGGGTTTCCGAGACACAGTTGATCTCGTCCAAAAACAAAATACCCTCCCGGCAGCCCGTCTCCTTGCGCAGCTTATAGACGGAGGCGATGATCTCGCTCATGGTGTACTCGGAGACGCTGAACTCCTCCCCGTCAAACTCTTCTTTCCGGATAAAGGGCAGGCCCAGGGCGCTCTGGCGAGTGTGGTGGGTCATGGAATAGGAGACCAGGCCCACGTTCAGCTCCTGAGCGATCTGCTCCATGATGGCGGTCTTGCCGATGCCGGGTGCGCCGATCATGAAAACAGGGCGCTGGCGTTCGATGGGGATGACGTAGTTTCCAAACTCGTCCTTAGAGAAATAGGCCGTGACGGCGTTTTTGATTTGTTCCTTCGCTTCTTTGATGTTCATGGGAAACCCTCCGGTTTACAGCTTGTAGCTCTTGCCGGAGTCCGCCGCATTGAGGAATTGGTGGGCGTACTCCAGCACTACCGCTTTGGCGGCGTTGTTCTTCTGTTTGTCGCACTCCTCCAGCAGCAGGTCCACGTCCTTCCGGGAGATCATCTTCTCGGCAAACATGAGCTGTAAAAGCTCCTCGTGCCGGACAGCATCGGGGTAGAGCTTTTTCTTATGGCCCTTGATGTACTCGAGATACTCCGCCTTGATTTCCTCGTCCAATTCCATGCCGTCCAGGCACGCCTTGGCAAAACCCGCACACGCCTCAGGCTTGTTCGCCGGTGCAAACTCATCAATGGGGATATGGGGCGCGATGATTGCCGGGCGGCTGCCCTCAAATACGGACTTGTCGATCTCCTCGACGCTCTTTGGAATGGTCACGCTCTGAAGGTTTGCACAGTCCCGGAACGTGCCGCGGCCGATTTCCGTGATACCCTCCGGAATGACCACGTTCGTTTCTCTCCCCTGGTATTTGATCAGAAAATGGTCCACGACTGCAAACTCCCCCAATTTTTTGAGCCATAGGGTGTTCTCGAAAAGCGCAAGGGCGATCCTTGCGACGCATCTGGGGATGGCGACATTGGTAATATTGGGGGAATTATAGAATATGTCATGCTCAATTCCTGGCGCATCCTCCCGGTCTTGAAACGTCACGCTGGTCAGGTTCTCACATTCGCAGAAAGCACTCTCTTCAATCGACTGGACGCTCTTTGGGATGGTTACGCTTTGAAGGCTGGATTCCCCGAAGGCATAGAATCTGATTTTCCTCACACTCTCCGGGATGGTCACGCTGGCCAGGCCCTCGCAGCCGGTGAATGCCTGGTTGTCAATTTCCTTCACGCCCTCCGGGATCACCACATCCCCGCCGGGGCCCTTGTATTCCGTCAGAACGCCCTTGGGGGAAATGTCAAAATCCGGATCGATGTTTATGGGAGTTTTCTTCCGAGGTGCCGCGGTCTTGCGCGTTTGCGCCGCTTTCTTCACGGGGGCCCCCGAATCCAGGTAACGGGCTTTGTATTCCATAATTTTCTCTTTTGCTTCACCACTGCGGTCAACGACTGACGCCATTTGTGACATCCACTCGATATCTGCCGGTTTCACCGCCCCTGTCTCAAAGAGAAAGCGGAGTGTGTCGTCGTCCCCAATGGTTGAATAAGACACAAGTCTCTTTTTCTGGCTCTTGATATACCGGAGATTTTCCGCTTTCATCTCCTCATCCATCTCCATATTCTCCAGATACGCTTTGACAAAACCATGAAACGCTTTCTCTTTGTCCCACTTTTCCAGCTTTGAAATGGGGAAATTAGGCATGGTCAAATCAGGACAGCAGGAAAACGCCGATTTGCCGATTTCCTTCACTCTCCCTGGAATGGTCAAATTTTTCAGTCTCCCACAGTCGGCAAAGGCATATCTGCCGATCGTTCTTACGCTCTCGGGGGCCACAACCTTTTGCAGGTTCTCGCAGCTGCGAAAGGCAAAGTTCCCGATTTCCGTCACACCCTCCGGGATGATTACGCTTTTCAGGCTTTTGCAGCCGTAAAAGGCACGCTCTCCAATTGCCTTTACGCCTTCCGGGATCACCACATCCCCGCCGGGGCCGTTGTATTTGGTTAGTACGCCCTTTTTCGTAATGACAAATTCCTGCTTAGTTTTCATGATAAATGCCTCCTATAAAATATTGTTTATATTGCTTAACCCCCGGTTTACAGCTTGTAGGTTTTGTCGGTATCTGCCGCGCCAAGGAATTGGTGGGCGTACTCCAGCACCGCCGCTTTGGCGGTGGCGTTCTTTTGTTTTTCACACTCCTCCAGAAGCAAGTCCACATCCTTCCGGGAGATCATCTTCTCGGCAAACATGAGCTGTAAAAGCTCCTCGTGCCGGACAGCATCGGGGTAGAGCTTTTTCTTATGGCCCTTGATGTACTCGAGATACTCCGCCTTGATTTCCTCGTCCAATTCCATGCCGTCCAGGCACGCCTTGGCAAAACCCGCACACGCCTCAGGCTTGTTCGCCGGTGCAAACTCATCAATGGGGATATGGGGCGCGATGATTGCCGGGCGGCTGCCCTCAAATACGGACTTGTCGATCTCCTCGACGCTCTTTGGAATGGTCACGCTCTGAAGGTTTGCACAGTCCCGGAACGTGCCGCGGCCGATTTCCGTGATACCCTCCGGAATGACCACGTTCTCTTTTCTCCCCTGATATTTAATCAGAAACTGATCGACAGTGGCAAACTCCCCCAATTTTTTGAGCCATAGAGTGTCCTCGAAAAGCACAAAAGCGATCCTTGCGACGCATCTGGGGATGGTGACATTGGTAATATTGCAGGAATTACTGAATATGTTCAGCTCAATTCCTGACGCGTCCTCCCGGTCCTGAAACGTCACGCTGGTCAGGTTCTCACAATCGCAGAAAGCACTTGCTCCAATCGACCGGACGCTCTTCGGGATGGTTACGCTTTGAATGCTGGATTCCCCGAAGGCATAGTTGCTGATTTTCCTCACACTTTCCGGGATGGTCACGCTGGCCAGGCCCTCGCAGTCACTGAATGCCTCGTTGCCGATTTCCTTCACGCCCTCCGGGATCACCACATCCCCGCCGGGACCCTTGTATTCCGTCAGAACGCCCTTTGGGGAAATGTCAAAATCCGGATCGATGTTTATGGGAATTTTCTTCCGGGGCGCCGCGGTCTTGCGCGGCTGGGTCGCTTTCTTCGCAGGGGCCGCCGAATCCAGGTAACGGGCTTTGTATTTCATAATTTTCTCTTTTGTTTCACCACTACGGTCAACGACTGACGCCATTTGTAACATCCCCTCGATATCTGCCGGCTCCACCACCCCTGTCTCAAAGAGAAAGCGGAGCATGCCGTCGTCCCCAATGGTTGAATAAGACACAAGTTTCTTTTTCTGGCTCTTGATATACCGGAGATTTTCCGCTTTCATCTCCTCATCCATCTCCATATTCTCCAGATACGCTTTGACAAAGCCATTAAACACATTCTGGTCTTTAAGCACATTCTGTCTGTATATCTTATTAATTTCTGAAATAGGGAAATTGGGTACAGTCAAAACAGTGTCCCAGAGGCAGCCTTTAAACGCAAATTTGCCGATTTCCTCCACTCTCCCCGGAATGGTTAAATATTCCAGGCTCTCACAGTCTCCAAAGGCATACCTGCCGATTATTTTTACGCTCTTGGGGACCGTAACCTCCCGCATCTCCGTGCAGCCGCGAAAGGCAAAGCCGCCGATTTTTGTCACACCCTCCGGGATGGTGACGCTTTCCAGGCTTTTGCAGCCGTAAAAAGCACGCTCTCCGATTGCCTTTACGCCTTCCGGGATCACCACATCCCCGCCGGGGCCGTTGTATTTGGTTAGTACGCCCTTTTTCGTAATGACAAATTCCTGCTTAGTTTTCATGATAAATGCCTCCTATAAAATATTGTTTAAATCTCATCCTGCTGCAGCACCAGCTTGATGGCCCATACGGGCACCTCCGGCTGGCCGTATTCGTCGTCGATAAAGACAAAGGCCGCGTCGTACTCCGGCTTCTTCTCCGGGAAGTCTCCGTATCCGTCGGTGAAATAAATCAGGCCCTTAAGATTGTCAAACTCCCCCTTTTTCCGCAGCTCGTCCACATACCGGAACACCGGGCGAAAGTCCGTCCCCCCGAAGCCTTTGAGGTGCATGGTTTTGAGGTATTCCTGAAACTCCTCCCAGGAGGTGATCTTGTGGTCCTCCTGGATGATCGTGTCACACTGGATGATATGGACGTTGATTTTGCTGAAAAAGCTCTCCTGCTGGGCCAGGATGTTATAGGTTTTCGTCAGGAAGGTCTGCACCAGCTCCCCCCGGACGGAGCCGGAGGTGTCGATGGCGATGACAAAATCCTTGATTTTTTTGACCTCCTTGTACTCCAGAGGCTCAATGAGGGGGATATTTTCATAGAGCTGAAGGCCATAGGTATAGAAGATATAGTCAAACTCATCGTCATTGATCTGCATGTCCTCCCCCAGGACGGAGAATTTCCGCAGAAAGTCCGAGTAGTCGTATTTTTCCCGGTTGACCTCCTGGACGTTTTGGAGGAGGTTCGCGGCCCGGTCTCCCCAGGAGAGCTGGGAGGCAGTTTCCAAATCCACCTGGATTCGCTGGCTGATGGCCTGCCACTCGCCCTGGAGACCGCTGTCCGCCGCTCCACCTGCCGCTCCACCCATCGCAATTTCAGTGGTCATGGAGCCGGACGAAGCACCTTCACCGTCCTCTGAATCGCCGTCCTCTGCATCGCCACCCGGCTCGGCAGCCGCAAGAAAAGCGTTTGCTAGCAGCGCAGGCGGCTCGTACCAGAGGCCGTGCTCGTCCCGGCAAAACAGATCATGAAGGCGCTGGTACTCCCCCGGGGACGGGGGCGCGTCCGTGAAGCGCTTGTACAGCCGCTCCGCCGTCAGCTTGCCGCCCTGTTCCAGCGCCGCCAGCTCCTCCGCCATGGCGGAGCCGGTCCGCGTCTCCAGCTGCTTCATGTTCAGTTCATTCAGGATGCCCTCCACCGCAATGTCGCAGGCCAGGTCCCACAAGTCGCAGTTGATGGAGGGGTTTACAAAGGGATGGCTGAACACGCAGTGGAAAACGGAGTGGAGGAAGCTGTGGTTCAGCTCGCCGCCGCCCTGCTTGTAAAGCGCAAAGATATAATTCGGATTGAAGCGGAGGCATTTCCCGTCTATGCCGAGGGTCTCCAGGTCCCCAGCTTGAAGCTCCGGCTTGCACAGGGCCAGATCCAAAAACCGGAAGGCCACCAGCAGCTCGTTCCGGGCGTATTTCAAAATCTGGACCGCCAGCTCCTCCGCCCGCTGTTGTCTTTCCATGGCATACTTCCTCTCTTACAGTTCATAGTCCGTTTCCGTGATGCCGATTTCCGCGTTTTTATAGTCCATCAGGTAGCTCAAAATCTCCGGCTTCCGGGCGGAGGCCGGACCTCCTTCACGGCGCTGCGGTAAAACGCCAAGCGCCCGATCTCCGTAACCCCCTCCGTCACCGTCACCGTCTCGCTCTTTCCAAAGGCGAACAGCAGCAGCAAGGCCCCGTCCTCCTTCCGCTGAAGAAGAACGTCCCTCTGCGCCAGGAAACAGGGGTTTTCCTTGGCAACCCGGACGTTCCGCAGAGAGGAGCCGGAGAAAGCCTTTGGCCCGATCTCCGTCAGCGTGGAGGGAAACACCACCTCCGTAATGCGGTTGGCGAGGCTCTTGTGCTCCCGATCAATCCCCCTGGGAATCACATGGTCCGGGGCTCCTTTTCCGTCTGCTCTCCGGGCCCTTCCACCGGACCCTTTCGCGCTTCCCCGTCATCCGTGGCTTCTCAAGCCACCGGAGCCTCTCAATACAGCGTCCCCTCGTTCTCCTCAAACAGACTGTCGTTTACCGCCGCCAGCGACGTGCCGTGGATGATGCCGTGGAGAATGATGGCGTCCCGCTTCAAACGCGGATACAGCGGCGCGAAACCGGCCCGCTTCAAAAGCTGCTGGGTTTCCTCCAGCGATGTTTCCAGACCGAAGCAGATGCACAGCAAACGGTCCCGGGAGGGATTCCGCCGCCCGGAGAGCACTTGATACAAATAGACCTCGCTCATGCCGCCGTTTCTCGCCACGGCGGCTTTCGTCACGCCCTTTTCGTCGAAGAGGCGCAAAAGCTGCTCCGTCAGGCCCCAGCTCACAAACTGGTCTCCGTTCTCCTTCAAATACTCGTCCAAATGAGGCTGGCTTAAAAGCTCGTCCCGCAGGTCGCTCGTGTCCTTCTTCATGAGATTTTCTCCTTTACTTTCCCCACAAATCGCAGTATACTTAGGTATTATCATATACTCTTAAAACGAAAAAAGCCATATGCAGACAGCATAGGGTACGCGCTTTTTTGAGGAGGCGGTCTTTTATTTACGCTTGGCTCTCCAGCGTCATTCAGCTGGAATTTGAAGAGGTCCGTCCCCTTAAGGAAGGCCCGCGGGGCGGCGTTTTCCTCCTTCGCCACAAAAAAACGGGGAGGCTCCTGGTTTTCCGCCGCTTCTCCGGCAGCGGAGAGGTCTACCGAAAGCTGCTGCACTACTCCTGCCGGAACCTTCCGGAAGTTCTGGAAACGGCGGAGCAGGAGGGCAAGGTTCTGGTGCTGGAAGAATTTATCCAGGGGGACACCCTGGACTTTCTTTTGAAAGCCGCTCCCCTCTCCCCCAAGGCGACCCGGGAAATCATCATCCAGCTCTGCCAGGCTCTGTGGGTGCTGCACTCCTTCGGCGCGGTCCACCGGGATATCAAGCCGGAAAACGTCATCCTCCGGGAACGGGAGGCAGTGCTGATCGACTTTGACGCCGCCCGCCTCCACAAGCCCGCCCACGAAAACGACACCGTGGTCCTGGGGACCACCGGCTTCGCCGCGCCAGAGCAGTACGGCCTCTCCCAGTCCGACGCCAGGGCGGACATCTACTCCCTGGGCGTGCTGATGAACGTTATGCTCACTGGGGAGCATCCCTCCCGAAAGCTGGCGGATGGTCGCCTGGGCCGGGTGGTCCAGCGGTGCACCCAAGTGAACCCGGAAAAACGCTATCGGAGCGTAATCCATCTGATGGAGGCGATTTGACTATGAAAGCCTGTCCCCACTGCGGCGCGGTTCTCCCGGACGAGGCATCCTTCTGCCCCAGCTGCGCAAAGAGCGTCGTCATCCGCGAAAAAAGCCGAAGCCATAGCCGCCTGCCCGCAAGGATACGGTACGGCCTCCTTGCCGTTCTGGCGGCGGTCCTTCTGGCGGTCCTTATCTGGAGTCTCCCGCCAAAGACCTATGACAACGGAACCGCCGAGGCCCTTTATGACACAAAGGGCCGGACCTATCAGCTCTGCATCGCCTGGGCCGATACGCCCACGGTGCCCTTCAGCGATCGATATACCTCCACGGCGGTGAACTTTGACGGCCGGTATCCCTCCCTGCTCTTTATCAATGACGCGAGCACCGGGGAGGACGCCGCCGAAGAATTTCTGTCCCAGGTGGAGCGTATCAGCGCCGAATTTGTCAGCCTCAGCGCCGACGGCAAACAACCGGACATGCGACTCTCCTGTACCCCTCCCACCCGGCAAACGGACTATGTCCCTCACGCCGCCAGCATCACGTATGTGGATTATTGCCTCTGGAACGACGGGGACTACGAGGCGCAGCTTCTCCTCACGGTGAATATGAAAAACGGCGATACCATCCGGCTCCGGCAGGTCCATCATTTTCACGCCACCCCAACCTATACCTATACCCCGAAGGACGCTCCCATGAACACAACGGAGGAGCTCCAGGCCCTGCTGGAGGAACTTGGCCGCACGGCGGAATCCGACGCGGAGATCAACATTCATCTTCCCCCTGTGGCCTATGAGGGGGAACTGGTGCTGAATCGCCTGGCGGTGAACCTCTACGGCAGCCTCGACCAGACAGGCGCGCGCACCACCTTTACCGGCCCTGTCTACCTCGCGTACTCCGGCGGCGTCGTCTCCTTCTTCGAGAGCATTGATTTCACGGGAAGCGGCGGCACAGGCGTCTCCGCCTCGTCCCGCCTTCACCTGACGAACTGCCGCCTCTCCGGGTGGGACACCGCCGTTTTCTGTTCGGAAAGCGCATGGGTCAACACGGACCAATGTATCTTCTCGGACAACGGCGTCGGCCTCCACATTAACAATGTAGAGCCCAATATCTCGGACAGCCGCTTTGAAGGCAACACCTTCCAAGGAAACCAAACCGCCGTCCTGCTGGAGCAGGTAGGCGTAGAGACACCCTTGAAATTTCCCAGCACCCTCTTCTCTGGCAACGGTACGGACATTGACAACCGCTGCGGCCAGGAGCTGGACCTGGACCGGACGATTTTCCAGTAACCCTCCATACAAACGGCCCCAGGCGTATACTGCGCCTGGGGCCGTTCCCTTTTACCGGGCCAGTTCCTTCAATTTTCCATATAGCAGGGCGTTGGCCTGGGCGTCGCACCAGGCCCGGTGGGCGTCGGGTTGAGCAATGCCGAACACCTCGGACAGATACTCCAGCTTCACATTCTCCCAGCCCTGGGCCTCCTTGAGGGTGCGGGCAAAGCGATACGTATCAAAGAAGGGGTTCTCCAGCCGGACCCCCGCCCTCCGGGCCGCAGTGTCTATGTAGTGGAGGTCCGACTGCTTGATGTTGTGCCCCACCAGCACGCTGTTCCCCGCGAAGGCCGCAAAGAGGCGGATGGCCTCCTCCACTCCCGGCTGGTCCGCCACCATCTCGTCGGTGATGTGGGTAACGCGGGCGATGCGGGGGATGATCTTCCGCCCCGGGTTCACCAGCTGGGAGAAGGTCTCCGTGATCTCTCCGTTCACCACCCGCACCGCGCCGATCTCCGTAATCTCGGCGGGGGCGTCGCCGTTGGCGGCTCCGTAGGTGCCGCTGGTCTCCAGGTCGAAGCAGACGAAGGACTCAAAGTCCGGCCGGGTAAGCTCCGGCATGGGCTGGGGGCGGTTGTCCTCCAAAACCTCGCAGTCCACCCCCAGCATGGACAGCACCTCCATCACCTGGGCCAGCTCCTCCGCGCCGCCCCTCAGGCGCAGGGTCAAATCCCCCCGGCGGCGGTCGGTGGAAACCGGGGCGGCGGCCTTCGGCGCGGATACCGCCGTAAGCTGGCTCCGGTACTCGGCGAGACCGGCCGTAGAGAGGGTTTCCAGGTATTTGGCGGTGACGGCCCCGGCGTGGGGCCCGGCGGTGGTTTGGATGCTGTTCAGGTCCCAGGCGGTTCTGGTGATCTTCGCGTCCACGGCGGTTTGCCAGGTCTTGGCGGAGGTGGACTTGTTCAGCCACTTCGCCTCAAAAAACGCGGGGCTGTTCAAAACCCGCGCGGCCAGGCCGCCCAAGGCGCCGCTCCGCTGGAAAAAGTACGCCTCAATTTCCCGGCGCTTCGCGGCCTTTTCCCGCTCCTCCATCTCGGAGACGAAGGTCTTGATCTCATCCAGCGGCGCGTCCACCATGGCCAGCAGCTCTTTCACCTGGGCCTCGAAGTCCTGATACGGGGCAAGATAGGCCTTCTTAATCTCCTTGCGGCGGTCGTCGATGTCCCGCCGCAGGCGGGAAAGTTCCTTCTTGTCGGCCTTGGCGTCGGCTAAACGGTCCTCCGTGTAGACCATGCCTTCATAGCGGGCCAGGACGGCGGTGAGGGCCGTTTTCAGCTCCTGAAAGTTGTCGATGGAAACCTGTCCCGGCTGCTGGCGGGACAGAAGCTGCAATTCATCCATGGGGAAAACTCCTTTCCAACATATGGCGTACCGGGGAAGCGCCTTGCATTTCACGCGGTTCTCTCTCATGATATAATTCTATCGTTTGTTGATTTGTCCCCTCAGCCCCGGCCATACCGCCGGGCGATTTCCTCCAGCTCGTCCCCGTCCGCCCGGCGAATCTCGTCCGTATCCAAAATCATGGCCCCCAGGCCGGAAAACGCTCCGGCGTAAGCCTCCTCCAGGAGTTCCTTTCGCAAGTCCTCCGTTTCCCGTTCCATGCTGTCCTCCTTCCGCCGCTCTACACGGCTCTGTTATCTCTTCTTTACTCTACCAATTTTAAGCAGGAAAAACCATATGCAGACTGCATCGTGTCCCATATTTTTTTCAACACTATGCAGACTGCATATGGCTAATGCCGGGGCTATATGGTATATTAGAGATAAAGATTTTGCATAATCGCCTGGATGTTTTATGAATTGGCCGTCATCAAATCAAGTGAAAAGGGACATTGCTATGCTGTATCTGACACGGGAGGACTCCGTGGAGCTTCTCCCTCTCTCCGTGCGCTCCAGCAACTGCCTGCGGCGGGCGGGCATCCACACCGTAGGTCAGCTGCTAAACTACCCGGCGGACGCATGGCCGGACATTCGGAACATGGGAACCAAGAGCGTGGACGAGGTATTGAGCCTTACTGCCCGCATCCGCGCCGGGGACGGATTCGGGCTGGTGGCCTCCAAGCCCAAGCCGCCGGGACCCCCGCCGCTGCCCCGCCTGCCGGACATCCCGGTCCGGGAGCTGGGGCTGTCTGTCCGGGCGAATAACTGCTTAGAGCACATGGGCGTGCGCACCGCGGCGGATTTGTCCGACGCCACCCTGGAATCCCTGCTGGCGGTGAAGAACATGGGGTCCAAAACCGCCGCGCAGATCATGGAGAAGCTGGAAGCGCTGCGGGAGGAATTCTCCTTCCCCAGCCCAGAGGGAGCGGAGGCGGTCGAAGAACCCAGTGATACGCTGTACACGGCAGTAAAGAGCCTGGCCTCGTTCACCGGATTGTCCCAGGGGGACCTGCTCCGGCTTCTGGCCTCCTGCCGGGAGGCATCCCCCGGCGCGGAAAAAGCGGAGCTTTTGGACCTGGCCTTTCAGCAGCCACCCATCCGCCGGGAGGCCCTCCGGGCCATCCTCCGGCTGCTGGAACAGTACGAGGAAGGCGTCAGCCCGGAAGAGTTTCTAAAGCATCTGCCCGATGAAACCTCCCTCAAAACGCTAAATCTGCTTTTAGGGGTCCTGCTGCGCCGAGAGCAAATTACCCTGCGGAATAACCGGGTCCGCCGCCGCTGGCCCACCGCCCGGGAGTTTGCGGAGCATATAAGCGACCAGCGGCAGCGGGATATCCTGCTCTCCCGTCTCCGGGGAGAAACCCTGGAGGAAATCGGCCAGCGCCTGGGCGTGGTCCGGGAGCGGGTCCGGCAGCTGATGAAAAAGGCCCTATCCAGACGCCCTCGGCTCTATGAGGACCAATACCAGTACCTGTTCAATCACTATGATTTTTCCATGGAGGAGTTCCGTCTGGCCTTCGACGAGCCGGAGGAAACCTATCACTACCTGGAAATGGTGCGTCCCAAAGGAGAGCGAAAGCCGATCCGGGAAGTGCTGGCGGATGAAAGCGTCCCCGTTCCCCTCCGGCGCAAAGCGGAGCGGGCGGTTTACAGGCAGTATGTGACCATCGACGGTGTCCGGGTCCTGAAGGACCGCCAGGAGCTGATCCGTTACGCCGTGCGGACTTTCTGCCGGGAAATCACCGGCATAGACGAATTTATCCTTCAATATCAGCGGCTTTTGGAATCCCTGGGTCTGGAACAGGACGCTTCTCTTACGATTGAGTCCCCGGTCTACATTGAAAACCGTCTCCAAATCTTCCGTTACGTCCTCTGGGGACAGTGGCGGCGGTTCCGCTATTACCCCATTGACGGCCAGGACTTCACGGCGCTGCTGGAAGCCCTGGACCTCACCCAGTACGAGGATGTGGAAATCACCTCCCTGAAGCTCTTCCGGGACCACCCGGAGCTTATGGCAGAGTATGACATCCGGGATGAATACGAGCTGCACAATCTCCTGAAAAAAATCTGGCCCCAGGACGGCGGCCGGGTTCAGTTTAAGAGGATGCCCACCATTGAGATCGGCACGCCGGACCGTGACCGGCAGGTACTGGACCTGCTGTGGCAATGCGCTCCCATTTCCAACACCGATTTGGCTCAGCACTATGAGGATGCCTACGGTGTGAAAAGCGCGACCGTCCTGGGAAGCTACTTCTCCTGTATTGACCCCTATTTCCACGGAGGCGTTTACCGCATCGACCAGCCGCCGCTGCCGGAGGAACAGCAGCGCCGCATGAAAGCGTTGCTGACGGAGGATTTCTACCCCATGCCGGAGCTTCGGCGCCTCTACCGGCGGGAGTTTCCGGACAGCGACCCTGGAAGCCTCAATCCCTTCGTGCTGAAAAGCCTGGGTTTTCATCCTTACGAGGGCTATGTGGTATCCATGTGCTATTCCGGCGCCGCCGATTACTTCCGCCATCTGCTGGCCGGCGCTGACATCGTTGATATGACCCAGCAGAACCGCCGCTACACAGACATCCGCGCCTATTACTCTGAGCTGGACGACCTCAAGTCCCGGCGGGAAATCGTGGAGTTTCTGCCCCTTCAATACCTCTCCCTCCGGCGGCTCCAGTCCGCCGGAGTGGATGCCGGGGACCTGGCGGAATACTGCGCCGATGTGTGTGCGTTCACCCGGGCCAGCGAGTACTTCACCGTCACCTCCCTCCGGCAGGAGGGCTTCACCCACCCCCTGGACGACCTGGGCTTTGAGGAGTGGTTCTACGGCTCTTTGCTGGCGGAGGACCCGGAGCGCTTTGCTTACCGCCGCATGGGCGGGACCCGGCTGTTTTTCCGGGGCCGGAAAAATGTCCAGCTGGCGGACTTCCTCCGCTGGCTGGTGGAGGCGGAGCCCAGCGGGCGCATCGATATTTACGAGCTCCAGGAGACGCTGGAGCGGCAATACGGAATCTCCATCCCGCTTTACAAGCTGATAGAGGTAGCCCAGAACTCCGAGCTGTACTACGACCCCATCATGAAAGCGGCCTACATTGACTACGACACATATCTGGAGGAAATTTGACCATGACGGATTTACTGCGGGACGGCCTGTCCCAGCACGCGGTGCAAAAGACCCCCCTGACCCGGAAGCTGACCGTGGACGGCGCGACCGAGGCCTATCCGGTGTACCGGATCAAGCTGGACAGACTCTACTACAACGACCAGAACGACCGCATCGCCACCTGGATCAGCCAGTACCGTACTCAGCACGGCGGACGGGCCCCGGAACCGGCGGATCGGGAGGCGTACAACCAGATCATCGAGGGCTTCCTTGTGGAGAGCAACCCCGACGCCATCCGCAAAACCAAGGCCAACATCAAGCTGGTGGACCAGCGGGAGCCGGGCGTGGTCCTGAACGACGGGCGGATCATCGACGGAAACCGGCGCTTCACCTGCCTGCGCCAGCTCTCCGCCGAGGACACGAAATTCGGCTGGTTCGAGGCCGTGATTCTGGACCGAAGCATTGAGAACAGCGCCAAGCAGATCAAGCTCCTGGAGCTCTCCATCCAGCACGGCGAGGAGGGCAAGGTGGACTACGACCCCATTGACCGGCTGGTGGGTGTGTATCACGACATTCTCGAAACCGGGCTGTTGACCCCGGAGGAGTACGCGAGAAGCACCAATGAGGGCGTCAGCGACGTGAAAAAACGGATGGAGCTGGCAGAGCTGATGGTGGAGCTTCTGGAGTTCATCAACGCGCCGGGGCAGTTCCACATCGCCCGGGATTTGAAGCTCTACTATCCCCTGGAGGAGCTCCAGAAGCTCCTCAAAAAGTGCCGGACGGAGAACGAGAAGGAGGACCTGAAAAACAGCGTCTTTGTCAACATCCTTCTGCGGCCCTCCGGGGATATGACCCGCTTCATCCGGGGCTTTAAGAACATCATGGGCGGCGAACAGCAGGAGGACTTCCTGGAGGAACAGCAGGAGATCGCCGCCGAAGTCATCGCTATTCTCCCCTCTCCCCAGGAGATGAGCACCCAGGCCATCCGGGACCGGGTCCGGACACGGGAGGACCTGAGCGGCGCCCTGGAGCGGTCCATGGACAAATACCTGCTCCGAACCCGCAAGACGGAGACCCGGAACCGCCCCATCCTTCTGGCGGAGAAGGCCACCGGATTCCTGGAGAGCATCGACGTAAACATCCTCCCCCGGCTGGGGGACAGCGAGCTTCAGCGCCTGCGGCGGCAGTTGGACCTGCTGGAAAAGGCAGCAGACGAGATTCGGCGAAACCTGCCTTGAATAGGCCTCCGGCCCGTTCCGGCAGGTGCCGTGTGCGCAAATTAGGGTATGGCGTTCCGCTTTGCCCGATTCCCTAAAAAGGAGGTTCCCCCGTGGCCGAATGGCTCTTAGACTATGACGGTGCCGCCCTGACCCTCCGTCTCCCGGAGGGCGAGGCGGAGGCCCTGCCCTACAGCGCCTTTTATAAGCTCTCCCTCCGCCGCTATATCGCAAGGCGGGAGGGGGGCCTCTTCACCGGCAAGAGCGCCCTGACCTACCTGGATTTTCAGCGCGTCATCGCCCTGTGTGAAAAGGAATGCGTCCAGCGGGGCGGAGCCCTCACGGTCTCCCCCGCCCTGGCGGACTATATCCAGGACCGGGGCAGCTACCTGGCGCAGCGGTTCCGTCTGGGTGTGGAGATCAAAAACCGGGAGGAAAAGCTCCTCCCCCGCTTCCGGGAATACCAGTCCATCGTAAACGCGGCCATGGCCCGGCCCCTGCGGGAGCGGCAGATGTGGGATTCCTTTTTCCTTTGCGCCATGAAACGCGCCGCCAACTTCTCCGTCCCCGGTTCCGGCAAGACCGCCTCCGTGCTGGGGGTCTACGCCTGCCTGAAAAGCCGGGGGCTCATCAAGCGGCTAGTGGTGGTCTGCCCCAAGAACGCCTTTGGCTCCTGGATGGAGGAGTTTGTCCAGTGCTTCGCCGGGCGGGAGGAACTGCGGGTCCTAAACCTCCACGGCCCCGGATTGACCACGGCGGCAGAGCGGCGGGCGGCGCTGCGGTACGACGCGGGGAACGTGAATCTGATCCTGGTGAACTATGAGTCGGCTGGAGGCGTACTGGAGGACCTGCTCCCCCTGGTCTGTTCTCAGTCCCTGCTGGTCTTCGACGAGGTCCACAAGGTCAAAAAGGTAGGCGGGGAGTACGCCTCCGCCGCCCTAGCCCTGGCGGAGCAGTCCGTGTACCTCACCGCCCTCACCGGAACGCCGGTCCCCAATTCCTACCAGGACCTCTATAATCTGCTGCACATCCTGTTCCCCAACGAATACGACGAATTCTTCGGCTTTTCCGACGTGCTCCTCGGTCATCCCACCCCGACGGAGATGGAGACGATCAACAACCGGCTCCAGCCCTTCTTCTGCCGGACTACCAAGGAGCAGCTGGAGGTTCCCCCGGCCCTGCCGGACAAGATTCTCACCTGCCCCGCCGGCGGGGAGGAAAACCGGCTTTTGGAGCTGCTGGTTCAACAATACCGGAGAAACAAGCTGGCTTTGTTTTTGCGGATTCTCCAGCTGGAAAGCAATCCCCGGCTTCTGCTCCAAAAGCTGGATATCCGGGAGTTCCGGTATCTGCTGGACGACGCCGCCCCCGGAGGGGAAATCGATTTTGCCGACTACAGTCAGGAGGCCCGGCGGCTGATCGAAGCCTGTCCCCCCTCCACAAAGCTCCGCCGCTGTGTTCAGCTGACGGGGGAGCTGGTCAAAGAGGGGAAGCCAGTGATCCTCTGGTGCGTCTTTTTGGACTCCATCCACACCCTCTCCGAGGCCCTGGAGGCCCGGGGCGTCTCCACCCGCTGTATTTACGGCGCGGTGCCGCTGGAGGAGCGGCAGGACATCCTGCGGGATTTCAAAGCAGGACGGTTCCAGGTGCTGCTGACCAATCCCCACACCCTGGCGGAATCTGTGTCCCTGCATAGCGTCTGTCACGACGCCGTCTATTTTGAGTACAGCTACAATCTGGTCCATCTGCTCCAGTCTAAGGACCGCATTCACCGCCTGGGGCTGCCTAAGGGGCAGTATACCCAGTATGTTTTCCTCCAGACGGAATACCTGACGGAGAACGGTCCCTGGTCCATGGAAGGCGTTGTCTACCAGCGGCTCCGGCAAAAGGAGCGGACCATGCTGGAGGCCATCGGGCAGCGGACACTGGAGGTGCTGCCCACCAGTGAGGAGGACCTGGAGATGATTTTCAAGCCGTTGCTCCAATGAGCACAGCCGCTTGATCGGGAAGTGCCGCAAATTCGCGGTCCTTTGTTCTTTAGTACCGTATCCAAGTACACATTTTGTTCGAAATTTTATCTTACTTCCATAATCCTCCTAATAAGTCTACAGTAATGCATCTCCATGAACACACTTCGCAATTTCCGCAAATTACGAAAACCCGCATAAATAACTTCCACTATTAAGCGGCAGCTGGTATCCCTTAGCCGCTTAATAGTGGAAGTTTCAATTTAACCGAATAATTCTTCTCTCACGAGAGATTTTTCATATCGTTTTATGCTCCGGCGGTTCATTCCAGAGGGAGGCCGTGCTGCTTCAAAAAGGAGAGCTTGTCCCAGTAGCCCCGCTGGAAGAGAATCTTCCCATCCGTCACCTGGAAAAAGCCGCAGCCCCGCAGTCCCAGCGGGTCCCGCCACTCCAAAATTGCCCACTGGCCGTCCTCAAACAGGTTCTCCACAATGCAGACCATTTCCGCTGCGGAAAACTCTGCGGAAAACATGTCCCGAATGGCCGCAATTCCAACCACCGGCTCATTGGCCACCTGATGGTTCACCGCCGTATCGTGATACAACCCAACCAGGGCATCCACGTCGGCGCGGTTGAATGCGTCCACCCATTTTTCTACCACTTCTTTTGGCCTCAGCATCGTTCGAACCTCCGTTTCACCTGGATATGCGCCCTTAGGCCAGGAAGCCCTTGAGGATGCAGTCCTCGGCCTCCTCCTCGGTAAGGCCCAGGGTCTCCAGCTTCAAAAGCTGGTCCCCGGCAATCTTGCCGATGGCCGCCTCGTGGACCAGCTGGGCCTCGGTACAGTTGGCGGTGATGGCGGGGATGGACTTGATTTTAGCCGTCCCCATGATGATGGAATCGCACTGGACATGGCCGAAGCACTGGGCATTGCCCACCATCCGGGGATAGAACACCTGCTCCGATCGGTCCTGCGCCACGGAGCGGGAAATCACCCGGCCCTTGGAATCCTCGCCGTCCAGAATGATCTCCATGTCGCTCTCCGCTGTCTGGTCTCCGTGGGTCAGCAGCCGCTCCGTAACCACAGCCTCGGCGCCCTTGCCGCAGACAATTTTCGTGGAGCGCTTGGTGGAATCGATGCCCCGGATCTGCACGGTCTCCATCTGGATGGAGGCCCCCTCCTCCAGGTAGACCACCGTCTGGGGGTTCATGATCCGGCCTCCGGTCCCGTCCCCCTCGCCGTAGTGCTTCTCGGTGTAGCGGACCCGGGCGCCCTTGCCCACGTAGAAGGTATGGATGCCGTCGTGGCGGGACTCCTCCTGGCCGCAGTTGTGAATGCCGCAGCCCGCCACAATGTCTACGTCGCAGCCCTCGCCGATGAAGAAGTCGTTATAGACCATCTCCCGGAGGCCGGACTTTGTGATGATGACGGGAATATAGCAGGTCTCCCCCACGGTGCCGGGCTTGACCCGGATGTCGATGCCGGGCTTGTCCTCCTTCGAGGTAATTTCAATGTGCTCCGTGGACTGGCGGCCGTCGCAGCCGGAGTCCTTACGGATGTTGAAGGCCCCCACGGGCTTGCCGATGAGGTCCGCGATCTTTTCCAGTAAGCCGCGATCGATCTCGGTATCCATCATTACGCCATCGCCTCCTTTGTCAGTACCGGGCAGGCGCCCAGGGTGTCCGCCAGAATTTGGGGCAGAATCTCCGCCGGGGTTCCCCGGTGACGGAGCTGCCCATCCCCCACCACGATGACCTCATCCGCCAGGGAGATAATGCGCTCCTGGTGGGAAATGATAATCATAGTGGCCCCTCCGGCGGTGTGGAGCTGCTCGAAGGTCTCCGTCAGCCGGGCGAAGGACCACAGGTCGATACCCGCCTCCGGCTCGTCGAAAATCATAAGCTTCGCGTTTCTCGCCAGGATGGAGGCGATTTCAATGCGCTTCACCTCGCCGCCGGAGAGGGAGGCGTCCACCTCCCGGCCCAGGTAGTCGTTGGCGCACAGGCCCACCCGGGTGAGGTACTGGCAGCAGCGGTCCTTGGAGAGCGTCTCGTCTCCGCTGGCCAGGGTCAGCAAATCCCGGACCGTCAGCCCCTTGAACCGGGGGGGCTGCTGGAAGCCGTAGCTGATGCCCAGCTTCGCCCGCTCGGTGATGCCCAGGTCCGTGACGTCCTGCCCGTTCCAGAGTATCTGCCCGGCGGTGGGCTTCACCAGACCCATGATGCTTTTCGCCAGGGTGGTTTTTCCGCCGCCGTTGGGGCCGGTAAAGACCACCAGCTGCCCGTCCCCGACGGTGAGGGAGATATCGTTCAAAATGCCCAGCTCCCCGCCGTCCTCGTGAACGGCGTAGCTGAGGTGTTTCAGTTCCAGCATGGGGGAATCCTCCTTTGCTTGCTGTGTCAGACAGCATTCTACCAGATATAACGGGAGAATGCAACGAATGCCTTGGGTTTTCTTCTACATTTTACCCAAAAGGGCCCTTCTTATCTGTTGCAGGCGCAACAGGAACCATTTTTTTACCCTTTGCATAGACTGGGAGGAAAAGGAGGGACCTCTCATGGAACATATGCCCCAAACACCGGAAGTTTACGATTTTCGACAGTATGACCGCATCTGGCAGCGGGTCGCCCCCAACCTGGAGCCCTACCCCGGCATGGCGGCCCAGCCGGCGACCTCCGCCCGGTCCGAGGCTTCCGCGATTCCCGCCGCCCCGGCCCTTCCCGTCCTCCCCGCCGCGCCGGAGTCCCCCGCCGTCCCCGTTCCCGCGGGCCCCGACGCCTCGCTTCCCGGCGCGGAGCAGAATCCCTGCTGCATGGGCACCGAGGCGGAGGAGATGCTGGAGGTCATCACCGGCTACATCGAGGCGGCCCTGTCGGACCGGCGCTATCTGCTGGCCCTGACCCGCCAGGCCCCCTCCTGGGCCCGGAAGCCCCTGCGGGACATGGCGGCGGACCTCCAGGACCAGGCCCGGCGGCTGATGGCGGCCCACTACCTCATCACCGGTCGGCGCTACCGCCCCAGCGTCAGCGCGGAGCGCATCTACGTGGGCCGCTGGTGCCCCGCCCTCCGGGAGCGCTATCACGCGGCGGCGTGCAGCGGCTTCAACTACGCCCGCTCCGCCGAAGACACCATGGACCCCTGTCTGACGAAGCTCTTCGAGGAGATGAGCAAGCAGTCCTACGCCCACGCGGAAACCCTGATGGGACTGCTGCAAAGAAGCCTGCAAAACGCATGAGGAAACGGGCCCTCCGCCTATGGCGGAGGGCCCGCCGGTTATCCCCAGGCCCGCTTGATCTCGTCCCGTTCGTGTTGATTTTCCACCCAGTTTTCCAGGTATCCGCAGTCATAGCAGACATAGCGGGCCACGGGAATCCGCTTCACCATCAGCGCCCGGGTGATGCAGATGCTGTTGGCGAGGTAGCGGTGGGCGTCGTCCGGAACCCGGATAACGTCTGTGGAACCGCAGACGGGGCAGCGTTTCGTGTTCTTCATTTATCCTCGGTCCCTCCACAGCTTCCAGAGCCGGTCCAGCAGCGGCAGCAGCAGGAGAAGCAGCAGCAAATGATTGGGTACATGGGGCATTGCGCGCCTCCTTTCAGTTCACCTGATAGAGCTTTATGGATAGGGGGATGGAAACCGCCGTGGCCGCTGCCGCCGCCACAGGCAGCAGGGCCATCAGGGGAATGGGCAGGCTGGGGATTTCATCCACCATCTCCGCGAGAGCCCCCACAGATATCGCCACACCGAAAATCAGCACCATAAAAATCATCCTTCCCCGCTCCACGCCGAAGCGCAGCACCGCCGGTAAGGTGACGTCCAGGCAGATAATTCCCAGGCAAAGGCTCGCCAGCAGGGTGAGAACACTGGGGGCGTTCCCGGAAAAAATCCCCGATACCGCCTGCAGCGCCAAACAGAACACCCCCGACGCCGCCATGCAGAGCCAGCCCAGCACGTACTTGCTCAGCACGATGTCCCGCCCGGAATAGGGCATCATGGACGCCATCTGATTCCAGTGGCTCCTCTCGTCATAGGCCATGGCCGTGTAGGGCAGCATGGAACACCAGACCACCAGGAACACCGTATTGAACGCGCTGTTCACCACGGACAGCAGCACCAACACCAGGACAAAAATTCTCATTTGCTTCCAGATCACATAAAAATCCTTCTGCACCAGCGCCTTCATCATTTCGCTCCTTTCACCATAAAGAGGATGATATCCTCCACCGTCGCCCGCTCCAGCTCCAACCCCGCCGGGACCTCCTCCCGCCGGACCAGGGCCCGGACCCCGCCGTAGCCGCTGGACTCACGGCCCAGGACGGCCTCCTCCCGGAGGCTTTCCAGCTGCTCCGCCGTCCCGGCGAACACGCCGTAGGACTCCAGCAGCCGGTCCTTCTCGTCGCAAAAGAGGAGCCGCCCCCTGTGCAGGAAGGCAATGTAATCGCAGAGCTTCTCCAGGTCGCTTAGGATATGGGAGGAGATCAAAATGGAGTGGTCCTCCTCCCGGGTGAACTCGTTGAAAATCTCCAGCACCTCGTCCCGGACGATGGGGTCCAGGCCGGAGGTGGCCTCGTCCAAAATCAGCAGCTTTGGCTGGTGGCTCAAGGCCACGGCGATGGCCAGCTTCATCTTCATGCCCCGGGAAAAGTCCTTAAAGGGCTTCTTCCCCGGCAGGTCGAAGCGGCGGAGGTAGCCGTCGTAGGTCCCCTGGTCCCAGCGCTTGTAGGTCCCCGCCATGACCTTCCCCACCTGGACGGCGGTGAGGGTTTCCGGGTAATAGGCCTCGTCCAAAACGACGCCCACGTCCTCCTTCACGGCCCGGAACTCCGGGGAGGACACATCCACCCCCAGAACCCTGGCGGTCCCGCCGTCGGGGCGGAGGGCGTTCATCAGCAGGCGGATGGTGGTGGATTTGCCCGCGCCGTTCTCCCCCACCAGGCCGCAGATGGTGCCGCTGGGCACTGTGAGGTTCAGGTCCTGAATGGCAAACTCTCCGAAGGACTTGCGGATATGGGACAATTCGATGGCGTTCATACGTTCTCCTCCTCTAGTAAGACGCGCAGCATGTCGATTAACTCCTCCACCGTCACGGCGCAGCTCTTCGCCAGTCCCGCGGCGGCGGTCAGGTGGCCTTCCAGCTCCCGGAGCTGCTGCTCCCGGATCAGGTCCAGGTTCTTCTCCGCCACAAAGCAGCCCTTCCCGGCCACGGTGTAGAGGAAGCCCTCGGCCTCCAGCTCGTCATAGGCCCGTTTCGTGGTGATGACGGAAATTTTCAAATCCTTGGCCAGGGCCCGGATGGAGGGCAGGGCCTCCCCCGGGGTCAGGACCCCGGCGATGATCTGGGCCTTGAGCTGGGAGTAAATCTGCTCATAGATGGGCTGGCCCCCGGTGTTGCGGATGATGATTTCCATGGATGCTCCTCCGTTTCACTGTTCATATACAGTATACACAGAATGAACAGTTTGTCAAGGGGATGGCAAAAATTTTCCTGGGAAATCCCTTCCGGTTGTGGTATACTACCCCTGGAAAAACCAACGGGAGGAGGGACAGGCTTTGGAAAGCGTCAGCGGCGTCAGCAATTGGAGACTGGTTTTCCGGCGGGAACCAGAGGGCGTCACCCTTCTCCGGGCCGGGACCCCCGACGCCCGGGCCGTCCTGCCGGAAGAGCTGCTCGACCTGCCGGTGACGGCCCTGGGAGACCGGGCCCTGGCCCCGGACCGGCAAACGGCTCCCCTGCCCGCCGGGGCGGAAACCCTCCAGATCACCTGCATCCCCCCGGAGGAGGGGGCGGCCTGGGACAACCGGAGCCTCCGGGACCTGACCCTGCCGGAGACCTTGACGGCCGTGGGGGACTACGCCCTGTTGAACTGCTCCGCCTTAAGCACCCTCCGTATTCACGACGGTGTGTCCCGCTGGGGCGGCGGCGCGCTGATGAACTGCCGCAGCCTGGATACCCTCCACCTGACCCGGACGGGCCCGGACCAGGGGGAGGCCCTGGCCTGGTTCGCCGGAGAGCTCAGCCGGGAGCTGGACGTGACCGTTTACGGCCCCGGCGGGGAGATTGCCCGGCTGCTGTTCCCAGAGTACACGGAACTCTATGAGGAAAACTGCCCCGCCCATCACTTCGATTACTTCATCTCCGGCGCGGGATACCCCTATCACCACTGCTTCCGTCAAAAACGCCTGTCCCTCAAGGAGTACGACGGCCTTTGGCGGGACTTCCTGGGGATGGAGCACGACGAATCCGCCGCCCTTCGCCTTGCCTGGCGGCGCCTCCGCTGGCCGGTGGACTTGGCGGAGGGGGCGGCGGCGGGCTACCGGGCCTATTTAAAGGAACACGCCGGGGAGGCCCTCCGCCTCCTGCTGGAAGAAGGGGACGCCCTTCCCTTCCTTCTGGAGCTGACGGAGCCGGACCAGGAGACCCTCCTGGACGCCTGTGCCCTAGCCCGGGAACGGGGGGCCACGGCGGCCCTGGCGGCTTTGCTGGAGGAGCAGCACCGCCGCTTCCCCGCCGGACTGGAAAAATCCTTTACATTGTAGAAGGGCCAATGATTTTATGGAACAAAAGGACTTTGCCGGGATTGGGCAGGACATCCTCTTCGCTGCCCGGAACGAGCTGTATATGAGCCTTCCCTATCTGGACGCGGCCCTCTGCGCCCTGGCCTTCGCCCCCGGCGGCGGGGTCACGGTGTCCCTGGCCACCGACGGCGAGACGCTGTACTACGACGGGGCCTGGCTGGCGGACCGCTATTTACGGAGCCGGGTGTGGACCTGCCGGGCTTATCTCCACACAATCCTCCACTGTATGCTCCGGCACCTGGCAAAGAAGCGGGGCAAGCTTCCGGAGCTGTGGGATCTCAGCTGCGACGCGGCGGTGGAGAGCATTCTGGATGAACTGGACTACCCCTGCCTCAACGCCGGAGCGGCCCCCCGGAAGCAGAAATTCTACGGCGAGTGCAGGCGGGACATGCCGGTACTGACGGCGGAGGGCATCTACCGCCGCCTTCTGCGGCTGAACCTGCCGGAGTATGAAACCGCCCAGCTTCAGAGGGCCTTTCTGGTGGACGACCACGGGCTCTGGGACCCGGAGCGGCAGGATGATAAGGAACAGAGCCGCCGCCAGGACCAGAAGTGGCGGGACCTTTCCGGCAAGACCCAGACGGGCCTGGAAACCGTGCTCTCCGACAAGGGGACCGGCGGGGAGGCCGTCTTGGAGCAGGTCCGGGTCGCAGTCCGAGACGACGTGGACTACCGGGCCTTCCTCCGCCGCTTCTCCGCGCCCAGGGAGGTGGCGGCGGTGGACGCCGACGCCTTTGACTACGGCTTCTACTCCTACGGCCTCCGGCTCTATGGCAACATGCCCCTGGTGGAGCCCCCGGAGACAAGGGAGGAAAAACGCATTGAGGATTTCGTTATCGCCGTGGATACCTCCATGTCCACCTCCGGGGAACGGGTCCGGCAGTTTTTGGCCTGTACCTATGCGATTTTGCGGAGCGCAGGAACCTTTACCAGAAAAGTGAACATCCGCGTCCTCCAGTGCGACGACCAGATCCGCTCCGACGATGTGATTCACGATTTGGAGGATCTGCGGAATTATATGGAGAACTTCCAGCTCACCGGCGGCAGCGCCACGGACTTCCGCCCGGTATTTGACTATGTGGCAAAGCTCCAGGAGGCGGGGGCCTTCACCAGCCTCCGGGGGCTGGTGTACTTCACCGACGGCATGGGGATTTACCCGGAGAAGCGGACGCCCTATGAAACGGCCTTCATCCTCCTGGGAGAGCCGCCGCTTTCCGTGAAAACGCCTCCCTGGGCCATCCGGCTGGTGCTGGAGGCCCCGGATCTGGACCGGGCGGCGGAGAAACTGCCGGAGGAGCTGGACCTAAGCGAGCTACCGGAGCTGTAAAGGAGACATTATGCTGCCTGAAATTGTAAACCGACGGAGCATCCGGGCCTACCTGCCCCAGCCGGTCTCCAGGAAAGATATCGAAACCGTGCTGCAAGCGGGGGCCCTGGCCCCCTCCGCAAAAAACCGCCAGCCCTGGCATTTCACCGTGGCCCTTGCCAAGGAAAAAGCGGAAGCGCTGGCCGCTATGGCGCAGGGCCTGGAAGAGGAACGCCGCCACCCTCTCCTGCCGGAGAGCGCCCGGCATCTCGGCGGGGCAGTCCAAACGCTGGCCATCATGAAACAAGCCCCGGTTGTCATCTTTGTCACGAACCCCCTGGGCCAAGACCCAAGACAGACGCTGAACACAAACGAACGGGTCACCGAGCTCTGCAACGCCCAGTCCCTGGGCGCGTGCCTGGAGAATATGGCCCTCCAGGCCACGGCGCTGGGTCTAGGCAGTCTTTGGATTTGCGACACCTATTTCGCCTATGACGCGCTGCGGGAATGGATCGGCAGGCCCGGAGCTTTCGCAGCGGCCATGGCTTTGGGATACGCCGCCGAAAATCCGCCGCCCCGGCCCCGAAAGCCGCTGGCGGAATTAGCCGAGTGGAGGGAGTAAATGTTCTACCGCTAGAAGGGTGAGCCCGGGAAAAGGGCGGACACACAGGTCCGCTCCTACAGGATGTTCTACTGATAGGAGCGCAAAAAAGCGGTCCGAAGGGCCCTTACTTCCTTTTCTCTTTTGGACCGTGCAATGGACCAGCCATCGCTGGCCGCCAATCCGCCCCGCCCGCAAGGGCGAGTACCATCTCCCCTCCCCTGCCGGGGAACCAGGAAGGAAACGCCATGAACATCAAACAAGCCAAACAGGAAATCACCAACACGCTAAAAGCGTACCTGGCCAAGGACGACCTCGGAAACTACCTCATTCCCCCGGTCCGCCAGCGGCCCGTCCTGCTGATGGGCCCGCCCGGCGTGGGCAAAACCCAGATCATGGAGCAGGTGGCTGCCGAGACCGGCGTGGGCCTGGTGGCCTACACCATCACCCACCACACCCGCCAGAGCGCTGTGGGCCTGCCTTTCATCGAAACGCGGACCTACGGCGGGCAGACCTACTCCATCACCGAGTACACCATGAGCGAAATTCTGGCCTCCGTCTATGACCTGATGGAAAAAACCGGCCTCAAGGAGGGCATCCTCTTTCTGGACGAGATCAACTGCGTCTCGGAAACCCTGGCCCCCATGATGCTCCAATTTCTCCAGTGCAAGACCTTCGGCAACCAGCGCCTGCCGGAGGGCTGGCTCATCGCCGCCGCCGGAAACCCGCCGGAATATAACCGCTCCGTCCGGGACTTCGACGTGGTGACCCTGGACCGGGTGAAGCGCATCGACGTGCAGGAGGACTTCGCCGTCTGGAAGGAGTACGCCCGGGCCAAGGGCCTCCACGGGGCGGTGGTGTCCTATCTGGACATCAAGAAGGACCATTTCTACCGGGTAGAGACTACGGCGGAGGGCATCCAATTCGCCACCGCCCGAGGCTGGGAGGATTTGAGCGAGCTGCTGACGGTCTACGAGACCCTGGGCCTCAAGGCGGACCGGGAGGTGGTGGGGCAGTATATCCAGCTTCCCCGCATCGCCCGGGACTTCGCCAACTATTTGGAGCTCTACAACAAGTACCGGAATACCTACCACGTGGACGATATCCTAACGGGAACCTGGAAGCCCATCACCGTCCGGGAGCTCCGGGCCGCGCCCTTCGACGAGAAGCTGTCCGTCATGGGCCTGCTCCTCTCCCGCCTCTCCGAGGCCGCCCGGGAGACCCGCCGCCGGGACAGCCTCTGCGAGAGCCTCCACGCCGCCCTGACAAAATTCAAAGAGGCCCTGGCCGCCGGAGAAGAGCCCCAGGCGGTCCTGGAGACCCTGACCGGCGAACGCCGGGAGGCCCTGAAACGGGCCCGAAACGCGGGTCAGGGGGATAAACAGCGCCAGGCCCTGGCCCAGCTGGAAATCAACGCCCTGGAGGACTACCGCCGCCGCCTCATTCAGGAGAACCCCGCCGATTCCGGGCTGGCCATGGCGGCGGTGCGGGGCTGGTTCGGGCAGGAGGTGGAGAAACGGGCCTCCCAGGCCCGGGACGCCAAGGCGGAGCTGGACCACGCCTTCGCCTTTTTAGAGGAGACCTTCGGCCAGGGGCAGGAGCTGGTGCTGTTCGTCACGGAGCTCACGGCCGGGCCGGACACCAGCTGGCTCATTGAGACCTTCGGCTGCGACGCCTATTTCCGGCACAACCGGGAACTGCTGTTTGACGACACCCGGCGCCGTATCCAGGAAGAAATCTTCGCCGCCAAGGCGGCGAAACAGGAGGAACAGCCATGACGGAAGATTTAAAACGCATTGAGACTGTGCTGGACGAGAAGGTCCGCCCCGCCCTCCGGGCCCACGGGGGAGAGATCGCCGTGGACCATCTGGAGGACGGCGTGCTGTACGTGAAGCTGCTGGGCCAGTGCGCCGGGTGCCCCTCGGCGGACCTGACCAGCGAGACCATCGTGGAGGCGGAGCTCACCGCCGCCCTGCCGGAGCTGGTGCGGAAGGTGGCGGTGATTCAGACCGTCAGCGACGAGCTGTGGGAACAGGCGAAAAAGCTCCTCCGGGACCACCATCTCTAAAAGGCTGTCATAAGCGTCCCCCTCCCCTCATAGTCTCTAGCAAACCGAACACATGGGAGGACGCTATGGACAACTTGCAGATGGACGAGAAGCTGGCCCGGCTCCGGCGCTGCCGCCGGGAGATGGACACGCTGAAACAGGAGGCGGAGGCCATCGAGGCGGAGGTCAAGGCGGAGCTGGAAGCCCGGGGCGTGGAGCAGGTGGAGACGGCCCACTACAAGGTTTCCTGGAAAGCCGTCTCCAGCACCCGGCTGGACGCCAAGGCCCTGAAAGCGGAGCGGCCGGAGCTTTACCAGCGCTACGCCGTCTCCAGCACCACGAAGCGCTTTAGTGTCACATAAAACAGGGGAATTGGCCTCCGGCGGAAGGCCGGGGGGCATACTTTTTATGAGGAATCTGTAAAAATTTGAGGAACTTGCGCTTTTCTCTTTACTTATGGGAAAACTGCCGCTATAATAGGGAAGGGAAACTTTGGGGCCCCGCAGTCTGCGGGGCCCTTCTTTTCGCTGGCCGGAGGCGCTGAGCCTCCGCCGTCAGGACCCCCGGGGCCGGACAGGCCCCCATCACCGGCTGGCCGCTGGCCGTGAGCAAGCGGAACGCCGCCCCGTCTTTCGGGCGGCGGCGCGGGGAGGTTTCATTATGTCAAATTGCGCCATTGTGGGCATCAACTGGGGCGACGAGGGCAAGGGCCGTATGGTAGACCTGATTACCCAGGACTACGATGTGGTGGTCCGCTACCAGGGCGGCGGCAACGCCGGGCACACCGTCGTCAACGAAAAGGGCAAGTTCGCCCTCCATCTGCTGCCCTCCGGCATCTTCCGGGACGGCGTGGTCAACATCCTGGGCAACGGTGTGGCCGTGGACTGCGAGAGCCTTTGGAAGGAGATGCAGGACGTCACCGCCCAGGGCGTGGCCCTTACGCCGGACAACCTGATGATCAGCGACCGGGCCTCCCTGCTGCTGCCCTGGCACCGGGATTTGGACGGCTTGGAGGAAGCCCGCCTGAAAGATAAGAAATACGGCTCCACCAAGCAGGGCATCGCCCCCTTCTACTCCGACAAGTTCCAGAAAAAGACCGTCATGGCCGGGGAACTCCTCTATCCGGGGCAGCTCCGCTCCCACCTGGAGGATCTGCTGGAATGGAAGAACCTGACCCTGACCAAGGTGTACAACGCCCAGCCCTATACCATCGAGCAGCTGATGGACTGGGTGGCGGACTACGGCGAGAAAATCCGCCCCTTCATCCGGGACACCGGCGCCTTTTTGCGCCAGGCCCAGACGGAAAACAAGCGTATCCTGTTCGAGGCCCAGCTGGGAGCCCTCCGGGACCTGGATTACGGCATCTATCCCTACACCACCTCCTCCAACGCCGTGGCGGCTTACGCCCCTGTGGGCTCCGGCCTGCCCTCCGCCCGGATTGACGAGGTCATCGGCGTGGTGAAGGCCTACTCCTCCTGCGTGGGCGAGGGTCCCTTCACCTGCGAGTGGTTCGGCGAAGAGGCGGACAAGCTCCGGGAGGCCGGAAACGAGTACGGCGCAAAGACCGGGCGTCCCCGCCGGGTGGGGCCCATCGACATCGTGGCCACCCGCTACGGCGTTCAGTGCCAGGCGGCCACCAACATCGCCCTGACCAAGCTAGACGTGCTGAGCTATCTGGATAAAATTCCCATCTGTGTCCGCTATGAGCTGGGCAGCCAGCAGACGGACCGCTTCCCCTTCCCCGCCCTGCTGGCGGAGGCGAAGCCGGTGGTGGAGTATATGGACGGCTGGGGCTGCGACATCTCCGGCGTGCGGACCTGGGAGGACCTGCCGGAGGCTGCCCGGAAATATGTGGAATATATCGAAAAGGAAATCGGCTGCCGCATCGGCTACGTGTCCGTAGGCCCGGAGCGGGACGCCATCATTATCCGCTGAAGGAGGCCCCATGAGTAAAGACCGCTACGAATCCCCCCTCTCCTCCCGCTACGCCTCCCAATTTATGCTGAACCTCTTCTCCGCCGAAAAGCGCATTGAGACTTGGCGACGGCTGTGGGTAGCTCTGGCCCGGGCGGAGCATGAGCTGGGCCTCCCCGTGACGGCAGAGCAGGTGAGGGAGCTGGAGAACCATCTTACCGACATCGACTTCGACCTGGCCGCGGCCCGGGAAAAGGAAGTCCGGCACGACGTGATGGCCCATGTCTACGCCTATGGCAAGGCCGCGCCCTCGGCGGCGGGCATCATCCACCTGGGGGCCACCAGCTGCTATGTCACCGACAATGCCGACCTCATCCTCTACCGGGAGAGTCTCCAGTATCTCCGAAAAGACCTCCTGGCCCTGCTGGAGAATCTGTCCAAGTTTGCCAAGCAGTATGCGGACCTTCCCACTCTGGGCTACACCCACTATCAGCCTGCCCAGCTGGTCACGGTGGGCAAGCGGGCCACCCTCTGGATGCAGGATTTCCTGGCGGACCTGGAAGAGCTGGACTTTGTGCTGGAAAACCTGAAATTCCTGGGCTGCCGTGGGACCACCGGCACCGAGGCCAGCTTCATGGACCTCTTCGAGGGGGACGGGGCGAAAATCGACGAGATGAACCGGCGGATTGCCGGGGAGTTCGGCTTTGAACGGACCTTTGCCGTCTGCGGCCAGACCTACCCCCGGAAGGTGGACAGCCGGATTTTGAACTGCCTTTCCTCCGTGGCCCAGAGCGCCTATCGGATGGCAAACGACATCCGTCTGCTTCAGCATGACCGGCAGGTGGAGGAGCCCTTTGAGAAGAACCAGATCGGCTCCTCGGCCATGGCCTATAAGCGCAACCCCATGCGCTGCGAGCGCATTTGCTCCTTGTCCCGCTATCTGATGGCGGACGCCCTGAACGCGCCTATGACCGCCTCCGTCCAGTGGCTGGAGCGAACCCTGGACGACTCCGCCAACCGGCGCATCTCCATGCCGGAGGGCTTCCTCTGCGCCGACGCGATCCTGCGCCTTTGCCGGAACGTCACCGACGGGCTCCACGTCAACGAGAAGATTGTAGACCGGACGGTACGGAAGTACCTGCCTTTCATCGCCACGGAAAACCTGATGATGGAGGGGGTCAAGCGGGGCGGCGACCGGCAGGAGCTTCATGAAATCATCCGCACTTGTTCCATGGCCGCCACGGCCCGGATGAAGGAGGGAGAGTCCTGCGACCTGCTGGCCCGTCTGGCGGCGGAGCCCGCCTTTGCCATGACGGAGGCGGAGATGGCAGCCGTGCTGGACCCGAAGCTTTACACTGGCCGCTGCGCCGCTCAGGTAGAGGCGTTCCTGGAGGGAATCGCCCCTCTGCTGGCCGAGGCGGAGAGTGGGGACACGCCTGAGATCAACGTTTGAGAAATGGTCCGTTTATGCAGGAGGGTCCGGCACAAGCCGGGCCCTCCTGTTTCGCTATTCGATGTCGTACAGGGAATCCAACACCAGCCAGACCTGGGAAAAGAGCCGCATGAGGTTCCAGAACCCCGCCCCCCGGAAGCCGTACTCAGCAATGAGGCGGAGCTTGGCGTCCATGCTCCGGGCATCCTCAAACCAGACCTCGTGATTGGTTCCCCCGGCGTCGGTGTAGTGGAAGAAGGGAGACTGGGCGGTCTCGTCGTACTGGATGGGTACGCCGTATTGAATGGCCAGCTCAATGGCCCGCTGGTTGGAGATGGACTGGGCCCGGGTCTCCCCCTGGATGAAGGGCAGGGGCCAGTCGTAGCCGTAGTTGGGTATGCCCAGGAAGATTTTTTCCGCCGGGATTTCTGTGACAGCGTAGTCCAGCACCGCCCGGACGTTTGGGAGCGGGGCGACCGCCATGGGTGGGCCGTAGGTGTATCCCCACTCATAGGTCATTAACAGCACTCCATCCACCGCCGCCGACACGGCGGCGTAGTCATGTCCCTCATATAACAGCCCCCGCTGCCGGGTATTCGTTTTCGGAGCCAGTGCCGCCCACAAGAACCGCCCCTGGGCCGCCAGCAGCTGCCGCAGCCTTCCCAAAAACGCCGCGTAGGCACCCGCCAGCTGTCCCGGCAGATACTCAAAATCCACGTCCAGCCCTGCGAAGTCCTTTCGCAGCACCGTTTGCAGCACCTCCGCCACCAGCCGCCCCTGAGCCTCGTAATCCGTCAGGATAAACGCTGCCCGGCCGGTATCGAACTGTCCCGCCTCCGTCAGGGTGGACAGGTGCATCACCGGCTTGGTCCCCCGTTCTCGGGCCGCCTCCAGCATGGCCTCGTCATCCAGGGGAAGCAGGCCACCCTCTGCCGTGATGCCGTAGGTAAAGGGAGCCATAGCGGAGAGGTAGGGCAGCTGCTCCGCCAGCAGCTCCGGAGAGATAAAGGGATAGGCATAGCCGTTGAACACGCCCTGCCCGAGCTTCTCCCCAAAATACGAGATTACCAAAAGCTGTCCCACCGACAGCGCTTCCTGCCCGCCCAGGGCCCAGTTGTTCCTCCACAGCTGGCGGACGGTGGTGCCGTACTGGTCCGCAATGGAGGTCAGCGTCTCCCCCGCCGCTACGACGTGGACCGCCCGGGGAAACCGCACCACCAGCGTTTGCCCCACCGCCAGGGCGTAGTTCGGCGGCAGCTCATTATCCGCTGCCAGCTGCTTCGGCGCCACACCGTACCCGGCGGCGATGGAGTCCACAGTCTCTCCGGGGCTCACTACATGGATCGTCATAAACCATCACCTCTTTCGGAAAACCCTATGTCCGGGCCTTTGTCCCCTATGCGAACTTCCCCGCATACCCAGAGCCTCCCCGCCATATGTATGGGGCAAAGGGACAAGGAGGCTGTGCAGATGAAAAGACGGTGGACCCGATATCTGACTCCCGGTCTGGTGTTCCAATCCGTGCTGATCGGCGGCGGCTACGGCACCGGAGCGGAGATTGCCCGGTATTTCGGGAGATACGGATTGCTAGGGGGCCTGCTGGCCCTGGCGACGGCGGCGACGGGGTGGTCTCTGCTCTGCGCCGTCACCTTTGAGTTCGTCCGGGTCTTTCGGACCTATGACTACGGCTCCATGATGCGCCGCCTTCTGGGCCGGGCCGGATTCCTCTACGATCTCTGCTTCTACGCCATGCTCCTCCTGGTTCTGGGCGTAGTCAACGCCACCGCCGCCGCCATGGTACGCGCCCTGACGGGCCTTCCTTCGTGGGTGGGGGTGGCGCTGCTGTCGATTGGTGTAATTTTCCTGGTGCTACGGGGCACAGAGGCCATCGAAAAGGCCCTGTCCCTCTGGGCCTACGTCCTCTACGCAGTCTACCTTCTGTTTCTCGCCGCCGTCTTTCTGCGCTTTGGGGATGCCATCGTCTCCGAGCTCCAAAGAGGCGAGGCCAGCCCAGGCTGGCTCTTCGGAGGACTGCGCTACGCCTCCTACAATCTGATCTGCGTCTCTATGATTCTCTACACCCTCCGGGACCTTCGGACCCGCCGGGAGGCGGTGACCTGCGGAATTCTGGCGGGAATCCTGGGGGCAGCCCCTGCCCTGCCGCTGCTATTGGCCATGGGCTGCGACCTCCCAGCGGCCCTGGCCTCCGAAACGCCGGTAACAGCTATTTTTGAGCGGCTGAACATGCCCTGGCTCTACGTCCTCTTTGAAATTGTCCTCTTTGGAACGCTGATCGAAACCGCCGCCGGATTCATCAAGGCCCTGGAGGACCGCATGGAGCGGGCCCTCTGCCGGTCCTTTGACGCGGCGGGGCACACCCCCGCCGGAGCTGGCTCTTCCTGGCCCTGGCTGGGCCGTCCCCTGGTGACGGGAGTAGTGACCTCCCTTGGAATCTGCGTCTCCACCTTTGGCCTGACGGAGCTCATCGACAAGGGCTATGGCGCCATCTGCTACGGCGCGCTGCTTCTCTTTGCCCTGCCCATGCTGACGGCGGGCGTTCGCATGCTCCGTCGTGCCGGGCCTTGAGCTTCGGTCTTTTTCGACGCATTTCCTCCCGCTTCCTTCCAGCCCTGACAAAATCTACCCCCTTTTTTTGGCAGCCTCCCAGGGAGATTGTCCCTTCCCGGACTTGTAATCTCCGCCGCATTATGATATACTAACCTTAATTTCGCAAACGAGGTGAATGAAATGGCTTTTTTTGGAGGGCAATCCAAGAATACTCCTCCGGTGGAGTCCCAGACCGACGATGAGCGGAGAGAAGGCGCCGATATCCCTGAGCTTCCCGAGCCCCGGAGCAATACGGTTATTGCCAAGGACCTGCTTGTCACCGGAAAACTCAGCGGCGAGGGTGTGGTGCAGATCGAGGGCACCGTGGAAGGCGAGGTAAACCTGAAGGGCTATGTCATCATAACGGCCACCGGCCGGGTGAAGGGCCCTGTGGAGGCCGACGTCATCCGCATCGCTGGACAGGTGGAGGGCAATTTAGTTTCCCACGACCACGTGCAGCTGGAACGCACGGGCACCATCAACGGCGACGTGACCACCGTCTCCTTCGTGATTGAAAACGGCGGCCGCCTCAACGGGCGGACCACCATGGTCCCGGAGCAGGCGTCCACCCCCCGCGTGGATGGCTTAGCCCCGTCGAAGCCCGACAAGAAGGACGAAAAGCCGGAGGATTGAGCACGTACATCAATCGCATCGAAGCTCCAGAAAGAAGAATATGCCCCGTCTGGTGAAAATACTTTTCACCGGACGGGGCAAACTTGATTTGTTCACACTTTTCCTGTAAAATACTGTGAAAAGAGAGTCAGAAAGGAGGGCCTTTTTATGCCCTTTACATTCCAGTTTGGCGGCTCCAACGCCTTCGGGGGCGGCTTTAACCCAGAGAGCTTCCAGGGCGGCGGCCCCAATCCCCGGCCCAGAAAGCCCCGGAAACCCCGCCGCGCCATGGGCAACCCCTTTAGCCGCACCCTCACCAACCTGGTGGTGACGCTGGTGTTCGGCTTGGTTTATTTTTATCTGGAGCTTCCCGTCTTGAACCTCCACGCCGAGGAGTTCTACGTTTTTGTATTCCTCCTCTGCGCCGTCTACTGCGTCTGCGCGATCTTCACCTCCGGCTTCCAGGGAGACGGCAGCGTCAAGGGCTATTTTCACTTCGTCCGCAAGCAGTGCGCCGTCCCCTTCCTGGCGGTGGTGGCCTTGATTGCCGTCCTGGCCTTGGGCGCCCTCAGCAGCTGGGTGGTGCTCCGGGCGGGAAGCTACTCTAAGCTTCTCCCCCTTCAAGCCGGGGATTTCACCGCCGAGGTGGAGGAGATTTCCTATGACCAGATCCCTATGTTGGACGCGGACTCCGCCGCCCAGCTGGGCACCCGGAAGCTGGGCGAGCTGGCGGACATGGTGTCCCAGTTCGAAATCCTGCCCACCTACACCCAGATCAACTACCAGGGCCGCCCGGTTCGAGTGACCTCCCTGCGCTATGGAGACCTCATCAAGTGGTTCACCAACCGGGGCGACGGCCTCCCGGCCTACCTCATCATCGACATGGTGAGCCAGGAGGCGGAGGTGGTCCGCCTGGAAGAGGGCATGAAGTACACCGTGGCGGAGCACTTCGGCCGGAATCTCTACCGGCACATCCGGTTCCACTATCCCACCATGATGTTTGACGAGCCGGTCTTTGAGATTGACGAGGAGGGGACGCCCTATTGGGTCTGCTCCCGGATTGTGCGGACCATTGGCCTCTTCGGCGGCACGGACGTGAAGGGCGCGGTGCTGGTAAATGCCGTCACCGGCGAAAGCGAGTACTACGAGCAGGTTCCCAACTGGGTGGACCGTGTGTACTCCTATGATATCATTATGCAGCAATACGACTTCTATGGCATGTACCACAACGGCTTTTTGAACTCCATGTTCGGCCAGCGGGACGTAACCGTCACCACCAGCGGCTGGAACTATATTGCCATAGACGACGATGTGTATATGTACACCGGCGTCACCTCCGTCACCTCGGACCAGTCCAACATCGGCTTCATCCTTTCCAACCAGCGGACCAAGGAGACCAAGTTCTATCCCTGCGCCGGAGCCACGGAGCAGTCTGCCCAGGTATCCGCCCAAAGCCGGGTCCAGCAGATGAGCTATGAGGCCACATTCCCCCTGCTTTTGAACATCGCGGGCCAGCCCACCTATTTCATGTCCTTGAAGGGCAACGACGGCCTTGTGAAAATGTACGCCATGGTCAACGTCCAGCAATACCAGCTGGTGGAGACCGGGCAGACGCTGGCGGAGTGTGAGAACAACTACCGTCAGGCCCTGGCCCACGCGGGCCTCATCGCCGCCGGAGAGCAAAAGCCCGCCGCCGGAGAGGCTCAGGAGCAGGAGGGCATCGTGGCCGAGATTCGCAGCGCGGTCATCGGCGGCGACACCCACTATTATGTCCGCATGGAGGACAGCTTGGGCTATCTGGACTTCAACACGGCGGAAGTGCCTCTTGCCGTGCTGCTGAACGTCCGGGACCATATCCGCTACACCTTCGTGCTGGAGGGTGCGGAGTTCCCCGCCCACGGCATCGTCCCAGCCACGGGGTTTGAATATGTGGACTGGGACAATTGAGGTTTCCAAAAAGGACGGCCGTAAACACTCCGTCAGAGGGAAATAAGCGAATGTAGAAAGCGGCGCGGTTCAACCGCGCCGCTCTCACTTTCCCTAAACGCAAGAACTTTATCAAGGGAGCACTGCCTTGAAGGCACGGTTTTCCGTGAGAGATCAGGGCCGTTTCCGCATCGCTCGTATTTTTCGAGCCCTCGCTTCATTCAAGTTTGCCGTTTCCCACTATGGATTTTTACAAAAATGTATGATACAATAACTCCGCTTCCGCTCTGCGTTTCGAGGCGGGAATTCAACAGACGCTGGTTCGGACGCGCCGCCGCCGGACCTGGAAGGAGCTCCTATGATTAAAATTACTACCGACAGCACCTGCGACCTGCCGGAACGGCTGCTGGAGCAATATGATATCTCCGTTTTCCCCCTGGGCATTGTCAAGGCCGGAAAGCTCTATCATGACGGGGTAGACATCCGCACAGCGGACATTGCCGCCCATGTGGAAGCTGGCGGGGAAATCACCACCACCAACGCCGTCAACGTGGCGGACTACGAGGACACATTCCGAACGCTGACGGAACGGTATGACGCCGTTATCCACATCAACATTGGAAGTGGCTTCTCCTGCTGTCACCAGAATGCCAAGCTGGCGGCGGAAGAGGTGCCGGAGGTCTATGTGGTGGACTCCGGAAACCTGACCGTGGGCCACGGCATGATGGTGTTGGCCGCCGCAGACGCCGCCCGGGCGGGAAAATCCGTCACGGAGATTTTGGAGCTTTTGGAGGGCATGGTCTCCAGGCTGGAGACCAGCTTTGTCCTGGACCGATTGGACTATATGAAAAAGGGCGGCCGGTGCTCCGCCGTCACTGCCCTGGGGGCAAACCTTTTGAAGCTGCACCCCTGTGTGGAGGTCATCGACGGCAAAATGTCCGTGACCAAGAAGTACCGGGGAGGCATTGCCAAGGTGGTGGCGGATTATATCCGGGAGCGGCTCCGGGACCGGACGGACCTGGATTTCAGCCGGGTCTTTCTGGTAGACACCTGCCCGGGGGACGAGCTGGCGGGCATCGCCCGGGAGATCATCCGGGAGGACGGCCGCTTTGGCGAAATTCTGGAAGCCAAGGCGGGCTGCACCATCTTCTGTCACTGTGGACCCAATACCCTGGGGCTGATTCTCCTGCGGAAATAAAACGGGTTTGCAAATTCCTTCGGTCCCAGTTGATCGACCAGCTGGTCTGACTCAAGTTGATCCCGAATATAATCCACCATCAATTTATATTCCTGCCCACTGTGTCCACATGATATCCTCATTGCCCAGAAATTCCGGTTCCCATATTTGTCTTTTACTTTAACAGGGAACTTTTTCCTTCTCTACTTTTTCCCTCGGCCTAGCCAGGGTGCCATTACTACTACCAATGCTACGGCTGACCCTTCAACGGGTCAGCCGCTTTTTGCCTGATACTCCTCGCCCCAGTCCCGCAAGGCCTCCAAAACCGGCCGCAGGCTGGCGCCCAGCTCCGTCAGCGTATACTCCACCCGAGGCGGGACCTCCGGGTAAACCGTTCGTGTCAGCAATCCGCTCTCCTCCATCTGCCGGAGCTGGGCGGTCAGTACCTTCTGGCTCACACCGCCCAGGGAGCGTTTCAGCTCCCCAAACCGCCGGGTCCCCGGCAGCAAGTCCCGCAGGATGAGCACCTTCCACTTGTCGCTGATCAGCGTCAGCGTTGTCTCCACCGGGCAGGCGGGCAGCGCCTTTTCCGTCATCCCCTCTCCCCCCCCTGTCTGAAAATTTGTTGCGATAACAATTTTACCCCATCCAGGACCACGCCGTCAAGGTGGTTACTTCCAGGTGCCTATGCCACAAAATTGTGCGTACTTCCCAAGCCGTCCACCCTCTGTTATGATGAAAGCGTCAAGGGGAGAACATCCCAAACGGCCAATCATCTGGAGGTATTTTCTATGAACAAGCGCAACTTCAAAACCATTCGTCTGGGCCAGGGCGAGATGCACGTCTACGATTTCGGCGGCGTGAAGCTCCACGCCTACCAGACCGGCGATCCCCTGGCGGACGAGGTGTTCCTGTTGGAGAAGGCGGGCCGGTTTGTGGTCCTGGAGTCCCCCTGCTTCTCAAGCAGCATCGCCGCCCTGGGCGCATACCTGGAGGGCCGGAACGTGGCAGGCATGCTGATCGCCTATCATGGCGCAGGAGCCTCCTTCCTGCCGGAGGTTCCCAAATATGCCACCGCCAACGCCATAGACTATGCGGAAAACGGCGGCGGAAGGGCCCTGATCCGGCAGTTTGCCGCCGCCTTTGGCGGCGCGTTCGACAGCGGCGTCCACACCATCGCCCATGTGCTGGAGGAGGGCCCCGTCACCATCGGTGGGGTGGCCTTCCACATTCACCGGACCACCGAGGCTTTCGACGTGGAGATTCCGGAGATCAACGCCGTCTACACCCATATGCTAGGGCATGACTGCCACTCCATCGTGGCGGGCGCGGACCACGCGGAGGGCATGATCGCCCAGCTGGAGGACTATATCCGGAAGGGCTATAACCTGATTCTCACCTCCCACTACACACCCGAGGACCTGAAGGACGCCCAGTCGAAAATCGACTACCTGAAGCATTTAAAGACCATTGCCGCCTCCTGCCAGGATGCCGAAACCTTCAAAGCACAGGTCAAGCAGCAATATCCCGCCTACAGCGGCGAAAACTATCTGGATATGACCGCCGGCTTTTTCTTCGCCTAAGCAGGCGGCGCCTGATCGAACCAACCACGCAAACCCCTATAACAAACCGGGAGGCCGTCCCGAAAGGGACGGCCTCCCCTGACTTTTACTAAGTATTTGCCCCCGTCTCCCTGGCGGACCAGGCGCCGTGGTCCGTATGCAGCAGATGGTGGGATCGCTCCCCCAAGGGCTTTTTGAGGTAGGTCCGGTAGAGGGCTTGTACGTCCGGATTCTCATGGGAGAAGCGAATCTCCGAGCCCGCATCCAGCTTCCACAGCTGGCTCCCCCGCTGCCCGGCGTACTCCGCGCCGCCGTGGATGGGCTGGCCGCCGCCTCCGGCGCAGCCGCCGGGACAGGCCATGACCTCCACAAAATCGTAATCGGCCGTTCCCTCCTCGATGGCCTCCATCAGCTTCCGGGTATTCCCCAGGCCGCTGACCACCGCCACCCGGATATCCCCCGCGCCGGGAATATTGAAGGCCGCTTCCTTCCAGGGCTTTTCCCCCCGGACGGCCTTAAATGCGTCCGCGTCGGGGTTCTTCCCGGTAACCAGATAGTAGGCGCTCCGCAGGGCCGCGTCCATAACGCCGCCGGTGGCTCCGAAAATCACCGCCGCGCCGGTGCCCGTGCCCAGGGGGCTGTCGAACTCCGCCTCCTCCAGGTCCGCCGGGACAATGCAGTCGCTGCGGAACAGGCGGCACATTTCCCGGGTGGTCAGCACCACGTCCACGTCCGGGTCCCCGCAGACGTCCTTCATGGTGGGCAGCTCGCTCTCCGCCTTCTTGGCGGAACAGGGCATGATGGAGGCCACAAAGACCTTCTTCGGGTCCAGGCCCATCTTCTCCGCGAAATAGCTTTTCGCCACCGCGCCGAACATCTGCTGGGGAGACTTGGCCGTGGACAGATGGTCCGTATAACTGGGGTACTGGGTCTTGAGAAACCGCACCCAGCCGGGGCAGCAGGAGGTAAACATGGGCCAGCGGTACTTCCCCCGGTGGGTAAAGCGGTCGATGAACTCGCTGCCCTCCTCCATGATGGTGAGATCGGCGGCGAAGTTCGTGTCAAACACGTAGTCAAAGCCGATGCGTTTCAGCGCCGCCACCATGCGGCCCGTGGTGGCCTGTTTCGCCGGGAGGTTAAAGACCTCCGCCCAGGCCACCCGCACCGCCGGGGCCACCTGGATGATGGTGGTGATTTCGGGGTCCGCCAGGGCCCGGAGGACCTTCGTCGTGTCGTCCCGGACCGTCAGAGCCCCGGTGGGGCAGTGGGTGACGCACTGGCCGCAGAATACGCAGTCCGTGTTCTTCAAATAGCGGTTGTAACTCACGTCCACAGTGGTCCGGGAGCCGGTGCCCGCCACGTCCCAGATGTTCATGCCCTGGATTTTGTCGCAGACCTGGACGCAGCGCATACACTTGATGCACTTACCGGCCTCCCGGACGATGGGGACGCTCAAGTCCACGTTGGATCGCTCCGGCTGGACCTCATAGGGCTGGTAGTGGATGTTCAGGTCGTGGGAGAGCTTCTGGAGCTCGCAGTAGCCGCTGCGGACGCAGACGGTGCAGTTGGAATTGTGCTGGGAGAGAATCAGCCGGAGGTTTGTTTTCCGGGCGTCGCGCACTCGCGGGGAGTTGGTGTAAATCACCATGCCCTCCAGGATCTCCGTGTTGCAGGCGGGGACCAGGCGCTCCGTGCCCTCCACCTCCACCATGCACATGCGGCAGGCGGCAATCTCGTTCAGCTCCTTCAAATAGCACAGGTGGGGAATGGGAATACCCGCCTTTTCCGCCGCGTTCAGAATGGTGGTCCCCTTGGGGGCGGTGAGCTCCCGGCCGTTGATTGTAAAGTTTACCATTTCTCCACACGTCCTCCCTTGAAGATTCCATAGCCGAAGTGGTCGCACCGCAGGCACCGGGAGGACTCCTGACCGGCCTCCTGGTCCGTCATGCCGCATTCGATGCACTGGAAGTCGCCCTTGCGCTCACAGGCGTCCCGCTCGGTGGCGTTGACCCGGCCCCGGGGGCGGAGGTCCGTACACCGGGGCGTGGGGACCTTGACCTCGGACTCAATCTCGTGGTTGAAGCCTAGGTACTCGTCGATGTTGGCGGCGGCGGCCTTTCCAGCGGCGATGGCCCGGATCACCGTGGCCGGTCCCGTCACGCAGTCGCCTCCGGCAAAGACGCCCACCATGTCGGGAAGCTGGGTACTGGAATCCGCCAACAGGGCCCCGCCCCGCTG
Organism: uncultured Oscillibacter sp.; assembly: GCA_910587705.1. Classification (GTDB taxonomy): domain Bacteria; phylum Bacillota; class Clostridia; order Oscillospirales; family Oscillospiraceae; genus Oscillibacter. The sequence goes on from CAJUMX010000004.1 coordinate 184,303, forward strand.
AATCTTGATGCCCGTCTGCTCCAGCCCCCGGATCTCGATGCCCTGGCCAATGGCCACGATGATGGTATCCGCCGGAATCCGCAGAGGCTCCACGTCGGCGGTGTCCGGCCGGGGACGGCCCGCTTTGTCCATCTCGCCGATGATCTGGGGCTGGGTCCAGAGGGCCGCCACGTGGCCGTTCTCGTCCGCCTCGATGCGCAGGGGGGCCTGGAGGGTCAGCACCTCCGCCCCCTCGGCAATCGCACCCTCCACCTCTTCCGCCTGGGCGGTCATGTCCTCCTGGCGGCGGCGATAGACGCAGGTCACCTTCTCCGCCCCCAGGCGAATGGCGGAGCGGGTCACATCCATGGCCACATTTCCACCGCCGATGACCACCACGTTCTGCCCCGTGAAGTCCGGCATCTCGTTGTCCCCGATGTGGCGCAGCAGCTCCACGGCGGAAACCACGCCCAGGCTGTCCTCCCCCTCAATGCCCGTCTTTTTGTCGGTATGGGCCCCGATGGAGAGATAGAGGCAGTCGTACTCCTGCTTCAATTCGTCGAAGGAAATATCAGTGCCCACGTCCACCCCAGTATGTACCTCGATGCCCAGGGACAGGATGGAAGCGATCTCCCCGTCCAGCTTCTCCCGAGGGAAGCGGTAGCTGGGGATGCCGTAGCGCATCATGCCGCCCAGGGCTTTCTGCTTCTCATAGACCGTGACCTTGTGGCCCATGAGGGCCAGATAGTAGGCCGCCGACAATCCGCCGGGGCCGCCGCCGATAATCGCCACGGATTTCCCTGTGGCTTTGGCGGGCTTAGGCTGGGGCACGTCCCCGGCCTGGTCCACGGCGTAGCGCTTCAATCCCCGGATGTTCAGCGCGTCGTCCACCATGTTCCTCCGGCAGCGGGCCTCGCAGGGGTGCTCGCAGATATAGGCGCAGGCCGTAGGGAAGGGATTGTCCTTGCGGATGAGGCGCACCGCGTCCTCACAGCGGCCCTCGCCGATGAGGGCGATATAGCCCGGGATATCCACCCCGGCGGGGCACAGGGCCACGCAGGGCACGGGGTTTTTCAGGCTTCCCAGGCAGCGGTGGTGGAGGATATGTTCCTCGTAATCGTCCCGGAAGCCCTTGAGGCCCATGAGGACCAGGCTGGCGGCGTCGGTGCCGATGGCGCAGTCCGCCGTGTCCACAATGACCTGGGCGGTTTTCTCAATCCGCCGGAGGATGCCCAGATCCGGCTCCCCGTCCAGCACCTCCCGGATCATGTTGGAAAGCTGGGTCAATCCGACGCGGCAGGGCACGCACTTGCCGCAGGTCTGGGCCCGGCAGAGGTCCAGGAAATTCAGGGCCATGTCCACGGGGCAGAGGCCCGGCGGGCTGGCCGCGATGCGCCGCTCCATGTTCCGGTAGAGCTGCTCCACCACCGCCTGGGCCTGGCCGGGGGTTTTCACTTCCAGTCTGCTCATGACTTCACTTCTCTCCTAAAAGTTTTTTTGGTTTCCTAAATATTATTATGGGGGCAGGAACTGGAAAAGTCAAGAAAAGTTATAAAATAGACAATCTTTTTTTATTGAGGCTTCTTTTTATTGTGAAATATTTCTCAAAAGTGCCCAAGGTCCTTTTACTGGAGAGGCGAAAAAAGACGGCCGTCCCACAGGACGGCCGCCCTTTTTCATAGCGTCTTAAGCGTGCTTCCGGGCCTTCCAAACCTGTGCCAGAATGTCTTTCAGCACCAAAAACGCGTCCAGCTCATTGTAGCCGTAGGTCCTTTTCAGCTCCTCCAACAGCCGCTCCAGCTCCGCCGCGTAGGGGGCGGCGTCCACCTGGGACTGGTATTGGGCCAGAACAGGGTACTTTTTGCTCCACGCCTTGGTCCAGTCGATTTTATCCGAAACCTCCTCCCGGGTGCGGTCGATGACCTCCTGAATCTCCTGGACCTCCAGGTCGAAGGCGATCAGCTCGTCCAGGGACAGGCCGTAAAGCACCGCCAGGTGCTTGGACTGGCGGATATCCGGCAGAGTCTCGTCCGTCTCCCATTTTGAAATGGTCTGGCGGCTCACCCCCAGCTTTTCCGCCACGGCCTCCTGGGACAGGCCCTTCTTCTTCCGGGCGTTGAACAGGTTGCTTCCCAAACTCATGTAATGACCTCCTGTGTTGGATTTGACCCTATTATAGAGGGTTTTCCTGGAGAACGCCAGCGGCGTTTCCTTGCACTTCCGCACGGATTCTTGACAGTCCGGCGACGAAATTCGGGCTTGAACCTCGTCCGGGGATGGGGTATACTAGACCGTAAAGCGCCACAGCGCAGAAACAGGAGCATGACAAGAAACATTCCCGGCGGCACTCCTTGCGGCATTTGCGCCGCCTGCGTTTCTTGAATGTTGCCTGATATAGAAAGAAGGAACTCCACCCATGATCCGCCTCATTGCCAGCGACATTGACGGGACCCTGCTCCAGAACGGAGCCACAGAGATTCCCCCGGAAATTTTTGACCACATCCGCCGTCTGGAGAAAAAGGGCGTCCTCTTCTGCCCCGCCAGCGGACGGCAGTACACCAGCCTCCGGCGGCTCTTCGCCCCGGTGGCAGACCAGGTGCCCTTCCTCTGCGAAAACGGCGCGGTGGTCTACGGTCCCGGAAGCCCCGGGCCCATCCTCAGTAAAACCGCCATGGACCGCCGCCTCTCCGAGGAGCTGTGTACCGAGATTCTGGCCCTGCCGGAGACGGAGGTGCTGATCTCTGGCGCCGACGTCAGCTACCTCTGCCCCAAGGCCCCGGGGTTGGAGACCCAGATTCAATGGTTCCTGGGAAACCGCACCGCTGTCCTCCCCGCCCCGGCGGACGTGCCGGAGGACATCATCAAGGTCTCTGCCTACTGCCCCAAGGGCATCGAAGCCGCCAAGGCCGCCCTGTTTCCCAAGTGGGAGCGGCACTTCCGCTGCGCCGTGGCCGGCGAGGTCTGGGTGGACTTCACTCTGGCGGACAAGGGCCTGGGCGTCTCCCGGCTCTGCGAGGCCCTGGGCCTCCGTCTGGAGGAGGTCATGGCCTTCGGGGACAACTACAACGACATCTCCATGCTGGAGCAAGTGGGCCACCCCTACCTGATGGAGGGTGCCGCGCCGGCGCTCCGGGCCCGCTTCTCCACCCGCTGCCGCACCGTGGCGGAGGTGCTGGAGACCCTGTGACGCGGACAGTGTTCCTCCAAAATTTGAACGATTCCTTAATTTTTGTCATTTTTGTTACTTTTTTGCCTCGTCCGCCTTTACAAGGCGGGCGAAATTCTTTATAATAGATGTCTGCCAAATCCGCCCAGCGGCGGCGCACATCATATATGGAAGGCGATCCCAGATCGCCTTTGGAGGTTTTATGAAACAACTCATCAAGCGCCTGGCGGCTCTGCTGCTGCCGGGAGCGCTTTGCCTATCCCTGCTGTCCGGCTGCGCCAAGGACGGCGAAGGTCTGGCCCTGTCCGTCTGTACCGGGGCCGCCCCGGAATCCCTGGACCCCATCTACGCCGAGGACGTGGGCGGGCAGACCATCCTGGCCCATCTCTATGAAAATCTCATGCGGGTAACGGCGGACAGCACGGGAAAAACCAGCGTCCTCCCCGGCATGGCCAAAAGCGTGGACCAGGAGGAGGAGACCAAGGAGGGCGCCATTACGGTTACCTATACCTTCCGTCTCCGCAGCGCTCGCTGGTCCGACGGGCAGCCCGTCACCGCCGGGGATTTTGTCTACGCCTGGCAGCGCCTGGCAAACCCCGCCACCGGCTCCCGCTACGCGGACCTGTTGTCCGTGGTCAAGGGCTATCAGGAGGCCCGGGCCACCAAGGACATGAGCCTGCTCCAAGTAACGGCCAAAAACGACAACACCCTGGTGGTGGTGCTGAACGGGCGATACGACTGGTTTTTAAAGGAGGTCTGCACCTCCCCCGCCGCCATGCCCCTGCGCCAGGACGTGGTGCAGAAGCTGAAGGCCGCCTCCGGCGACAAGTCCTGGTGGGAAGGTGATCCCACCCAACTGGTGACCAACGGTCCCTATACCGTCGCCTCTTTGGAGGAAGGCCGCTCCCTCCAATTGGCCGTTAATGACCGCTACTACGCCGCCCAGCCAGGGCCGCAGAGCCTTTCCTTCCACTTTGCCGGTTCGCCGGAGGAGGCCTGGTCCCTCTATGAAAGCAAAACCGTGGACGCCGTGTGGCCCCTGCCGGATGTACGGCTGACGGAGCTGGCAGCGGACCCGGAGTGGACCCCCCTGCCGGAGCTTGCCACCTATACCGCCCTGTTCAACTGCGCCGCAGAACCGTTCAGTGATCCCAACCTCCGGGAGGCCATGAGCCTGGCCATCGACCGAAACGCCCTGGCCCAGGCGGCGGGGGCGGCGGCTCTGCCGGCGGAGGGCGTGGTCCCCCCCGGCGTGCCGGAGAATGAGGAGGGAGACTTCCGGTCTCTCAGCACTCCCCTGCTGGACAACGCGCCGGAGAGCTATGAGGAGCGCTGCCAACAGGCCCGAACTCTGCTGGACGAGGCCGGGTACAACAGCGGCGCAGACCTGGGAGAGCTGGAGTTCTTATACCTGAAAAACGATGTGAACGACGCCGTGGCCCAGCTTCTCTGTCAGCAGTGGCGGGAGGTTTTAGGGGTTCAGGCAACGCCCAAGGGGCTAACGGAGCGAAATTTGATGTCCGCCCTGCGCGGCGGAGAGTACACCCTGGCGGGCCGGACCCTCACCGCTTCCGCCAACGACGCGGAGTGCTTTTTGATGTCCTGGACCTCCGAGAGCCGGGAAAACCTGGTCCGCTACGAGAGCACCGCCTATGATACGCTGATGAAGATTGTCGCCGGAGCCGCCGACGGCACCGCCCGGATGGGCTGCCTCCACGACTCCGAGGCGCTGCTACTGATGAACCACGCGCTGGCACCCCTCTACACCAAGGGCACCGATTGGGAGCTGCGGGAAACCTTCACCGGAGCCTTCCGGGACCCGAGGGGCTGGTTCAGCTTCGCCAGCGTGGTGAGCAGGCCGGTGTAACGACGGAGACTTCTTTCGGGTCAGCCCCCATTCTGGCAGAAGCGTAAGGTCTGATTTGGCGTAAACGCAAGACGTTTTGCAAACCATTCAGCATATTTCTCCAACTGTTTGCCAGGGAGCGCAACTGGAAGGAACCGGGAAACCGCTTCCTTCCCCTCTGGACATTCACGAAGCGCTGTGCTATGATAGAGGAAACCAAAAAGGAGGAGCTCTTTATGCAATTAAACGGAATGGAATACAACGATTATAACGACCAAAGTCTTGGGACCTATACCGGAGAATCCATCGGTCTTTACACCGCCAAGGCTTTCTTCTGGATGTTTCTGGGGCTGCTGACCACCTTCGGCGTGGCCTTCTTTGGTTACGCCACCGGAAGCATCCTTTACGTATTCGCCATCCCCTATTTCCACATTGTCCTGCTGGTAATACAGCTGGGCGTGGTGTTCTTCCTCTCCGCCCGGCTCCACAAGCTTCAGGTTGGAACCGCTAGGGCGCTGTTTTTTGTCTACGCGGCAGTAACCGGCGTGGTCTTTTCCGCCTACTTCCTAATTTTCAGCATGTTGAGCCTGATCCTGGTCTTTGCTATGACGGCGGTCTACTTCGGCGTTATGGCCCTGTATGGTTACCGCACCCAAACGGACCTCACCCGTCTGCGGCCCATTCTGGTGGGCGGGCTGATCTTCCTGATTGTCTGCGGCCTACTGTCCATGTTCCTCCCCCTGGGGATGGCGGACCGGGTGATCTGCCTTGTGGGTGTGGCTATATTCCTGGGCTTTACCGCTTACGATACCCAGAAAATCAAGGCCTTCTACACCGCCTATCAGGGTGACCAGGCCATGCTGGAGCGGGCGTCCATTTATTCCGCCCTGGAGCTGTACCTGGACTTCATCAACCTGTTCTTGTATCTCCTGCGCTTTTTAGGAAAGAGCAAGAAGTAACTACGGTGCAGCGGGAAGTCCCCCAGAGGGCTGATACCGCTTAACCCACATTTTAATTGTGTCTGAAAAAGCATCCATCCTGTGCAAAGCAGGGCGGATGCTTTTTTCTACAGGGGAACTCCCCGCAGCCCCAGAAGCAGGGAAGAAGGGGCTGCCGATTCCAGCGGGTTGAAAACTTTGACATTTGGCCGCCGCGTAAGCTTGCGGCACAGAAAAATTCATGGTATCATACGTTTATCAATTTAAACTCATCCGATCCGCACTGATTATAAAAAGGAGTGAAGTTTTCATGGAGTGGGAATCCCTGTTAGCAACCAATAAGCTGGGCCCGGAAGCCGAAGAACCGAAGGCCTGGGCAAGCTATCCCATCAATGCGTTTGAAAAAGACTATAACAAAATTGTTTCCAGCGCCGCTTTCCGCAGACTCCAGGATAAAACCCAGGTATTTCCCTTGGATAAAAGCGATTTTATTCGCACACGGCTTACCCATTCCATTGAGGTGTCCACAATCGCGCGGCAATTGGGCATCATGATTTCAAAAAACGAAACCAATTATATAAAAAGAGAAGTATCGAACTCCGCGGAGGATATTTCTTCCGTCTTATTATGCGCGGGACTTTTACACGATTTGGGCAACCCTCCCTTCGGACATTTTGGGGAAGCTGTAATTGGCGAGTGGTTTCAAAACAATCTTGGTAAAATTCTATATCGCTCAAATCAGAATACGCCTCCTGACCAGCTTCGCACACTCCGCGAGATACTGTCCGAGCAAATGGCCGCTGACCTGGAGAACTTTGAAGGCAATGCCCAGGCCCTGCGCTTACTTTCCAAAGCCCGTCACGGCTCCAACATCAATGTTTCCATTTCAGTGATCAGCACGCTGATGAAATATCCAACAAACTCCCTTTCCTTCTGCCGGACCGCCCCCGATGTAGCTGCGCACAAAATGGGATACTATTTCGCGGAGCAGGAAAGCTATCTGCAAATTGCCGACACGCTGGGAACGAAGCAGCCGGATGGGCATATCTGCCGTCATCCGCTGGCGTTCTTCCTGGAGGCAGCGGATGACATCGCCTATGCCACAGCGGATTTGGAGGACGCCTTTAAAAAGAGGCTCTTCAGCCTCCAGGAATTTATTGAGTATTTTGAAAGCCAGTACAATCATGCGCAGATAGACACCGTCATCGGCCAAAAATACCATTCAAAGGAATACTATTCCAACAAGCTGATTGAAAAGTTTCATGAGTATGAGGGTATTTCAGAGGATGAAAAATTCCACCAGTGGATTCACTATACCAGGCGGTGGCTCATGCACAACGCCACATACCGCTTTTCCAAGGAGTACAACCACATTATGAGCGGCCAATTCCAAGAGGAGCTTTTCAGCAACGTAAACCACACAATTACCATGAAAATATTGAAGAAGGCCATGGGGGAGTTTGTTTATAATTCTCCCGGAATCCTGCGGCTGGAGCTCTCCGCGCAAACCATTCTCTCGTTTCTTCTGGATAAATTTGTACATGCCGTCTTATACTTTGGCTGCGAGGATGACACCTATCAATTGACGCAGGCCGACAAGAAATGTCTGCACTTGATTTCCAACAACTACAAGGAGGATTACCAGAAAGAAATAAAAGGCCACGAGGATAACGAGGCCTATTGTCTGTACCTGCGGCTGCTAATGGTAACGGACTATATCAGCGGCATGACGGACTCCTTCGCCCGGACCCTCTATCGGGAGTTAAGCGGAATTGAATAGGGAAAAACACGAAACTGCCCTGCTCCTCAAATATTTTCAAGGCTCATTCTCTCAATAAAAAGCCATGCAGAAAAGAACGCCGGGGAGCAGGTTTCCGCTCCCCGGCACTTGGTATCTCCGAGCCATTAAAATCACATCATCTGCCCCGGCAAACAGCAGCTTAGGAAAGCCTTCATCGTTTCTTAAGGAAAGAACAGCAAACTGGGAACGACTTTTTGTTACAATGAAATAGAATGGAGCCGAAAAGGAGGATGCCTATGCCCCACAAGATTCTGGTCGTCGACGACGAAGCCGAGATTGCGGACCTGATCGAGACCTATCTGGCGGATGAAAACTACACCATTTTTAAGTTCTACGCAGCAAAGGATGCCCTGGCGTGTATCGAAACCACGGACCTGGATCTCGCCATCTTAGACGTGATGCTACCGGATATCGACGGCTTTGCCCTTTGCAAAAAAATCCGGGAAACGCACACCTGGCCCATCATCATGCTGACGGCCAAGGATGCCGAAACCGATAAAATCACCGGCTTGACCCTGGGGGCCGACGACTATGTGACCAAGCCCTTCCGCCCCCTGGAGCTGGCAGCACGGGTGAAATCCCAGCTGCGCCGCTACAAAAAGTACAACCCCGCCCACGCCGGGAGCGCCGGCCCGGTCCCCCCGGCGGACACGCTGATTCACGGCGATCTGGTGATGGACAAGAAAGCCCACGACTGTTCCCTGAACGGCGAGCCGATCGAGCTGACTCCCACGGAGTTTTCCATCCTCCGCATCCTTTTGGAAAACCGTGGAACCGCCGTCAGCGCCGAGGAGCTGTTCCATCAAATCTGGCAAGACGAGTACTACAGCAAATCCAACAACACCATTACGGTTCACATCCGGCACCTGCGGGAGAAGCTGGGGGACCGCACGGACAAGCCGAAATACATCAAAACGGTATGGGGAGTGGGGTATAAAATTGAAAACCAACCGTAAGGACGAGTATTGGGCCTTCCAATTGAAGCTCATGCGGCGGGTCTGCGGCAGCGCCGCCCTCTCCGTCCTGATCGTCATGGGGCTGTACCTGCTGTTCTGGAAGAGGCGCATGGGGGATTGGATTGTCTGGTTTTTGCGAAACGTCCTGAGCATGGACCATCAAGCCGCCTATTACTTTTACAGCGATCACTTCCGGGGCAACAAGGACCGCTTTTTCATTGCGGCCATCCTGCTGGTATTTGCCCTGCTGCTGTGGCAGATTTTCCACTGGATGACCCGCTATTTCAGCGAGATTAACCAGGGGATTGAATCCCTGCTGGCGGACGATGGGACCCAAATCCGCCTCTCAAAAGAGATGCTGCCCTTTGAGCGGAAGCTGAACGCCGTGAAGCGGACGCTGGCGGAGCAAAAGGAGGAAACCGCCCAGGCGGAGCGGCGGAAGGACGAGCTGGTCATGTATCTGGCCCACGACATCCGCACGCCGCTGACCTCGGTCATCGGCTATCTGAGCCTTCTGGAGGAGGAACCGGACAGCCCGCCGGAGCAGCGGGCCAAGCGGGTGCGCATCGCCCTGGACAAGGCTTACCGGCTGGAAACGATGATGAATGAATTTTTTGAAATCACCCGGTATAACTCCCAACAGATTGCCTTGTCCAGGGAGCCCGTGGACCTCTACTACCTGCTGGTGCAGCTGGCGGACGAGCTGACGCCGCTGCTGGCGGAACGGGGCAACTGGGTGGTTTTGAAAATGGACGAGGACCTGACGGTCCGGGGCGACGCCGAGAAGCTGGCCCGGGTGTTCGGCAACGTCCTGAAAAACGCGGCGGCCTACAGCGACCCCCATACGGAAATCACGGTTTCCGCCGGGAATGTGGAGGGGGACGTGGTGATCCGCTTCCGAAACTGCGGAGAGGACATTCCGCCGGAGAAGCTGGAGGCGGTGTTCGACAAATTCTGCCGCCTGGACCAGGCCCGCTCCACCGGCACAGGCGGCACCGGCCTGGGGCTGGCCATCGCGAAGGAGATCGTCAGCCTCCACGGCGGAATTATCCGCGCCTTCAGCGGGGACCATACGGTTACCTTTATGGTCCGGCTGCCCGGAATGGAATCATAAAATCTCTGCTGTTTCTTAGGAAAATCTTAATCATTCGGCACCTTTCTCTTAAAGCATCCGGCGCTTCTGTTTGGTAGAATCAAACCCAACAGAAGCGCTTTTCCATTTACCAAAGAATCAGAAAGGAATGCTTACGATGGAAGAACGAATGATTTGCCTTCAAAAGCGACAAGCCCTCCGCCGGGAGCGGCGGCGCAGAGAGCTCCGGAGGGCGTGTTTTCTCTACGCCGCTGTCTGGGTGCTGGCCCTCGCCGGGATGCTTGCCCTTGGACGGGAGGTGGTCTCCCTGTTCCGTCAAATTACTCCCCTACCCAGCGAGCCGCCGTATGAAGCCGCAGAACCGGCAGGAGGCGGGCTGGCATCGGATATCCAAACTCCGCTGGACGGCGAGACCTTACAGGCCCTGCAAGAGCTGACGGCGCAGGACCAGCGGGTTCAGGCGGTAATCGACCACAGTCAGGATTACCCGGAGGACCTTTTGAAAATGCTGTCCCGGAATCTGGATATGCTGGACTTTGTGCTGGAATACCCGGAGAAGCAGGGACAGGTGTTTGCCGACACCATCGGCGACGTGGAGACCGGGGAGATTCCGCTCCTGCTCCAATACGACCAGCGCTGGGGCTATGGGGCTTACGGGGCCAGCTCCGTGGTGGTCAGCGGCTGCGGACCGGCGTGCCTTTCCATGGTGGCAGCCGGGCTGACAGGGGACGACACCATTACGCCCTACGCCGTGGCCCAGTATGCCGACCAGGAGGGCTATTATGTCTTTGGCGCCGGGACGGCCTGGAGCCTCATGAGCCGGGGCGCCTCCCACTTTGGCGTGGTGGGAGAGGAACTGCCCCTGATGAAGTCCAAGATGGAAAGCGCCCTGCGGGAGGGCCGTCCCATCATCTGTGTGGTGGGCCCCGGGGATTTTACCACCAGCGGGCACTTCATCGTCATCACTGGGATGCAAGATGGGCAGTTTACCGTCAACGACCCCAACAGCACCCAGCGGAGCAACATGCTTTGGGATTATGAAACTCTGGAGCCCCAGATCAGCAATTTGTGGGCCTTCCGCACGGTGTAAGGGGGGGAGAAAGGATGAATCGGAAATTCAAGATCGCCGTCCTGTTTGGCGGCTGCTCCCCGGAATACGGGGTGTCCCTCCAGTCTGCCGCCGCCGTCTTGCGCCATATGGACCGGGAGCGGTACGAGCCGGTGATGGTGGGTATCTCCCAGAGCGGAGACTGGTTTCACTACACCGGGCCGGTGAGCCGCATCGAGGACGGCAGCTGGAACAGCGAGGAATCCTGCGCCCAGGCGGTGCTGTCTCCCAGCCGGAGCCATTCTGCCCTGCTAGTATTGGAGGGGCAGACCATCCGGCGGATTTCATTGGACGCCGCCTTTCCCATCCTCCACGGACAGAACGGGGAGGACGGCACGGTCCAGGGCCTAATCGAGCTGGCGGGCATCCCGCTGGTGGGCTGCGGCGTGCTGTCCTCGGCACTGTGCATGGACAAGGACCGGGCCCATAAGCTGGTCCAGACTGCCGGAATCGACGTACCGAAGTCCTTTGTGGCGAGGCGGGCAGAGGGCGGTATCCTGGAGCGGGCGGAAAGCATCGGCTATCCCCTGTTCGTCAAGCCCCTTCGGGCCGGGTCCTCCTTCGGAATCACAAAGGTCAGGGAGGAACGCGCCCTCCCCGCCGCTTTGGAGACCGCCTTTGCCTACGACGAGCAGGTCATTGTAGAGGCATGTATTCCCGGTTTTGAGGTGGGCTGCGCGGTCTTGGGCCATGATGCGTTGACAGTGGGGGAACCGGACGAAATCGAGCTCCATGGGGACTTCTTCAACTACACAGAGAAGTACACCCTGAAAACCTCCGCCATCCATGTGCCCGCCCGGGTCACGCCGGAGCAGCGTCGCCAGATTCAGGAAAACGCGAAGATCATTTACCGGGCGCTGGACTGCCGGGGCTTTGCCCGGGTGGATCAATTCCTGACGCCCGAGGGCCGTCTGGTGTTCAACGAGGTCAACACCATCCCCGGCTTCACCGCCCACAGCCGCTATCCCAATATGATGAAGGCAGCGGGGCTGTCCTTTGAGCAGGTGATCTCCACCCTAATGGAACTGGCGGTGAAGCCGTGAGGGCGGGGAACGCCTCATCCAGGAAATTCCCCGCTCTGGACGATTTCCGCCTCATTGCGGTCATCCTGGTGGTGGCAAATCACACCCGTTCCGCTGATGGATCGTTCTTGTGGCTCCTGACGGTGCTCCGCCGGGTGGCGGTGCCCTATTTCCTCATGGTTAGCGGGTATTTCCTGGACCGGGACGACTGGCACTCCACAGGGCGCTTTCTAAAAAAGACCACACTTTTGTATGGGATCGCTGTGCTGCTGTATTTACCCCTCAATTGGTATGCGGGGCAGCTGTCCCCGGATTTCATCCGGCAGACCCTGTTTGACGGCAGCTTCTATCACCTCTGGTATCTCCCGGCCCTGCTGCTGGGTGCACCCATCGCCTATCTTCTCAGCCGCCTGGGGCAGAGAAAGGCCCTCCTGCTTGCAGGAGGGCTGTACCTAATCGGGCTGGGAGGTGACAGCTATTACGGCTTGCTGCCGGAGAGCGTGACCAGCTTTTACGGCATGGTCTTTCGGGTGTTTACCTACACCCGAAACGGTCTTTTTTATGTCCCGCTCTTCCTGCTGCTGGGGGCGGCAGGGTTCACGTTGGGGCGTCGGCTGTCCTTGGCGGGCTTCCTCCTTTCCCTGTCCATGCTGATTTCCGAGGCTCT
>CAJUMX010000005.1 GCA_910587705.1 uncultured Oscillibacter sp.
TTTCGATTTCTTTTCGAATTCGACTTTTTTCACTTGACGCCGCCGTCCTCCCGGATAGCTTTGCTAGATTACCACGCTATACCCTGTTTTGTCAATCCCCTTTTTTCTCTTTTTTCGCCTTTTTTGGAAAATAACGGCGAATCGACCATATTCCAGTATGACCTCTATGCAGTTCCAACAAGTCCAGATAATCTCCCGAAAAAACAACAGGCCGGTTTCCCTTGGAAAACCGGCCTGAACCGTGGCGCTTCTTAAAATACTTCATTATAGGAACGGCCCCGTCACCAGCACTAGGAAGCTCCCTTCCGCCTCTTCCGGCAACTCCTCCTGCCGCCCCAAGGCCTCCAGCAGCGCCCGGTATTCTTCGGCGCTCAACTCATAAAGGCGCTCCTCACCCTTTTCCCATATGGGGTCCAAGTCCTCTAGCCGCCCTCCGGCCTCTTCCGCCGTCAGGCATAGTGCCTCCTCTGGGATGGCTCCATCCATGGCGGCCTCCGGGGCGGCGGCCAGGGCGATTTTCTCTTCCTTCTGCAATTCCGCGTCATCCATTTCCGCCGTCCGCATGGAGGCGCTCCGCTTCGGCGCAGCTTCTGCGGGCGCTTCTGGCGCAGCTTCTGGCAGCACCGTATGCGCGGCAACCCCCGCTTCATGCTCTTCTACCAGACTCTCCTCGGCGCCGTCAATCTCCATACAGTTGTAAAGCACGGCTTCCCCTTGCTCTTCCCCTGACGACACGCCGTTTAGGCCACCGCCAGGTCCGGTTCGAACCAGAATCACCAGAGCGCAGCAGGCCGCCAGAGCGGCAATCGTCCCAGCCCAGCGCCGGGTGGAGCGCCGTTTCAGCTCCACGACCTTCCCTTCCCTGGCGGAGGATTCTCGAATCCGCTCCATCACACCTTCGGCAAAGCCCTCCGGCACCACGGTGTCCTCCACATCTAAAAATCCGGCGCGAATGGCTAGCACGTCGTCCACATAGGCCCGACAGCCAGGGCAGTCCTCCAGATGGTTCCGCACCTGCTCCATCTCCGCTGCCGGCAGCTCCCCGTCTACGAATAGGTCCAACAGGGCCGCGTATTCTTCACAGTATTTCATGAACGGCCCTCCTTTCCTGTCTGTTTAGACGGAGGCGGCGGAGAAAAGTTCCCCCGCTCCAGCAAAAAACTCCGCAGCTTTTTCCGCCCCCGGTTGATGCGGGATTTCACCGTCCCGATATCCACGTTTAAGACTTGGCCGATCTCGTCATAGCGCAGCTGCTGGATTTCCCGCAGCACCAGCGCCGCCCGATACTCCGGCGGCAGGGCCTGAAGGCCCGCCTCGATCCGCTCCCGCAGCTCCTGCCGCTCCGCCTCCTCCTGGGGGGAGGGAAGGGGGGACGGAAGGTCCAGGTTTAACTCCTCATCATCCAGAGAGACGGCAGTCTGCCGCTTTCCCTCCCGGCGCAGCAGGTCCACGCAGGCGTTGGAGGCCAGCCGGTAAATCCAGGTGGAAAAGCTGCTGTCCCCCCGAAAATTCTTCAAACCGCGCCACGCCGCGAAAAATGCCTCTTGGGCAGCCTCGGCGGCGTCCTCCGGATTTTTGCACATCCGCTGGGTCAGGGCCAGGACCCGTTTTTCATAGAGCCGGACCAGCTCCTCAAAGGCCCCCTGGTCTCCCTCCCGGGCAGCGGCAATCCATTTCTGCTCCCGCAAGTCCGTCATCGTCGTTCCTCCCGCTCGTCTCGGAGGTCCCGTTTTATGCCTTGGGTCACCCGGTAGACATCCTCCAACGTATTCATCCGGACAATCTGCTCCTTATAATAATTCGCGTGAGGCACGCCTTTAAGATACCAGCAGTAATGCCGCCGGGCCTCCAAAATTGCCACCCGCTCGCCTTTATATTCCGCCGCCAGTTCAAACTGCCGCACGGCCAAATCGCACCGCTCCGCCAGAGGCGGCAACGGCGGAATAGGCTCCCCCTCCAGCACGGCCTTCGCCTGCTGAAAAATCCAGGGATTCCCGAAGCAGCCCCGTCCAATCATCGCCATATCCGCCTTGGTGTGCTGGAGAATCCGGGCCGCGTCCTCCGGCTTCCAGATATCACCGTTGGCGATGACAGGGATGGACACCGCCTCCTTGACGGCCCGGATGCAGTTCCAATCCGCCTGGCCCCCGTAAACCTGGGCCCGGGTCCGGCCATGGACCGCCACAGCAGAGGCCCCGGCCTGCTCCAGAACCCGGGCAAACTCCACACAGTTGCAGCTGCCCAGGTCCCAGCCCCGGCGGAACTTGGCGGTAACCGGGGTGGAGGGCAGCGCCTTTACCACGGCCTCCACAATGCGCCCCGCCTTCTCCGGGTCTTTCATCAGGGCCGCGCCGTCGCCATTGTTGACGATTTTCCCCATAGGGCAGCCCATGTTGATGTCCAGAATATCCGCCCCAGTGCATTCCATGGCGATTTGGGCAGCCTCAGCCATGCAGGCCGGGTCGCTGCCGAAGATCTGAACGGCGGCAGGGTGTTCCCCGGGGAACTGCCGCAGGAGGGAGAAGGTTTTCTTGTCCTTGTAGCAGAGGGCCTTCGAGGAGATCAGCTCCGTGCAGGTATAGCCCGCCCCCAGCTCCGCGCAGAGCTGGCGGAAGGCAGCGTCGGTAACGCCGGCCATAGGGGCCAATGCCAGTTTTGAAAAAATGGACACACTTCCAATGTTCATAGAACGGAACTCCTCTCCTCCCCCGCCAGAGGGAAGGGTTTTGATGCTTGCATCATAGCACGGATTTGGGGAAATGTCCACTTTGAGGTTTCCGAGGCGGGATTTGCGCTCGTCCTGACAAGGGAGACGAAGGATGCGCAAGAGCCACCGCCGGTTTTGGCGGCATTTTTCCTTGCAGGTCTCCTCCGCAAGTCCCATTCCAGCCTCATTCCGTTACCGTTTTGTAACCATTTCCCATCCATTTCCCGAATCTTTTCCAGTCAAATCTTGTCCAAACGGGTCTAAAGTGGGGATAATTATACTCGCAAAGCCCGAAAGACTTGACAAAAGTGGGGGTAAGGGTGTATACTGAGGCCAGTTTCTCATTGGTAACAAAAGTTACAAGTCGCCTGCTCCAACCAGGCGGCCGCCCAATACTCCCCCAGCAGGGGACCCGCAGCGCCTCTCCGCTTCCTTCGAAGCGGCATGGGGAACGGGGCTTTTGCAAGGCCCCGCTGCGAAATTACCTTATTAGGAGGGTATTCACGTGAACGCTGACCAACAACCAAGTCTCTTATACGCCCTTTGCCGGCGCGGCGGCATGCTGTTGTTCTGCCTGCTCGTCGCCACCGTCACCGGCCTTTCCGCCACCGGCTGGGCCGACTCCCTGTTCCTCATCACCGGGACGGAGGAGGAGGCCGCCATTATCCTGGACCCGGACCAGAAGGACCCCCCTGATCTGTCCTCCCAGATGGTTTACGTCTCCAACGGCAGCCGGGGCTATGACATCACCTTGCAGGACAACACCACCGTCACCGTCCGGCACGAGGGTTCCGCCGTCACCATTCTGTCCCATAAGGAGAGCGTTTCCTCCCTGCTTGCCCGCCTCCACATTTACCCCAGCCCCTTGGAGATGATCGGCGTCAAGCTCTCCGAGTCCGGCGTGGAGGTAAACGTCGCCTCCGAGCTGACCTATTATGATTATGTCACCGAAACCGCCCCCTTCGCCACCCAGCGGGTCGCCAATCCCGAGATGCTGGAGGGCGAGGAAAAGGTGGTCCAAGAGGGTGCCAACGGCGTGCGCTCCTCTGTCTACGAGGTGGTCTGGTCCAACGGGGCCCAGCTCTCCCGCCAGTTCGTGGAGGAGCTGGACACCACTGCCGTGGACCGGATTGTGGAATACGGCACCGCCAAACCGAAGCCAAAGCCCTCCGAGACCAAACAGGATCCGGATGACATTCTGGCGGAGCACGGCGAAACCGGCGGCGGCATCGCCAACGTCTCGGAGAACGCTGACGGCAGCGGAACCCTGACCTTAAAGGACGGTACCGTGCTGAATTACTCCGGCGTCCGCTCCATGACCGCCACCGCCTACACCACCGGACACGGCGGCGTGGGCACCCGTACCGCCAGCGGAACCGCTGTCCACGTGGGCTCCGTAGCCGTGGACAAGAGCGTCATCCCCCTGGGTACCCGCATGTATATTGTGGCTGGTGGAAACGTGGTTTACGGGCTGGCCGTGGCGGAGGATACCGGCGTCAAGGGCAACAAAATCGACCTCTACTACGACACCTATGAAGAGTGTATCCAGTTCGGCAGGCGCTCCTGCACCGTCTATATTCTGGAATAACCATCTGGAAACCCCCGGCTTTTTGGCCGGGGGTTTTCCGATTTTGGGAACCGTCTTTGCGAATCCTCCCAAGCCGGGGGCGGAATCCCGCTGGGAACTGTCAATTTTGTCAATTGCAGTCCGGCCTGGAAATCGATACAATAGGTATGACCTATTCCACGGATGAATCGAGCGTTTTTTCCGGAATCTTCATCACAACGAGGTGCTTGGAATGAACAACAGTCACATCTCCCATACCAAGGCCATCCGCGCCCAGCTGCTGGCGGCTATGCGCGACGGCGAATACGCCCACCGGGAGCGCCTGCCCCGGGAGAGCGTGCTCTGTGTCAAGCTGGGCATCAGCCGCACCCAGCTGCGGGATATCCTGGCCTCCCTGGAGCGGGAGGGCTTCATTACCCGCCGCCACGGGGTGGGCACCATCATCAACCGTCACGTGCTGGACGTCCACACCCGAATGGACATTGAGGTGGAGTTCCTGGACATGATTCGCCAGAACGGCTTCACCCCGGCGGTGGCCTCCATCCGCTTTTGGGAGGAGCCGGCGGACGAAACGACCGCCGCCCAGCTCCAGCTCCCAGAGGGAACCCCCATGCTCCGGGTCTCCCGCCTCTGCACCGCCGATGGCCGCCCCGCCATCTACTGCGAGGATGTCATTGAAAAGGCCCTGATCCGGGAGCACTACACGGAGGAGGATTTAAAGCCCCCCATCTTCCACTTCCTCCAGCAGTCCTGCGGCATATATCCCTACTTGGACCTGACAGACCTCCGGGCCGTCCCGGCGGACGAGAAGCTGGCGGACGTTCTCCAGGTTCCCGTGGGCACACCCCTGCTCTATATGGAGGAGGTGGACTTCGACATCGACGGCAAGCCGGTGTTCTGCTCCGCCGAATACTTTGCCGACGGCATTTTCCGTCACACGGTTTTACGAAAGAAGCTGTAATTTGAAGGGAGAGCTTACAATGAAAAAAGTTGCCGTACTCATGGGTTCCGATTCCGACTGGCCGGTAGTCCGAGCCGCCTGCGCCCAGCTGGACGCCTTCGGCATCCCCTACGAGGCCCATATCATGAGCGCCCACCGTAGTCCCGCCCAGGTGGCGGAGTTTGCCGCCTACGCCCGGAAAAGTGGCTTCGGCGTCATCATCTGCGCCGCCGGCATGGCCGCCCATCTGGCGGGGGCCGTGGCCGCCAACACCACCCTGCCCGTCATCGGCATCCCCATGAAGGGGGGCGCCATGGACGGGCTGGACGCTTTATTAGCCACCGTCCAGATGCCCAGCGGCATCCCCGTGGCCACCGTGGCTCTCAACGGGGCCAAAAACGCCGCCATCCTGGCCGCACAGATTCTGGCGGTGGAGGACACCAATCTAGCCGCTTGGCTGGACGCCGCCCGTCGGGACATGGCCGCCCAGATCGAGGAAAAGGACGCCGCCTTACAGGCGGAAATCTAACCCGTTCTCAACCAATTTCTATCTTACTTGACGGAGGAATTTGACATGCAAAAGCTGGAACAGCTCTACGAGGGCAAGGCCAAGAAGGTCTTTCAAACCGACGACCCGAACCTGTACATTGTGGACTACAAGGACGACGCCACAGCCTTCAACGGCCTGAAAAAAGGCACCATCGTGGGAAAAGGCGTCATCAACAACCAAATGACCAACCGCTTCATGGCGAAGCTGGAGAAGGCCGGGGTCCCCACCCACTTTGTGGAGGAGCTCAGTGAGCGGGAGACCGTGGTGAAGAAGGTCTCCATCGTCCCCCTGGAGGTCATCATCCGGAATATTTCCGCCGGGTCCTTCGCCAAGCACTATGGCGTGGAGGAGGGTATTGTCTTTGACGCCCCCACCATCGAGTTCTCCTATAAGAACGACGATTTGGGGGACCCTCTGCTGAACGAGTACCACGCCCTGGCCCTGAAGCTGGCCACTCCCGAGGAGATCGAAACCATTAAGCGCTACGCCTTCCAGGTCAACGACTTCCTCAAGGACTTCTGGGCCTCCTGCGGCGTGACCCTGGTGGACTTCAAGCTGGAGTTCGGCCGTTTGGACGACGGAACCATCGTCCTGGCGGACGAGATCAGCCCCGACACCTGCCGCCTGTGGGACTCGCAGACCCACGAGAAGCTGGACAAGGACCGCTTCCGCCGGGACCTGGGCGGCGTGGAGGACGCCTATGCCGAGGTCATGCGCCGGATGAACGAGGCGCTGTAATGGGCGGTTTTTTTGGCGCGATTTCCAAACGGGACGTGGTGCTGGACGTGTTCTTCGGCACGGATTACCACTCCCACCTGGGCACCCGCCGGGGCGGCATGGCCGCCTATGACAGGGAGCAGGGCTTTCACCGGCAAATCCACAACATTGAAAACACCCCCTTCCGCACCAAGTTTGAGAAGGACCTCAGCTCTTTCCACGGGCAGGCGGGCATCGGCTGCATCAGCGACACGGACCCCCAGCCCCTGCTGATGCGCTCCCACCTGGGGCTGTACGCCATCTCCACCGTGGGCATCATCCAAAACGCCGAGGAGCTGGTGGAGCGCTACTTCTCCGACCACGGCCACCAGTTCATGGCCATGAGCTCCGGCAAGGTCAACGCCACGGAGCTGGTGGCCTCCCTCATCAACCAGAAGGACGACCTGGTTTCCGGCATCCGCTACGCTCAGGAGCAGATCGAGGGCTCCATGACCATCCTCATCCTCACCACAGACGGCATCTACGCCGCCCGGGACCGCCTGGGCCGCCTGCCGGTGCTGATCGGCCAGAATGAGGAGGGCTGCTGCGTCTCCTTCGAGTCCTTCGCCTATCACAAGCTGGGCTATCAGGACGCCTACGAGCTGGGCCCCCAGGAGATCGTAAAAATTACCCCCGAGGGCTGGGAGACCCTCTCCCCCGCCGGGAAGGATATGCGCATCTGCGCCTTCCTCTGGACCTACTACGGCTATCCCAACTCCTGCTACGAGGGGATGAACGTGGAGGTCATGCGCTACCGCAACGGCGAGATCATGGCCCGGGACGAGGTCCAGAGGGGTCAGCTCCCGAAGGTGGACTATGTGGCGGGGGTCCCGGATTCCGGCGTCCCCCACGCCATCGGCTTCGCCAACCGCAGCGGCAAGCCCTTCGCCCGACCCTTTGTGAAGTACACCCCCACCTGGCCCCGGTCCTTCATGCCCGAGAGCCAGGACGTGCGGAATCAGGTGGCCAAGATGAAGCAGATTCCCGTCCCGGAGCTCATCAAGGGCAAGAAGCTCCTCTTCGTAGACGACTCCATCGTCCGGGGCACCCAGCTCCGGGAGACGGTGGAATTCCTCTACGAGTCCGGTGCGGAGGAGGTTCACATGCGCTCCGCCTGTCCCCCCATCATGTACGGCTGCAAGTACCTGAACTTCTCCCGGAGCAACTCCGACATGGAGCTTCTCAGCCGAAAGACCGTCCAGGCCCTGGAGGGGGACGAGGGCCAGGAGCACCTGGCGGAGTACGCCGACGCCTCCACGGAGCGGGGGCAGTGCATGCTCCAAACCATCTGCAAGGAAATGGGCTTCGACTCCCTGGGCTATCAATCTCTGGACGGCCTTCTGGAGGCCATCGGCATCGACAAGGACAAAATCTGTACTTATTGCTGGACAGGGAAGGAATGACAATCCGCGAAGGAAGCCGCCCCCGGCGGCCCCTTCTCCGCAGACCCTTTCTTCCCCATAAACGGGCCGCCGGAGGCGGCGGCTCATACAAGGAGGTTCAACCATGGAAAACTCCCATTCCGCTGCCTACGCCGCCGCCGGGGTGGACATTACCGCCGGATACGAGGGCGTGCGGCTGATGAAGCCCTTTGTGGAGCGCACCAAAATCCCGGGGGTCGTCTCCGGCATCGGCGGCTTCGGCGGCCTCTTCGCGCCAAACCTCTCCGGCATGGAGGAGCCCGTCCTGGTCTCCGGCACCGACGGCGTGGGCACCAAGCTCCGCCTGGCCCAGCTGCTGGACAAACACGATACCATCGGAATCGACTGCGTAGCCATGTGCGTCAACGACATCATCTGCTGCGGGGCCCGGCCCCTCTTCTTCCTGGACTATATCGCCATCGGCAAAAACGAGGCGAAGAAGGTGGCCTCCATCGTCTCCGGCGTGGCGGAGGGCTGCGTCCAGTCCGGCTGCGCCCTGATTGGCGGCGAGACCGCCGAGCATCCCGGCGTCATGGCCCCCGACGACTATGACATCGCGGGCTTCGCCGTGGGTGTGGTGGACAAGCCCAAAATCATCGACAGTAGCCGGGTCCGGGAGGGGGACGCCCTCATCGGCCTGACCTCCTCCGGCGTCCACTCCAACGGCTTCTCCCTGGTGCGGAAGGTCTTTGACATCGAGCATGCCGATCTCACCACCCCCATGGAGGAGCTGGACGGCAAATCCTTGGGCGAGGCCCTGCTGGCTCCCACGAAGCTTTACGTCAAGCCGGTCCTGGCCCTGCTGGAGGGGGGAATTGACCTCCACGGAGCCAGCCACATCACCGGCGGTGGCTTCTTCGAAAACGTGCCCCGAATGCTGCCCCAGGGCTTTGAGGCCCATTTCTACGCCGCCGCGCTGCCCCGGCTTTCCATCTTCGAGCTCATCGCCAAACGGGGGAACGTCTCCGAGCACGACATGTACAACACCTTCAACATGGGCCTCGGCATGGTGCTGGCGGTTCCCGCAGAGGAGGCAGACCGGGCCCTGGAGCTCCTGCACGCCGCCGGGGAACCGGACGCGGCCGTCGTGGGCAGCGTCCACCCGGGCAATGGGGGCGTCCTCTTTTGCGAGGTCTGTCCTCCCATCCTATGAGCCGGGCACGCATCGCCGTCCTGGTCTCCGGCGGCGGAACCAATCTGGAGGCCCTGCTAAACGCCCAGGATGCGGGAAACATCCCCCACGGGGAAATCGTGGTGGTCCTTGCAAGCAACCCCGGGGCCTACGCTCTGGAACGGGCAAAAAACCACGGCATACCGGGCTTCGCCGTCCCACGAAAAGGATGCGCTCAGGAGGAATTCGAAGCCGGCCTGACGGAAAAACTGACCGCGTACCGGACGGACATGATCATTCTGGCGGGCTTCCTCTCCATTCTGTCCGAGGACTTTGTGAAGCGCTGGCCGGACCGTATCTTGAACGTCCACCCCTCCCTCATCCCCGCCTTCTGCGGCAAGGGCTATTACGGTCTCAAGGTCCATGAGGAGGCCCTCCGCCGGGGGGTGAAGGTCACCGGGGCCACGGTGCACTATGTCAACGAAATTCCCGACGGAGGGGAGATTCTCCTCCAAAGAGCGGTGGAGGTCCTTCCCGGCGACACGCCGGAGGTCCTCCAGCGCCGGGTAATGGAACAGGCGGAATGGGTTCTGCTGCCCCAGGCGGCGGAGCTAACCGCCCAAAGGCTGACCCAAGGAAAGAAAGGATGCGCTTTATGATCGACCACTCTCAACTTCATGACTTCCATCCCCAGGCCTCCGGCCTGGACCGGGATGTCCAGTCCCTGCTGCACCGCTCCCGCCGGGAGCGGCGGCCGTGCCAGCGGGATGCCTTCCTCGCCCTGCTGGCGGGAGTCCCCGCCCTGCGAAAAACGCCCGGTCTCCCGGAGCTCAAGGGGGCGGACTACTTCACCACCCTGCCCCTCTGCGCCACGGAGGCGGACGCCGCCGCCTGCCGGGCCCATCTGAAAACCGTTTTCGGCATCAAGGACAAGGAGGGCCTTCTGGACTTCTGCGACCGGCAGTTCCACTGCCAGGACCACTATCTGGATTTCGAGGCCGTTTGGGAGGGTCGCCCCCTCTTTGACCTCGCCTCCCTGAACCCTGACGCCGCCGGATTCTTCATCCAGGCCCGGGACTTCTCCGCCCAGTTCTATCCCCTGGTGGGGCACCTGGGCTATCTGGCCTGGGACATCAGCGAGCGGACGGGCCACCTCCGGGCGGGGCTGGCCTGCGGCCTGCTGACCCGGGAGGAGTTTGACCAGCTGGCGGAGGAGCAAATCATCCAGGCCCAGGCCTTCGGCAGCTGGGAGGAGTATGCCGCCAGCCTGGTCTGCGGCGCGCTGTATTGGGACTTCCGCCAGGGGAC
Organism: uncultured Oscillibacter sp.; assembly: GCA_910587705.1. Taxonomy (GTDB): domain Bacteria; phylum Bacillota; class Clostridia; order Oscillospirales; family Oscillospiraceae; genus Oscillibacter. The sequence goes on from CAJUMX010000005.1 coordinate 10,361, forward strand.
CTCCCTGCCGGACCTCCGGAAGGCCCAGCAGCTATGGATGGACCTGGTGCGAACCCTGCTGGCCAACGACGCCGCCTGGGACAGCGGCTTCTGGTACACCCCTAAGCGGGAGAAGGACTACCGCCTCTGGCCCTCGGAGATGAAGATGTATCTCCCGGACTGGGAGGGGCCCAACGGCTGCTTCCTGACGGACCGCATCGCCGTGGACGGCTGCAAAATCGGCTGGTGCTACCGGGAGGAGCCGGAGACCACCTACCCCGACAGCGGCTGGCGCTTCTTCTCCGGCGACGAAAGCGAGGAATATATTGCGGATATCGGCCACACCGGGGTTTACGACCTAAACACCGCCTGCAACCTGGACCCGGAAATCGTCCTCCTGCTGACCGCTCCTTACCGGAGCGCCTTCGTCCGGGGGGAGGACGGGACATTCCGCCCGGAGCCCTTCGAGCTGACGGAGGACTGACCTATCAATACACATACAAAGGAGCGCGGACCATGAACGAGCTGGAACTGAAATACGGCTGCAACCCCAACCAGAAGCCCTCCCGCATCTTCATGAAGGACGGCGGGGACCTTCCCCTGACCGTTTTAAACGGCAAGCCCGGCTATATCAACTTCCTGGACGCCCTGAACTCCTGGCAGCTGGCCCGGGAGCTGAAGGAGGCCACCGGCCTCCCCGCCGCCGCCAGCTTCAAACACGTCTCCCCCGCCGGGGCCGCCGTGGGCCTGCCCCTCAGCGAGACGGACCGAAAGCTCTACTTTGTGGAGCCCGGCGCAGAGCTCTCCCCCATCGCCTGCGCCTACATCCGGGCCCGGGGGGCGGACCGTCTCTGCTCCTACGGTGACTGGGCAGCCCTCTCCGACGTGTGCGACGCCGCCACGGCCAGCTATCTCAAGGCAGAGGTCTCCGACGGCGTGATCGCCCCCGGCTATACGGAGGAGGCCCTGGAGATTTTGAAAACCAAGAAGAAGGGCGGCTACAACGTGGTCCAAATCGATCCGGCCTATCAGCCCGCCCCCCAGGAGTACAAGGATGTTTTTGGCGTCACCTTCCAGCAGGGCCGGAACGAGTACAAGATTGACGAAAGCCTTCTGACCAACCTCGTGACGAAAAACTGCACCCTCCCCGCCCCGGCAAAGATTGACATGATTGTGGCCCTCATCACCCTGAAATACACCCAGTCCAACTCCGTCTGCTACGTGAAGGATGGCCAGGCCATCGGCGTGGGCGCGGGCCAGCAGAGCCGCATCCACTGCACCCGCCTGGCGGGCACCAAGGCGGACAACTGGTGGCTCCGCCAGCACCCGGCGGTCCTGGCCCTGCCCTTTGTGGAACACATCCGCCGCCCGGACCGGGACAACGCCATTGACGTGTACCTCTCCGACGAGTGGGAGGACCTTCTGGCGGAGGGCGCATGGCAGGCCGTCTTTACCGAGCGGCCCCAACCTCTGACGGTGGAGGAGAAAAAAGCCTGGATCACCAAACAACGCGGCGTCACCTGCGGCTCCGATGCCTTCTTCCCCTTCGGGGACAACGTGGAGCGGGCCCGGAAGAGCGGCGTGGAGTACATTGTCCAGCCCGGCGGAAGCATCCGGGACGACCACGTAATCGAAACCGCCGACAAATACGGCATGGCCATGTGCTTCACCGGCATGAGACTGTTCCATCATTAAGGAGGGCTTCCATGAATCTGCTTGTCGTCGGCGGCGGCGGCCGCGAACACGCCATCATCCAGAAATTGAAGGAAAATCCCACAGTTGAGACCATCTACGCCCTCCCCGGAAACGGCGGCATTGCCCAGGACGCCGTGTGTGTTCCCTCCATTGGAGCCAAGGATATAGAATCCATCGTGGACTTTGCCAAATCCCACGCCATTGACTTCGCTGTGGTGGCCCCGGACGACCCCCTGGCCCTGGGCTGCGTGGACCGGCTTCACGAGGCCGGTATCCCCTGCTTCGGTCCCGAGGCCAAGGCCGCCCGCATCGAGGCCAGCAAGGTCTTTTCCAAAAACCTGATGAAAAAATACGGCATTCCCACCGCCCGGTATGAGGTTTTTAACGACCCCGCCAGAGCCCTGGCCTACTTAAAAAACGCCTCCTTCCCCATTGTGGTCAAGGCCGACGGCCTGGCCCTGGGCAAAGGCGTGCTGATTCCCCAGAATCTCCAAGAGGCGGAGGCCGCCGTGAAGTCCATCATGGAGGACAAGACCTTTGGCGACTCCGGCAACGAAATCGTCATTGAGGAATTCCTGACAGGCCCGGAGGTCAGCGTCCTGGCCTTCACCGACGGAACCGCCATCGTCCCCATGGTCTCCTCCATGGACCACAAGCGGGCCGGAGATGGTGACACCGGCCCTAACACCGGCGGCATGGGCACCGTGGCCCCCAACCCCTGCTACACGCCGGAGGCGGCGGCGGAGTGCATGGAGCGCATTTTCCTCCCCACCCTGGCCGCCATGCGGGCGGAGGGCTGTTCCTTCAAGGGTTGCCTGTACTTCGGCCTCATGCTCACCTCCGACGGGCCCAAGGTCATCGAGTACAACTGCCGCTTCGGCGACCCGGAGACCCAGGTGGTCCTGCCCCTGCTGAAAACGGACCTGCTGACCATCATGCAGGCCGTGGAGAATGAGACCCTGGGAGACCTCCCTGTGGAGTGGCACGACGGCTCCGCCGCCTGTGTCATTCTGGCCTCCGGAGGCTACCCTGGCAGCTATGAGAAGGGGAAAGAGCTCTCCATCCCAGAGGACCTTCCCGGGCATGTCACCGTCTACCACGCCGGGGACAAGGCGTTGGACGGGAAGCTGGTGACCAGCGGCGGACGGGTCCTGGGCGTCACCGCCACGGGGGACACCCTGGAGGCCGCCTTAAAGGACGCCTACGCCGCTACGGAGCGCATCCACTTCGAGGGCAAATATCTCCGGCACGACATTGGACAGCGGGCCCTCCGGGCCCTGGAGGGATAATATGGTACGTCGCATCTATGTAGAAAAACGTCCCGGTCTCAGCCCCGAGGCCAGCAGCCTGTTGGCGGACCTGCGGGACTTCCTGGGTATTCAAGGCATCACCGGCGTCCGGATTCTCCACCGCTACGACGTGGAAAACCTGGAAAACCAAGCCTTTGAAAAGGCTCGCCGGACGGTATTCTCCGAGCCCCAGGTGGATATTGTCTGGGACGAGGCCATCCCCGTTGCCGGAGACTGCCCCCACTGGTCCCTGGCCGTAGAGCCCCTGCCGGGGCAGTTCGACCAGCGGGCGGACTCCGCCGCCCAGTGCATCCAGCTGATGACCGGCGGCGAGCGTCCCCTGGTGCGGACCGCCACGGAGTATTGGTTCGAAAGCGCCGGAGAGGGGCCCTTCCCCTTTACAACGGAGAATGAGGAAAAAATCCGCCGCCACCTCATCAACCCGGTGGAGAGCCGGGAGGCCTCCCTGGACAAGCCCGCCACCCTGGTTCAGGAGCACCCGGTCCCGGACCAGGTGGAGACCCTGAACGGCTTCACCGCCATGGGAGAAGCAGCCCTGCAAGCCCTGCTGGAGAAGCTGGGCCTTGCCATGGACCTGGACGACCTCAAATTCCTGCAAGCCTATTTCCGGGACACGGAGAAGCGGGACCCCACCATTACGGAGGTCCGGGTGGTGGACACCTACTGGTCCGACCACTGCCGCCACACCACCTTCTCCACCCACTTGAGCGGCGGAGAAATCGAGGACCCTGCCGTCAAGCACGCGTATTACCACTACCTGAAGCTGCGAAGCGAGGTCTACGGCGAGAAGGCCAAGGACCGTCCCGAGACTCTGATGGACATTGCCACCATCGCGGCCAAGGCCCTGAAAAAGCGGGGCCTTCTCCCCGAGCTGGACGAGAGCGAGGAAATCAACGCCTGCTCCATCCACGTCCCCGCCGTGGTAGACGGCAAACCGCAGGACTGGCTGCTGATGTTCAAAAACGAGACCCACAACCATCCCACGGAGATCGAGCCCTTCGGCGGCGCGGCCACCTGCATTGGTGGCTGCATCCGGGACCCCCTGTCCGGCCGGGCCTATGTCCATCAGGCCATGCGCCTCACCGGCTGCGGCGACCCCCGGACGCCGCTGGCCGACACTCTTCCCGGCAAGCTCCCCCAGCGGAAGCTCTGCCAGACGGCGGCGGCAGGCTACAGCTCCTACGGCAACCAAATCGGCCTAGCCGCCGGGCATGTTGCCGAGGTCTACCACCCAGGGTATGTTGCCAAGCATTTGGAGGTCGGCGCGGTGGTTGGCGCGGCCCCGGCGGAAAACGTCCGGCGGGAGCGGCCCGCCCCCGGGGACGTAGTGATCCTCCTGGGAGGCCGCACGGGCCGGGACGGCATCGGCGGGGCTACCGGCTCCTCCAAGAGCCACGACCAAAAATCCCTCCAAACCATGGCCAGCGAGGTCCAGAAGGGCAACGCCCCGGAGGAGCGGAAAATCCAGCGCCTCTTCCGGGACGGGAAGGTCACCCGCCTTATCAAGCGTTGCAACGACTTCGGTGCGGGCGGCGTATCCGTAGCCATCGGCGAGCTGGCGGACGGCCTCACCATTGACCTGGACGCGGTGCGGAAAAAGTACGACGGCCTGGACGGCACGGAGCTTGCCATCTCCGAAAGCCAGGAGCGCATGGCTGTGGTGGTGGCCCCCGAGGACGCGGAAACCTTCATCGCCGCCGCCAAGGCGGAGAACCTGGAGGCTTACCAGGTGGCCGTGGTAACGGCGGAACCCCGCATGGTCATGCGCTGGCAAGGGGAAATCATTGTCAGCCTGAGCCGGGAGTTCCTGAACTCCAACGGCGCGGTGAAGCACGCCCAGGTCCATGTCCCTGTCAAAGAGCGTTTCCCTCAGAGCCAGCCCCCCTCTTACTCTCTCCGGGAAATGGCCTCCAGCCTGCAATGCGCTTCCCGCCGGGGGCTGGTGGAGCGCTTCGACTCCACCATCGGCGCAGGCAGCGTCACCATGCCTTACGGCGGCAAAACCCAGAGGACCCCCGCTCAATCCATGACCGCCCTCCTGCCTGTCCTGCCGGGCCAGGAGACGGAGCAGGCCAGCGTCATGGCCTGGGGCTTCGACCCGGAGGCCATGAGCGCAAATCCCTACCGGGGGGCCTATGAGGCTGTGACGGTCTCTCTTGCCAAGCTGGTGGCCTCCGGCGCGGACTACAAGGCGGCTTACCTGACCTTGCAAGAGTATTTTGAGAAGCTGCGGACGGACCCGGACCGCTGGGGCAAGCCTTTTATGGCCCTCCTGGGGGCCATGGAGGCCCAGATGGACTTCGGCGCGGCGGCCATCGGCGGCAAGGACTCCATGTCCGGCTCCTTCCTGGACCTGGACGTGCCTCCCACCTTGATCTCCTTCGCCATCGCCCCCATTCGGGCAGACGAGGTGATTACCCCGGAATTCAAAAAGGCGGGGCATCCGGTGTACCTCTTTTCGGCGGATGATAACACACCGGAAGAGCAGAAAGCCGCATGGGATTTCTTCCATTCCCTTTGCCAGAACGGAAAAATAAAAGCGGCCCGGGCAATCGAAAGCAGTATGGCGGAAGCGGTCATGAACATGTCCTTTGGCAACCACATTGGGTTCTCCTCCAAGCAGGAAGAAGCCGATGGTTTCTGGGACAGCGACAGCACCTGGCCCGGGGCAATTCTTGCGGAGTTGGCAGAGGAAATCAGTGGTCCCAATGTCACCAAAATCGGCATTACCACAGCAGAACCGGAAATCTTCCTGAGCGGCGATTCCGCCCCCATCAACGAACTGTTATCGCTGAACGAGGCGGTTTTGGCGGACGTGTACCCCACTCGGACCCCTGCGGAGGGCACTGCCCCGGTCCTGGACTGCCCCGCCTTCACCCGGCCCGTTCCCAAGATTGGCACGGCCAAGCCCAAGGTCCTTATCCCCGTTTTCCCCGGCACCAACTGCGAGTACGACAGCGCCCGGGCCGCTCAGCGGGCGGGCCTGGAGACGGAGATCTTCGTCATTAACAACCAGTCCGCTAAAGACGTATCCGAGTCCGCCGTCGCCTTTGCCCAAAAGCTCCGGGAAAGCCAGATTCTCTTCCTTCCCGGCGGCTTCTCCGGCGGCGACGAGCCCGACGGCTCCGGCAAGTTCATCACCGCCTTCCTTCGGGGGCCGGAGACCTCCGAGGCCGTCATGGACCTTCTCCAAAACCGGGACGGTCTGGCCCTTGGCATCTGCAACGGCTTCCAGGCCCTCATCAAGCTAGGGCTGGTCCCCTATGGCGAAATCCGGGATACGGACGAGACCTACCCCACCCTCTCCTTCAATCGCCTGGGGCGGCACCAGTCCAAAATTGTGAATACCCGCATGGTCTCCAACAAATCCCCCTGGCTGGCCCGGGTAAACCCCGGCGAGGTTTACGCCGTCCCCATCTCCCATGGCGAGGGCCGCTTCCTCTGCACCCCGGAGCTTCTGAAAGCCCTGGCGGAAAACGGGCAGATCGCCACCCAGTACGCGGATTTGGAGGGCCTGCCCACCATGGACCCGGATTTCAACCCCAACGGCTCCGCCTGGGCGGTGGAGGGCATCACCTCTCCCGACGGACGGGTTTTCGGCAAGATGGCCCACGCCGAGCGCATCGGCCCGGGGCTGTACCGGAACGTCCCCGGCGAGTACGACCTCCAGCTTTTCCAGGCCGCCAGAGATTATTTCGCCGTTCTCTGAAGCAGGGGCTTGACAAGTCCCCCGAGGGTAGTGTATACTTCCTAAAATTTATAAAAACGAGGTGTCCGCTATGGCCTACTTTTTCTCCGAGCCCTCCCACACCTTCAGCGAGTACCTGCTGGTTCCTGGCTACTCCTCCGCCGAGTGCGTCCCTGCCAACGTAACCCTAAAGACCCCGGTGGTGAAGTTCAAACGCGGCGAGGAGTGCCCCCTGACCATGAACGTGCCCATGGTCTCCGCCGTCATGCAGGCGGTCTCCGGCGAGCAGATGGGCATTGGCCTTGCCAAGGAGGGCGGCATTGCCTTTATCTATGTCTCTCAGCCCGTGGAGCAGCAGGCAGAGATGGTCCGCCGGGTAAAGAATTACAAGGCGGGCTTTGTCTCCAGTGACTCCAACCTCCGGATTGGAGATACCCTGGCAGACGTGCTGGCCCTGAAAGAGCGCAGCGGCCACTCCACCATGGCCGTCACCGACGACGGCACCGGAACCGGCAAGCTGCTGGGTCTTGTCACCAGCCGGGACTACCGGGTCAGCCGCCTGGACCCCGCCACCCCCGTGACGGACTTCATGACCCCCTTTGATAAGCTGATCTACGCCCCCGAGGGCACCAGCCTGAAAGAGGCCAACGACATCATCTGGGACCGGAAGCTGAACGCCCTGCCCATCGTCTCCCAGGACGGTCATCTGGTGAGCTTCGTCTTTCGCAAGGACTACGACTCCCACAAGGGCAACCCCCTGGAGCTGCTGGACGGCCAGAAGCGCTACGTAGTGGGCGCGGGCATCAACACCCGGGACTACGCAGAGCGGGTTCCCGCCCTGGTGGACGCCGGGGTGGACGTGCTGGTCATCGACTCCTCCGAGGGCTATTCCGAGTGGCAGGCTCGGACCCTGCAATGGATTCGGGAGCGCTACGGCGACACGGTAAAGGTGGGCGCGGGCAACGTGGTGGACGGCGAGGGCTTCCGCTTCCTGGCAGACGCCGGGGCGGATTTCGTGAAAATCGGCATCGGCGGCGGTTCCATCTGCATCACCCGGGAAACCAAGGGCATCGGCCGGGGCCAGGCCACGGCGGTCATCGACGTGGCGGCGGAGCGGGATAAGTACTTTGAGGAAACCGGCGTTTACGTCCCCATCTGCGCCGACGGCGGCATTGTCCAGGACTATCATATCACCCTGGCCCTGGCCATGGGCGCGGACTTCTGCATGCTGGGCCGGTACTTCTCCCGGTTCGACGAGAGCCCCACCAGCAAAATCCTCATCGGCGGCAGCTATATGAAGGAGTACTGGGGCGAGGGCAGCGCCCGGGCCCGGAACTGGCAGCGCTACGACCTGGGCGGCGCGGCGAAGCTCTCCTTTGAGGAGGGGGTGGACTCCTACGTCCCCTACGCCGGAGCCCTGGCGGACGGCATGGCCACCACCTTGGCGAAGATTCGCTCCACCATGTGCAACTGCGGCGCGCTGACGATCCCGGAGCTCCGGGAAAAAGCCAAGCTGACCCTGGTCAGCTCCGTTTCCATTGTGGAGGGCGGAGCCCACGACGTGCTCCTCAAGGACTCCGCCGGAGCGGTGGGAAGAAATTAAAAAAAGAAGGTCCGCTTCCATGGGAAGCGGACCTTTTCCCTTATTCAGGTATGCTCATCATAGTACACCCAGGTAAAGAAATCCGTAACCAGCGAGATGAAGAACGCCGCCATCAGCCCCAGGCCCACGTAAATCAGGGTCTCCTGCCCCGTTGTCTTTCCCCAGGCAATCAGCACCAGCTCCGCCGCCAGAAAGGCAATCTGGCTAATATAGTACGCCTGGCTTCTGGATTTCAGCTTCACCAGCCGGTTCCGTTCGTCCCGCTCCTCCACCTTGTCCTCCCGGGACCACTTGGGGGACAGGCTCCGAATGACCCCGGCCCCACCCAGGAGCAGCAAAAGCCCCACCAGCGCACCGTCGTTCCAGTCAAAGCCCTGCAAGGCGCCCCGCACCAGGTTCAGCGCCCCCAAAAACAGGGCGAAGAGGCCAAAGGCAAAGTTCTTCTTATGATATATTTTCATGACAAATCCTCTCCTTCAAGCAAGTCTTTCCAAACGCAGCCGCGCCAATGACCGGGCAGCCGCCTCTTATGGCAAATCCCCATACTTCCGGTCCTCCCATTCCCGATTTTCCCGGAGACAGCAAAGCTCCTCCACCGTCACGCCAAAGACCTCCGCCATCCGGTAGGCCAGCATCAGCGACGGACTGTACTGCTCCTTCTCAATGGAGATGATGGTCCGCGCCGAAACATGAACCCGCTCCGCCAGCTGCTGCTGGGTCATGCCCGCGGCGGTCCGCAGCTCCTTCACCTTTGTTTTCACGCCATCCCCCCTTGTATGTGAAGTCCACTTCTTATGAAGTTAACTTCATATTACCACGCCGTTTGTTCCTCGTCAAGCAAAATATGAAGTTTCCTTCATATTTTTTCACGAACAGAGCCCCCGGCCTGCGCCGGGGGCTCTTCCGCTCTCTTATACTCTCTTCCAGGCCGCTCCGCCCTTCACGTCGGTGACCTCAATGCCCTGGGCTTTCAGCTCGTCGCGAATCCGGTCCGCCTCGGCAAAATTCTTGGCCTTCTTCGCCTCATAGCGGGCCAGGACCTTGGCGTCGATTTCCGGGTCTCCCTCGCCGGTGATCACATAGTCCCCGCCGCCGCTCTGGACCGCCTGGGCCGCCTTCTCCCGGAGGGCCGCCGCCTTCTCCAAAAGGCTCATGGACAGCACCTTGTCGAACTCCCCGATAACAGCCAGCTTGGTGGCGTCGTTGGTCTTTGCCTTCAAGGCGTCGAATACCGCCGTTACGGCCATGGAGGTATTCAAGTCGTTCCCCACCTGCTGGAGGAACTTCTCCCGGTACTCGTTAAATACTGCCTGGTCCACGTCCCCCTCCGGCTTCAAGGCCGCGATGCGGTTCAGCAGCTTCGTGTAGGCGGCGGCGGCGTTGTCCAGGTTCTCCCAGGAGAACACCAGGGTCTTCCGGTAGTGGCTCTGGAGGCAGAACCAGCGGTAGGCCAGGGGGTCATACCCCTTCTCCTCCAGCAACGAGACGGTCAAAAACTCCCCCTTGGACTTAGACATCTTCCCCGCCGGGTCATTCAGGTGGTGGACATGGAACCACTGGGGGCACCAGGGATGACCCAAGTAGCTCTCCGACTGGGCAATCTCGTTGGTGTGGTGGGGGAAAGCGTTGTCCACGCCGCCGCAGTGGAGGTCCAGATACTCCCCGTTGTACTTCATGGAGATGCCGGAGCACTCAATGTGCCAGCCGGGATAGCCCACGCCCCAGGGGGAGTCCCATTTGAGGGCCTGGTCCTCAAATTTGGACTTGGTAAACCAGAGCACAAAGTCGTTTTTGTTCCGCTTGTTGGAGTCCTCCTCCACGCCCTCCCGGACGCCCACGGCCAGATCGTCCTCGTCGTGGTCGTTGAAAATGTAGTACCGCTCCAGCTTGGAGCTGTCAAAGTACACGTTTCCTCCAGCCAAATAGGCATAGCCGGTGTCCACCAGCTTGGAGATGATTTGGATATACTCGTCAATGCACCCGGTGGCGGGCTGGACCACATCCGGGGTCTTGATGTTCAGCTTCCGGCAGTCATCAAAGAAGGCGTCGGTGTAGAATTTGGCAATGTCCATCACCGTTTTGTTCTCCCGCTTGGCTCCCTTGAGCATTTTGTCCTCTCCGGTGTCGGCGTCGCTGGAGAGGTGCCCCACGTCGGTGATGTTCATAACCCGGTTCACGTCGTATCCGGCGAAGCGGAGATACTTCTCCAGCACGTCCTCCATGATATAGCTCCGGAGGTTCCCGATGTGGGCAAAGTGGTACACTGTGGGCCCGCAGGTATACATCTCCACCCGGCCGGGGGTGTGGGTTTTGAACTCTTCCTTTTTGTGGGTTGCGGAATTATAAAGATACATAAGAATACTCCTCCTCTTTTTTACTCATGCAATTCCAAGGGCAGACCGTCCGGGTCACGGAAAAAGGTCATCCGCTTTTCGCTGTAGGGGTCCCAGCGAATCTCCTCGCAGGGGATTCCCCGGGCCTCCAGCTCCCGGACCGCCTCTTCGATATTCTCTACCCGGAAGGCCAGATGGCGCAGGCCCCGGGCCTCCGGATAGCTGGGCCGCTCCGGCGCGCCGGGGATGGCGAAAATCTCCAGCTCCCCGTCCCCGAATTTCAAATCCAGCTTCCAGTCTCCCCGCTCCTCCCGGAAGTTCTCCCGAAGCACTGGGAAACCCAGCTTCTCCACATAGAACTCCCGAGCCCTCTGGTAATCCGAGACAAGGATTGCCACATGGTGCATTCGCTCCAGCCGCATATGCGATCCTCCTTTTCCCGTCCGTTAAGCGGGCTGCCTTCGGCGGGCCTTCTCCCCGTCCGCCACGGTCCGCTCCAGCGCTTCCACCTGCCGGGCCAGCCGTTCCAGCTCCTCCCGCACCGGGTCCTGGACGCTGATTTGGTCCACGTCGTCGGCGTAGTACACAGGGCAGCCGTCCAGACGGACAATCCGGGCGGGGACGCCCACGGCGGTGGACCCTGGCGGCACCTCCCGCAGCACCACCGCCCCGGCGGCGATGCGGGCGTTGTCCCCCACCTTGAAGGGGCCCAGTACCCGGGCCCCGGAGCCCACCATCACATTGTTTCCCAAGGTGGGGTGCCGCTTCCCCTGGTCCTTCCCGGTGCCCCCCAGGGTTACCCCCTGGTAGAGCAGGCAGTCGTCCCCAATTTCGGCGGTCTCGCCGATGACAATGCCCATCCCGTGGTCGATGACCAACCGGCGGCCAATCGTTGCGCCGGGGTGGATTTCGATACCAGTTGTGTTCCGGGCGTGCTGGGAAATCCAGCGGGCCAGGAAATAGCGCCGCCGGAGATACAGCCAGTGGGCCGCCCGGTGCCACAGCAGCGCATGGACCCCGGGGTAGAGGAGAAAAATCTCCAGCTTGCTCCGGGCCGCGGGGTCCCGGCGCTGATAGGCGGCCAGCAGGCCGCCGAGACGAGTCAGGTACATGATGCTTCACTCCTTGCCGGGCCGGGAGAAAACAAGAACGCCTCCCGTACCGAAGTACGAGAGGCGACGAATCGCGGTTCCACTCTCATTTATCACTCAAGGGGCCCTTGACGGGGGCCGGGCGGAGGGGTCTCCTCTCCCGCTCACGGACGCACTTCGCAGCTCCCTCCGCAGGCACGCTTGCAGCCGGTGACGCGCCCTCTCTGTTCTTTGGGTAAGCTGTTACTCTTTCCGATCATCGCAGTATTCACTTGACTCTTTTAGTATATTAGCAAGACTCGCCTGACGTGTCAAGTTTTTTTAATCCTCGCACTTTAGCTGGTAGCCCAATTCCTGGACCTTCTGCCGAATCTGCTCTTGCCGCACGCCGGTGGAATCGTAGTCCACCGCCACGCAGCCCCGACCGCTGAGGCTGACGGAGGTCACGCCGGGCAGCATGTCCAGCCCCTGCTTTAGCAGTTTCTCGTCGTGCTTGTCCCCGGCATTCTCCAGGGAGAAATAGGTGCTCAAATGGGCCATGGGAATCGCTCCTTCCAAACGTTTGAAGTAGCTTTCCCACAGCGCGCTTTTTCATTCCAGACAGAATATACGAACCGGCGCTCAGCTCTTCTCCTCCGGCTTGCCCTCCGGCTTCTTCTCCAAACGGGCGGCCAGCTCACTTAGCTGCGCCCCCGTCTGGTCCAAAGCCCGGGGCAGCTGGCTAAGGGTTACCTCAATTTTCCGCAGCTCCCCGTTCACATGCCCGGAGGCGGCTTCAAAATCGCTCATCAGCTTGCTGTACCGGCTCCGGAACTCCTCCAACGTCCGGCGGGTCTGGGCGGCAGCCTCCTCTTCCAGGTCGTCGGCCCGGTTCCGGGCCTCACACTCGATGGCCCCCAGCCTCTCCCGAAAGCGGGCATAAGCCTCCGCGTCGGGCTTGAGTGCGTCCCGCTCCGCCTTGAGCCGGGCCACGTCCTGCTCCAAGGCCCGCAGAGGCTCCAAATTTGCCCGGGCAGCGGCCTCCGACTCCAGCTTTTCCTGGAGCCCGTCCCGCTGGGCGGTCAGCTCCTCTACTTGGGCTCGGAGCTGGTCCAGCTCTTCTCGTCTGTCCTCCACCTGCTTGCGAAGCTCCGCGTTTTCCGCCTCCAGCTCCCGCTGTACGGCGGCGGCCTTTTCCGAGGCCTGCTCCAGATATCGTACCACGTCCTGCTTGTCAAACCCGCCGAACGCCACGCTTTTAAAGGAATAATTCTCCATAAGGCTACCGTTTCCTCTCTCAATTTCTCTCTGATCTTATCACAAACCCAGACATATTACAAGGGGCAACCCCTTTATTCTACCTAAAACCCAGGCCCGGCGCTCCCAAAAGCGGAAGCGCCGGGCCTGGACTTTCAATCGCTCAAACCTCGTACCACCGAATCTCATTGGCGGCCAGCTCCAGTGGGAAGCTGGACCCATCCCCCCGGAAAACCGTGGTACTCTGGGGCTCGTAGGTGTTGTTCACCACGCAGAAGCGCCCGCTCTCCACGTAGGCGTGAACCTCCACCCGGCAGTTGGAGGAGAACCACCGCTCCAGACAGTCCTCCCCGTGGGCGGCCCAGAGGATGGCCCGGTGAAGCAGGCGGTTATTCTCAAAGGAATAGGGCAGTCCGGAGACGTACACTCCCCGGCCGGAGCCAAAGGCGTTCACCGCCAGCTGGACCTCCTTGTCCCGCTGCACCAGCACCTCCGCCCCCTCCAGGGCATAGACGCTCCGCTGGCCCTCGCCAAAGTCCACGGGGCTCTTCGCGTCCGCCAGAAGGAAGTGTCCGGGATGCTCCTCCCAATTGTACTTGTCGTAGCCCAGTGTAAAGCCCGTCTCCTTTTCAACTCCCAGAACCGGGGCCATCTGGAAATAGCGCCCCTGGTACTGATGGCCAGAGGGCTCTCCCACGCCGATGAAGCCGCCGCCGTTCCAGACGAACCGTTTCACCGCGGCGGATACCTCCGGCTCCTCCCAGACGGACCCGCCGGTATGGGCGGTATCCCCGCCGCCGATGTTCAGCAGCACGTCCACCCCCTCCAGGGCATGGGGATCGGCCTTCAAATCCTCAAAGCTCAAAAAGCGCACGTCGAAGGGCGCGCCGGACAGAGCCTCGATGACCCCGGCATAGGAGTAATTCTGCTTCTGGTACAGGGCATGGTGGACCATGTGACAGCCCCAGGACCGGGCCTTTCCCCAGCAGTTCAGCACCGCCACGGTCTTGGCACAGTACGGCTTGGCCCCGTTGATGTGGCCGTATAGCTCCCGGAACTCCTTGCAGACGGATTCCACGTAGTCAATAAACTCCGGGAATTCACAGGCCAGCTTCAAGTACCCGCCGTAGCCAATGCGGTCGATGGGCTTGCGGAGAATGGCCCGCCGGGCAGTAACCCAGTTCTCCCGGGCCTCGCCCACCGGGTCCCCGCCCTCGTGGAAGGTGTCCGGGAAGAAGTAGGGCAGGAAGCGCCCCTCGGTGTACTTCACGCCGGGAATGTCGGAGATAAGGCGCAGTGTGGACCCGTTGCCCACGCTGCCCACCACGGCGTCCAGACCGATGGACCTGAACTCCTCCAGATAGGGCTCCGTGCCAATCCAGTGGTCCCCCAGGAACATCATGGCCTCCTTGCCCAGCTCATGGGTGAGGTCCACCATTTCCTTTGCCAGGGCCGCCACCTCCCGCCGCTGGAACGCCATGAAATCCCGGAACTCCTTGGAGGGAATCCGATACTGATTGTTATAATATCCCTGGTCGATTATAAATTCCGGTCGGAATTTGTAGCCGACCTCCCTCTCGAACTGCTCCAGGATATAGGGAGACACAGAGGCGGAGTAGCCATACCAGTCCACGTACTTCTCCCGTTTTAGCTCATCGAAGATCAAGGTGAACTGGTGGAAGAAGGTGGTGTAGCGGATGACGTCCACATAGGGGTGGTCCTGGATAAACTTCCGCAGCCGCTCCATGGTAAACTTCCGGGTCTTAGGCTGGCGGACGTCGAAGGTAATCTGGTGCTCGAAGTCCTTCCAGTCGTTGGTGACGGCGTTGTACATGTGGACCGGGTCCCAGATGAGATAGGCCAGGAAGCTGACCGTGTAGTCGTGGAACGCCTCTGGGGCGGGAATCACCACCGCGCCGCTTTCAGCGTCGTAGTCCCATTTCTCCGGGGCCAGGGGTTCTCCCACGGTGCGGTCCATGACCTCCCACCAGCGTTTGATATCGTCCCGGGTGTTGACCTCCAGCAGCTCGCCGCTGACGCCCTTCAAAAGGGGGATGGCCATGGGCCCGCCTGCCGCCGTGTGGAAGGCGGTCATAATGTAGCACTGCTGCACCTCGTCAGAGTTGGCTTTCGCCCAGGCGTTGTCCTTCCGGGTGGTGTAGTAGGTGGCGTAGACCTTGGCGTCGGCGGACTTCAATTCCTCGGGGTAATCCGTGCCGTCGCAGTCCCGGATGGCGTCGGCCCCCCAGCGCTCCAGCAGGGCCAGGGTCTCGGGAACCACGTCCACGTCGGTGGGAATGGTCACCCGGCCCTTGTTCTGCAAATTACTCATGTGTTACACTCCTTAGAGGCCAGGGCCTTTGTCGCCCTCAAAGGGCTTGTTGTAAATCATCAGCGCCGCCAGCAGCAGAATCACGCCCAGGACCATCAGCCCCAGACCCTTCATCTGCCCCGTCAGGGTCCAGCCGAAAATGACCAGGGCCAGTCCCACAAAAAAGAATCCCGTAATAAACAGCGCCCGGAGGCCCGTGTGCTCTTTCCAAAATTTCATGCCGTCACCTCATCCTTTCAGGCCGCCCACGGTCATGCCCTGGGTCAGCTTCTTCTGCACGCACATGTAGAGGATCAGCGTGGGCAGCATCACCAGCACAAGACCCGCGTACAAAATGCCATACTGGGCGGAGGACTGCTGGGCCTGCATCAGGTTCAAGAGGCCCACCGGCAGAGTCTTTTGCCCGGTGGCGCTGCTCATCAGCGTCATGGAGATGATGTACTCGTTCCAGAAGGAGAGGAAGTTGAAGAGAATGATGGTGATGATGGAGGGCTGGGCCATGGGGAAGATAATCCGAATCATAGCCTGCCCATAGCCCGCGCCGTCAATGTAGGCGGCCTCCTCAAAGTCGTGGGGCAGGGTGGCGAAGTAGCCGGAGAGCAGATAGATGGTGAAGGGCAGGGCCGTGGAGGCGTACACCACCGCCAGCACCACCAGGTTGTTCAGCAAAAATCCGTTCCCCATCAGGTTTTTCAGCCACGCGTCCCCGTCCCGGAGCATCAGGAAGATGGGCACCACAATGTAGTTCACGTTGATAAACAGCCCCGCCATGAAGCAGGTGTTTAAAAAGCGGCTTCCCCGGAACTGGAACCGGGCCAGGCAATAGGCCGCGGGCAGGGCAATCACCAGCAGCAGCACCAGGGACAGGGCTGTCACCAGGACGGAGTTGAGCATATAGCTGCCCATGCTGGCGGCGTTCCACGCCTCTACGAAGTTCTGCCAGTAAAAGCCCGCGGGCAGGGCCCAGGGGTTGCCGTAGAACTCGCTGTTCTGCTTGATGGAGGCCAGGAATACCCAGGCCACCGGGACAATGATAACCACCGCCAGGGTAATCAATACCACATAGATGAAGAGTTTATACAGCGCCTCGCCGGACATGCCTTTCTTTTCTTTCGTCATATCCTCGCCCCCTTACATTTCCAGGACTTCCCGCTTCGTCACCCAGTTCACCAGGGCGGACAGCAGGAAGGAGAACAGGAAGATCACCACGCCCGCCGCCATGGAATAGCCATAGAGCCCGGCGTCCTTCTGGGCGTACATAAAGCTCAAACCCACGTCGGCCATGCCCTTGGCCACCATGGCCTTGACAAAGAGGAAGGCCATGTTGATGGTGGAGATGATGAAGAAGGTCAGGGTGGTGCGGATGTT
Source organism: uncultured Oscillibacter sp. (assembly GCA_910587705.1). Classification (GTDB taxonomy): domain Bacteria; phylum Bacillota; class Clostridia; order Oscillospirales; family Oscillospiraceae; genus Oscillibacter. Next base: position 26,996 of record CAJUMX010000005.1, read on the forward strand.
GGTCCAGATCAACGGCAGGGTCAGCTGGAAGAACTGGGTCAGCCGCCCCGCGCCGTCCAGCCCGGCGCTTTCATAGAGGCTCTCGGGTACGGCAGACATGGAGGCCATGTACATGACCATATAATAGCCGATGGCCTGCCAGACCATGGCGATGATGACGCTGACGATGACCATGGGCTGGTCCTTCCAAAGGACCATGACGGTCTCCCCCTTGAAGAAGGAGAGGATGCTGTTCAGCATGCCGTTCTCCGGCTTGTAGATGGCGGAGAAGATACCGGCAATGACCACCACGGAGAGGATGTTGGGGATGTAAAACACGATGCGGAAAAAGTTTTGTCCCTTGATCTTCTCCCGGGTCAGAATCGCCGCAAAGACAATGGCGAAGAAAAAGGTGATAAGCGTCACGGTGACGATCAGCAAAATTGTGTTCTGCATAGCCGTGATGAATTTCACGTCCTTCGCCAGGGCCTGGAAGTTGGCCATGCCCACGAAGGTCTCCGTGGGTGAGTAAGCCCCCCGCTCAAACAGGGACATGCGGAATACATTCAGGGTGGGCAGGATCATAAAAACAAAGTACAGGATCGCCGCCGGGGCAACGCACAGGGTCAGGAACCGTCCCCGGCTTTTGCTGCTGCGCATGGAACCACTCCTTTCGGACAGATGGGTCAGAGTTTTGAAGCGGCGGCGGGCAGGAACCTGCCCGCCGCCGCTGGTTCACGGACGATACGGTTGTTACGGGGCGCTTATCCCATGATGTTGGCCCGCATCTGATCGCTGGCCGCCTTTACGTCGCTGATCCACTGATCCACGGTGACGCTTCCATTCACCAGGCCGTTGACGGGATCCAGGAATACCTCGCGGACGGTGCCCAGGCCCGCCACGGCGTTGTAGGCCGCGAAGTTGCCCATGGCCGCGTCGGCTCCGTTGTCATAGATGGCGTAGAACATTTTGTTGTCGCCTTCCAGGTTGTCGGTCAGGCCGGGAACCGGCTGCACCGCGCCGCCCTTGGCGAAGATGGCGCAGGCCGCGTCGCTGTACAGAAAGGCCACGAACTGCTTCGCCGCGTCCAGGTTGGGAGCGGCGGCGGGAATCCAAGCCTGCTCCAACCAGCAGTAGCTGGCGCCGTTGCCGCCGGCCTTGGCGGCGGGCAGGGCGGTCATGCCCCACTGGAAGCCCTCGGCCCGGGGAGCCTCGGCCATCTCGCCGACGATCCAGGTGCCGTTGGGCATGAACAGGGCCTTGTTGTCCAGGACCAGCTGCTGGTTCTGGGTGAAGTCCTGGTCATTGGCCTGGGCGGGGGTGACGGGGTTGGTGTAGCTGGCGAGTTTGGCGATGATGTCGAAGCACTGCTGGGCCTCGGGGGTGTCCCAGATGCCCTCGGCATAGGTGGTGGCCTTGTTGAAGAAGTCGGGGCCGCCCACGGAGTACATCAAGGCATACAGGAAGGCGTCAAAGTAGCCAGTGGTGGGATAGGTGAAGAGGTAGCTGCCCTCAGCCTGGGCCTTCTCGGCCAGCTCCCACATCTCGTCCTAGGTGGCGGGGACGGTCCAGCCCTTCTCCTCGAAGAGACCCGCGTTGTAGAACAGACCGCAGGGGGAGTAGAACATGGGGGCCAGGTAGGTCACGCCGTCGCCGTAGGGGTTGGTGACGGAGGTGTCGGTGAAGCCGCCGACGATTTTGTCGGAGACCTTGGCGCTTTCGCCGGGGATGGTCATGGACAGCACGTCGGTGAGCTCGGCGATGTTGCGGTCCTTGATGAACTGCTCGGTAAGGCCCTTCTCACGGCCGGTGGCCAAGTGGATGACATCGGGGAAGTCGCCGCCCTGCATAGAGGGCCCGATGACGTCTTCCAGGTTCTTGTCGCAGATCAGGTTGACCTTCACGCCGGTCTCGGCGGTGAAGGCGTCGCAAACCTCCTGCCACATGCCGGGATAGGCTTCCTCATAGCCGGAGGCCAGGGCGGCCACGGTGATGGTCACGTCCTCGGCGGGCGGCGGGGTCTGGGTATCGCCGCTGTCGGCAGGGGGCGGAGTGGTGGTCCCGGCGTCGGAACCGCCGTTCCCGCCGCCGCAGGCGGCCAGGGACAGCACCAGCGCCAGAGTCAGCAAGAGACTGAAAAACTTCTTCATAAGTCTACCTCCTTATAATATAGGGGCTTTCGCGGGCCGTTCTCCGGCCTTGTAAAATTTAGTATAACGAGTTAGTCGCTGGCAAAGCAATCCCTTTCTTGCGCAACTTTTTAGAAATCTTGCTCTCTTTGCATTTTGTCCCAATTTTCAGGGGATACCCTGTTCCACTTTAGGCAAAACTGATAATTTTGCATCTTCCCTCCGTCCGCTCTCCGTCTCCTCGACAAAATCCCGGCAGGATGGAAAAAATATTTTATCAAAAGTTGCGCCGCCGGGACAAAGGCAGTATAATAAAGACAGACTGTGACACTGCCAATTTTCAAAAAATTGCGCCCTGGAGGGAGGAATGTCCGTGAGCCAGCGTCAATACGCGTTCCAGCGGGAGAACGCCGTCCCCGGCGGGTCCCCCAGGCTGGCCTATGTCTCCCGGGCCCAGTACAGCCCGGAGTGGAACTCCAGCCTCCACACCCACGGCTGCGCGGAGCTCTTCTTCATCACCGGAGGCCACGGCCGCTTCCGCACCCGGCGGGAGGAGTTTCCCGTGGCCATCCACGACGCGGTCATCGTCAACGCCAACGTGCCCCACACGGAGGTCAGCCAGCTGGACAGCCCCCTGGAGTACACCGTTTTGGGGGTGGAGGGGCTGGAGACCATGGCCGGGGCCGAGGGCTATGCCCTGCTTCACCTTCACTCCGGCTGGGAGGAGCTGATGGGCTGCCTCCACCTGATGCTCCAGGAGGCGGAGGGGGCCCTGCCGGGCTATGAGCGGGTCTGCCGAAGCCTTTTGGACGTGGTGCTAATCCGGCTGAACCGCCAGCGGGACGCCGCCCTTTCCGGCGAGCCCTCCGGCGCCCGGTCCAGCCGGGAGTGCGACCTGGTCCGGCGGTACATCGACAATCACTTCAAGGAGAACCTGAACCTGGACCAGCTGGCCCAGCTGGCCCACCTGAACAAGTATTACCTGGCCCACGCCTTCCGCCGGGAGTTCGGCGTGTCCCCCATCAACTACCTGATCTCCCGCCGCATTGAGGAGAGCCGCTTTCTCCTCCGGGAGACGGACCACACCTTGTCCCTCATCGCCCAGATTCTGGGTTTTTCCTCCCTGAGCTACTTTTCCCAGTGCTTCCGCCGGGTGGAGGGCGTCAGCCCCCTGGAGTACCGGAGAGCCCATCGTTAAACCCAAGTCCGGTCACGATCGGTGACTATGGTCACGGATCGCGGCCGGTTCCTCTCCGTCAATCCCCCTTTGTTTCGCCGGAAGCGGCCCGCCGCTCCGCCCGGTATTGACTGGGAGTTCTCCCCTTCAAAGCCCGGAAGGTCCGGGCAAAATAGCTCATCTCCTGGAAGCCGCAGGCCGCGCCGATATCGGCAACCCGCTCCTCCGTGGTCTCCAGCAGCTCCGCCGCACGCTGGACCCGGAACTGCTTGAGGTACTGCATAGGCGTGGTCCCCACCATGCTCCGGAAGCAGCGGAGACATTCGCTCTCGCTGAGGGCAGCGCTCCCGGCAATCCGGGCCACTGTCAGCTCCTCGTGGCAATGCTCCTGGAGGAAGCGGAGCATGACCTTGATCCGCTCCCCATCCCGCAGGGCCTTTTCCGAGGGGCCCTTTTTTCCCACCGGGCGGTGAGCGGAGAGGAGGAACACCAGCCGGGAAAGCCCCTCCCGGGCCAGAAACTCGAAGCCTGGCGGCTCCTCCCCGCAGGCCCGCCAGGCCGTTTCCAGGGCCTCCAGGGCCTCCCGCTCCCAGGGAACGCTTTCCGACAGCCAGACACAGCGGTTGGCCCCCTCCGCCAGAAGGGGCTGTAAATAGTCCTGCCAGAAAACGCTCTCCACGCTGCCCCCCACCAGCCGGGGGTGAAAGACCATGGAGTGGAGGTCCACCGGCTCCTCTCCCTCCCGCCGGGCATTGTGAAGGGCTCCGGCGGCGATGAAGCAGCCCTCCCCGGGCCCCAGCTCCCGCCGCTCTCCCTCTACGAAAACGGCAACCCGCCCCGCCTTTACCAGCACGGTCTCCAGCTCGTCATGCCAGTGCCAGGGCACCCGGTTCACCGTCTCGCCGTCGTGCCAATAGCAGGCCAGGGGAAAGGGCGGCGCACCGTGCCGCACCAGCTCCCGGTTCCGCCCGTCCGTGGCGGAGCTGCAAAAGTGGTTTAGAGCCATGGCTCCCTCCGTTCTGACGGTTTTGTACCAGAAAACCGGCGTTTTCCTTCTACCGTCTTTGAGTTCTTGATGGTATCATCCTATCAGAAAGAGGCGAAACGCGCAAGGGGGAGCAGTCCCCCGCTTTTAGAAGGAGGACGACGATGTTTCAGATTATGATGCTCCCGGATGCGGAGAACTTTTTAAACGTGGTGGAGCGCAGCCGGGGTCAGGTGCTGCTGCACCTGCCGGACCACAGCCGCTGCGACCTGAAGCGGGACCACACCGCCCGCCAGCTGCTCCGGCTCATGTGTCCCCGGAAGGAGGGGCTGTCCATCAGCCTTTCCGACGCCCGGGACGTACCCGCATTTCTGGATTACATGACCGGCTATGTCCGGGGACGGACCTGACGGGAAAAGCCCGTCGCGGACATCCCCCTGCCCGGCTTGCCCAGGCGGCCGGGCAGGATCGTATCCAGGCGAAACGGCACTTCCACCACCTCCCCCTTTACGGGGGACTTTTTATAATCGCCCCCATGTCGATTTTTGTCAATTCTTTTCCCGCTCCCCAGCCCTCCGCGCCGTTGACAAGCGGGAGGTCAAATGATAATATGATTTGGATATGCAGTCCGGCGGGAGCCTGCCGGGCAGAACGAAAGAATAGGAGAGCGGTATGGCAACGAAATATGTATTTGTCACCGGCGGCGTGGTCTCAGGCCTGGGCAAGGGCATCTGCGCAGCCTCCCTGGGGCGGCTTTTGAAGCAGCGGGGCATCCGGGTGCGGAACCAGAAGTTCGACCCCTACATCAACGTGGACCCCGGTACCATGAGCCCCTATCAGCACGGAGAGGTCTTTGTCACCGAGGACGGCGCGGAAACCGACCTGGACCTGGGCCATTACGAGCGCTTTGTGGATGAGGATTTGTCCGGCAACAGCTCCATTTCCTCCGGCAAGATTTACTGGTCCGTGCTGAACCGGGAGCGCCGGGGGGACTACCTGGGGGCCACCGTCCAGATCATCCCCCACATCACCAACGAGATCAAGAGCCGGGTCTATGCCATGGCCGGGGAAAACGTGGACGTGGTCATCTGCGAGATCGGCGGTACCGTGGGTGACATCGAGTCCCAGCCCTTCCTGGAGGCCATCCGTCAGGTCCGGGCTGAGCGGCCCCAGGGGGACGTGCTGTTCATCCACGTGCCTCTTATTGTGGAAATCCCCGGCTCCGGGGAGCTGAAATCCAAGCCCACCCAGCACTCCGTCAAGGAGCTTTTGAGCCTGGGCATCCAGCCGGACATTCTGGTCTGCCGCTGCGATACCCCCATCACCGCCGACGTGCGGCGGAAAATCGCCCTGTTCTGCAACGTGGAATCCGACTGCGTGATTCAAAACGCCACCGCCGAGACCCTCTACGAGGTCCCCCTGCTCATGGCCCAGGAGGGCCTGGACGAGGTGGTCTGCCGGAAGCTGGGTCTCATCACCCACCAGCCGGACCTCCGGGAGTGGACCGCCATGGTCCAGCGGGAAAAGAACGCCCACCGGCATGTGGAAATCGCCCTGGTGGGCAAATACGTCCAGCTCCACGACGCCTACCTCTCCGTGGTGGAGTCTTTGAACCACGCGGGCACCGCCAACGACGTGGTGGTGGACATCCGCTGGGTGAACTCCGAAACCCTGACGGAGAAGAACCTGGAGGAGGAGCTGGGGGGCTGCGCCGGGATCATCGTCCCCGGCGGCTTCGGCGACCGGGGTATCGAGGGCATGATTCAAGCCGTCCGCTACGCCCGGGAGAACAAAATCCCCTACTTCGGCGTGTGCCTGGGAATGCAGATGGCGGTCATCGAGTTCGCCCGGCACGTGCTGGGCTATGCCGACGCCCACTCCTCCGAGTTCTCCGAGACCACCCAGCACCCTGTCATCGCCCTGATGCCGGACCAGGTAAACGTCACCGAAAAGGGCGGCACCATGCGCCTGGGCCGCTACCCCTGCGATTTGAAGGAGGGCACCGAGAGCCGCCGCCTCTACGGCTCCGCCGAAATTTCCGAGCGCCACCGCCACCGCTTCGAATTCAACAACGACTACCGGGCGGAGATGGAGGCCAAGGGCATGGTGCTGGCGGGTCTGTCCCCCAGCGGGCATCTGGTGGAGATCGTGGAACTGCCGGATCACCCCTGGTTCGTGGGCGTCCAGTTCCACCCCGAGTTCAAGAGCCGCCCCGACCGGCCCCACCCCCTGTTCTATGGGTTCGTCAAGGCGTCGGCGGAGAGGGATTGAGCCATGGCGGGTATTTTTGACGAGGCCAATATGCGCCAGGTCCTGGGTGCCTGCATCCCGGAGGGAGAGACTCTTGCCGCCGGGATTCACGGCATCACCCTCCAGGTGAACCAGAAAAAAACCTCCTATTTCGACGTGTACGTCGGCGTGACGGAGCACTATCTGCTGGTGGCCGAGTGCGAGGAACGCAAGTACCTGACGGCGGCCTATCCCCTGCTTCCGGATTTACGAAAGACCGTGGCGGCGGACATCGGCGTGTGCTTCCCCTTCGGAACCATTCAAAGCTGCGTCATTAAAAAAGGCATGATGGGGGCCGTCAACTGCGCCATCACCTTTCAGGACGGCGGTTTCCTCAAGCTCCAGCTGCCCAAGCGGGGCGGCCTGGGAGGCGGGATGCCCCATCACGCAGAGTATAGGGATACCATCCTCGCCCGGCTGGAGCGATTCCAGGGCTGAGCAAACCGCCCGGAAAAGGGCAGGTCCCCCTCCGCCCAGACTTCGGAAAATAACAGGAGCTCCGGCTTCCCGGAGCTCCTAGGTTTCCAACAAATCCTCCACCGTGACCCCCAGCGCTTGGGCCAGGGCTTTCAGCTCGATGTCCGTCACAAACCGCTGGCCGCTCTCAATGCGCTGGACCGCGTTCTTGTCCACGTCCAAGCCGCCCAGCTGGAGCAGGTCCGCCAAGCCCCGCTGGGACAGCCTTGGCACCTTGGCCTTGCGCAGGGCGGCCACCCAGCTTCCGCAGAGATTATGCCGCCCGCCCGGGGCCCTGTTTTTGTACATAAAAACCCTCCTGACCTTTGGTAATGGTCATTCGACCTTTTCATTCATTTTATGATATAGGGTGGAAGTATCTGACATTCACAAAAGGTCAAATGGAGGTTTTTATGGAATTGACTGCACAAGAAGAATTGGCGGCCCAGGCCATCGGCCTGGAGACCATGCGGCATTTGAAGCAGGAGGAAACCGTAAAGCGCATCGCTGCGGAAACGGAATCGAAGGCCATGCGGGCTCTGGAGGGAATCCGGTGCATCCTAAACGACGACGCGCTGGACGACAGGGAATGTTATCAGCGAATAGCGGCCATCCTAACCGCGTTGGAGGAAAGCGGGATTTTTACCACCCGCCACGACTGGTAACGTCCAAACCTCTGCTGCCAATATCAAGGAGTATTTTTATGAAACAAACATTTTTTGCGTCGGAGAGTGTCTGCTAACCGGGAGGCTGGCAAATACACACTCTGCCATTCCTCCCGGAAGCTGGAAAGCATCCCCAGGAGGAACTTCTACCATGAACCGTGAAAACAAACGGAAGCTATACGAAAAAGGCTACTACAAAACCCACCCCTGCACCGACAGCTTCACCTGCCGGGTCTGCGGCCGCCTGGTCACCCCCGCAGGAGCCGGAGCGGACCACCGCAACCACTGCCCCAACTGCCTTGCCAGCGCCCACCTGGACGTGGAGCCCGGAGACCGGGCGGCGGACTGCGGCGGCGTGATGGACCCCATCGCCGTGTGGGTCCGCAAGGGGGGCGAGTGGGCCGTTGTCCACCGCTGCCGCCGCTGTGGCAGCCTCAGCTCCAACCGGGTGGCGGCGGATGACAACCCCATGAAGCTCATGAGCATCGCCATGAAGCCCCTGTGCGCCCCGCCCTTCCCGCTGGAACGGATCGAGGAGATGACCGCCCTCATGGGCGGCGAGGGACGCATGGGATAAAACGAACCGGGCGGGGCCGTTTTCCCTGCCCATTCCAAACCGGAAGGACTGTCTTTACCATGAACCATTATGCCGCCATTTCCGCCGCCTTAGAGGCGGAAAACCTGGACGCCGTCCTCCTCACCGGGGAGGCCAACCGTTTCTACGCCTCCGGCTTCTTCACCCCCGGCGCGGACGCCACGGCCTTAGTCACCCGGAAGGACGCGGTGTTCCTCACCGACGCCCGGTACACAGAGGCCGCCGCCCGCCATCTGGACGGGGCGGAGCTCCGGGAGGTGAAGCCCGGCAAGGGCCTGATGGACCAGCTCAAGGAGCTGGTGTTTTTGAAGGGCGTCCGCCGCCTGGGCTTTGAGGACGCGGCTATGTCCGTCCAATCCTACCGGCGGCTGGAAAAGGCCCTTTCGGAGGAGGGCCGTCCCCGCCTCGAGCTTGTCCCCGCCTCAGAGCCGATCCTGGCGCTCCGGCAAACGAAGGACAAAGAGGAGCTTGCCGCCATGGAGGCCGCCCAGGGCATCGCCGAGCGGGCCCTGGAGGACATTTTGAAGGAGGTCCGCCCCGGCGTGACGGAAAAGGAAATCGCCGCCCGGCTCCAGTATCTCATGCTGCGCTACGGCGCGTCGGACATGTCCTTCGACCCCATCGTGGTCTCCGGGGCCAACGGGAGCCTGCCTCACGGCGTGCCCTCGGAAAAGGAGCTTCAAGCCGGGGAGTTCGTCACCATGGACTTCGGCTGTATTTACGGGGGCTACTGCTCCGACATGACCCGCACCGTGGCGGTGGGGTCCGTGACGGAGGAAATGGAGCGGGTTTATAAAACCGTCCTCTCCGCCCAGGAGGCGGGCATCGCCGCCGCCAGGGCCGGGGTCCCCGGCAAGGCGGTGGACGCCGCTGCCAGGGCCGTCATTCAGGAGGCGGGCTATGGGGAATATTTCACCCACAGCTTTGGCCACGGAGTGGGCGTGGAAATCCACGAGGCTCCCAACGCCGCCGCCAGCAACGAAAAGCCCCTCCCCGCCGGGGCAGTAATTTCGGCGGAGCCGGGGATTTACATTCCCGGAAAACTAGGCGTCCGCATCGAGGACGTGATTTTGATTACCCCGGAGGGCCGCCGGAATCTGACCAAGGCCCCCAAGGAATTGCTGATTCTCTAAAAAGGAGGGATTCCCCCCATGCTCATGCTCTGGTATCCCAAGTGCACCACCTGCCAGAAGGCCAAAAAATGGCTGGACGAGAAGGGCCTCGCCTGTGAGGTCCGGGACATCAAGCTGGAAAACCCCACGGCGGAAGAGCTCCGCCAGTGGTGGACCGCCAGCGGACTGCCCCTGAAACGCTTTTTCAACACCAGCGGCCTCCAATACAAGGCCCTGGGTCTGAAGGACAAGCTCCCCGGCATGGACGAGGAGGCGCAGCTGGCCCTGCTCGCCACCGACGGGATGCTGGTGAAGCGGCCCATTCTGGTGGGGGACGGCTTTGTCCTCACCGGCTTCAAGCCCCAGGAGTGGGAGGAGACGCTGGGATGATTGCCCGCTTGGACTTCGCCCCCCTGGACGGCATCACAAAGCGGGTTTTCCGCCGGGTATGGCACCAGCACTTCGGCGGAGCGGATCGGTATTTCATCCCCTTCATCTCCCCCACGGACCAGCATGTCATCACCCCCCGGGACCGCCGGGAGCTGGAAAACCCGGAAGGGCTCCCCCAGGTTCCCCAGGTGATGGCGAAACAGGCGGCGGACTTTGTCTGGGCGGCGGAGGCCCTGGCGGACATGGGCTATGAGGAGGTCAACCTGAACCTGGGCTGTCCCTCCGGCACCGTCACCGCCAAGGGGAAGGGCTCCGGCCTACTGATGGACCCGGACCGCCTGGATCGGTTTTTAGACCAGGTCTTTTCCGCTACCCGGGTCCCCGTCTCCGTGAAAACCCGGCTGGGCTATCACACGCCGGAGGAGTTCCCCCGGCTGCTGGAGGTCTTTAACCGCTATCCCATCGCCTCTCTCACCGTCCACCCCCGGGTCCGGCCGGAGAAGTACCGGGGGGCGGTGCACATGGACCAGTTCGCCCTGGCCGTGGCGGAGAGCAAAAACCCGGTATGCTACAACGGGGATTTGACCTCCGTTGCGGGCGTCCGGGCCCTGGAGGCCCAATTCCCCGGCTTAGACGCCGCCATGATCGGCCGGGGGGCCATCGCGGACCCGGCGCTTTTGCGGCGGCTCCGGGGCGGCCCCGCCGCCACGAAAGAGGAGCTGCAAGCCTTCACCCAGGAGCTCTATCAGGCGTATCAGGACTTCTACGGCCAGTCCGCCCCCGACCGTCAGGCCGCCCCCGCCTCCCAGCGGATGAAGGAGGTCTGGTTCTATCTCATCCACCTCTTTGAAAACGGCGAACGCCTGGGGGGCCGGATGCGCCGCTCCCGGGGGCCCCGGGCCTATGAGGAGCTGGAGACCCAGATTTTCCAGGAGCTGGAGCTTCTGGACGCTCCCCAGGGGGAATTGGCATGAAAAGGACGGACCCGCCGAAACGGCGGGTCCGTTTTGCCGCTTGCCATCCGGCCCGGATTGTGCTAAACTAAGGTAACGACATAAACACGTATCAGGAGGCCCTATCATGCTGTTTGAACATATTGACCGAAAGCAATGCAAGTGGGAGGCGGCGGAGCTGCTGCGGGAGGCCCAGGTCTCCCCCAAGGCCATGACCGCCCTGTACATGGCGCTGCTGATTTTGCTGAACCTGTTTTCCTCCCTGGTGGACACCGGCTTTTTCAGCGTCTTTCTCTCCATCCTGGTCTCCCTGATGAGCACTGTCCTGGCGGCGGGCTTCGCCCTGTACTGCATGGCGGTCCGCCGGGGAGAGCGGGCGGAATTTTTGACGTTGTTCGACGGGTTCTCCTTCGTGGGAAAGCTGATTTTGCTTAGCATCGTGGTCGATCTTTTCGTTTTCCTCTGGTCTTTGCTGTTCATCGTCCCCGGCATCATTGCCGCCTACCGCTACAGCTTCGCCTTCTACAACCTCTATGAGGACCCTGGCATTGGCGTGATGGAGGCCCTGGAGATGAGCAAGCGGCAGACCCTGGGGTACAAGGCCCAGCTCTTCACCCTGGATTTGAGCTACATTGGCTGGAACCTGCTGGCCACCCTTCCCTCTATCCTGCTGATCTTCCAGCTGAACCGGGACCTGACCATGCTGGTGCTCTACGGCATCTCCACCCCGGAGACCTATTTCGGCCTGCCCATCTTCGCGCTAAACGCCATCGCCGGTCTCTGGCAGCTGCTGGTGGCCCTGTTCTACTTCCCCAATTACATCTGCGTCCAGCTCAACTACTTCGACATTGCCAAGCGGACCTCCGGCGTGGGCAAGGACGCTGCCCCAGCCCAGTCCAATTCCTGGGACGGGTGGAACGCCCCGGACGGCCTGAACTGAAAACAAAAACCAGCCCCCAAGGCAATGCCTTGGGGGCTGGTTTTTTCCGCCGCTCAGAGCTTCGGGAACTGCTTTCGGACATAGCCGCTCCGCCGCAGGGCCAGCGCCAGCAGCGTGGACGCCGCCGCGCCGAAGGCGGCCTGGACCAAATTGCTGGGAATGCCCGCCGCGCTGCCCACGAGGCAAAGGCCCAAGGCCCCGCCGCCGGAGAGGGCGGCCAGCGCCCCGTCAAACAGCCAGTAGCCCAGAACCATGGGAACCTCCGCCGCCAGGGCAGAGAGGAGCAGCCCCCTTTTCCCCAAAGCCCGGTACAGCCACGCCGCCGTCAGGGCCATAAGGGCTTTGATCACCAGGGTGGCGGGAACGTAGACCCCATAGCCGCTGAGCAGGTCCGCCAGGGCGGGACCCACGCCCCCGGCAACCGCTCCGTATACCGGCCCCAGCAGCCATGCCCCCAGGATGACCACCGCGTCCCCCAGGTTCATGTACCCGCCGGTGGGGGAGGGAATTTGCAGCACCATCGTCCCCACACAGCCCAGGGCGGCGAATAGCCCCGTCAAGGCCAACAGCCGGGCGTTTCCCCGGTCGGTCTCCCGATTTAACAGCGTTTCCATTCCGCCTCACTCCTTTGTCGGTTGTTGTTGCCATGATACCGCCTTTGTGATAGGATGGAAATAGTCAAAAACGGAATTTTTTATAAGGTCAGAGGAGGCAGGTTCATGCTGACATACGATCTGGAGGCCCGGGGAGGCTTGGCCCTTTACGACTACCTGTACCGTTGCATCCGGGACGACATCCTGAGCGGAGCTCTGGCGGCGGGGGAGCGGCTTCCCTCCAAGCGGGCCCTGGCGGAGCACCTGCGGGTGTCCGTCATCACGGTAGAGGGCGCCTACCAGCAGCTAGAGGCGGAGGGCTGGGTGGAGTCCCGGCCCCGGCGGGGCTTTTTCGCCGCCCAGGTGGACCGCCGCCTACCAGCGGAGGCGGAGCCCGCCACTGTTCCGGCGGCAGAGCCCTCCCAGTCCTGGCGGCTGGACCTGAAGAGCGGGCGGGTGGACCCCGCCTTCTTTCCCGCGGCCCTCTGGGCCAGGCTGACCCGGCAGGTACTCTCCGAGGGGGGCTGTCTGAACCCGGTGCCGCCCCAGGGCCTTCCCGCCCTGCGGCAGGCCATCGCCCGGGACCTTCGGGACTTCAAGGGCATGGCCGTGTCGCCGGAGCAGATCATAGTGGGAGCCGGGGCAGAGTATCTATACTTGCTCCTGGCCCAGCTCCTGGGCCGGGAGGGAACCGTCTTTGCCCTGGAGGACCCGGGCTACCCCAAAATTCGTCAGGTCTACGACCGGTGGGGGGCCGTCTGCCGTCCCATTCCTCTGGACAGCCAGGGCATGGCCCTGGAGCCCCTGTACGCCTCCGGGGCCACGGCGGCCCACCTCTCCCCGGCCCACCACTACCCCACGGGCATCGTCACCCCCATCGCCCGGCGGCAGGCCCTTCTCCGCTGGGCGGAGGAGGTGGACGGCATTCTCATCGAGGATGACTACGACAGCGAGTTTCGCTTCGCCGGGCGGCCCCTACCCACTCTCCAGAGCATCGATGCCCGGGGACGGGTGGTCTACATGAACACCTTCTCCCAGACCATCTCCCCCTCCATGCGGGTGGGCTTCATGGTTCTCCCGCCCCGGCTGCTGGCCCGTTACCAAAAGGAGCTGGGGTTTTACGCCTCCACCGTCCCCGCCCTGGAGCAGCAGGTGCTGGCCCGCTTTCTCAGCGGCGGCGAGTATGAGCGGCACCTCTCCCGAATCCGAAAGAAATACCGCCTCCGGCGCTGGGCGGTGCTGGAGCGGTTTGCCCTCTGCCCCTTTGCCGCCTCCCTCACCGACCGGGGGGCGGGGCTCCACTTCCTCCTCCGGCTGAACACCCGGGAAAGCGACGAGGCCCTCCGCCGTCGGGCGGAGGGCCTGGGGGTACGCCTTGGATTTTTGTCGGAGTACGCCGCCCTGCCTAAGCCCGCCTATGACCACACACTGGTGGTGAACTACGGGGGGCTGGACACGGAGCGGCTGGCGGAGGCGGAGACCCTGCTATCCGAGGTTTTTCAGACCTGAACCGCCGCCTCTCCGCCCCGGCGGAAGCGGACCAGCCCCGTCCGGTCCAGGGCCACCATCACCGCGGGGATAAAGACCAGCTGGAGGATGATGCCGGGAATGGCGGTGAGAAACGCGCCGGAGAGGAACATCTGCCAGGTGAAAGCCTGGCCGGACACGCCGGAGAGAACCACCTGGGCCGCAGCCCAGACAATCCGTCCGCCGATCATGGCGAGGATTAGGCAGCGGTACAGGGCCACCACGCACTGCCAGCGGGACCGAGCGTAGAGGAAGCCCGCCAGGAAGCCATAGGCCGCCAGCTCGAAGGCCATGGCGATGCCAGCGGGAAACATGGGGGGCATCCCCAGGGTGGCGCTGCGCAGCAGGGGCAGGACGAAGCCCACGACAAGGCCGTACTTCCAGCCACAGAGGAGGCCGCACAGCAGCACTGGCAGGTGCAGGGGGCAGAGCATCTTCCCGATCTGGGGGATCTGCCCGGTGAAGAAGGGCAGGACGAAGCCCACAGCCATCAGCATGGCGGCCATGGCCAGGGTTTGGACGGGTCTTTGGTTCTTGGTTTCGTTCATGGGAAAAACTCCTTTAAGTTCGTTTTCCCGTCTTCTGACAGTCCGCCGCCTTCCTGGCGGCGGGTTGCTTCCGCAATAGTATACCACAGGGTTTTGGCTTCTGCCAAGCATTTTTTAACGGGGGATTGCCCTGTAGGGGCGGACCTTCGTGTCCGCCCTGCCCATCTCAATCGAAAAATCCGGTGGTATCCACCACCAAATCTGCCGCCCGCTCTGTGCCGCAGGCGGCAAAATAGTTCTCCTCCAACGCCCGCCACACCTGGTTGAAGGTGGGATAATCGTCCCCCTCCCGGGCTTGAAGGCGGCGGGTCTGTTCCTCCTTTTCACAGGTGAGGAAGAGCTTATAGTCATAGTATTTCGCCAGGGATGGATGCTGGGAGTAGGTGCCCTCCACGATGGTCAGGGGCTCCCACAGCTCCACCCGCTCCCCCAGGCAGCCCGTCTGGCAGTCATAGGGGCGATAGGCCGTCTCTCCCTCCCGGTCCGGGGACCCCAGGACCTCCTTTTCGAACCGTTCCAGGTCCATGTTTCCGGCGGGAGTTTCCATCCAGTCCGGCTTCCGCCGAGCCGGGGGGAGGTAGAAATCATCCAGATGCACCACGTCGGAGGAACAGGCCAAAACCCCGGCCGCCACCGAAGCAAAGCCCGTTTTTCCGCTGCCGCAGCGGCCATCTATCGCAATAAGGGCCGGCCCCTTCCGCCGGGCCGGGAGATCCCGGGCCAGCTTTTCCAGGGGAATCAGCGCCGGGAGGAACCGGGCCATATCCGCCCGCAGCACCCGGTAATGGGGGTTGTAAGCAGTGCGGAACGCCTCGCTGTGATGGACGGGAGGGCAGCCTTCCCGCCGCCAGTTCTCCAGGTAGTCCCCCAGGCCGGGGACCGGAAGGGCCGCCAGCTCCTCCAACGTTTCCAGCAGCTCCGCCTCGGTGCCCTCCGTCAGGGCTGCCGTCCGGGTGAACATCCGCCCAACCAGCGGAAGCTCCCACAAGGTGGAGAGGGCCTGGGTAATGTGGAAGCGGCACAGGCCGTTCCCGATGGGTTCCGGGGCCAGGGGCTCCACCCCCGCCTCCTTCCGCTCCGCCAGCAGGGCCGCCAGAACCTTGTCCGGACCGGGAACCATGTGGGCGGGGCCGAAGGCGCTTTGGTAGGCCAGCTTCGCAAAGTCCTGGGGCTCCATGGCCGGGTAACGGGCCCAATGGGCTTTCGCGATGTCCAAAAAGCTCCCGCTCATAGGCCCAGCTCCCTTGCCGCCAGCTCTGCCGCCCGGCGGAGGTATTCCTCCAGGCGGCACTCCTCCACCCCCGCCACATACACGCCGCAGGAGGAGGAGGGAATCAGAATCTTGACGGCCTCGGAGCCGGAGACGGCGGCGGCCATAGCGGAGGAGACCTCCCCCAGAATACCGCCCGCCAGAATCACGCCGATAGGCCCCAGAATCAGGTCCGCCCGGGCGGCGTTGTACACCATGGCGTTCTCCCCCGTGGCCCCCTGGGCGGCTCCAGCCTTCAGCATGGCGGCGGTGGCCGCCACGTTGGTGCCCACGCAGAGGAGGCGGCAGTCCTCCGGGAGGCGGGGCTTCAGCAGCCTTACCAGCTGGCTCCCCACGCCGCCCCCCTGGCCGTCCAGAATCAAAACCGTGCGGCTCATCGGCTCACCTCCCGAAGAGCTCCGCCGCCTTCGCCATGTTCTCCATGACGGACACGGCGAAGGGACAGCGGGTTTCACAGGCCCCGCACCGGACGCATTCCCCCGCCCCGTGGGGCAGGGCGGCGTAGTGTTCCCGGACGGTCTCCGGGACCGTTCCCTGGGCCAGAGAGAGGTTCAAAAATTTCGTTACCTCCGCCACAGCGATGCCCTTGGGACAGGGGGCGCAGTGGCCGCAGTACATGCAGTGGCCCTTCCAGCTGATTTTCGGCAGAGCCGCCAGGGCGGCGGCGTAGTCCCGCTCCGCCTCCGAAGCCTCCGCAAAGGCAAGGCTCTCTTTTAAGTCCTCCAGGCTCCGGGCCCCGGACAGGACGCAGGCAACGCCGGGCCGGTCCAGGGCGTACTGGAGACACTGGAAGGCCGTCAGGGCCTTCCCCGCCGGGGAGAGGGAATCGCTGAGCAGGTCTCCGCCACCAAAGGCCTTCATGACGGTGATGCCCACCCCCAGCCGCTGGCAGGTCTCGTAGAGGGCCTGCCGCTCCGGGTCCATGTTCAAAAGCGGGGCGGCGTAGTTCTTGGGGGCCCAGAGCTCCTCCACATCCTCGGAGGCGGGCTGGAGGTCATAGCAGGGGTTCACGCTGAACATCAGCACGTCGATGAGCCCGCTCTCCACCGCCGCCAGGGCCGCCTGGGGATTGTGGCTGGAGAGGCCGGTACAGCCAATGGTCCCCGCCGCTTTCAGCTCCTGGGCATAGGCCATGACGGGGCCGTTTTTCACCGCCTCCCAGTCCGCCAGGGAATCCACGTAGTGGACCATGCCAATCTCCACATGGTCTGTCTCCAGCCGCCGGAGCTGGTCCTCGAAGCCCTCCCGGACCTCTCCGGCGTCCCGGGTCCGCTTATACTGCCCGTCCTTCCAAATGGTGCAGAGGTGGGCCTGGAGAACAAACTTCTCCCTCCGTCCCCGGAGGGCCTGGCCCAAGCTGGAGCGGAACTCCGGATTTGGGGTGTACAAATCTATGCAGTTGGCTCCCGCCGCCTCGCACACGTCCAGCCACGCGCGCACCTGCTCCGGGGTTTTCTCCAAAAAGCCCTCGCAGCCCACGCCGATCTCTCCTACTTGAAGGCCCGTTCGGCCCAATGTACGGTATCGCATACAGGGTTCCTCCTTGTTTTCTGATGGCTCTGCCCTCCAGCATACCATGTGGAGCCCACTCCATGTCAAGAAGTTTTTCCCGTATCCCTGTCCTTTCCCCTTCCGGGAACATATCCCGCCGCTGCGGCGCATAGGATGGACCAACAAGAGGCAGGGAGTGAGGATGTTTTGAAGGGAAACATGGAGGAGCGGGCGGAACGCCTGGCTCTTTACATCATAGAGAACCGGTCCACGGTCCGGGCTGCCGCCCAGAGGTTTGGCATCAGCAAGTCGACGGTACATAAGGACATCTCCGAGCGGCTGCCCCTGTTCAACCGTCCGCTGTACCTGCAAGTCAAAGAAGTGCTGGACGTGAACAAGGCCCAGCGGCACATCCGGGGCGGCATTGCCACCCGCAAAAAATACCGCGGCGACTGACGCCGCGGAAGGAGGGAGCCTTATGGCAAATCGTCAACACGGCCGGGGCCGGGCCCCGGCAGGCGGCCGGACGGCCCGGACCGTGCCCGTCTCCCGGTCCACGGTCCGGGCCGGGGAGACCGCCCCGCCGGGCACGCCCATTTACACGGAGCCGGAGGTCCGCCGCTGGCCCCATCCTGTGGAGGACCCGGCTCCCCCGCCGGAGCCCGCCATGCACTACATCCGCTGCGCCCTGTCCTACCAGAATCAGCTCCTGGCGGACATCAAGACGCTGCTGGAGCAGCTATCCACCGCCACCCCGGCAGCGGAAAATCCCACGGCTCCGGAAAAGGATGACCAGAATTTGTCCAAGTTGTAAATTTTCTGAAAATATTTTAAATCCCTTGTAAGAAATGACAGAAGCAGCGGAATTCTGACCGAAAAAATAGCGGCATCGCCGCTATTTTTTCTCTTGTCTTTTTCCGGGACCCGCCTTATAATGAAGCAAACGCCCCACCGGAGACCTCACTGGGGAACTGGGCTGCGGCCTCTCCGGTTGAACGGACCCGCATACGCTTTTGGGCCGCGGCGGCGATACTTTCGTGATAATACGCGCCGCCCAGGCGGCGCACAGGAGGTTCCCATGGCATCCAGACTTCGCCGCCGGAAGCGCAGCCCCTGGCTTGTGACCCTGCTGCTTCTGTTCATCCTCATCGGCCTGTGCTACGCGGTCGTCCGAGTTTACTTCCGGGCCCCGGACCAGAAAGCCGGGGACGTCACTATGATCCAGCGGGTGAACACCCCCGCCGTTTCAGAGGACCTTTCCAACGAAGAGGCGGAGGCCCTCCGCTCCCACTACGAGCGCAAGCCCCAGTTCTGGACCATCCTGGTCTCCGGTGTGGATGACGGCAACGGAAAAAGCGACACCAACATTCTGATGGCCCTGGACGCAAAAAACGGACATGTCTATGGGGTCAGCATCGCCCGGGACACCAAGTCCCTCATTCAGGGCAAGAACCGCAAGCTCAACGCCGCCTACGGACTGGGGGGCATCGAGCTGCTGGCGGACACGATCTCGGACCAGCTGGGCGTTCCGGTGGATTACACGGTGCTGGTGGACCTGAAAGCCTTCGAGGCCCTGGTGGACGCCGTCGGCGGCGTGGATTTCTATATCCCCGTCGACATGAATTACGAGGACCCCTATCAAAACCTCTCCATCCACTTCTCCAAGGGCATGCGGCACCTGACCGGGGCCGAGGCCCTGAAGGTGGTCCGTTGTCGGAGCGCCTACGCCTCCCAGGACATTGGCCGGATGCAGACCCAGCAGGACTTCCTGAAGGCCGTGGCCAAGAAGATGCTCTCCCCCGCCAGCCTCACGAAGTTGGACGACTACTGCAATATCTTCGTGGAATACGTGGACACGGAGCTCACCGTAGGCAACCTGGGCTGGATGGGTGCGCAGGTTGCCGCCATGGGGATGGACAACATCGAGTTTGCCACCCTGCCCGGCGAGTGGCACGACCCCTACATCTACCTGGACCAGGAGGAGGTCCTGACTATGGTGAACGAGCACCTGAACCCCTACACCGAGGACCGTACCCCGGAGGACCTGAACATCCTGACGTAACCTCCGCCGGAAAGGAAGGCTATGAAAAAACAAATCCCCGTCTTGCTGCTGGCTCTGTTCCTGCTGTTGGCTCTCCCCGCCCAGGCCGCCCAGGCGGTGGACTTCCCCCGCAGCCGGACCTATGCCGGGGAGTTTTCCGACCTGTCCCCAAACTCGCCCTTCTACGACAACGCGGCCGCGCTCTATGAGTACGGCCTCTCCAACGGGAAGGGGGACGGGGCCTTTGGCCCAGGGGACTCCGTGACGGTGGGACAAGCCGTCATCTTTGCCGGGCGCATCCGCGGTCTTTACCGGACCGGCGACCCGGAGGCCGCCCAGGTCCACCGCCAGGAGAGCGCCCCAGCGGCCCTGGCCTACCTGCGCTACCTCCAGGCGGAAGGCGCGCTGGAGGCGGACTTCCCGGACGGGCAGGCGCTGTACGAGCCCGTCACCCGGGCCCAGGCGGCCCATATTCTGGCGGGTGTTCTGCCGGAGGAAGCCCTTCCCTCCATCCATAGCGAGCTGGTGGCCGTGGGCTATGCCTCCCGCCGCTTCATCCCCGACGTGGACGAGTACACCCCCTATTACCAGGACATTCTGGGCCTTTACCGGAAGGGCGTCTGCGTGGGAAGCGACGCCGCCGGGTCCTTCCTCCCCGGCCAGCCCATCACCCGGGGCGCTCTGGCCGCTATGCTCACCCGGATGCTGGACCCCGCCCTGCGGGTCCGGCCCCAGTGGGACCTCAGCGATCTTTTCGCCGCCGCCGGGACCTCCCTGGCGGATTTGGTGGAGCCGGGAGCCTACCATCTGGCCCCCGCCACGCTGGAGGAGCTGGAGAACTCCCTCCGCTCCATGCTGGCTCGGGGCAGCGACCAGATTGTCTTTTACTATCCCGGTCTCTCCGAGGCGGAGGCCCGGCAGCTGATGGACCGCTCCCTGGCCGTGATGAAGGCCCACTGCGAGCAGGGCTACAACGAGGTCCTCTGCACCCGGGGCGCGGGGCTGGTGACGTTGAGCTTTTCCGCCGCCGGAGCAGGCCGCCGCACCCAGGAGTATCGGGCCGCCGCCATGGAGGCCGCCACCGCCGTCCACGACCGGCTCTGGGCCGAGGGAGCCCTCCGCCCCGATATGACGGAGCTGGAAAAGGCCCGGGTCTACTACGGCTGGATTTGTGACCACTGCGTTTACGACTATCAGGCCGGGGACGACTCCCTGAGCCATATCCCCTACAACCTCTTTGTAAACGGCTCCGCCGTCTGCGACGGCTACACCGGGGCCTATAACCTCCTTTTGAAGCTGGAGGGCATCCGCTGCTCCACCGTCATTCAGGGGGACCATATCTGGACCGTGGCCACCCTGGACGGCATGGAATACCACATCGATACCACTTGGGGCGACAGCGGCAGTGAAATCAGCTATGACTACTTCGCCATGACCCCCCGGCAGTCCCAGACGGCGCACGCCGGGAAGAGCGCCTAAACAGCCATAAAAACGCAAACCTGCGGCGCGGGACCATTTGGTCCCGCGCCGCTTCGCTGTCTTTCGAAGGCTTACCGCCGGATGTCCAGGGCCCGGCACACCTGGGCCAGGGTCAGGCGGTACACGCCGTACATCAGGGCGCTGACCGCCGCGATGACCGCCAGAGCCACCAGAAGGCCCGCCGCCTCGCTGGAGGTGATGCCCAGGGGGCTGCCGTTGAAATACATAATCATGACGTAGAAGGCATAGATCAATGCCGTGCCCGTCAAGGCAGGCACCAGGAACACCCGTTTCACCTGTCCCCGGACGGAGCGACGGAGATAGGCGTTGGAGGCGCCCAAATGCCGCAGGTCGTCGTAGACCTTCCGGTTTGTCAGGGCGATGGTCATGCACCGGGTATAGGCGATCACAAACACGGCGGAAAAGCACACCACGGCCACAAAGACAAAGAGGATGAGAAACACCGCCATGGTCTTGACAAAGTCCGCCTTGTCCATCACCCGGAACTGGGGCATATACTGCCAGCTCAGCCGGAAGGCGGAGCTGTCCCGCTGGGCGTAGTCGATGACGGTGAAGCCGGCTTCCGCGCAGTTCTCCCGGTCCAGGAAGTAAACGCCCTCCTCCGCCAGGTACTGGTCCCGGACCACCGGGTCCCAGCCGTCAAACTGGGCCACGTCTATGGTGGAGCGGTCCACGATCTCGTTGAACAGCGCCTTGGAGAATTCATAGGTCTCCGCACAGTTCTCCACGTTGAAGCAGACCTGAGTCTCCCGCCACTCCTCCGGCAGGCCCGCGCCCAAGGCGGCGAAGTCCTCGTCGTTCATCACATAGCGCCCAAAGAGGCTGTCATAGCGCAGGGGCTCCAGGGACGTGACGGGGAGCTGTTCCCGGGTGAGATAATTGGTCACGAGGCTCTTGTCCGGGTCAAAGCCCAGCTTGCTTCCCTCCAGGTCGACGACGCCCCGAAGCTCGCCCGGGGCCAGGTCCACATGCTCCCCCGTCAGGGCCTCGTAGCCGGAGGCGGAGAGGAACAGCTCGGAGTTCATGATCTCCTTGTATTCCGCGCGCCAGGTGGTGCCCATGGGGCCCTCCTCTTCGACGTGGTCGTCGCCGTCCACCGCCAGGCGGATCATGGGGACGGCGGCGAAGTCCGTAATGGTCACGCCGTACGCCTCCGCCAGCGCCCGGACCTCCTCCTCCAGGGGGATGTCCTGGTCCGCCCGGAAGTTGTAGACATAGTCCACAGGCCGGGTGTCATAGCCAATCACGGCCCCGGCGCCCATGGTGGGGGCGTAGAAGCTGCCGAAGTAGGCGGCGGCAATCAGCAGGGTCATGACCAGCATGTTCCGCACCGTCTGGCGGCCCTGGAAACGCATCTGGCTGGTGGCGATCAGGTCCTTGTAGAGCTTCTTCTTCCCGTTCCAGCCGTTGACCACCGTGTGGAGCAGAATCATATAGAGGCCGATCAGGGCGGGGACGTAAAAGACCGCGGTCAGTCCCTCGGGGGGATACCAGTGGAGAACCAGCACAAAGAAGCTGGAGGAGATATAGCCCAGGAAGCCCCCCAGGGCCAGCAGGCCGATGCCAACGGGCCCATACCACCGGGGCACGTCCCGGATGGGCTCGGATTTGTGGGACTCCTGCACGATGTCGATGATGTTGGTCCGCTTCACGGAGCGGCTTCCCAGGAAAAACATCATGGCGATGACAAAGGCGGAGAAGGCCAGGGAAAACCCATAGGCGTTGGGGTCAAACACCAGCCGCATCTCCTCGGTGTCCACCACGCAGAGCCTGAAAACCTGCCACAACATCCAGGCCAGCGGCCCGCCCAGCAGGGCCCCGGCGGCGCAGGAGCCCAGGGAGATCACCCCCAGTTCCCGGTACAGCTCTCCCCGGACCTGGGCCCGGGAGGCCCCCAGGGCCAGAAACACGCCGGTCTCCCGGGACTTCTGCCGGAAGAAGAGGCCGGAGGCGTAGGTGGTGAACACGGCGCAGCCGATAACCGCCAGGGTAAAGATCATCATGATCTGCTTGCGGCTGTCGCCCCCCTCGGGGAGGACGTTCAGCACCGTGGGGGCCCGCATCATGCAGACGTAGGCCGTAATCAGCAGCACGGAGAAAAAGCAGCAGCCCGAGAGGAGCGCGTATTGCTTCTTGTTTTTCCGGCGCATCAGGGCATAAACCTCGGAAAAATGGCGCATGGTTACTCCCTCCCCATTTCCCGGACCGCGTCCAGAAGCTGGTCCTGGAACGTCTCCCGCTCCGTGGCCCCCTTCTCCAGCACCTTCCAGACCACGCCGTCCCGGAGAATCACCACCCGGTCGCAGAAGGAGGCGGCGTAGGAGTCGTGGGTCACCATGAAAATCGTGGCCTCCAGAGCGCTCTTGGCCTGCTCAAAGGAGCGGATCACCGCCCGGGTGGACTTGGAATCCAGGTTGCCCGTGGGCTCGTCGGCCAGAATCAGCAGCGGGTGGTTGATGAGGGCCCGGGCCACGGCGGTGCGCTGCTTCTCGCCGCCGGAGATCTCCGCCGGGTATTTGTCCCGGATGCCCGCGATGCCAAAGACCTCGCAGAGCTGGTCCGCCCGCTGCTCCGTCATGTCGGAGACGACGCCGCCGATGATGGCGGGAAGCAGGATGTTCTGCCGGACCGTCAGGCCGTCCAGCAGGAGGAAGTCCTGGAAAACAAAGCCCAGCTGCTTGTTGCGGACCTCCGCCAAGGCGTCCTCCCCCAGGCGGGCCAGCTCGGTTTTCCCCAGGCGGATACTGCCGGAGTCGGCGGGAATGTAGCAGGAAATGCAGTTTAAGAGGGTGGTCTTACCGGAGCCGGAGGGGCCCATGACGGCCACAAACTCGCCCTTTCCTACCTGAAGGGAGACCCCCTTCAAAACCTCGTAGGAGGTCTTTCCCACTTGATAGGATTTGCGCAGATTTTCTACAGTCAGCATCATAGTCATCCTTTCTTACAGCACGAATTGAATTGCCGCAATGACGGCGAGATGGGCGGGATAGAAGGCGTAGAAGAACCACTTGGGGATTTTCAGCCCGGAGCGGGTAGGGAGGAAAATCAGCGGCGCGGCCAGCAGGGCAAACACGGCCCAGTCCACGGCAAAGCCGCCCAGCTTCAAGGCCAGCGGGTCCTCCAGATAGCCGCCCCAGAGGCAGGGCAGGTAGGTCAGCACATAGAGGGCCGCGCCAATTTTGGGGTGGTTCCGGCAGAGGAAGAAAATCAGCATCAATTGAATCCCGATGCCGGAATAGTCGAAGTTCCACCAGCTCACCGCGAAGAAGGCCCCCAGGAACAGCCACCACTTCCGCTCCTTGAAGCCGTACATGGCAAGCAGGGAGAGAAACAGGGTGAAGAAGATGTTCCAGTTGCTCCAATTCCGGTCCACCATCCAGTCGTGGGGGTGGAAGGCCAGGACGTAAAAGGGCTGGGAGACCACGGCGAACACCGCCAGGCGGCCCAGATACCGCTTGATGTTTCGGGTATACAGCAGTCCCACGGTCAGGCAGTAGCAGAAAATCGGGAACGCCAGCCGCCCAATCCAGCGGAAGGCCCCCACCTCCGGGAAGAAGGCGCCGCCCACATGGTCGATGAGCATGGAGACGATGGCAACGAGCTTTAAAAGGTCCGTGTCCAGATTCGTTTGCAGACGGGGCCCCTGCCGGGGGACCTCCGTGGGGGTGGTCAGAGCGGCGCGGACGGAATTCCAATTCATAACAAGCACTTCCTTTATCCTGCGATATCGATTGATACGGAAGTTTGGCTGTAAATTCTTCACTTCCGCTTCCATTGCCAGAATAGCGCAAAAAAACGGCCCCCGCAAACGGGGCCGCTCTCTTTGGCGGGTCTGTTGTAAAGTTTGGCGACGCGGCGGAAAGCGATGTCATTTTTGGCGCTTTTGCCGTCATAATTGGTTTGGCGAATGGCCGGGGATATGCTATAATAGCCACAGCAAACCGCAAGGAGATGATACCATGCTGCGAATCGGCATCTGCGACGACAGCGCCGACGCCCGCATCGCTCTCCGCTCCGCCCTGGAGCGGGCCCTGGAACGACGGCGGAGCGGAGAGGCGGCTTTTTTTGAGTTCTCCTCCGGGGAGGGGCTCCTCCGCTGGATGGAAAACCACGCCGGGGAACTGGACCTGGTGTTTCTGGACATTGAAATGGGTGGGCTGGACGGCATGGAGACCGCCCGTCGCCTCCGGGAGGCGGACGAGGGGCTGGGGCTGGTCTTTGTCACCGGGTACACGGACTATGTGTTCGATGGCTACTGCGTGGGGGCCCTGGGCTATCTCATGAAGCCCCCCAAGCAGGACCAGCTGGAGGGCGTACTGAACCGGGCGGCGGAGGCCCGCCTCCGGGAGGCGGATCAGGTCTTTCTCTGCCGCAGCGGGGAGACCCTGTACCGGATTCCGAAAAAGAAGATACTCTATTTCACCTCCGACCGGCGGCAGATCACCTGCGTCGCCGCCAACCGGACCTATGTCTTTTACAGCAAGCTGGACGAGGTGGAGCGGGACGTGGGGGACGGCTTCGTCCGGGTGCACCAGCGGTATCTGGTCCAAACCTCCGCCGTGGACCGGATGGAGGGCAGTCAGGTGTTCGTGGAGAGCCAGGGCATCCCCGTCAGCCGGGCCTGCCGCCCCGCCGTCCTGGCGGCCCTGGCCCGGTCGGCTCTGGAGGGCTAGGCCGTGGAAAGCGTGCTGAACTTTTTGACCCAACTGGCGGAGTTTGTGATGGTCTGCCTCCAAAATTGGCCCTGGTTCCTCCTGGGGCTGGCCAGCGGCTTTTTCCTCTTCCGCCTTCTCTCCGCCTTTCTCCCGGTGAAGCCCCGCCAGGGCTGGAGGATCGGGCTGATTTTCTTCCTGACCATCGTTTCCGGGCAGATCATCTGGCTGGGGGATACGAACCTGCTCTTCACCCTGCTGGCCTTTGTCCCGCTGCTTATGCTGGCCTCCAAGGGGGATAAAGTGGGGCGGCTGGCGGTGACGGTCATTTTCTTCTGCCTGATCATGCCCGTCAACGCCGTGCTGGACACCTACTACGCCCCCGCCTTGGCCCATTTCGAGCTGGACAACGTATACTACTTCACGGACAAATTCATCCGTCCCGGCGTCTGGGGCCTTTTGTACCTGGGAACCCGGAAGCATCTGCCGGAGAAGCCGCCCCAGCTCTCCCCCCGGTTTTGGAATCTGGTGCTGCTCCTGGCCGCCATGCCCTTCAGCTCCCTGCTGGCGGTGGTGCTGCTGCCCCTCCTCCAGTCGGATTATATCTACAGCGACTTCCTCCTCCACGGCCTGATTATGAATCTGGGGGTAGCGGTGCTCCCCTTCATCTTCCTCACCTCCCTGGCCCTGCTGTACGCCATATTGGTGCTGGAAAAGCACCAGCGGCTGGAGGAGGCAGACAAGCTGGCCTCCCTCCGGGAAAGCTACTACCAGGGCCTCCGGCGGGAGGAGCGGCAGGTCCGCACCCTCCGCCACGACCTCCGGAACCACCTGACGGCCCTCCGGGGCCTGGTGGAGCTGGGAGAGGATGAGCGGGCCCTTCAATACATGGACCAGTTAGCAGACTCCCCCGCCCTCCGGGGCGGGAAGCGGCTGTGCGAAAACGACGCGGCCAACGCCGTCCTCTCCGCCAAGGCGGAGGCCATGGGCCGCTCGGGCCTCACGGCGGACTTTTCCGTGTCCCTTCCCAAGGCGCTGCCCCTGGCGGAGGTGGACCTGTGCGCCCTGCTGGGAAACGCCGCGGACAACGCCATGGAGGCGGCGGAGCGAGCGGAGGACAAGACGGTCCTCCTCCGCTGCCGGGCGGAAAAGGGTCTTTTCATGCTCCGGGTGGAAAACGCCTACGCCGGAGACCTCTCCCCGGACCTTGCCACCACCAAGGCGGACAAGTCCTCCCACGGCTTCGGCCTGGCGGGGATGCGGGAAATCGCGGAGCGCCTGGGTGGCTCCCTGGAGACCCGGGCCGGAGGCGGGCGGTTTCAATTGGTGGTGTGTCTACCCTTATCGCTATAAAAAAACGCGCCGCTCCCAGATGGGAGAGGCGCGTTTCGCTCTACTTGCTATTTGATTTCCGTACCCTTAACCCGCAGGCGATTCATGGCCCGGGCAAGGCTAGCCTGGGCCAGCTGGTACTCCTGGCGGCTCTTCTTCTGGAGCATGGCCTCCCGGGCCTCATCGGCCTCCCGGCGGGCCCGGGCGGCGTCGATTTCCTCCGGCCGCTCCACAGAGTCCACCAGCACCAGGACCTCGTTTTTCTCAATCTTCACCAAGCCGGAGGACACCGCCGCCAGCTGGACGGGCCCCTCCGGGGTCTGGTAGCGCAGGGTCCCTGGCAGCACGGCGGCGATCATGTCGCTGTGGTGGGCCAAGATGCCCTGCTCCCCGTCGCTGGTGGGAATGGTGAGGCTGACGCAGGGACCCTCGTAAAAACTCCGGTCCGCCGCCAGGATGTGGGCCTGAAAGACTTCCATCACGCCTCACCCGCCTCGATCTTTTTCGCCTTCTCCACCACGTCCCGCCAGGTGCCCACGTTGTAGAAGGCCGCCTCCGGGTACTGGTCCAGCTCGCCGTTCACTAATTTTTCAAAGCTCTCCAGGGTGTCCTTCAAGGGGACGTAGACCCCGGGGAGGCCGGTGAACTTCTCCGCCACGGTGGTGGGCTGGGCGAAGAAGCGCTGGAGCCGCCGGGCACGGGCCACGGTCTTTTGGTCCTCCTCGCTGAGTTCGTCCATACCCAAAATGGCGATGATGTCCTGGAGCTCCATGTACTTCTCCAAAATCTCCTGGCAGGTCCGGGCGATGCGGTAGTGCCGCTCTCCCACCACGTCCGCCTCCAAAATCCGGGAGGAGGAGGCCAGGGGGTCCACCGCCGGGTAGATGCCCTGCTCGGAAATCTTCCGGCTTAGCACCGTGGTGGCGTCCAGGTGGGCAAAGGTGGTCGCCGTGGCCGGGTCCGTCAGGTCGTCGGCAGGAACGTAGACCGCCTGGACGGAGGTGACGGAGCCGTTTTTCGTGGAGGTAATCCGCTCCTGAAGCTCTCCCATCTCGTTAGCCAGCGTCGGCTGGTAGCCCACGGCGGAGGGCATCCGCCCCAGGAGGGTGGAAACCTCGCTGCCCGCCTGGACGAAGCGGAAGATGTTGTCGATGAAAAGCAGCACGTCCTTGTGCTCCTTGTCCCGGAAATGCTCCGCCATGGTCAGCCCCGCCAGGGCCACCCGCATCCGCACGCCGGGGGACTCGTTCATCTGGCCAAAGACCAGGGCGGTTTTCTCGCTGACGCCGCTCTCCCGCATCTCCCGCCAGAGGTCGTTGCCCTCCCGGGAGCGCTCTCCCACGCCGGTGAAGATGGAGTAGCCGCCGTGCTCCGTGGCCACGTTGTGAATCAATTCCTGAATGAGGACGGTTTTGCC
This sequence comes from uncultured Oscillibacter sp., assembly GCA_910587705.1. GTDB lineage: Bacteria > Bacillota > Clostridia > Oscillospirales > Oscillospiraceae > Oscillibacter. The sequence goes on from CAJUMX010000005.1 coordinate 55,037, forward strand.
CACGCCCGCGCCGCCAAAGAGGCCGATCTTGCCCCCCCGGGGATAGGGCTCCAACAGGTCGATGACCTTGATGCCCGTCTCCAGAATCTCCACCGCCGGGCTCTGCTCGTCAAAGGCCGGGGGCTTGCGGTAGATGCTCCTGGTGGGCGTGCCCTCGGGCACCGGGCCGCCGCCGTCAATGGGCTGGCCCAGGACGTTGAACATCCGCCCCAGGGTAGCGGCGCCTACGGGCACCTCGATGGTTTTATCCGGCACGTCCACGGCCAGTCCCCGGGCCAGTCCCTCGCTGGGGGAGAGCATGATGCAGCGCACCGTGCTCTTTCCCACGTGCTGCGCCACCTCCATCACCCGCAGGCCGCCGTCCTTCTCCACGGTCAGCTCCTCCCGCAGCCGGGGGAGCTCGCCGCTTTGAATCTCCACGTCCACCACGGGACCGGATACCTGTACAATGATCCCTCTTTCCAAAATCGGTTACCTTCCCTTCTTCTGGCGCTGGGCCCTGGCCCCGGCGGAAATTTCCGTAATTTCCTGGGTGATGGCCGCCTGCCGGACCCGGTTGTACTGGAGGGACAACTCCCCCAGAAGCTTCCCCGCATTCCGGTCCGCGTTGTCCATGGCAGTCATCCGGGCGTTCTGCTCACAGCAAAAGCTGTCGATCAGGGCGCTGTAGATAAAGCCGGTGACATAGCTCCGCATGACGCTGTCCAGCACGGTGCCCACATCGGGGTAGAACTCAAACCGCTCTGTCATGGCCCCCTCCCCCGCCGGGGCCCCAGCGAAATGGGTCCGGTGGAAGGGCAGCAGCCGGGCGGAGCGGGCCTCGAAGCTCATGGCGCTCTCCATGTCCGTGTAAATAACGTAGATTTCCTTCAGCTCCCCCCGGTCAAAGCCGTCCAGCAGCCGGGCGCTGATCTCCCGGGCCCGGGCCATGGTGGGGTTTTGCGCGGTGTAGAGGAAGCTGTGCTCAATGGGGATTTTCCGCTGGTCGAAAAACCGCCGCCCGTACTCCCCCACCACAAAGAGCTTCGTGTCCGGGTGCCGCTCCAGAAGCTGCTGGGCCACCCGGATGGCGTTTTGGTTATAGGCCCCCGCCAGACCCTTGTCCGCAGTGATGAGGAGGCAGCCATAGGTCCCCTCCAGGGGCGCGTCGTTGCCCAGGGGGTAGAAAAAGCGGCTGTCCACGCTGTAGGCTGTGCGGAAAATCCGGCGAATCTCCCCCCGAAGGGCCTCGAAATAAGGTCGGGTCTGGTCCAGCTCCTGCCTTGCCCGGCGGAGCTTCGTGGAGGCGATGAGGTACATGGCGTTGGTGATCTTCCGGGTCTCTCCCACGCTTTCCATGTGGGTCTTGATCTCCTTGGTCCCCGCCATATCAGCCGCCCTTCTTCCCGATGAAGCTCTCCAGGGCCCGCCTTGCCAGGGAGACGATTTCCTCCCGGTCCTCCGGGGCCAGCTGGCCGGTGCGGTCGATGCGGCCGCAAAGGTCCGGGGCCTCCTCCTTCACCGCCGCCAGCAAATGGGCCCGGAAGGCGTCCATACGCTCCAGGGGCACCTCCAGCATCACATGGGCCATGGCGGCCGCCAGCACCACCACCTGCTCATGCTGAGACAGCGGGGCATACCGGGGCTGGCGCAGCAGGCGCATCAGGCCCTGTCCATAGGCCAGCTGGCGCTTGGTAGCGTCGTCCAGGTCGCTGGAGAACTGGGTGAATACCTCCATCTCCCGGTACTGGGCCAGGTCCAGCCGCAGGGTTCCCACGGCCTTCTTCATGGCCTTGGTCTGTGCGTCGCCGCCCACCCGGGAGACCGAGAGACCCACGTTGACAGCGGGCCGCTGGCCGGCGAAGAACAGATCACTCTCCAAGAAAATCTGCCCGTCGGTGATGGAGATGATGTTGGTGGGGATGTAGGCGGACACGTCTCCCGCCTGGGTCTCCACAATGGGCAGGGCGGTCATGCTGCCGCCCCCCAGCTCGTCGGAGAGATGGGCCGCCCGCTCCAAAAGGCGGGAGTGAAGGTAGAACACGTCGCCGGGGTAGGCCTCCCGTCCCGGGGAGCGCTCCAAAAGGAGGCTCAATGTCCGGTAGGCGATGGCGTGCTTGCTCAAGTCGTCGTAGACAATCAGCACGTCCCGGCCCTGGCGCATGAAGTACTCTCCCAGGGCGCAGCCCGCATAGGGGGCGATGTATTGCAGAGCGGCGGAGGCGCTGGCCGGAGCGCTGACCACGGCGGTGTACTCCATGGCCCCCCGGCGGCTCAAGTTCTCCACAATCTGGGCCACGGAACTGCTCTTTTGGCCAATGGCCACATAGATGCACACCACATCCTTCCCCTTTTGGTTCAGGATGGCATCCAGCGCGATGGCGGTTTTGCCGGTCTGGCGGTCGCCGATAATCAGCTCCCGCTGGCCCCGGCCGATGGGGAACATGGAGTCAATGGCCAAAAGGCCCGTCTCCATGGGGGTGTTCACCGGCTGGCGATCCAGGATGCCCGGAGCCGGGGCCTCAATGGGCCGGTGGCCCTCCGGCATGATTCTCCCCTTGCCGTCCATGGGGACGCCCAGGGCGTCCACCACCCGGCCCAGGAAGCCCTCGCCCACCGGCATGCCGGCGGTTTTCAGGGTTCGGCGGACCATGCTGCCGGCGGAGACCTCCTCGCCGTTTCCGAAGAGGATGCAGCTCACGCCGTCCCGGCGCAGGTCCTGGACCATGCCCTTCACGCCAGAGCCAAATACCAGAATCTCGCCGTACTGCACGTGGTCCAGACCCTTGACAGAGGCGATCTCGCCGTCCACCGCCGTCACCTCGCCGATCTCCTCGGGGGCCACGGCCACGGTCCAGTCCTCCACCGCCTGGCGCATCAGGGGCAGAATGTCGTTGGACCCGCTCTCCAGTCCCCGAACATAGTCCCGGAACTGCCGCACCCGGCCCTGCATGGTCCAGTCGTACATGTCCGCCCCCACCTGGAGGCGGAAGCCCTGCTTCAAGGCCGGGTCCTCCTCCCATTGCAGGGGGACCTTTCGCTTGTATTTTCCGGTCAGGAACTTCTCAAAGCGCCGGAGCTGCTCCTCCGTGGGCTTGACGGCGCTGCGGAGCTCCGCCTTGAGGCTGCCTCTAGTGGTCCTCATGGGCGCCTCCTCCCTCCGCCAAATTCAAGAATTGGTCGAAGAGGTCCGTGTCGGCCTTCACCGTCAGCTTCTTCACCGCGGCCACCGTCAGCTCCCGGAGCTCCCGCTGGGACTCCCGAATGATCTGCTCCCGGCTGTTGGCGGCCTCCTCCTTGGCCTTGGCGACGATCTGCTTCGCCTGGGCCATCTGCTCCTCCACGGACTGCTGGACCGCCGCCTGGGCCTTGGCCCGGGCCTGGTGGATTTCCTCCTCCGCTCCGTCCAGCTTGGCCTGGTAGGCGGCTTTCAGCTCCTCCGCCTCCTGGAGCTTCCCGGCGGCCTGCGCCTCCAACTCCCGGTAATGGGCTTCCCGCTTTTCCATAAACTGCTTCACCGGCTTGTAGAGCAGGAAGTACAGCCCGCCGGTGAGGATGGCCAGATTCATCCAGTGCAGCAAAATCTGCTGCCAGTCAACATTCAGGGGGATATTCACCGTCTCCACCTGCCTTACAATACGAAGATGATGAGGATGACCACCAGCAGGGCGTAAATGATGGCCGTCTCAATAAAGACCAGACCCAGCATCAGCATGGTCCTGATTTTGCTCTCGGCCTCCGGCTGACGGCCGATGCTCTCCACCGCCTTTCCGGTGGCGATGCCCATGCCCAGGCCGCCGCCCAGGGCCGCCAGACCGATGGCCAGGGCAGAGCCGATGGTCTTGCCGCCGCTCTCCTCCTGGACCTCCTCCTGGGCGGCGGCCGCCCCGGTCTCCTCTCCCGCCGCCAGGGCGGGCACAGCCAGGACCGCCGCCAGCAGCAGCACGAGACCCAGCATCCACAGCTTCTTCACAAACTTGTTCATCTCAGAAAACCTCCCAGTATGTTCTTGATTTGAAAGTCCAGACCCCACTCAGGCGGTCCGGCGTTTTTTCTCTCCCTTCGGCGGGGCAGGTTCGGACACCTCGCCATAGTACAGGGCCGTCAACATAGTCAGCACATAGGTCTGAATCAGCGCGTGAAGCAGAGTGAAGAGCACACCCACGATCACCGGCAGCACAAAGCTCAAACTCACGTAGTAGTACACCAGCTCCGTCACCAGCAACCCGCTGAGCAGGGCGCCGAAGAGCCGGAAGCTCATGGAGATGGGCAGAGAGAACTCCTTCAGCGTCTTTCCCACGCCCTTCACTCCGTTCACCGCGATGCCGCCGGACAAAATCGTCAAATAGGAGAAGGTCCCCATGGCAATGGCGGCATTTACGTCGGATAAGGGGGCGGGCAGGGTGATGGGGTGTCCGTGGACCGTGATGGCCTGGAGACCCAGCAGCTCAAACAGCGTCCCCACGAATATGTAGGCCCCGGCGGCGAAGATATAAGCCCCCAGAAAGCCCCAGCGGTGAGGACTGCTTCCCCTTGCCATGCCGCTGAACAGGCCCACAACCTCCTCCAGCAGCATCTGGAGCTTCCCTGGCCGGTATTGGAATCGCGGAATCACGAAAATCCGAATACAGGCGGCAGCCAGGAGCAGGAGCAGCGTCACCGTGAAGGCAGAGACCAGCCCCGGGTTTACCTCCTTGAGGCCAAAGAGGCTGACGCGGTTCACATCGTGGAGCACCGCGTCCCGCATGGCCTCCTTCACGGTCTCCGTCCGGCCGGGCGACCCCACCAGCAGCGCGCCCGCCAGCAGCGACAAAACCACCGCCAGCCAAAGCGCCAGGCCTTTTTTGTGTTCTTTCATCTGGCATCCCTTCTCTCAATCAGCTCCCCGCGCCCGAGGCCGGCAGGCGCGGCGGCAAATCTGTACGGTTTGATTATAGTAACTCCTGGGAAAAAGTCAAGAGTTCCAGGGGCGAAAACGCTTGCGTAAAGCACATTTCCCCCCGCTTCCTTAACGGGTTCTTTATGAGGGCACAGAAAAACGCCCGGCCTCTTCCCCGCCGGGGAAAGGGTCCGGGCGCATGGTCCTTGTGCTTATCGAAGGAGGTAAATCTGCGTGTAAATTCCAACCCAGTGCAGGGCCGCCCCCGCCAGAACAAAGACGTGCCAGACGCAGTGGTCGTACTTCTTCTTCCCGGCAAAGGGAATCATCCCCAGGGTATAGGCCAGCCCCCCTGCAAAGATGAAGCCCAGCAGGGTCCGGCTGTGGAGGTACATCTCCGGCAGAAACACCAGCCCGCTCCATCCAATCAGGAAATACAGCGTAAAGTGCAGAGCCCGCCAGCGGCCAGGGCCAAAGACCATCACCAGCGCCACACCGGCGAGAATCACCGCCCACTGGACGCAGAACAGAGTCACACCCAGAGCGCCCCCCAGGTACAGCAGCAAAATGGGCGCGAAGGTGCCGCCGATCAGCAGATAAATGGACGTGTAATCAAACCTCCGGCAGACCCGCTTGACCCCGGACCCGGTGGGCATGGCGTGGTATACGCAGCTCATCAGCATCATCACCACCATGCTGGTTCCGTAGACGCAGGAGGCCAGCAGCTCCATGGCCCCCTGGGACCGGACCAGCAGCAGCGTCAGCGCTGCCGCCGCCCCCAGGGCACCCAAGCCATGGCTCACCGCATTGAAAACCTCCGCCCCCAGGGTCAGCCGGGGGGGCTCGTTCCGGGCCTGTACCCGGGCCCGCCGCACAGCCCGCAGGCGGGCCCGCTGCAATTCCTGTTTCGTCAAAACGGCTTCCATGATGCTCCTCCTCAACTCTCGCTGTTAACATCGCTTAATATGGTTTCTAAAACTATATTACACGATTTCACTTTATATTGCAAGTAGTTTTTGCAAAATAATTTGATCTATCCCAACGCCCCGGATTTTAGCACAAATCAATACGGAAATCTTTGGCTAAATTGCCGAAATTTTCAGTTTTTTCCAGCCTGCTGCCGCCCATAATCCCCGTTGACCCCACCGGAAGAGCCCACGCAGAGGGTCTTTTCTCGTTGCATCCAGGAAAAAACCATGCTATACTAAACAAAGATTCTGCGTTTGAGGGGAGAGGTTATCTTATGTCCATTCAGAGAAAGAGCATTGGTCTTTGCATCGTCCTGTCGATTGTCACCTGTGGGATTTACAGCCTCTACTGGCTGTACTCCATGGCGGAGGATTTGAACATGGTGACAGCCCGTCCCGACGGTCCTTCTGGCGGGCTGGTTCTGCTGCTGACCATCGTCACCTGCGGCATCTACGGCCTCTATTGGCTCTATCGCGCCGGTGACGAACTGGACCGCCAGCGGGCGGAACAGGGCCAGCTGCCGGGACACCTGGGAATCCTCTATCTGCTGCTGTCGCTTTTCGGATTCACCATCGTCTCCTACGCCCTGCTGCAATCCGAGCTCAACGGCTATGCGGCGGAATAAAGCACTCCTGGCCGGCGCGGGTTTTCTCTGCGCCGGCCTTCTCTATGGCTATGTGCTGATTCCCTTAGGATTTCGGATGCCCTGCCCTTTCCGGCGTGTCACGGGGCTCCGCTGCCCCGGCTGCGGCATTACCGACCTGTGCCTGGGACTGCTCCACGGGCGCTTCCTTCCCTCTTATAACTGGGGCCTGACGGTGGCGGCGCCCTGGATTCTTGGCCTGCTTTGGCTCCAGCGGCGGTATCCCAAAGCTGCCGGAGCCCTGGCCTGGGTGCTGGTGGCCTTTCTGCTGGCCTGGGGCGTCCTGCGAAATCTGTGGGGAATTTAATGGTGAACGATGGCTGCGGGAGACGATGCTTCCCCTCTCCTGCGGCCATTTGCCTTTTCTTAAAAAGCGGAAGCCGAAAGCCAAGCCGCTTATTTCCAAAGAAGAAGCCGGGCCCTCTGGCCCGGCTTCCCGATGTTCATTTTTGGGTGCTCTCCTCCAGCTCCGCCATGCTCCGTTTGAACTGAACGGCAAATATGGAGGCGGTGGCAGTCACCGCTAAGAAGTCTGCCACGGGCTCTGCCAGAAACACGGCGAAGGCCTTGTTGGCAAAAAAGTTTGGCAGAATGTAGATGAGGGGGATCAGCAGGATAATCTTCCGCAGCACCGCCAGAAACAGGGAGGTCTTGGCGTTCCCCAAGGCCACAAAGGTCTGCTGGCAGGCGATCTGGACGCCGAAGAGGCAGGTGGCCCCCATGTAGACCCGCAGGGCCTTGGCAGCGTAATCCACCAATTCCGGGTTGTTGTTGAAAATCTGCACGAACACCTGCGGGAACAGCTGCACCGCCGCCCAGAGGACTGCCGCATAAATCACGCAGGATTTCAGAAGGCACGCGAAAGCCTCCTTCACCCGCTGGGCACTCCGCGCACCAAAGTTATAGCTGATGATGGGCTGAGCCCCCTGGCTCAGGCCGTGGAGGGGCATCATGGCAAACTGCATCATGCTGGTCAGCACCGTCATAGCCCCCACCGCCACGTCCCCTCCGTATTTCAGCAGCGAGGAGTTGAAGCACACGGCGATGAGGCTTTCCGTGGACTGCATGATAAAGGGAGAGAGCCCCAGGGCCAGACAGGGCAGAAACACCTGGGGGTCCGGCCGGAGGAATTCCCTCCGCAGCCTCCATTTCGTCCGGGGCCCGGTGAGGAAGCGGAGAACCCACGCGGCAGAAACCGCCTGGGAGAGAATCGTCGCCAGCGCCGCTCCCCGAACGCCCAGTCCCAGACCAAAGATAAAGATGGGGTCCAGAACCGTATTCAGCCCCGCGCCGATGAGGACGGTCCTCATGCTGACGGTGGTAAAGCCCTGGGCTGTAATATAGGCATTCATGCCCAAGGTCACCTGGACGAAGAGGGTACCCAGGGAGTAGATGTTCATATAGTCCAGGGCGTAGCCGATGGTATTTTCGCTGGCCCCGAAGGTCAGCAGCAACGGCTCGGCAAAGCTCCGGAATACCACCGTCAGCAAGGCGGCGGTGACGATCAGCAAGGTAAAGCAGCTGCCCATGATCTTCTGGGAGCCCTCCAGGTCCCCCCGCCCCTCCTGGATGGAGGCCCGGGGCGCGCCGCCCATACCCACCAGGGCCGCGAAGGCAGAAATGATCATGATGATGGGCAGGCAGACCCCCACGCCGGTGAGGGCCAGGGCCCCCACCGTATCCACGGGCTTCATGTGCCCGATATAAATTCGGTCCACCAGATTGTACAGCATGTTGACGATCTGAGAGGTGATGGTGGGCAGGGCCAGGGAGAACAGCAGCTTACTCACCTTCCCGCTGCCAAGGTCCACGCTTTTCTGATTCATGTACAACACTCCTTTTCCGCGCTCAAATCCTCCATCTCCCGCAGCACCCGCTCCAGCAGGTCCAGAAAGACGGTTTGCTCCTCCCCCGTCAGCCCTGCCAGCAGCCGCCGCCCGCAGGCGGCCTGCACGGCCTGGGCCTCCCGAGCCAGAGGCGCGCCTTGTTCCGTGATTTCCAGGTGGACGATCCGCCGATCCTCCCCGTCGGCTCGCCGGGTCAGGAGCCCCCGACCCGCCAGGACCTCTACCGCCTGGGAGACCTGGGACTTCGCCATCCCCCGGAGCTCCGTCACGTCTCGGGCGGTGTCCTGGCCGGGGTGGTTCGCCAGGAAGAGAAGGACGTGGACCTCCCGCATGGTCAAGCCCGTCTGTTCCAGCAGGGGGAGGAACTGCCGGTCGTAGTATTTCCCAAATTTCCGGGGCAGGCGGATGAGCTGGGCAATGGTAATCATAGGTCCGGCCTCCTTTGTTCTTTTTCAAACTGTTCTTTTCAGAACTATATGAGTATAGCACGACGCCTCGCCGCTGTCAAGGGGCCACGGGACATGTCCCTTTTCAGGAAAATGCTGCTGGGATCTAACTTCAGCGATTTCTACAAAAGTACATTGATATAGCAGGAGCCTTGTGTTATAATCGGCTCAACGTATCAGAAATTAACGAGGAGTGTGGTGATGTGAGCACCTTTTTATGTATGGTTCTGTTTGTTGCTTTTGCGTTGACTCAGTTGTTATGCACCAAAAGCGCAACTCACAAAGTCATTCGGTGTATTCCAATGCTTATATCCGCCTTTGGCTGTGTGTTTGCTATTGGGTCGCACATTTATGCACTCATTACTTACAGCATGGGTGTCGTGTCCGAACGTGTACTTGCTGAAAACCAGTATTTTGCCACATTTATTTTAATTCCTGCGGGAATATGTTTGATTGGTGCGGTTGCCGGTTTTTGCTTGGCAAGAAGGTTCAGTAAACTATAATTTATGAGGTATCCGCGATGAAATATCATCAAGTGATCCTGTTAAAAAATGGCGTTGAATGCTGTTTGAGAAACGGAATGGAATGTGACGCGCAAGCTGTACTTGATAACTTTAATCTGACGCATGGAGAAACGGATTATTTGCTTACCTATCCGGATGAGAATTGCTTTGATGTTATACAGGAAAGCCAATTCCTAAAAGAGAAATTGGAAAGTGACCGGGAAATCGAAATAGTCGCCTTAGTCGGCAATGCAGTTGTGGGAACCGCCGGGATTGAGGCAATGGGTAAAAAGTACAAGGTCCGCCATCGTGCCGAATTTGGCGTCAGTGTCGCCAAGGAATTTTGGGGGCTGGGAATTGGACAGGCCTTAACTGCGGCGTGTATTGAATGTGCAAAGGCCGCGGGATATATCCAGCTTGAACTAAATGTGACTGCCAGCAATACAAGAGCGTACGCCCTGTATAAAAACGCTGGATTTGTTGAATATGGCAGAAATCCGAAAGGCTTTCATTCTCGATTAGCGGGATTTCAGGAAGTTATTTATATGAGGCTGGAATTGTGATAAACGTATAAATTGGCGTTTACGGAGGGAAAGCATGGAAAAATTTTCAGTATTGTTGATGATAGCCGCCATTGTCTGCGCCCTGTTTTCAGGTAAAATCGATATGGCGGTGAACGGGGATAAAAAGGTTCAAAGAGTGATTGTCACATTCAGCGTGGGAGTCGTATTCATTTGTGCGATCGCAATTGTTGCGGGAATCTTATCGTAAGCCTCCAAATCGAAAAGCCGAAATCGATCGAGCAGTTCCCCGTATAGGGCAACTGCTCGTTTTTGATAGTTTGACGATTGGAAAAGGAGGCAGACCCTCCGCGCTTATGGGCGCTTGTCCTTCCAAAAAAATCCCCCGGCCACAATTGCGAGTCCAATCGCTCCGCCCAGATAGGCCCAAAAATTAGGTATGCTCATAGCAATGCCCGCCAGGATAATGCCGATGCCCAGCAGCTCTAGTTTCATTCCCGTCATGACGCTCCTCCCTTCTGATTCCACGGCTTTTAAAAAGCGGGCCCCGGTTTTCCGGGGCCCACAGATTTATTTCATCAGTCCGCACACTAGATCGGTGTACCCGGAGGGGTCCTCCAGGGGCAAGCCCGCAATCAGCAGCGCCTGGTTATACAGCAGGGCGGCGTAGGCCTTCGCCTTCTCCGGGTCCGCCTCCACGGCGGCCTCCAGGGCCTGGAAGGCCGGGTGCTCCACGTTCAGCTCCAAAATCCGGTCCGCCTTGATGGACGCGTCGGGCTGGACGGCCTGGAAATACTTCTCCATCTCAAAGCTCAGGCCCTCCCCGGCGGTGAGGCAGACGGGATGGGATTTCAGCCTTGCGCTGGCCTTGACCTCCTTCACCTTGTCCCCCAGGGCCTCCTTCACGAAGTCGAAGGTCCCCTTATGGGCCTCGGCCTCCTCCTCGGCCTTTTTCTGCGCGCCCTCTTCAATCTCCTGGTCCAACACAGAGCGGAATTCCTTCTCCTTGTAAGTCCGTAGGGTCTGGGCGCAGAACTCGTCCACCTCCTCGGTGAAGTAGAGGATTTCCGTCCCCGCGTCCCGCAGGCCCTCGGTCTGGGGGAGCTTGTCAATCTTGTCCACCGTTTCCCCGGCGGCATAGTAAAGATACTTCTGGTCCTCCTTCATCCGAGAGACATACTCGTCCAGGGTGACGGGCTTTTTCTCCGTGGAGGAGTAGAAGAGCAGCAGGTCCTGGAGCAGGTCCTTGTGGCGGCCGTACTCGTTCACCACGCCGTATTTCAGCTGGCGGCCGAAGTTCTTCCAGAAGGACTGATACCCCTCCCGGTCCTCCGCCAGGAATTTCGCCAGGTCCGCCTTGATCTTCTTCTCCAGATTTCCGGCGATAACCTTCAATTGCCGGTCGTGCTGGAGGAGCTCCCGGGAGATGTTCAGGCTCAAATCCGGGGAATCCACCACGCCCCGGACGAAGCGGAAATGCTCCGGCAGGAGGTCGGCGCACTTGTCCATGATGAGCACGCCGTTGGAGTAGAGCTGGAGCCCCTTTTCAAACTCCTTGGTGTAATAGTCGAAGGGCGCGGCCCCGGGGACGAAGAGCAGGGCCTTATAGGTGACGCTGCCCTCCACGGATACGGGGATCACCCGCTGGGGGTCGGCGTAGTCGTGGAACTTGTCCCGGTAGAACTTGTGATATTCCTCCTCCGTGACCTCGCTCTTGGCCCTCTGCCAGATGGGCACCATGGAGTTCAGGGTCTCCACCTCGGTGTAGGTCTCATACTCCGGCTGGTCCTCCGGGGAGTCCTCCTTCTTCCGGGTCTTGGAGACCTCCATACGGATGGGGAAGCGGATATAGTCGGAATACTTCCGCACCAGCTCCTGGAGCTTCCAGTTTTCCAGGAACTCGCCGTACTGCTCATCCTCCGTGTCGGGCTTGATGTGCATGACGATGTCGGTGCCCACGGTTTCCTTTTCACATTCCGTGATGGAGTAGCCGTCGGCCCCGGAGGACTGCCATTTGAACCCGCTCTCGGCCCCGTACTTCCGGGTCACCACGGTGATCTGGTCCGAAACCATGAAGGCGGAATAAAAGCCCACGCCGAACTGGCCGATGACGTCGGTGTCCTTGGCGTCGTCTCCCAGCTCCTGCTTGAACTTATAGGAGCCGGAGGAGGCAATGACGCCCAGGTTGTTTTCCAGGTCCGCCTTGTCCATACCGATGCCGTTGTCGGAAACCGTCAGGGTCCGGGCGTCCTTGTCCACGGTGATCTCAATTTTGAAATCCCCCCGGTCCATCCCCACGGCGCTGTCGGTGAGGGCCTGGTAGCAGAGCTTGTCACAGGCGTCGCTGGCGTTGGAGATGATTTCCCGGAGGAAAATCTCCTTGTGGGTATAAATGGAGTTGATCATCAGGTCCAGGAGCCGCTTGGATTCCGCTTTGAACTGTTTTTTCGCCATGATTTGGATGCACTTCCTTCTTTTCATTTTTTAACAACTTTAAAATATAGCACAGCCCATGTGGAAAATAAATGACCATTTTGTAAATTTCCGCCCAAAGCGGTTGTTTGTCCGGGCAGTTACGAGTAGAATGTAGGGGATCAAAAAACGACAGGACCGGCAAAGGAGTTCAAGGGTATGGGCATTTTCCAGAGGATCGGCGGCGCGATTGCCCGCTTTATGTACGGGCGCAACGGATGGGATCAGCTGAATCAGGCGCTGTTCCGGGGCTACCTCGTCCTGTGGGCCGCGGAGCTGATCTGCTTCTTTCTGAAAAACGGACTGGCCGTCCGGATCTTGGAGAGCGTACTGTTCTTCTTGATGATTGTGATTTTGTTCCGCTCCTTTTCCAAGAACCTCTCCCGGCGGCGGATGGAGAACCAGAAGTGGGTAACCTGGTACTGCGGGATCAAAAACCGCAGCGCCGGGGCAAGGGCCCGCCACGCCGACAAGGAGCATAAATACTTCACCTGCAAGGGCTGCGGAACTATCTGCCGGGTCCCGGCGGGCAAGGGAAAAATCGTCATCACCTGTCCCAAGTGCGGGACGGAGATCAAGGCAAAGACCTGAAGAAAAGACCGGAGGATGCACGTCCTTCGGTCTTTTCTATGCGCTTGGAAAGTGCCGGTACTCATTTGAGACGCCGCAAATATAGTCCATGCTGACATTGTAGTACTTCGCCAGGATTATCACGCTGTCCAGAGGGATTCGGGTCCTGCCAAGTTCATAATCCGAGTAGGTCTTTTGTCCCACACGCAAAAGCTCTGCGACGAACGTCTGGGTCAAATCCCGGTCCTCCCGCAAAGCTCGTATTCGTTCAGAGCAACGCATCCCCTCACCTCGTATACAGCATATCCGAGAGGAAATAACTCTATCGACAAATAGAGTTATAAACTCTAATATGTGTGTAAGAGGTGATCTAAATGGCCGAATTTTGCCTGGACTGTTGGAACCGAATGAACCATACCCGACAGACAGAGCGGGACTGCCTTCTGTCCAACGGGCGGGAGCTCTGCGAGGGCTGCGGGAAGTTCTGCCGGGTGGTAGAGGGAGAACGCACCCTAAAATTTCTCTATGACCTGCGGCACCGGAAGAAGAAGTAAAGCGCGGCGGTTCCATGACCGCCGCGCTTTCTTACCCCAAGGCCACATCCAGCACCATCATGATCAAAAACCCGCCGACAAACCCGCAGGTTCCCGCCCGGCTGTGGGCCTGGGGCACCAGCTCCTCCACCACCACATACAGCATCGCCCCGGCGGCAAAGCTCAAAAGCCAGGGCATCATGGGGTGGGCCCAGGCGGCAATCAGCACCACCAGGATGCCGAATACCGGCTCCACCGCCCCGGACAGCATCCCGCCGGTAAAGGCCCGCAGCCGCCCCCGGCCCTCCTGCCGCAGGGGCAGGGCCACCGCCGCCCCCTCCGGGAAGTTCTGGATGCCGATGCCCAGGGCCAGGGCCATGGCCCCGGCGGCTCCCTCCCCCGCCGCCGCCAGGGCGAAGGCCAGGCCCACCGCCATGCCCTCCGGCACGTTATGTAGGGTAATGGCCGTCATGAGGAGGGTGTTCTGCCGCCAGGCGTCGTTGACCTCCTTCTCCCGCCGCAGGCGGGGCAGCAGACCGTCCAGCGCCGCCAGGAACACCACCCCCAGCAGCATCCCCGCCGCCGCCGGAAGCCAGCCGGGGACCTTCCCCTCCTCCGACGCCTGGCTGATGGCAGGAAGCAGCAAGCTCCACACGGAGGCCGCCGTCATCACCCCGGCGGCAAAGCCCAGCATCGCCTTTTGAAACCGGGGCTTCGGCTCCCCGGAGAGAAAAAACACCATGGCGGCGCCCAGGGTGGTCATCAGGAAGGTGAAGCCCGTGCCCAGGGCGGCCCAGCCAAGAGACCGCAGCATACACATCAACGCCTTATTCTCGATTCAGCCCCCGGAGGTCCTCCGGGGCCCGTATGCCAGTATAAGCGGAGAGGTCAGAAGTGGTGCTTGCTTTCCGCCGGAACGCGTGGTATACTATACGCAACTGGATACAAGGCGAAGGGCCTCATATAAGCCCGCTGTATGGCGCGGGCGTTTCTACGAAGCCGCCAAAGGCTTCTCTATGGGTGTCTGTACGGAGGGGAATTCCCTGACCGGACAGGCGTCCTTTTTGTTTTTGTACCGGCAAATTAGAAAAGGGGTTGTTGGCATGTCGATTACCATTTTAAAGGGCACGGTGGTCTCCGCTCCGGCCCTGGGGAAGCTGGACATCACGGAAAACGGCTATCTGGTGGCGGAGGACGGCAAAATCACCGGGGTCTTTCCCGCCCTGCCGGAGCAATACGCCGGAGCGGCGGTGGAGGATTACGGGGATGCCCTGATTTTGCAGTCCTTCGCGGACCTCCACCTCCACGCCCCCCAGTATCCTATGCAGGGCTGCGGCATGGACCTGCCGCTTTTGGACTGGCTGAACACCTACACCTTCCCCACCGAGGCCCGCTTCGCCGACAAGGACTACGCCCGGGAGGTCTACCGCAAATTGGCCCGGGAGCTTATTGAGAACGGCACCACGAGGGTTTGCATGTTCTCCTCCCTCCACCGGGAGGCCACGCTGATTTTAATGGAGGAGCTGGAAAAGGCCGGGGTCACCGGATACGTGGGCAAGGTGAACATGGACCGCAACGGCATCCCCGCCCTCCAGGAGGAGACGGAGGAATCCCGGCGGGAAACCCTCCGCTGGCTGGAGGAGTGCCGGGACTTCCGGCACGTCAAGCCCATCCTCACCCCCCGGTTCACCCCCTCCTGCACCAACGAACTGATGGACTTTTTGGGGAAGCTGGCGGCGGAGCGGGACCTCCCGGTCCAGTCTCACCTGTCGGAGAACACCGGGGAGATTGCCTGGGTAAAGGAGCTGCACCCGGACTGTGGCCAGTACTGGGAGACCTACGCAAAATACGGTCTCTGGAACGACCGGACCCTGATGGCCCACTGCGTCTGGTCCGACGAGCGGGAGCGGGCGGCCATGCGGGAGGCCGGGGTCACCGTGGTCCACTGTGCGGACTCCAACCAGAATATCTGCTCCGGCACGGCCCCGGTGCGGGTGATGCTGACCGAGGGGCTGAAGGTGGCTTTGGGCAGCGACATTGCCGGAGGGGACCACCTAAGTATGTTCGACGTGGTGGCGGCCTCCATCCGGGCCTCCAAGGCCCGGCGGATTCTGGACGGCTGGGACACGGATTTCCTCACCGTGGCGGAGGGCTGGTACTTGGGGACCTCCGCCGGGGCGGCGTTCTTTGGGGAGCAGCCGGGCTTTGCCCCGGGGAACTCCCTCCACGCCATCGTGCTGGAGGACGGGACCCTCCCCCAGCCCCATCCCATGACAGCCCAGGAGCGGCTGGAACGCTGCGTCTACCGGCGGCAGAAAGGCGCGGTCAAAGCCGTGTGGAGCGACGGCAGAAAGGTCTTTTCCGCCGGTTGAACGAAAGACGGGACTGCTTTTGCAGTCCCGTTTCCTATTCAAGCACCCAGCCCTCCGGGTCCGTATTGGAGGTATCCCCGTCCAGGTTGGTCAGCTCCTTCCAGCCCTCGTCCAGGCCGAAGGCCCCGCCGGACCGGACCGCCGTGCGGCCGTACACGTCCTCCATCACCGCAGCCACCTGGAACACGTCCCCGGCCTCCACCGGGACCTCTTGGGGCACAAAATGGAAATTGAGCCACTGGTAGCTTTTGGTGCCGCCCCCGTCGTTCTGCCGGAGCTTGTCCAGGGCCTTCCGCTGCTCCCCGGTGAGGACGGCAGTCTCCTCCTCTATCACCCCCGGCGTCACAGTGAACACCGCCCAGTCCACCAGCTTCATATTTCGGAACAGGCCCACCCGCAGGCTTTCCAGCTCTGCCACAGGCGGGGTTTTTTCGGGAGGTCCCGGCTGAATCCCCATCGGGCTCCAGTCCAGGCGCCCGTACTCTTCCCTGGTCCCTCTGGGCTCCACCAGGGCAAAGGTCCCGTTTTCCACCGGCTTAAAGCCCAGGGCATAGTCCACCCGGACCGCCGGGAAGGTCTGGCCGTAGAGGCCCGTATAGCGCTTCAGCACCTGGGTCTGCCGGGTCTCGTCCGGGTAGATGAAGTCCACGCAGATGGTCACCGTCTCCTCCAGAGCGCAGTACAGGTCGGCCTCGAAGCGATGGTCCGCCCCCTGTGTCATGACCTGGTTGCCGCCCTCGGCGTAGAACGCCGCCCACATGCCCTCCACGTAGGTCTTGGGCACGGCGTAGGCCGTGAACTTCGCCCGGTTCCCGGCCACGTTCACGTTCCGCAGGGAGACGCCGTAATCGGCGGTGACGGCGTTCTGTTCCCGTAACAGCTCCTCCACCCGGCCGGAGACGCCATTGATCTGGCTGTTTACCCCGGTCTCCACCTGGGTGATGGCGGCTTGCAGATAGGAGTAATTCCGAGTTAGGTCCTCCAGCCTCTGGTAAAAGCCCCAGAGCACCAGGCACAGGCACACCGCCGCCGTGACGGCGGATAGTTTCACCACCGTCCTCCGGCGCCCGGACAGCCGGGGCTTCGGCGCGTACCGGGCGGCGATCTCCTCTACCAGGGCCAGCTGCTCCGCCGTCAGTTCCCCGCCGGATGGGGCGGCTTCCTCCTCCACGCCCAGCAGCCACCCGACGGACACGCCGAACAGGCGGCTCAGGGCCACCAGCTTCTCCACCTCCGGCAGGGCGCTGTCGGATTCCCACTTATAAATGGACTGCCGGGACACGCCCAGCCTCTCCCCCAGGGCCTCCTGGGAGAGGCCGAGCTCCTTTCGCTTCTGGGCCACGCGCTGGCCGGTTGTCATGGGGCATCCCTCCTTTGTGGGTCCAATGTAGCAGGTCCGTCAGGGCTTTTTCCACCAACTTCCGGCTTTCTTCCTGCTAACCGTCGGTTAGCAAACCCTGCAAACAGCCCGGTCCACCCCTAAATGGACCGGGCCGCTTGTCATTCCTCTTCCCTCCGGACAGCTCCGCCGCCCAGGCCGAAGTCCTCCTCCGCGCTGCCGGTGTCCCGGCGGAGCATGTGCTCCATTACCCGGATGTCCGAGTCCACGTCCATGGCGTCCGCCTGGTAGAGCTCGTCCAATTGATGCTCAAAGCCCTTGACGATGGAGTCCATAGTGGTCTCAATCCGCTGCTTGGCCTGACGGAGGTTGTCCCCCTCCACCCCGGCGGCCTCAAACTGGGCATAGGAGTCCAGCAGCTTCTGGGTGGTGGGCAGGTAGTAGTTCAGGAAGGTTCCGATGCGGTCTTTCTTTCTGGGGTCCTCCTCCACGACCTTGAAGATCTTGGCGGTGATCTCCTCCAGCCGGTCGATTTTGGCGGAGAGAACAGGGTCCGCGATCTGGTCGTTGGCCCGGCGGATGTTGCGGAGAATGCCGGAATAGCCCTCCTCCGCCTCCTTGGGCGGCGCTTTGGGCTCCGCAACCTCCTGGGCCTCCTCGAACCGTTGGCGGAAGGCCGTTTCCGCGGCGTTCCCACCCCGGAAGAGGTAGCCCAGCTCCACATTGAGATAGGCTTTCCCGCCAAAGTAGCCCTTGTCGATCATTTTCTCCAGGTCCTTTTCCACCCGCCGCTCCGAGTAGCCCAGGGTCCGGGCCAGCTCGTCGATGGGCATGGCCTCCCGGTCGCCCAGGACCAGGAGGTATTTGGAAAAGCGTTTGAGCTGGCGGTCCATGGAGAGGCCGCTATACAGCATAGCCCCGCCTCCGGCGGTAATGGCCAGTCCCCCCAGCAGGTCCTCCAGCCACCAAAGGGCGACCGTCCCGTTTTGCAGGACCCACAGCAAGCTGTCTATCGCGTCCACCATCCCATTCAAGCCGAAGAACAGCAGAGCCAGACCGCCGATTTTCAGCCACCAGGCGTTGGACTTCTTCGCCGCCGGGGACTTGGTGACCTTCTTCACCGCCTTGGCGGCTTTCGTCTGCCGCCGGGGCGCGGTGGAGACGGTCACGGTCCCGGAAGCCCGGGCCGTCTGTCCCGGCGTGCCCTGGAGGGACGGGGCCTTCTGAACGGGCTTCTTCTCGTCGTCGGCGAAGAGCTTGCCGAACAGCAGCACCAGCCCCACAGGCCAGAGGCCGAAGCAAAAGGACAATATGATCAGGGGCCAGCCCCAATCCCCGCCGCCGGACGTCTTTTTTCGATTCTCCGCCATGGTCAATCCTCCGTCTCTTTCTTCTCCAGCTTCCGCTTGTTCCCCTGCTCGTCCACAATGTAGGTGTGGTCCAACTGGCTCTTGAGGTTCCCCAGCACCGAGTCGATATACGCCCGCCGGAGGGCGGCCCGCTCCTTCTCCTCGTCCGGGGTTAGCCCCGCGAACCGGGCCTTCCGGGCCAGCTCGTTGATGCGGTCGATCTGCTCCTGCTTCATGCTTGTCCCCCCTGTTCCCGATCGAATACCAAATCGATTTCCAAAATAGAGCCGTTCATCTGCTGGGTGGGAATCCCCCCGGCGTAGCGCCAGCCCTCCGCCGCCCGCCGGAAAATAGCCTCCCGGTGGCCGGTGGTCTTTCCCACGAAAAACCCCTCGCCGGCGGCCACCGTCTCAAACGCATAGTCCATCATTCCAAACCCTCCCCCTATTCCATACGGTTTTCCGGCCCGCCGTTCTTCAAATTGCTACCGGATTTCTGCCCGCCTCAAACGTAAACCCGCAAGACGATGGAGACGCGCCCCTTCCGGGTCAGGCCCCCCACCTCGCTGAGCTCAAATTTTCCAAAGCCCCGGGCGGACACCACGTCCCCCGCCTCCAGCAGCTTGTCCGGCTTTACGCACTCCCGCCAGTTGAGCTGGACCTTGCCGCTTTCAATGAGGGCGGCGGCCTTCCCCCGGGCCAGCCGGAAGCCGGAAGCCGCCACCGCGTCCAGCCGCAGCGAGGACACCGTGTCCCGGACCTCCTTCCGCTGAATAGCGGGAATGTGGAGGTTTTCCAGGCCAATGGCGGACACCCGGAGGCTGGTCCGCCCGGCGGAGGTCCAGCTTTGCAGGAGGAAGTCCGCAACGCCCTCCAAAACCAAAAGGTCCGCGCTTCCGGGGGCCACGAGAATGTCCCCCACCTTCTCCCGCACAATGCCCATGCCCATCAGGCTCCCCAGGAAATCCCGGTGGCTTAGCTTCTCCTCCTCCCGAAAGACGGCCCGGAGGCAGCGGATGGGGGCCTCGGCGTTTTCCGGCTCCATCCAGTCGGGGAGGAACTGCAACACCTGCCGCTCCGCCCCCTCATAGCCCCCTTGGAGCACGTAAGCGCTCTCGGAAATCCCTGCCAGATGCAGAAGGTCCAGGGCCCGGGCCCGCTGCTGGGGGCTGAGGAAATCCGTGACGGCGGGAATGTTCCGCCCCGACGCCTGCTCCGCCTTGTCCAGCACCTTCGCCAGGGCCAGCCGGTCCTCTCCGGCAAGGCCCAGGCGGTCCAACAGCGCGCCCTTATCCATGGCGCAGCTCCTGGGTGTGGACCAGGGCGGCATAGGCCCCGTCCCTGGCCATCAGCTCCTCGTGGCTTCCCAGCTCCACCATGCGCCCGTCCTCAATGACGGCGATGCGGTCCGCATTGCGGACGGTGGAGAGCCGGTGGGCGATGATGATGGTGGTCCGGCCCTGAGAGAGCTTGTCAAAGGCCTCCTGAAGCTTGGCCTCCGTCACGCTGTCCAGGGCCGACGTGGCCTCGTCCAGAATCAGCACCGGGGGGTCCTTCAAAAAGATGCGGGCAATGGAAATCCGCTGCTTCTGCCCGCCGGAGAGGAGCACGCCCCGTTCTCCCACGTAGGTGTTGAACCCGTCGGGCATGGCGCAGATGTCGTCGTAAATCTCCGCCAGGCGTGCGGCCCGGGCCACTTCCTCTTCGGTTGCCCCGGGGCGGCCATAGCGGATGTTCTCCAGAATGCTGGCAGCAAAGAGGAACACGTCCTGCTGGACCACGCCTACGTTCCGCCGGAGGGACTCCTGGGTCACCTGCCGCACGTCCGCGCCGTCCAGCCGGACGGCCCCTTCGGTGACGTCGTAAAATCTCGGAATCAGCTGGCAGAGGGTGGACTTTCCCCCGCCGGAGGGCCCCACCACCGCCAGAGTCTCGCCGGGGCGGATGTGGAGGTCCACGTCCCGCAGCACCGCCGCGTCGCCCTGATAGGCAAAGCTCACGTGGTCCACGTCGATTTTGCCCTCCACCCGGTCCAGCCGCCGGGCGTCCGGCGCGTCTTTCAAGGCGGGCTCCTCCCGCATCAGTTCGATGAAGCGGCCCAGGCCCGCCGTGCCGTTGGCGAAGAGCTCAGCGAAGTTGGAGAGCTTTCGCACCGGGGTGACGAAGGTGGTGATATAAAGGCTGAACGTGGTCAGGTCAATGACGTTCAGCTCCCCCCGCATGATGAACAGTCCCCCGGCGGCAATGACGGCAGCGGAGAGGATGCAGAGGAAGAACTCCATAGTGGCGTTGAAGCGCCCCATGGCCTTGTGAAAGGCCCGCTTGGAGGTCTTGAAGGTGGCGTTGGAGCTGTCGAACTTCTGGAGCTCCGCCCCTTCGTTTGCAAAGGCCTTGGCCGTGCGGATACCGGAGAGGCCGGACTCGATGTCGGAGTTGATGACGGCGGTTTTCTGCTTCACGGCGGCGGAGGCCTCGCTCATGGAGCGGCGGCAGGACCAGACCACGGCGAAGAACACCGGGACGATGCAGGCAATCACCAGGGCCAGCCGCCACTGGATGGTGAACATGATGACCAGGGACCCCACGATGGTGACGCCGGAGATGAAGATATCCTCCGGGCCGTGGTGGGCCAGCTCCGTGATGTCGAAGAGGTCCGCCGTCAGGCGGCTCATGAGCTGGCCGGTGCGGTTCTTGTCGTAGTAGTTGAAGCTCAACTCCTGCATGTGGCGGAAGAGGTCGTGGCGGATGTCCGCCTCCACCAGGATGCCGAAGGTGTGGCCCCAATAGCAGATGACATAGGTCAGCAGGGCCCGAAGGACAAAGGCAATAAACACCACCGCCATAACGGCGAAGAAGGTCTTGTAGGCGCTTTGCGGCAAAAGCTCATACATGCACCAGCGGGACACGGCGGGAAAAGCCAGGTCGATCAAGGAGATCAGCAGGGCGCAGGTCAGGTCCATGATAAACAGCTTCCGGTGGGGCCGGAAGTAGGAGAGGAAAATCTGCAAGGCGGATTTTCTCTGGAAGTCCTGGGTGGTCATAGGTAAGTCCTCCATTGTCAGAACATAATTTTACAGTTTAGGATTATAGCATGCTTTTTCTGAGGATGCAAGAACAGCCTCCCCGGAGGGCGTATCCAACCGCATACGCATATGTTATAGGAGGAATACGGGGTAGGGGCGGACCTATGTGTCCGCCCCTACAGGATAAACCATGCCCCTTGTCCGGAAGCCGCGCTCTTCCAGGCAAGGGGCAATTTTTCTGGCGTACAAAAAATTTCTTGATCTCCGTCCATTTGCACGGAACCTCCGGCAGAGCATTTTTTCTTGAAAACAGCCGCAAAATTATGTATGCTTAGAATGAATTGACAAGCCTGCGGATTCCAGAACCAGCCTTATAATGATAAACCCAATTCACCCGCTCCTAAAAACGCCGGAGGAGGCCGTCTTATGCCCTGTATTCTAATCATAGAGGATGATACCGACATTAACAACTCCACCGCCCAGTACCTGCGCCGGCAGGGCTGCACGTGCGTCCAGGCTTTTTCCGGCACCGAGGGACGGCTGCTCTGGCAAAGGGGCGGCATAGACCTGCTGCTGGTGGACCTGATGCTCCCGGGCTTGTCCGGCGGCGCGCTCATTGCGGAGATACGCCAATCCAGCCAAATCCCGGTCATCGTGCTGTCGGCCAAAGCAGAGCTGGCCGACAAGGTGGAGCTGCTGGGCCTGGGCGCGGACGACTATCTCACCAAGCCCTATCAGCTAGAGGAGCTGTGGGCCCGGATTCTGGTCCAGCTCCGCCACGCCAGCGCCGCCCCTGTGGGGCAGCTTCTGCGCTACCGGGACTGGGTGCTGAACCTGGAGGAGCGGACCCTGACTGCCGCCGGACAGCTGGTCAGCCTCACCGCTCACGAGTTTAAGATTGTGGAGCTGCTGGCGGGCCGCCCCAAACGGGTTTTTACCAAGCAGCAAATTTACGAAGCGGTTTGGCAGGAGGAATACGCCGTAGAGGATAAGACCATCACCGTCCATGTCAGCAACATCCGGGCCAAGCTGCGGCCCAGCGGCACGGACGGCTATATCCAGACCGTGTGGGGCATCGGCTTTAAGCTGGCGGAGTAAACTTTATACTTTCTTTACCCTTCCTTTGCGATGTTTGGGCACTTGCCTGTTAGACTGAACCCGCAAACAAAAAAGGAGGTTTTCCTATGGCAGTCATACAGACAATGGGATTGTCCAAACGCTACAAAGACCGCTGGGCCGTGGACCATCTGGACCTGCGGGTGGAGCAGGGGGACATCTATGGCTTCATCGGCCGCAACGGCGCGGGCAAATCCACCACCTTAAAGCTCCTGTGCGGACTGGCCCGGCCCACCCAGGGGGAAGCCCTGATTTTCGGCAAGCCCGTCCGAGACTCGGTGGCCCGCCGCCGGGTGGGGGCCCTCATTGAGCAGCCGGGGCTCTACCCCGACCTGAGCGGGCGGGAGAATCTGCGGCTCTACGCCGCGCTGCTGGGGCTGGACAGCCCGGAGCGGCAGGTGGAGGAAATTTTGAAAACCGTGGGTCTGTCTCCCAAGGAGAAAAAGCCGGTACGCCACTACTCCATGGGCATGAAGCAGCGGCTGGGGGTGGCCCTGGCCCTGCTGGGCGGGCCGGACCTGCTGTTGCTGGACGAGCCCATCAACGGCCTGGACCCGGAGGGCATCCGGGAGATGCGGGAGCTGCTGCTGCGTCTGAACCGGGAGCGGGGCCTGACCATTCTGGTCAGCTCTCACATCCTGGGGGAGCTGAGCAAAATCGCCACCCGGTACGGCATCATTCAGGACGGCCGCATGGTAGAGCAGATCACCGCCGCCGAGCTGGAGCAAACCTGCACCGACTACCTGCACCTGAAGGCGGACCAGCCCCAGAAGGCGGCGGCCCTGCTGGAACAGGCACTTCACCTCAAGCGCTGGGAAATGCGTCCGGAGGGGGAGATTCGGATTTATGAGGCCGTGGACGCCAGAGCCGTGGGGCAGATGCTGACCCAGGCGGGGCTTGCGGTGGAGGAAATGGGCCTGCACCGGCAGGACTTAGAGGGCTATTTTTTGGAGCGGATGGGAGGAAGCGAACATGTTTAATATGCTGCGTACGGACCTGCGGCGGCTGTTTAAAAGCCGGAGCTTTTCGATCATTCTGGGTGTGACGGCTGTTCTGCTGATGATGGTGACGGTCATGGCTTATGCCATCGCGGACCCGGAAACGATGGATGCGATGGAGGCGCAGGGAGCGGAAATCATAGAGTCTGACCGCATGATGAGCGAATACATCCAGAATATGTCACAGCTGGATTTTACGCACGAAACCTTGGGCAGCGGCTTTTTGCTGGTCATGACCGGGATTGGAATGACCTTGTTTGTAAACGGTGATTTTTCCAGCGGATTTATCAAAAATATCTGTTGCATCAATCCCCGCCGCCGGGATTATGTCCTTTCAAAAATTGCCCTGGCGGGCATTTACAGTGGAATCATTACCGTTTTATCCGTCCTGCTGATGCTGTTGTTCCCTGTGCTGATCCGCATGTACCCGGCGCCGGATTCCTTTTTCCAGATTTTGCGGTATGTCCTTTGGATGTGGCTGCCCCACTGGGCTTTTGCCCTCATGGCCCTGGCCCTGGTCCTGCTGACCCGGAGCACCACCCTGGGTATCATTCTGTCCCTGGTAGCCGGAAGTGGGCTGACGGTCGCTCTGTTGGGAATGCTGGGAAGGCTGCTGCGCTGGCCTCCCCTGGAGCAGTATTTTCTCGCCGCCGCGGTAAAAAGCGTCTATACGCCTGAAGGTGGGATTGCTTCCATTCGAATGATTTTGGCCTGTACCCTTGCATGGGCGGTCATCTACGGAATGGGAAGCCTGCTGTCTATGGAAAAGCGGGATATTTAAGGAGGAATTTCCATGCTGCCTGCCCTGATCCTGACCCTTGTCGCCCTAGGGTTCGCTCTGCTGCGCCTGTGGTCCTACCGCGTCCAAATGCGGGAGATGGCCCGGGTGTTGGAAGAAACGCCCGCGCAGAGCAATCTGCGCCTGACCGTGCAAATGTCCGGCGCGGGCCCCCGGCGCCTGTGCCAGGCGGTAAACCAGCGCCTGGAGGAGGGGCGGCAGCTTCGCGTGGAGACCCAGAGACAGGAGCAGGAGCTGAAATACACCATGGCCTGCATCTCCCACGACATCCGCACCCCCCTGGCCGGGGCCATGGGCTATTTGCAGCTGCTGGAGGCAGAACCGGACCGGCAGGGGGAATATCTGGGCATTGTGAAAAAGCGGCTGGAGGAGCTGGAGGAGCTTTTGGAAGAGCTGTTCCTCTACACCCGTTTGCAGGGTGGCTCCCTGCCGCTGGAGTGCAGAGAAATGGCGGCCCTGCCGCCCCTGTGGGACGCGTTAGCGGAGTTTTACCCCCAGTTGGAAGCGTCGGGGATAGAACCGGAGCTGCGGTTTGAACGGGAGAATATGAAAATCTGGGCCAGCTCGGAGGCCCTGGGCCGGGTGTACCGGAACCTGGTCGCCAACGCCCTGCGCCACGGCGGCGGCGGGCTGACCATCTCCGGGCAGGACGGGGAGGTCTGCTTTTCCAACGAACTGCCTCCCGGCCCCAAGCCGGACCCAAAACACCTGTTTGACCGTTTCTATCAAAGCAGCCCCGCCCGAGCAAAGGGCGGGGCTGGACTTGGTCTTTCCATTGTGCGGGAGCTGATGGAGCGAATGGGCGGACAGGCGTCCGCCGAGATAGAGGGGAATACTCTTCGGATCAAGCTGCGGTTTCTCCAACGGTCGGAAAGCGGCGCTCCCCCCGATTCCGAACCAATTTAAGAATCCGATTTGAGTATTTGGGGGCGGCGCAGAAGCATTCGCGCCCGGCCCATCCGGGGAAGGGCATAGGCAAAAAATCCGGCATAAGCCTCGCAGTAATAGCTGCGTCCCAACTTGTCCCCTTCGGCCACTCGATCCCGCCGGCATCCATTCCGGCACAGGGGGTACCACCGGCAATGGTCGCATTTTTCCGGTATGTGCCGGGAGGCTTCGATAAAGCCCAGCGCTTCTCTGGCCCGGTCCAGGTCCTCCCAGGCGTCCTCCCGGACATTCCCAAGGCGGTATGCGTCCAGCCCATAGAAATCACAGGGATAGACGCTGCCGTCCGCCTCCACCAGATACTGCAGGCCGCAGCACCCCCGCATGGAGCACTGCTCCGGAGCGTGCCCCTCCAGCATCCACAGCAGGTTGTCAAAGTAGCGGACGGACCAATAGCGGCCCTGCTCCAGCTCCCGGTACCACAGGTCAAACAGCGTCTTTAAAAACGCCTCGTACCGGGCCGGGGACAGGGAGTATTCCTGTCTGCCCCGTTCCTCTTCCAAGGGGTCCAGACAGGGAATGTACTGCTGGAACCGAAAGCCCTCCCTGCACAGGCTGGAGAATACATGCTGGACATGCCGGGCCAGATAGCCGGTCACCACCGTCAGGACATTGTACTCCACGCCCGCCTGCTCCAGCTGGCGGGCCGCCTGTCGCACCCGGTCATAGGTCCCCTTTCCCGCCCCGTCCAAACGGAAGCGGTCGTGGCACTCCCGGCTGCCGTCCAGGGACAGGCCCACCAAAAAACGGTGTTCCTTGAAAAAGCGGCACCACGCTTGGTCCAGCAGCGTTCCATTGGTCTGGATGGCGTAGTGAACCGCCAGATTGGGCGGGGCGGTCTTTTTTACATGGGCGGTGAAATCCCGAAAGAACTCCAGTCCCGCCAGGGTGGGTTCCCCTCCCTGGAACAGGAATGTGACCGATCCCTTGGCCGCCTCCACCGCCTTTTCGATCAGAGCGTGGCTCACCGCCTCCGACATCCGGCCGTAATTGGGAATTGTACGGGCCTTTGCCTCGTCGGCATAAAAGCAATACGCGCAGCGCAGGTTGCAGCCGCTGGAAGCGGGCTTTAGCAAAATACTCAGGGGCGGCATGGCGGCTCCCTCCTTTTCTTACAAAGCGGCCCGGGCCGTTTGCCCTCTCGCGGGGCCTACCGTCCTCCCCAGGTAAATTTCCGGCGGCAACACATAGGTATACCCCTTGTCGTCGCAATCCCGGTTCCGGATCATACGCATCAGCCGGGAGGCCACCTCCTGTCCAATGCGGTAGCCCTGGTGGACAGAGCAGGTGACCCCCTCCGCCTCCCAGTCGTCGCTGGAGTAGTCGAAGCACACCAGGGAGCAGTCCTCCGGCACCCGCTTCCCTTGCTGCTCCAGCACCTGCCGGGTCAGCTGGAAGAGCATGTAGTTGCAGCAGACCACCGCCGTGTAATGGGGCAGGCGCTTTAGAAACCGCCCGATGGAGCGGGCGTCATACGCCTCGCTGGAGGCGCACCACTTGACGTAATCGTCCTGATACTCCACCCCGTTTTTCTGGAGGGTGGCCGCCATCCCCTGGAACTTCTCGATGCTCTGATAATTGTCGGAGAGGAAAATCCCGGCGATGTGCCGGTGTCCCTGCCGGATCAAAAGGCTGATCAGCTCCTCGGCGCAGCGCAGGTCGTTGACCACCACCCGGGGGCATTTCAGGTTCTTATAATAGTTGTTATAGAAAATGACGGGAATCCGCTTTTGATAGATTTTCTGATAGTAGTCCAGGTTGGGGTTTAGCAGACTGGCCTTCACGCCGTCCACAATGAACCCCTGAAAGCCCTGGTTTACCACGGCCTGGAGACAGCGGCGCTCGTTGGCAAACTTGTTGTCGGTGAGGAAGGTGCGCAAATCCACCTGGTCCGGGGGCAGGATGCTTCGGATGCCGTCCATCAAGCTGGAGTTGGCGTTCCCGTCCTGGCCCTGGAGGATCAGCCCAATTTTGGTCCTTCCCTCGCTGCCCCCCAGCTCCCAGGACAGGGCCTCCTCTTTGTTGATGTAGGTTCCGCTTCCCTTCACCCGGAGAAGAAGCCCCTCCTCCGTCAGCCGGCTCAGGGCCCGGCGCACGGTTTCCCGGCTGACGGAGAGTTTTCGGGTCAGAACCGTCTCCGATGGAATCTTCGTATTGCTGGAAAACTTATTTTCCTCAATGTAGGCCCGCACCCACAGGTAGACCATTTCCGACTTCCGGTCCAGTTCCTTCATGACGCCCTCCCGGGAATCGCGCAGCTCTCCTCAGTCCGTAATGACGGGACGAGCCCCTTCCGCCCGCCAAATCCAGTCCAGCAGACGCTCCCGTAGCTCCGCCTTCACTTGGGCATAGACAGGATCCGCCACCACATTGTTCAGCTGGTGGGGGTCCTGTTCCATGTCGTAGAGGAAATCGTCCGCATAGCGGTCCGAGGCCGCCGCCGCGCCGCCGTTCACGCCGGGGGCATAGACGGAGTAGGTATAGCGGGCCGTGCGGATGCACCGGCCCACCCGGCTCTCGGAAATCTGCGCGAAAATCTCATTGGGCCTATTATCCGCCTTTTTCTCCACAACGTCAAGGAGGTTTTCCCCGATCATGGCCTCTCCCACGTCCACGCCCGCCAGGGCCAGGATGGTCTTGGGCAGGCTGGCGGTGCTCACCAGCTCCTCCACCGCCCGGCCGCCCCGGTAGGGCCCGCCGGCAATGACCAGGGGCACATGGAGACAGGCGTCGTGGCAGGAACGCTTATAGTCGTCGTAGCCGTTGAGATGATCGTCCCGGTTCCGGGTGAGGAAGTGGGAGCCGTGGTCCGAGGCGAAGAGAATCACCGTATTTTCATACAGTCCCTTTTCCTTCAGCTTCGCCACCAGCCGCCCCAGGTTCTCGTCCAGGCTGGCGCACTGTCCCAGGTAATCCGGGTACTCCTCGGCGGCGTTGCCTCCCAGGGCTTTCAGATCCTCGGGCAGAATGAAGTCCCGGAACCGCTCCTTGGAGCCCTCCGGTCCCTCATAGTGCTTGCGGTCGTTCTGGTGGTGGGGCTCGATCTGGGAGATGGTCATGAAGAAGGGCTTTTCTCCCGTGTAGCCGTCCAAAAATTCCAGGGCCATGTCGTTGATGCAGTCCGCCCGGTAGCCCTTGAAGTCGACCCGCTGGTCGTTTTCGTCAAAGACGAAGCCGTCGTAGCCGTGGGAGGTAAACTCCAGCACGTCGGCGGTGCGCCAGAAGCCGGTGTAGCCCCCTCGCAGTTCCCGGGGGATGGCGGTGACGGTGTGGTCGATGGTGGGGGGCTTTTCCAGCTCCCCGTCGCTGGCCAGGTGCCACTTGCCGATGTAAGCGGTCTCATAGCCCGCTTCCTCAATGTACTGGCCCAGGGTCTTGACACTGGCGGGCAGCATGATGTTGTTGCGGAAGCAGCCGGTCTCCGTGGGGTATTTGCCGGTCTGGAACAGAGCCCGGCAGGGGCCGCACACCGGCTGGGGGGAGAAGGCGTTGTCAAACTTCACGCCCTCCCGGGCCAAGGCGTCCAGATTGGGCGTGATGTCCAGGGGCTGGCCGAAGCAGCCGCAGGTGTCCCAGCGCTGCTGGTCGGTGAAGTAAAAAATAATGTTGTTGGGCATGGTCAGTCCTCCTTCTGCGCGCTGCGTTCCTTCATCTTCCCCCGGACGATGGCGCCCACCGCCAGTAGAATCAGAACCAGGAAGATGATGCAGTACACGCTGCTGAAAAAGATTTTGGGGCTCCCGTTGGAGATCAGCAGGGCCCGGCGGAAGTTCGTCTCCGTCATGCTGCCCAGCACCAGCCCCAGGAGAATGGGCACTGGGGGAAGCTCCAGCTTCCGCAGAATCCAGGCCAGCATGCCGAAAATCAGGGCCACGCCCACGTCGAAGAAATTCTCATTCACGGAATAGGCCCCGGCAAAGCAGAAGATGACGATGATGGGGGTGAGGATTTCCTGGGGAATGGACACCACCTTGGCAAAGAGGGTAGTGAGGAACTTGCCCTGGAGAAGCATAAAGATATTCACCAGAATCAGTCCCAGCATAATGGCATACATGATGTTTCCCTGGGTGGTGAAGAGGCTGAGGCCGGGATTCAGGCCGTTGATCATCAGGGCGGAAAGCATGATGGCTACCGTGCCGTCTCCCGGAATACCCAAGGTGAGCAGGGGAATCAGGGTCGCGCCGGTAACGGCGTTGTTGGCCGATTCGGCGGCGGCAATGCCCTCTACGGAGCCGTGTCCAAACTCCTCCGGGTGCTTGGACATGTTTTTGGCGGTGTTATAGCTGAACCAGGAGGCCTCCGAGGCCCCGGTGCCGGGGATGATGCCCACCATCACGCCGATGATGGAGGACAGCAGCACTGGACGGGCCATGCGCTTGTATTCCTCCTTGGTAATCACGCCGTCGTCCTTGATTTGGGTGGTATCCAGATTCAAGCGGTCCAGCCGCTTCTCCGCCTTGGACATGATCTCCACCAGGGCGAAAAGGCCAATGAGGCAGACCGCCAGGTCCAAACCCAGGTACAGCCGGGAAATGCCGAAGGTAAAGCGGTCATAGCTGGTCATGGGGTCGGAGCCCACGCAGGAGATGAGCAGTCCCAGGCAGGCGGAAATTAAGCCCTTGATCATGCTCTTGCCCGATACGCCGGCAATGATGGTCAGGCCAAAGACGCAGACCATGAAGTACTCCGCGGTGCCCAGCTGGGCGGCCACCCGGGCCACCTGGGGCCCCAGAAACAGCAGCATCAGGGCGGAGAAGATCCCGCCGAAGGTGGAGGCGTACAGGGCGATTTTCAGCGCAGCCTTGGTCCGGCCCTGCTCCGACAGGGGATGCCCGTCCAGCATGGTGGCCGCCGCGTGAGGGGTGCCGGGGGTGTTGATGAGGATGGCGGACACGCTGCCGCCATAGCCCCCGGCGCAGTAGATGCCAAGCAGGAACATCATGCCGGGAATGGCGGTCATGGAGTAGGTGACGGGCAGGAACAAAATCACGCACAAGATGACACTCAGCCCGGGGATAGCCGCGAAAACCGAGCCGATAAACACGCCAATGTTGATCCACAGGATGTTTTCCAGCGTAAACAAAAGGCCGGTAGCCGGGGCAATGTACTGTAGCATGAATCCCCCTCCTTAAAAGTCCACACCCAGGGCAAAGCGGAAGGCCGCCCAGATGGCTACCGCAATGACCAGGGTAATGACGTAGTAGGATTTCTTCCGGCACCGGAAATACAGCAAAAAGCCCAGGCAGCAAAATACCGCGCCCACCACAAACAGGCCGGTCCACTTGCTAAGGAAATAGGTGCCCAGCAAAATGCCCAGGATTGCCAGCGCCTTGGCCTCCACCTGAATGTTGATGACCTTCCAATTCAAGGGCTGCTTTGTAGCCAGCTTATAGAGCTCCTTGCCAATCAGCATGGCGCAGCACAACAGCATGACCGTCATCAGCAGGGTGGGGAATGCCCGGCCGTTGACCACATCCTTCTCGGAAATCGCCACCTGATCCGGCATGACCAGCAGAATTACCAGGGCAAAGAGCGCGAACGCCAGGCCGGTAACCAGGTCAATGGGGATGCGGATTTCTTTTTCGTGCAGCTTCCGGCCCCAGGCGTCCATGCGACCGTTGAACTGCTCTACCCATTGCTTCATAGGGGTCCTCCTTTCAAAATTCAGGGAATAAAAGGGGGAATGGGCGGGACCTCTGCCCTATCCCATTCCCCCGTATGAATCGCTGCGATCAGCCTGCGACGATATCCTTATATTCGTTGACGATGCTCTTCACGTTTTCCACGTGGGCCTCCACATCCGCCACGGACATGGTGTCCACCTCCAGCAGCATGGTGTCCTGGAGCCACTCCACGACCTCCGCGTCCGCCAGAATCTTGCCATAGAGCTCCTTCAGCTCGGCGACCTTTTTCTCGTCGGTGCCAGCCCGGGCCATGACAAAGCAGCGGTTGCGGAAGTAGGGATAGCCGTGCTGGCCCACGCCCTCTACGCCGGCGAAGGGGCCGTTTTCAATGTTGCCCTCGTCAAAGGCGCAGACAATGGTCACGCCCTTTTGCTGATAGGTCTCCAGGATCTGGGACTGGTGGGAGACGGCGAACTGGGTCTCGCCCCGGGCCACGGCCTGGGCAGCCTCGGCAGCGGACTGGTAGGGCGTCAGCTTCAGCTTATCGCCCGCGCCCATAGCGCCGAACAAGGACGCGGCCAGGAACGCCTCGGAGCCGGTGGCGCCGTTGACGGCCACGCTGATTTCCGTTCCCTGCTGGACATAGGCCTCCAGATCGGCCACGCTGCCGATGTTCAGCTTGGCGTCGGCGGAGAGGACGAAGATGGAGGAATACAGGTTCTCCACAAACACAAAGTCCTCATAGCCGAACTGCATCTTGGCCGGGTCCAGAATGGAGGTGATGGACAGCAGGCCCTCGCCCACGAAAACCAGCTCGGTATCGTTGGCCTTGGTGTCGGCTACCCAGGTGTTCACGGTGGCGGCGTCTCCCTTGATGGCTTCGGCCACCAGGGTGATGGTGTCGGAATAGCTGGTGGACTTGGTTGCCGCCTGCTGGCTCACCATAGCGGCCACGCCAGAGGGAGCCCAGGGGCAGGTCACCTTCCAGGTTGCGGACTTCTGGCCGCAGCCCGCCAGCAGGGCCGCGCACATAGCGGCAAGCAGTACCATGCTGAGAATTCTTCTTTTCATAATCTCGCTCCTTTTCCATTATGTATCAGATGCGATCTGGGTTATTTTCCAGCATCTGTATAATGGGAATGTAGCATAAAGCGATTTCTGATTCAACAACTTTTAGAAGAAAAGAAAGAAAGTTGTCTGGTTATTGATTTGGATGTAGAAACCTGTCTGCCTGTTGAAAGCCCTTTTATCTATTTCATATAAATTTGCCGGCATCGTTTTGTAATGTGCGCCAGGGGACATTTGCTGGGACCCCTACTCGGAAGCCTTGTAGCCAATAGATTGGTGTTCGATTTGTTCGAAGGATTGAGCCCGCTGAATCTGCTATTTTAATTCCACAACCACGCTGTAACGGCGGTCAATGGCCTTGACAATGGGCTCGTAGACCTGCTTCACCATTTTGACGGCAAGCGCATCTGTGGTCTGCCCGTTTGCCGCAGTATCCAATTCTTTCTCCATCCGGGAGCGCAGGTCCTCTTCGATGGCGGTGTAGTCTGCCACGCTCAGCTTGATGTCTCCCCGGGCCAGCAGGCTTTCCTCAACATCCTCTATAATAATACGGCTCGGATCGATTTCGATGGTCTGCAAGTAAGGGTGGTCTACAAAGATTGTCACCGTTTTTTCCTCATGGTCCTCCACGACGTTGGCGGCAGTCAAATTGTCCAGGTCCACAACGAAGTACCCTGTGCCAGTATAAAGCACATTCTGCGTCTTTTTCATGAAATCAAAGTCCAGCTGTTTGATGAGGCGGTCCGTCAGCTTTGTGGAGACCGTGCTGGTCTGCGTGCTGACAATCAGCTTTCGGGTTTCGTTTTGACCGGAGAGGATGACATCGGAGAAGCTGACCTCCACACCGCTGGAACGAAGGTAAATCGTGTCCAGGTCAATTTGTTCAATGCCGTCAGATACCTGCATCTGTAAGGGATCGGCACGAAAGATGAGCCCCCAGAGGACAACCGCAGCGAGCAGCCCCGCCAGTACGCCGGCGGTGATGTTCAAACGCTTTTGCCGGTTTTTCATGGCCTCTTCCCTCCCATGGAAACAAGTTCAGAATCGAATCTGGAATCAGCATCCGGAGCGGCGTCGTGGCGCTCTCCCGCAGACGGCAGAGGGGCCGCGATTTGGAACAGCTCCCGCAGAATCCACTTAAGGACAAAGAACGTGAGCAGCGGCATAAGACAGTTGGTCAGAATCAGGATGGCGATGGAATTCATACACTTTCGAATGGTATTCTGGAAGTGCAGCATCAAATCCGAGATGTCGCGGATAGCTGTTTGGAAGAGGTCCGACAGCTTTTCAAACATGCCTTTCTCCTCCGCCCCGTCCTCCATGGCTTCGTGGAGCTTGCCGGAGCCCCCCTCCGTTTCCGCAATCGTATCATTGACATAGGCTGTGAGGTCGGAGGCGACAACGCCGGTAAGCGATGTACTGCACGGAACGACGAAGGCCGCCGCCAGGGCAAGCACGCAAAGCCGAATCGCCAGACTTTTCAGGAGGTTCCTCCTGGTAACGACGAACAAGCCCCCTATCAAACAGGCTGCTGGAATCAGCAGTGCGAAGGCCGCTTTTATCCCATATCGAATCAGGATTTTTTCCAGGAACAGGACCACGAGGATTGCCACAAAATAGAGGTTCATATCCGCCAGGCTGTCCGCCAAGGGCGTCGCGAAGTCGTCTGGCAATGCGGAAATCGCCAAAGAGGCGGAGAGGGTGGCGGCGGAAAACCGCATCACCGTATCGCCGCTTTCCTCCACGCTTTTCAGGGAGTCCTTTACAAAATTTGTCTCGGGAAGCGCCGCGGTGGCAACGAAGAAGGAAAGCGCGGCGATGAGGGCCAGGGATAGGAGCTTAATCGCCAGAGCGGCGTGCTTGGTCGATAGCATGTTGACTGCCTCCTTGTATCTGTAATTGGGACCGCCCTATCAGCGGCATGGGGAACCTGCTTGGCTCACTCTAATTTTATTTGCGTGTGGGGCCGGTAATGATCTTGCCGTCCACAATCCTCCGGCTGGGCATCCAGCAATTGGTCTCAAAGGTGGCCAGTAGGACCCAGATTTCCGAAAACCGGCAGAGAGGCAACGCTTTCTTCGAATAGCGGAAGCTCCGCATGAGCTGCGGCCCTAGCCCCGGCGGGTGATCCTCCAACCCCGCGCTGTCCCGGATGGGGCGGCAGATTGGACAAACGAAAGCCCCGTTTTTCGATAAAACAGTCCGAAAAACGGGGCTCGTTCCATGCGCGCCTCGTCCCCAAAGTCTCTCTAAGCATTTTCGAGCATGGATTCCAACGCGGATATGATTTTCTGAATCTCCAGAGGGGAACGCTGCTCTGGGTCTATACGCAGGGCATCCTGTTCCGCCAAGATAATATAGATGTACTTTGTGATGGCCTCCGAGGACTGGCCCTTCAACGCGGGACTGCTGGCGCACCGCTGGCAAATCGTTTCCTTCGCCGCCGCCTCCAGTTCTTCCACTCTCTTTTGGGTTTTATCGGAGGTTCCTGTTCGCCACGGCACCACGTTCTGGAGCAAATAATCGGAGATCACCACAACCATTACCGGCAAAACCAGCCAGTTTATAATATCAATCATCATCGGAAGCGCACACAGCAACTTGCCGCCGCAGCTGCCTTCCCCGTCGTCCCGCTCACGCTCAAAATACTGTTCCAGCGCGCTCTGCACATCCTCTTCCAGCCGCCTAAAATCCATCATCATCTCTCCCAACAGATACTGTCCTTCCGGATGCCCGACTCCCGAAGCCATAGCTCCAGGCAGCATCTCGGGGGCAGATTGGTCAACTTTTTCAAGCTGCGGCAGGCAACCCGCTTGGACTGGCAGTGCAGTCCGGCCATCGGACAGGAAAAACAGGATTTGCTCTCCACAGCCTTAAAAAATTCCTTTGCTATAATCCGGCAAAGAATTTCCCGTAAGAATGTAAACGACGCCTGGTAATTCCAGGAGCGGTCCATTTCCGTTTGTATGGCCAGCTCAAAGCTCTCCAGAGACCACGTGTTCCGGAAGTCCTCCATAATGATATACGGATCCTGCAACGGGCTTCCGGAGGAAGTTTCCAGTACAGAAAAGGTCTCGAACGCATGGGCCGCCAGAAACGAAAACGCATATTCGAGGACGGCTCCGCCGCTCTGGCCGTTATACTTTATGAGGACAGGAACCCCCATCCGGTAGAGAAGCTCTCCCGGAAGTCTTGTAATCATCTGCGTCGGCAAGCTTCCTTTAAACGCGGCGGCCAACAGCCTGTAGCCATCGGACACCATAAAGCCCTGCTTCGTTCTGTGGCGCAAAAAGCCGTGCCAGCTCTCATAGGTCTGCTGAAACAGCGGCCACCCGTTGCGCTTTGCAAAGAAGTCGTACAGCGTAATATAAAAATCTGTACCCTCCACCGCGTCTGGAAATCCGGCGTTTTCCTTTAGGGTCTCCAGCGCGCGTACAAAACGCATGGGAGGGAGGCAGGCTTCCGGCACCTCAAAATTGGAATCTCCTTCCTCCTCGTCGGGTATAAAGCAGGGAATGTGGAGGGCAATGTCGCACAACAGCAAAAAAGAAGTCGTGGCAAACAACCGGCCGTGGTTCAGGTTGGACCCAAGCGCTGTTTTGTAAAGGGACCAGAGACTTGAATATTTGCCCGACATCTTCTCCATATCAAAACGGGCATGCGCAAAGTTGCCGCGGTCAGATTCCGGCAGGCTATAGAATATACAGTTGCACGTACGTGCGGCTACGAGCGATTCCAGCAGGTCCTCCGTATTGATGGAGGCCATGTTCTTGCCCCGCATGCCCGTCAGAATCTTGTGGGTATAAATGGCCTTCTGTGTCTCCTGGAGCTTTTTGACGAGATTGTCCCTGGCATAAAACCCGTACTGATTCAGCGGCAGGAGCAACGGAAAGCCGGGTTCATAGGCGGCCTCTATGTACGCTTTTATTTCGCCGCAGATATGATCCTCCAGAACGTCCCGCAACAGTTCGCTGCCAAGTGTGAAATCATGGATTAAGTGGGTTGCCTCGTGAAATACCGTGTATATGGAGGAGCCTACGCTCTCCCATGTTTCAGGGGGCGCCTGCCCAAGAAGCTCCCGGAAATCTGAGAGCATATAACGCTGAAAGTCGCCTGGGCCTGCCGTTGCCTGTTCAAATTCCACTAGGAATTTTGAGAAGTAGTAGCCTCCGCGTATTTCGTCATGGTTCATCCTCGCGCCTCCATCTCCAAGGAGCTTCCCAAACTAGGAGCTGTCTTACAAAAGCGACTTAATTGCTTGGTTCGCTCCATCTGGTCTTTTGGCCCTGTTGCACACCTGTCTATGGGCTTAATTATAACAACCGATTGGGAAATTGTCACGACAAATTTTTCCAGCATTCTCAAAGAGCGGGCAGAACGTTTCCGCCGATTCTGCCGCGCCCGCGTGGGCTGACGTTCTGAGGCGTTCCTCCCCCCCCTTGCCGCCGAGGCCATAGGTCCTGTCCACAATTTCCGAGATAATGTGGTAAGCCATGGTAGAGGCATCCAGATAAACGCAGTCGTTTTGCCGGATAAAGCTGGTGCCGGAAAACTATCAAGCGCCTCTGGATGGCATAGCCCCGCGTCACAGTTTCTGCCGTCAATCAGCAACCCATCGCCAGCGTCTGCTTGGAGAATATATGATGCCGCTTATACAGTAGAATTTCTGAAGTCCAGATATCACAATAGGCTGCGGGAAAAACCCCGTTTTTCAATAAAATAATTCGAAAAGCAGGGCTCGCTCATTTATTGAAAATATGAAAAGGAGTGAGCGCCGGAAGAAAGAGCTCAAGTCTCTCTTCCAGCGCTCACAGACATTCAGCGCGCTATATGATTGGAAGCAGGTTCGTTTTTAGCGGTTAATAGTATTGCGCGCAGAAGGCCACCGACATAATGGTAACCAGCAGGGCGTTCACTATTCCGCCAAGATAGGGGTTCTTCGTCTCTTTATACAGCTTCCGGGCTATGAAGGGCGTGACAAACAGAATGACGACTACGCCTAGCAGCCAGCTTCCAATTTGCCTTTCCAAGCTGGTCTTGGACCAGAAGGGAATGCCGGTGGCGACGAATGTTCCATATTGCAGAGCCTCGAAGCACAGGAGAATCAGGACGCCGCCAATCGCGTTAAGCAGCAAATTCACCCACTCCTTTTTGCCTACCAGGTTATAATTGAAGCAGTTGACAGAAATGGAGCTTGGGATATAGTAGCACAAAAACAGGGGCAGGGCAAAAATCATCCAGAATACCTTTTCTGCACGGAAGGTCTTGAAGGTAACCACCCAAAATCCGAAGTTCGCGCCGCAGAAATAGTCGGCCGCGAAGAGCAAAAGCATGGCTGCAAAGACCACGGTCAGAGCCAGCAGTATGGTTCGTCCCCACTTCCCAGGACTCATGACAACGCCGTTGTCCCGAAGATTCATACCATGCTTCTTTCCATAGAGCCGATAGGACAAGAACATGATGAAGGCGCTGAAAAGTCCGCACACCAGGCTCCACACACCAATGCAGAGGGTTTGGCCTTGAGGAAGCACAAAGGGCAGTTCCTCAGGGGGATGGTTGTAAATGGGCCGCATAACGGGGAACAGGGAAACATACGCAAACAGGCCGCAAATCAGCATGCCACCCCAAAACCAAAGTTTTCCGGCGATGTCGGCGGGAGCGGTGGCAGGAACAGCTGTTTCCTCCGCCAAGAGCTCTTGGAAAATAGGCTCACGACGAACCAGCAGCAGTGCCAGCTCCACCGTGAATACGATCATGGCTACCATACCGATCAAGGAGATGATTTCCTTCAGCATACCGTTCTGGTTAGAACTGGGCAGAGGATTCTCCGCGGGCATGACCATATTCAAAAAGTCGATGACATATCCACAGGACTCCGGAGAGAGGACGCTCCAGGGATGAATTTCATTGGACTGATAAACCACATGAGCGGTCGGCTTCCCGTCAATCTCCCGCGTATAAACCTTTCCATATTCCGGCTCGCCCTCCAGCTCCGCCGGATCACCGCCAAAATTCAGGAAGGAACGGGCGTTCTCTGTGTAAATGTAGTCCTTGGGAGCGTTGAGCCAGGTGCCGTCCTCACCCTTCACACTGAAAAACCAGTCGTCAAACCGGGAGGCGACCACGCCGTAATCCACATTTCCGAATTTGTTGAACCAGTTGCCGTCCTCGTCCTTATAATCCGGTTCGAAATCAACGGGAATAATGGCGGCAAACTGGGGGCCGCCCGCCTCAGCGTTCATGGTAAAGGCCCGGTTGATGGAGCGCCCAGCCGAGGAGTGTCCGGTAGCCGCGATGCGGTTGGTGTCTACATAGGGCAGCGTGCAGACAAATTGGAAGGCATGGCGCATATCATATCCGGTGAGCGGTGTGTTGCCAGATTCTCCGTGGCCGTACTGGTCAAAGGAGAATACGACATAGCCTCTTCGGGCCAGCTCCATCGAATAGGAGGACATGACCTCCCGGGAACGCCAGGAACCATGGGTCATTACCACGGCAGGAAGGGGATTTTCGGTGCTGGCGCTCTTGGGAATGAACAAGGTTCCAGATAAGGTGTAGCCAATTTCGGACTGAGTTGTGATTTTCTCCATGCGGACCCGGCCGCCGCTGGTCAGAAGGAGATTCTGTAAAACCATGCTGGCGACGCAGACCAGCAGGCAAATCAGAACTACCCAGGCTTTCCGGCTGAGTTTGTTCCAGGCTTTCTGTTCTTTCATAATATGTTCCTCTCCGTCATATTTGTTTTTCAGGCCAGCCATTCTAGACCTGGCTTTGACAGTGCTTAGACCGCAGGTCTGGGGGCCGCAGCTTCCCAGCTAAGGCCCATCAGGGTCTCCTGGAAAACGCGGGGATCCATGGTTTTCAGCTTTGGGGAAATTTGCGGGTGGAAGCCCATCTGGTTTAGGACATCCCGTTCCAGGTCAACGCCGGGGGCAATCTCCAGCAGCGTCATCCCCTCCTGGGTCAGCTTGAACACCGCCCGCTCCGTAATATACAAGACATTCTGCCCGGCGCGAATAGCATGGCTGCCGGAGAACGTAATCTGCTGAACCTTCTTCACCAGTTTTTTGATCCGGCCCTCTCGCAAGATGCTCAGTTTTCCATCCTTGACCGCGACCTTCAAGCCACCAGCTGTCATTGTCCCGCAAAAAAACACGTCGTGGGTAGATTGGGTGATGTTAATAAACCCGCCCGCGCCCGCGATTTTAGGGCCAAACTTGGATACGTTCACATTGCCGAATTGATCGGCTTCGGCAAGACCCAGATAAGCCAGGTCTAACCCTCCGCCATCGTAAGTATCGAACTGTGTAGACTGGAACAGGATACAGTCGGGGTTCAAGGAGGCGCCGAAGCCAATATCAGAGACGGGCACGCCGCCAATGGGTCCGGATTCGATGGACAGCGTCAGCGCATCCCGGAGCCCCTCCTCTTCCGCCACCTTGCCAACCCCCTCTGGGACGCCGATGCCCAGATTGATAACAGAGTTGGGGCGAAGCTCCAAAGCGGCCCGGCGGCTGATGACCTTTTTGGCGTCCAGCGTCCTGTCTTGCTCGTCGGGGGAGCGTACCGCCCGGCAATTGCCGCAATACGCGGGGTTGAACTGTTCGTCAAATGTCATCATATGATTGCGAAGATCGCGGACGGGAATCACGTAGTCTACCAGTGTCCCGGGAATACGAACCTTCCGCATATCCAAGCTGCCGTAGGGAACCACCTGTTTGACTTGAACAAATACGATACCTCCATTGTTCTTGACAGCCTGGGCAGCCTGTAGGGATTCCAGATAGCAGGGCTCCTCCTCCATGGAGATGTTGCCCCGTTCGTCCGCAAATGTCCCGCGCAGGAGGGCGTAATCCGGCTTTCTCGCATGGTGATAACGCAGATACTCAGTCCCGTCCAATTCCATGAGCTCTACGATATCCTCCGTGGTCCGTGGGTTCAGTCTGCCGCCCTCCACCCGGGGATCAACAAAGGTTTCAAGACCGATGCGGGTAATGGTCGGACGTTTGGCCGCCATGTCCCGGAACATGTGGGAGATCACGCCTTGCGGCAGATTATATGCCTGTAATTTGTTTTGGGCGATCATATCCTGAATTTTCGTGGCGGGGCCAAAATGGCCGCCCACAATCCAGTCCAGGAGACCCTCATGGGCCATGTGATTCAAGCCCCGGTCGCCCTTGTCGCCCTGCCCGGAAGAATGCATCCAGCTCAGGTGCTTTGGCTGGCCCGTCTCCAGAAAACGCTTCTCCAGCTCCAGCAACAGCTCTTCGGCAACATCGTTTCCCCCCATGCCCTGGGAGCAGAGAGTGCTGCCAGAGCGGACCATGGCCGCGGCCTGGGTGGAAGATATAACTTGCATGTAAAACCACCCGCTTTCTTTCAAAAATATGGTTTACCATTGGTGTTCAGCGCGGTGTCTCGTTTTCTAAAGGATAACACGTCCCTCCGGACAAAGGGCACGTCACAGGATATACTCTTGCCCCTCCCCGACAATGACCAATTCTTCCCGTTGGTTATAGCATTCGGTCTTAATTTTGACCCGGCGCTTTTCATCCACTTTTTCAGTGACCGTAGCGACCGCGGTAATGGTGTCGCCCACATAAGTCGGTTTCAGGAATTTCAACGTCTGACCGGAGTAAACATTTCCGAAGGTAGACTGGGTCATGACGGTGGAAATCAAGCCCGCGACCATCATTCCCGGGATGATTACGTTCTCGAAACGAGTGTTCAGGGCGTATTCCTTGTTGATGTGGACCGGATTCATATCTCCGGTGAGTCCCACCCAAAGGACCATATCCGTCTCCGTCATGGTTTTGGTAAATGTCTCCACATCTCCGATGTGGATATCCTCCCAGTGTTTGATTTTTTTCGTGTAATTCGTAGCAAACACCCTTTCTAAATAATCGCGGCGCCACGCAGCTACCGACCCGCAGTTGCACTTTTGGGTATTCCGCTGGACGCGGGAAACGCGTCAGTACGGATGCTGGATACAAGGAGACGCGATCAGAAATCGGACCCGATATCCTGATCCGCAAAGCCTCGCCCAGAGCTCATTTGCCGAGGCTTCCCCCTCTAATCAAACAGTATTATATAATTTTCCGCAATCTTTTTCTATTCTATTTATTAATGAAATCGATGGAAGTTTTTTGGGAAGTACATATAATTCAATAATTTTAATTCATCTATTTTATCAAAAATATTAATAATACATTTGACGCGATGACTTTCCTCCCTCAAAAAGTCGGGAAAGCAAATCAAAGAATATCCCCTGATGCAAAGCGGCAGCCGCTGCACCAGGGGAAGCGATTCTATCGGGACAGCCAGAAGATGCTTGACCGGCTCATAGGTCATCCTCCGGAAGATTCTTTTGCAGATACTGTAAAAAAATCCGGCAAGCCTTCGTCATATACTTCTGCTTGTTCCAGGCAAGAACAATGTCCCAATACTTCATACAGTCCGACAAGGGAATACATTTGATATTTGGAGACGGATGCTTGTCAAGCACGGGCTTAGGGAGAATGGAAACCCCCCGATTACAGGAAACAATCTCAACCATGAAATCCCACTGGGAACTGAGAACCGCGATTTTAGGACGAAATCCCGCGGCATGGCAAGCCGCAATGATCTGATGGTGCAGGATGAAGTCCTGATTGAAAATCGCGAAGTGCTCGTCTTTCAGTTCCGCAACCGTTAGGACCTCCGCGTTTGACAAGGGATGGCTCTTGTGCAGAAGCGCCACATTTCTCTGCGTAGAAAAATGGCAGCAGTCAAAAGAAGGAGGGCGGGACGCGCTTAGCGTGACCGCGATGTCCACCTCGCCTTTCTCAACCAGTTCATCAATTTTTTTCGCGCCATCTTCAATGATGTTGATTTTGATATTGGGGTAGGCTTCTGAAAAATTGGGCAGAATGTCTCCGAAAAAGCAGGCTCCAAACAGCGGAGAAAGTCCCAGTTTGACGATGCCGGAACTGGTTTCGCTGAAGTTGGTTACGTTCTCCACAGTTTCCTGATAAGTTTCTATGATCTTCAAGGCACCTTCCATCAGTCGGGTGCCTTCGTCCGTAAGCAACTGCTTCCTATTGAAGGAATAGAAGAGCCGCACGCATAGCTCCTCTTCCATCTTCTTTACAGCCGCAGACAGCGTCGGCTGAGAAACTCCCAATTTTTCAGCCGCGCGAGAGAAGCTTTCCTCCCGCGCGACAGCCATGAAATAGGAAAGCTGCTTGATGTCCATGACGCCCCCTCCAATCATTTCCAATCGAGTATCCTATTCGGTTTCTGATCTATGAAGTAAAATGGTTGTGTCCGCAGT
This sequence comes from uncultured Oscillibacter sp., assembly GCA_910587705.1. Taxonomy (GTDB): domain Bacteria; phylum Bacillota; class Clostridia; order Oscillospirales; family Oscillospiraceae; genus Oscillibacter. Next base: position 97,343 of record CAJUMX010000005.1, read on the forward strand.
CCCTTTGGCGATCCCGCTTGCATTTTGGCAAGCGGAAAGCAACGAGGTCTCCGCGCCGCGATAATTCTATAAGTTTGATCGATCTTTCAAAACAGTCGTTGCCTTGGCCCGGTTCATCCCCATGAGACGGCCACATCGGGCATCGCTGGCCTTTACGAGTTGCCGGCCGGTTTTCCGGCGCAGCCACTCCCATGCTCCGCCAGCTTCTTTCTGGCGACAAGGCAGACTGGACGATCGGTCTTCTCGGCACTGGTGGCAATGGATACGATTTCAACTTGGGTCTCCAGCCCACTTTTTCCCCGAACCCTCCATTACAAGCTCGGCCATGGACCCCCTGCCAATATGTCGCGGCAGGCAAATAAAAGTTTTGTCATATTTTAAGCGCTCCGTTTTGCTTTTCATAAGCAGTGTAGCACAGTTCTGCCGCCCCGTCGAGAGAAATATCCTCAGAAGCTCCAGCACATGGCCATTACACTGGTCCGTCAGGGGCTTGCCGCCGGTATTTTTCCTGACGCTTTGGCGGCAAAGCTTTCAAATATGATCAAAAAGGATTTTCAGAGTCCGGAGAACATTCCGGTATATTTGACTTAGAAAAGGACCTCTCCACGAGCAGAACCGCTGACACGGCGCATCCATACTTATTTCCAGATGGCAGAAAGAAATTGACGTATTTGCGACATCCAGAATAGACATCAAGTCTGCCCTGTGGTATAATTTCGTTGATAGGAGGCGAGGCGTTTATGGAAAATGTAATCGCGGAACGGGTGAAAGAAGCGAAGCTAACAAAAGTGCAAAGAAAAATCGCGGAGTATTTCATACAGAATCCGGAAAAAGTGGGCATGAGCTCTTCCATGGAGGTAGCTAAAGCAATCGGAGTCAGTGACGCTTCCATTACGCGCTTTGCCAGAGCTATTCGTTATGAAGGCTTTACGGATTTGAAAAATGATATTTACAGCAATTTAGCGATGCAGGCTACCGGCGGGGTCAACAGTCTGTCACTGGTGGATCGTTTTGATTCCAATCAAGCTGAATATGCCAGTGAGGACCCCTGCGAGTCTTATAAGAAAATAGTCCAGTTTAATCTGAAATGGACATTTCAAAATAACAGCGAAGAGGCGTTTAATCAGGTGGTATCCATGCTGGCCCAGGCAAAGCACCGTTATATCATCGGGTTCCGCGGCTGTTTGGGGCTTGCGAATCAATTCGCGTGGATGATGCGTTTTTTAGTGGATCACGTGATCGCTATTTCGGACGAAGGTACTGGTGGAATCGGAAGTCTACAGGATATCACCTCGGAGGACTGTGTGCTATTCTTTTCTCTTAGCCGTTATTACCGTTCTGACCAGAAGCTGGCTCAGCTGGCAAAAAAACGCGGCGCGCAAATTTGCTTGATTACCAACAGTTCCCTGTCCCCATTGGTGGGACTCGCGGATGTGGTATTGCTGGCGCAGACCCGGAACGCAGTTTTTTTCAACTCAACCATTGCGCTTAATGTAATTTCTGAGTATCTTTTAACGAAACTTTCTCAAATATGCTCAACACGTTATCGTGATTTGGCCGCGGAGCGGGACGAGCTGACGGAAGATCTACGTTTGTGAAAAAGCTGGCAAGTTATAGTAAAAAAGGACAGGCTATCGCCTGTCCTTTTTTTGCATTACTTACAAAAAAAATGTTGTATTTTCTTCATATTCTATATTGACGAAGTATACACAACTCATGTATGATATAGATGCAATCACTACTAAATATATATTTTTGAAATGATTGCATCACCTTGCGCAAAACGCGCATGGAAAAGGAGGAAAGAGCGCATTTTATGATTGTATATCTAAGCGAGTACATTTACCCGGAGGCGGTCAAAACTCTGAAGGAACATGCCACAGTCGTAGATAATTTTGACCACATCGAAGAAATCGACGCCATCATTCTGCGGAACATCTCGGTCACCGCCGAAATGATGGACCGAGCGAAAAAACTAAAGGTCATCGTCAAACACGGCATCGGCTGCAACACCATCGACGTAAAAGCCGCTAAAGAACGGGGAATTCAGGTGACCTACACCCCCACCGCAAACGCGGACTCTGTGGCGGAGATGACGGTGGGCCTGTTCCTGACTCTGGAGCGGCGAATCTATGAGGCCAACGTTAAGTGCCGCCGGAGCGAGTTTACTACCATCGCCCCCAGTGATTTCCTGGGGACGGAGATTCTGGACAAGACCTTCGGGCAGATCGGCATGGGAAACATCGCCCAGCGGGTTGCTCACATCATGAGCGCCGGTTTTGGCGCAAAGGTCCTGGGCTATGACCCCTACGTGTCAGCCGAGGACGCCGTTAAACGGGGCTTTGAAAAGGTGGAGACCCTGGAGGAGCTGCTGGAGCGCTCCGACCTGGTAAACATCAACGTGCCCTTAGTAAAGTCTACGGAGAACATGATCTCCGGTAAGCTGTTTGACCACTTCAAACCAGGCGCGGTGTTCGTCAACGCAGCCCGAGGCGCTGTTATCAATGAGGACGACCTGTATAACGCGCTTGTCTCCGGAAAGCTGAAGGCCGCGGCCTGCGACACTTTTGTGAACGAACCTCCCACAGCGGAAAACAAGCTCCTGTCCCTGCCTAATTTCAGCGCCACGCCTCATTTGGGCGGAAATACCGAGGACGCCCTCCGCAAAGCCGGCATCGAGGTCGTCGAGGAGACCCTCAATGTTCTTGCCGGCAAGAAACCCATTCACCCGGTTCCCTAAAATTGGTGGTTTTGCGGTTATTTTATAGCCAGAAAGGAAAAAAATCATGAAAAAAAGAATGGCTTTGTTTCTCAGTGTGGTCATGGCTATCGCTCTTTTGACCGGATGCAGCGGTAATGGCGGAAACCGTGCGGACACACCTTCGGACTCCTCAAATTCCAGCGGGGAGACCGTTAAGATTCAGCTGGCGCACAGTGACACGGAAAACGAGGATGGTATTCATCAGAAGATGTCTATGCTGTTCGCAAATTATGTCAAGGAACTCTCTAACGGCGCCATGGAGATTGAAATTGTTGGCAACGGCCAGCTTGGCGGTGAACGGGATCTAGTAGAGGGAATGCAGCTTGGCACCATTGAGATGGCCTCTACCGCAAACATGGTCCTCAGCAATTTTGACCCCAGGTTTTCCGTTCTGGATCTGCCCTACCTCATTACGGATTACGAAACCGCTTATAAAATCCTGGACTCTGACGTGATGCGGGAATTGACGGACAACTTCGCGGAGCAGAGCGGAATTCGCGTTCTGACTTACGGCCAAGGCGGCTTCCGGCAGGTAATCGGCAATATCGCCGTTAACGCTCTATCCGATCTAAAAGGCATGAAAATCCGTGTTCCCGAGAGTGATATTTACATCGACACCTTTAACGCGCTGGGAGCTAATCCCACCCCTCTGGCCTATACAGAGACGTTTACCGCTTTGCAGCAGGGCACGGTGGACGCTTTTGAGATTACGCCCGCGGTCGTTCTCTCAGCGGGATTCTTCGAGGTCTGCTCCGATATTTCCATGATCAATCATTTATACAGCCCCAACCCCTTCATGATTTCTGAGAGCCTTTTCCAGAGTTTAAGCGAGGAACAGCAGGGCATCTTGACAGAGGCCGCTCAGAAAGCGGCGGCCGACCAACGCAAGTGGCTGGAGGATGGAGAAACCGAAACCTTGGCCAGTTTGGAGGAGAAAGGCATGACGGTTAATTACCCGGACCTTCCCGAGCTTCAAAATGCCGTGGAAGCCTCCGGCTTGTATGACAAATACAAGAGCACAATCGGGGAGGAACTGTTTCAAAATATCCAGGCCCTTTGCCGGTAAGGACCATGCTGAGGCGGTACGGTCCGCCTGGGAAGGGAGTTATTCATGAAGCATTTTAATCGGGTGTGCGACCTGATCTGCTCGGGAATCCTAGGGCTTTGTTCCCTACTAGTCGTGATCATGCTCTGTTGCTCCGCATTGCAGGTGTTCAGCCGGTATGTCATGGGCAGCTCGTTTACTTGGACTGAGGAAACGGCGCGTTACTGTTTTATCTGGCTGGACCTCCTCGGAGCGTCGGTCTTGGTTTATCGGGGTGGTCACGCGGTGGTTGATCTATTTTCGAGCAAGCTGCGTGATTTGACAAAAAAAGTATATCAGACGGTCGTTTATGTATCCGTGTTTTATGTCGGTGTAATCTTTGCCCGTTATGGCCTTGCGCTTTCCGCTCGCACCTTTGGTCAAACCAGTCCATCTTTAAAGCTCTCCATGGGCGTGGTGTATGGCGTGATTCCCCTTTGTGGCGTCTTAGTCTGCATTTTCATCATAAACCGGGTAATCAATGTCTGGCTGGCACAGGAGCCGAAAGAAGAGGTGAAAAATCAATAATGGGCATTCTTCTACTTGGTATGCTGCTGGTTATGATTTTCTTTGGAATTCCGATCGGGTTTACGATCCTGCTGTCCAGCAGCCTATTCCTGCAAATTACCGATTTGAAACCCTTGGTGGTTGTGGCCCAGAAGCTGGCACTGGGGCTGGATTCCAGCAGTCTCCTGGCAATCCCGCTGTTTACATTGATGGGGTATATCATGGAAGCTTGCGGACTTTCCAAGCGGCTGGTCGACTGGGTATATTCCATCTTTGGGCACATTCGGGGTTCGTTGGGCATTGTCGCCATTATTTGCTGCACGATTTTCGCGGCGCTGTCCGGTTCTGGGCCCGCGACCGTCATGGCCATTGGGTCATTGCTGATCCCTGCCATGAAGGAAAACGGATACCCGCCTCACACCGCCGCCGGCCTGACCGCGATGGCAGGCGCCCTGGGACCAATCATCCCTCCGAGCATCGTGATGATCGTCTATGGAACAACTATGGGTGTCTCCATCACCAAGATGTTTATGGGCGGTATTTTGCCGGGGCTTCTGATTGCTCTTTTTCTGGTAATCGCCAATCAGATTGTCACAAAAAAGTTTGACTTGACGATTTCTACGGAGCATCATTCCTTCCGGGATATCCTGCGAATTACTTGGCGGGCATTGCCAACCCTGCTGCTCCCGGTATTGATTCTAGGCGGTATCTATGGCGGGGTTGTCACACCTACAGAGTCCGCCACCGTAGGGTGCGTGTATTCGCTCATTCTGGCCCTGGTCTATCGGAAAATCAACCTGAAATCTTTTTCAGAAATTCTTCGAAAAACAGTGGAAACTACCGCAATGATCGCCATTCTTACCGGCTCTGCCGCTGTTTTTGGCTGGATCCTCTCTACCACGAGGATTCCCACGCAAATCGCCAATATAGTAATCCCGATGCTGAATGGCAGCAAGACCTTGTATTGGATTTTGCTAATGGCCGTGCTGCTGTTTATCGGCTGCTTGATGGACGCTCTGGCCAGTATCGTGATGCTGGCGCCCATTTTGGTCCCAATTGGCACAGCTATGGGAATCCATGAAATTCACTTGGGCATTGTTTTTTGCGTGACGTTGATTGTGGGCTTTGTTACGCCGCCCTTTGGCGCAAATCTGTTCTCTGTGGTAGGCTTGACAAAACTCCCCTTTGCTGAAGTGGTGAAAGGCGTGATTCCCTTCCTGTGCGCGGCCATCATTGTGCTGCTGCTCATGGTGATTTTTCCGCAGATTTCTCTTCTAATTCCCAGTCTGATCACAGCCGCAGCTTAGGAGGATGTATGGATAACTTGTTGGAAGGCGCGTATGACCTCCATATTCACTGCGGACCAGATGTGATCCCCCGGGCTGTCACGGGCCTGGAAATGGCAAAGCGCGCCGCAAAATGCGGCATGCGGGGCTTCGCAATCAAGGCCCATTATGACAATACCTGCCAACAGGCCGCTCTGGTCAATGAACTGGTGCCCTCCTGTCGGGCCATCGGAACACTGACCATGAATTCCGTGACGGGCGGTGTAAATCCCATGGCAGTGGAGGCAGCCGCCCGCCTTGGCGCCCGCATCGTATGGTGTCCGACCTTTGATTCAGATTCCCAGCAAAAGTATTATCTGAAGGAACTCCCGGCATATATCGCTATGCAAAGCAAGCTCCTCGCGCGCGGAGTCGCTGTTCCTTCCTATCGCCTAACAAATCAAGAAGGACGTCTCACGAAAGAAATGGGTGAGGTGCTGGAGCTGGTTCAGGAGTATGATATGGTGCTTGGCACAGGGCATATCACCCGTGGGGAAACGTTTGCTTTGGCCAGGGAGGCCCATCGGCGTGGATTCCGAAGGCTCTTGATTACCCATGCGGACTGGAGTTTTACCCACTACTCCGTAGAGGAGCAAAAAGAACTTATCCGGCTTGGGGCCGTCGTTGAACACTCCTATACATCTCCCGCCGTGTTGAACGCTGTTTCCTGGGATGAGGTTTTTCATGAAATGAGGGAGATTGGGCCGGAACATATTGTAGTATCTACAGATTTGGGACAAGCCAATCACGATTACCCCGATGTCGGATTACAGAAATACGCAAGGAAGCTATTAGAAAATAAGTTTTCCCGTCGGGAATTACGGATGATGATCGCGGAAAACCCTGAACGGCTCGTCTCCCCATAAGTTTACCGGAAAGCGCGCAAGCGAAACAGGTCTCGCTTCGGGAAAGGAAAACCCTGTTGAAACCGCCGCGGGTAAGGTCTTTACTGTCGCAGCTGACGAATTACGAGAGCAAAAAGGCTGTGGCGGAGCAGACGCAGATGTCCGGCGCGGCGCGGGGAGTTTGCGTCTACTCCGCCACAGCTAACTTGAACCTGAATCTGTTTGCTGACTTCTTGGCGTCTATCCTTATCCCCAGGCCGCGTACCCTGCCGCTTTGCGGGAGCAAAAAATCCCGTGCCTGCTTGGAAGCCTGATTTTAATGGGGATCGGCCTCACTCCGGCAGCGGCGGGAATCCCTATCTGGGTAACGGATTCTCCGCGGACCGCCAATAATCCCAAATTTCGTACAGGTACGCTCCGCGCAATCATCGCGGGAATTATAACAGCCCGCAGACTGAAAGGTCAGAAAGGAATCCACTACGATGAATCTGTTTGACAATACTCTTCGAGATGGTGGCAATGTTGTCGGCCATGGTTTTTCCACCGAGCTGACGGTCAGTATCGTCAAGGGCCTGCTGAACGCCGGCATCCTAGACATTGAGCTGGGGAACTGCAAGGGCCTGGGAGCCTACGAACAGCTAAACGCTACCAATGCTCCCTCCGATCAGGAATACTTCGATGTACTCCAGCCCTATCTACCCAAGGGTCGCATCGGCATGTTTCAACTAGCCCGGTGCGCCACGGAAAAAAACATTCAAAATGCCGCCGCCGCTGGCCTGAACTTCCTGCGGGTGGGCGCCAACGCCGGAGACGGCGCGGGCTCCGCGGAGGCCGTGCGGCTGGTGAAGAAGGCCGGACTCGTCTGCCGATATTCGCTAATGAAAGCCTACGTCTCCACCCCGGAGGAGCTGGCTACCGAGGCGAAGCTGCTACAGGACACAGGCGTGGACAAGATCACCATTATGGACTCCGCCGGAACCATGTTCCCGGAGAATGCCTCGAAATATGTGACCTACTTAAAGCGGGCCGTCACCATCCCCGTGGGGTTCCATGGTCACAGCAACCTGGGGCTGTCCCAGGCCAACGCCCTGGCGGCGGCAAAGGCCGGAGCGGACGAGATCGACTGTGGTCTGCTGGGCATGGCCCGCTCCGCCGGCAACTGTGCCACAGAACTGGCGGCGGCAACGCTGAAAAAGGTCGGGTATCTTCCGGAAGTTGATCTGTACATGCTGCTGGATTACTTGGAGCAGGAGCTGCTTCCCGCCATGCGGCCCTATGGGTATCACGTCGCGGTGAATCCTACCGACCTGATGCTGGGCCTTTCCGGCTGCCACTCCAACTTCCTGCCCATGTTCAAGAAAGTGGCTAAGGAGGAAAACGTGTCTTTGCCGCGGCTGATTGCGGATGCTTCCGCCATTGACCGGAAAGCTCCCCCGGAGGAGCTGCTTCGCAAAGTGGCCGCCTCGCTGATGTAAAGGTTTTTTAAAAGAACATACGCACTTATCAGGCGCTTGCCTTTGGCCTTTCGGCCATGGGCAGGCGTTTTCTATATCCCTTGGAATATCGCGCGGCAGCTTTTTAAAACCGGCTATTTGTGAGGAAACAGGTGGAGCCGCTGGAGCGCTCTCCCACCCGGGTGACAGCGGCGGGAGCATTCCAAGCAAGCCGTCACCACCGCCAACGCCGTTAAATTACCACAGTAACAGAAAGTGGCTTTTGGCCACCAAGTCCAGAAGTGACAGAAAACAACAACGCCCACACAGCGTTGTACTGTGTGGGGTAAAAATCATATGATGACGCCTCCCGGATATCTCCACCAGCCAAGCTGGTGGTTTCCGAACCTAACCAAAAACTCGGTGGCAGGATTTGTCCTTACCACCGAGTTTTCTATTTTAGTCAGATTTTCATCAAGCGTTCCATCGCCACATCGCACCATTGCTTTTCAAGCTCAATACCAATCCATCTAATTTTATGCCCTTTTCTATTCAACTTTTCACAACACACTCCTAAAGTTCCCGATCCGTGAAAAGGGTCTAAAATCAGTCCTTCATAGTATCCGTCTTTATTCTTGGGGCAATATGCTTTAATTAGCTCTGTTATCAAAGACTCTGGTTTTTGCGTTGGATGCGGGGTCTTTTCTTCTTGATATAATTTTCCCGCGAGGGTTGGAAATGCCCAAACATCCCCGCGCATGGCCCCTAACGGGTTGGGTTCCCATTTGACTCGTTCTCCCTTAGAATTTTTATAATACACAGGATTCTTTAACCGCTCTGTACTTTTATACGGGATACGCACGTCATCCACATTATAGGTCCATTTTCTTGGTGATTTGGAAAACCAGAGAAAGGGTTCATACTGTGTCAACGGGGCTGTAGTCAAGCGGCTGAACCCATTTTCATAATACCAGATGTTCATCCGTCTGTAATGCAGACCAACCTCATACATGATTGCCTGAATAAATCCGATGTAATGATGGATGCCAAACCAAATCAGGCTCCCGTTTGGAGACAATATCTCCCGGCATAGCGTAATTCGCTTCCTGGAAACCGTTAGAAATTCCTCCAAAGACAATTTATCACTATTATTCCCAAAATCCTTCCTCAGATTATATGGGGGATCCGTTAGCACAAGGTCTACTCTCAAGCCGCTATCAAGTATCTCTTTCAGCAAAATATCCGCGTCACCACACAGAACACCACTGTACTCCATATCAATTACTTCCTATCCTTTCTGAAAATCAGAATATACTGATGATGAATATTCTCGACGTAGGCAAACGGATAACCGTATGGAAGTAATGTTTTATGGTTTTGGAGCAGCACTTTCACTCCTTGCAGCATAATTCTATAGCCATCCCTTGTTCCGCGCTGATTCATTGCCTGAATCAGGTCACAGTGAAAGCTGATAAATTCGGACTTGTTCCTGAAATCGGATACCACGAAGCACATGTACTTTTTGGGACGCAAGACACGGGCGCACTCAAGAAACACTTCATCTACAAGAACCTTCAGAAATTCTTCATAGCTCTCGATATTAGCCAAATCATCCTTATCATTGTCCGAATAGTTTGTTGCCAAACAGTTAGAAAGGCGCTCTTTTTTTACCTTATAATCTGCTTTCTTATTGAGAATTGACCAGTATGGCGGACTTGTAACTACAAAGTCAAACGTACTATCCGAAAACTTTTTAAGTTCTTTCCTCGCGTCCCCTAAAATAAAGTCATGCTTCTCAGAGGTTCCCGCGCCAACTTCAATTTCCAAGCGTTGTACGGCCAAATCGTTCCATTTTGGCTGCAATTCAATGCTTGTACAAAACCGCCCCTCCAGTTCACAGGCTTTTGCGGTAGAACCAACCCCTCCAAATGGGTCTAAGACTCGCATTCCTTTTTTCGTAAAAAACGTGATAAGATGCTCTATGTCTTGGAATGAATACGGGGCGGGATGCTGCCGCTCAATTTGCGCATGAGGGTGTTTAGACCCCAGACCCTTTTGATAGAGGAAGCTCTTTGTCTCTGGAAGCCATCGAGAGCCATTCAGGTCGTTGAGCGAATTTCTTGGATCAACCGGCTTATCATCGATGACGATGGGCGCTTCTCCATCATCCGTGAATTCTGGCGAGGCAGCCGGATCGCCGCCACCGCTTTGGGTTGAGCCCTTTTTCAATAAATACGGGTTTTGAGGAGCTGTGATATCTTTGCTGTTTTCTTTAAAAGCTTGCAACTCAGAAACATCGAAGCGACGCTGGCCTCCAGGTGTTTTTGTCGGTTGGAAAATGCCTTGCTCAACCATTCTATAAATTGTGGAAATGCTCACGCCAAGTATTTCCGCGGCTCTTTTTGTTCCAACGATATGATCGGACATAAAAATTTGCCTTTCTGTGTGTTGAGATATGGCTACAAGTATAACGCAATACCCAAAACTTGTCAACGCTATTCAACACTTTGCTCCATGGAGCTATTTCATCGGCTCAAGGATTCCCAACTGCTTATCACTCAACTGTACATCACGACCAATCTGCCGTGAAATGACCGAACGTAACCTCATATTGTCATAGTCACGGTAATATACAGCAGCATCAGGAATTAGCAAGCACCTATTCCAATTTAACAGCATCAATGCCCCAACTGTAATTGTACTGACAACAATCTTTTCCACAACTTTAATATCTTTTACAACCTGCCAATAGCCCTGCCGCTCGTTCGGAAGTTGTAAACAAATTACCAGAGGCATATTGGTATGTTTCTCTATTCCATACCTTGTGTGCAAAACCGCAATATCCTCCAATATGCCACGGGATGCGTCTAATGTCTCTTTTCCAAACTCAACCTCTATAGCGCCAAAGCAATGATCCGCGGAAGCGTAGACCGCATCCATCCTGGTATATACATCTCCAATGCGACGCATCGCGCTTCGACACCCAAGTGAAATCAAAAGATTCCGGGCAATCCTATTGTGATAATTGCTTTTTATGTCCAAAAGTTTCTCATAGATGGGTTCAATCAGCTCGTCAGATTCCATAATTGGAACACCACTTTTTCGCGTTGCATTGAGGGCATCAATCTGGCGAGTTTGTAACGCAATAGTAGCATTATCGACAGCACTACGAATTTCCTTGTCTGAGGATAATTTGTTCACTTTGATAGCATTGTCAAAATAAATAGCACCTACCGGACACCGGTTAACACAAATACCGCAAGCAATACATTTATCCGTGCTAACGGTGGGCGTATCAGTTTCATAATCCCACTGTAGCGCATCTACAGGGCAGACATTCAGCGATTGATCGCTGGGAAAATTCTTAACCTCGTCACACATGATGTCTGAAAGATCAAATCGCATGCACTTAGGATTTATACACCCAATACACCCCAACGAACAACTCTCCCCAGCAGAAAAATGAGCAGTGGTTGGAAATCCGGAGCGGTACTCAATATGTGATGGAATTTCGGTGAGAACAGAAATATTCTTTCTATTCACGGTTTCTGAGAATATGCGCATTCATCAATCCCTCCAATCCATATAGGTTTTCTTTTTCAAAGCCTCGTTCGTCTATCAGAATACTTATGGCCAGTGACAGCAAGGACTTCAAGTCAATCACACCTATTTTATATCCGTAGGTCACTTTGATATCAGAAATCAATCTGCTTACTTCGGCACGTTCATTGGGCATATAGTATCCGACTGCCAGTGTAGATACTTCAGGCATCGTCGCGTGAGTTCCGCGGGAAAGCAGTATAATTTTGTTCTCCAATGCTTGTCGGATAGCTTTAATTGACAGGTGCGGTTCTTCTGTCGGCGATTTTATCTCAATCGGAATGCTCCGAACAGGATCATCAATAATCGCATCCCAACGTGCACCATTATCACCCGGGCGCGAGAAAGAACATCTGAAACCCATAATTTTGAAGAGAGTTGCAATTAGTGGATAAAAAGTTGTCTGAGTTGCATCCGCATAGTATTCAAACAGTAATGTCACGATATCAGCACTGGAATGGCCAGATGCTTTCAATTCGTTGACGTAGTTAAGAAATTCAATATCTTCTGACTCAGTAAGGAGTTCTGTTGCTGCTCCTTCGGGAATGTTTAGATCCCACGTCTGTGTTACAGCAAGGGCCTCGCGTTCACTTACCGTACTCTGAAATGTACCAAAACTACACCGTTCATTATTTCCGGCAACGAACTGTATTCCGAGTGCAGCCTCTACACGAGCGCGGCGCAATGTTGCGCATGGGGAAAACAGCAAATCTTTCCCACCAAGAATATCCGCGCAAAGGGCACGGTCTGCCCGCATCTCATCCCGTGCGCCGGCCATATCGTAACCAGCTCTTTCAAACATTGAGTATGTCCCAAGCCTGATGAGTGCGTCTTGGACTGGTTTGTCAAAGCTCTCATATTGGGCAAGACGCAAATCACACATATTTTGCAGTGACTCATATACCGCTCTTCCATATGGGGTAATTTGGATACATGTCATGGATCGCCCATATAATGTCCTATTATTTACACTTTCTACCCAACCACAATTTTTCATAAGCCCAACGGGGGTGCGAGTGCTATTATCGACAGATGTCGTACCCATATGTAAGCTGACGGCTAAATCTATAAATGCGTCTCTCAAACGGCGCTGGCTTCCTCTGATGCCACGGATACTCTGGAGCATATTTTGATATGCAGTTTCATCTTCATCGTTTAAGCCCATAGGCCCCAGACAGAGTTCATGCTTATACATGACGCCACCCAAATCAACAAGCGTCCTCAAGGCACACTTGAAAAATCGCGTCTGTTCGTTATAACGCATATTATCATTAAATTGCGTCGGATTATTAATTCCAAGTACAGACTGTTCATACAGCCGGGAACAGTCATTCTTAGATAATGCAATATGGAGTCCAATGTATGTAAAGGCTAACGGATATGACGAATTTTCTTCGTATGGAGCAATCCATCCGAGCATACGGAACAGTTCGGCATACATCTTCACATTCATCAATGTAGAGTTCATGCTATCCTGCTCAGTTTTGCTTAATTTAATTGCCTCTTCACCAGAATATCCATAGGCTGTCATTAACTTGGCTTGTGTAATGGCAATAGCCATATCTTCAAGATTGAAGTGAGCTTGTCCTCCCACACGGTTGTATAATTGCTTAATAATATGAATATGCGTGGCATACTGCGTTCCAGGGTTTCTAAATCTAATCATGTGTAAACCTCCAAGCATTTATAAGCCGGAAAACAATTCGCTTAAAGAAACGCCGAGTCCATCAGCTATTTTCTTGATATTGCATATGGATATATTTCTACGTCCGGCTTCAACAGAAGAAAAATATGTTCTATCCATGCCGATGCTTAAAGCAAATTTCTCTTGACTAAGTCCAGTTTTACCACGCAACTCCTTTATTCGTTCACCCAGCGCCTCCGTAATCATCAGACCACCTCCACTAATGGTATTTTACAAATTTGCTGCTTATAAAACAACGGTTTATAAGCAACAGGATATCGGCTTACTATTCCGGCAGATACTATTTGACTAATCGAACATGCAAGCGATATGCGGAAAGAGCCATTTTCCCGCCGCGCTGGGAGCCATAGCAAATGCCCAAACAGCGGTGAAGAACGTTGCATGTTGCACCCAAATCCCAGAGCTATCAGGTTGTAGGGAGTCGATTTTAAGCGGACGGTGACAAGCTGTGTTTTAAGGAGTCGTTCCCGCATCTCAAAGTACACTTGAGAAAAACCCCGCCTCCGGATGGGGGCGGGGCTGAGCTTGTGGAAAAGCGGCAACAGCGGAATCAAGCGGCGGGCAGCTTCACCGCGCCCTTGCTGAGGCTGGTGGTGATGTCATATTGGTCGATGACATCAAACTTGGACCAATCCTCCGCCACGCCCCGTTGATAAGCTGTAACATGGATACCGCTTTCATCCACCGTGACCATACTGAAAATCTGCTGAGACTCATCCGCGCCGTCCTTGTGGACCACGGCAAACTTGCCGCCAGCGGTGTTTTCCTCAAACGCGTCCAGCTTCTCGCCCAGGGAGGAGCAGGTCATGAAGGTCGTTCCCTTGCCGATGTCCACTACCTTGTCGTTCCTGGCGGTAGTCCGGATATACTCGTGGTCGTGCCCGTTTAGGTACAGGTCCACCTGGAGCTCGTCGCACAGGTCTGGAATATAGGGATAGTCGGCAGGGTCGCTGAAGTTGATGATATAGGTGCCCACATGAGCCGCCATGATCCGCCAGGTGCAGTCTGCCTTCTCATAGACCTTTTTGGCCCAGGCAGTTTGCTCGGCAAAGAACTTGGCCCGGTCGGCCTCAATGTTCGCCCCCTGCTTGCCGGAATAGGGGTCGGCGTTGATGAATACAAAGCAGGCGTCTCCCACGACACACCAGCCGGTGCCCTCCAGAGGGCCGTACTCCGCCTCGTTAGGCAGGCTGGTCCGGGCGCCGTACTGCTTATAGAGCAGGTCGCCGGCGTTTTCGTGGTTGCCGGGGAGGAGAATGTTCAGCCGGTCCGCCATGTGGCCGCCCAGCTTGTCAAAATAGTCCGCCCATTGAGAGCTCTTATAGCCTGCATCCACCATATCGCCGGTGTTCAGCAGGAAGCGCGGCTGCTCCGGCAGCTTGTCCACGAATTTCTCCATGGTGTCCAGGAAGGGGTTGTAGCCCTCGGGCGTCTCGGCTTGCAGGTCGCCGTACTGCATGAAGGTAAAGGCCCCAGACTCCGGCAGGGTGGTGAAGCTGTGGACTTCGCCGCGATAGTCCTTGCCATGGTAAGTGCCGCCTACCATGTACTCATAGACGGTTTCCGCGCTCAAGCCGGTGAGAACGGCGGAGTGGCTCCGGGTCTCCTCCCAGCCGCGGGTCAGATAGTGGAGGACGTTTTCCCCCTTGGCGGTGTTCCAACCGCTCTCTCCCTTGGCCCGGTACCAAACCTTGGAGTCCGTCACGGCGGGGTCAGTGAGCCAGTTCAGATTGACTTGGGCAAAAGTCTCGCCCACCTGGCAGAGAACTTCCCGGGGAGCGGCGTCGACCACGCCGTCGTCCAGCTCCAGGGGCAGTGGGGCGCCGGAATCTGTGGGAACCGTGATGGTCTCGCCGTCTATCACGGCGGCAGCATAGTAGTAATACTGTCCGGCGTCCTTCAGGGGTAGAACGGCCTTGCCGCTCTCCGGCACGTCCACGGAAGTGGTGAGCGTTTCCGGGGTCTTGCCGTAGAATACTTTAACGCTGTCGGCCTTCTTCCCCTCGGGAAGAACCAGACGAACGCTGACGGTGGGCTGGGTTCCCTTGGCAACCCAGTTCACCAGCAAGTCGTCCAGAAGCAGGACGGGCTGCTCTACGATCAGGTCTTTGGCAATTTTCAATTCGGGAGCGTTCTCGGCTTTGACAAAGCCGGACAGCATGGGGTATCCCGCATCAGGCGCGCCTACCCAGCTCCAGGTCTTGGCAAAGTCCCACTTGAGTTCCTTCTCATACTGGTCCCGGCTTTGCAGAACCTTCGCGGAGGCGGTCTGGAAGATTTCCCGGTTGGGATGGGCCAAGGGCTGATTGCCGGAGAGAACCGCACCCTCCCAGACATAGTTGTGGGTGATGTTGGCTCCGCTCTCGCTGTCCAGGGTGCCCACAAAGCGGTCTATGTTCTGGGCTCCCTCTTCGCCGGAAACTTTCCTGACCACGGAGACGGTGTTTTTCAGGAAGTTCGCCGCGGCAAACGCGCCGCTGACGCCGCCGCCGGAAACCGCTCCGCCGCCGTTGGAGATGGTCACAGAGCCACCCACAAAGCAGTTTTCCACGGAGCCGCCGGTCTCTATGCTGCCGGTGAGCCCGCCCACCAGCTCCTTGGCCTTGACCTTCATGTAAGAAAGGCAGTTGCGGACAGGCCCTTCACACTTGCCTACCAGACCTCCGGTGGTTTCCTTGGCCTTGATAGAGCCGGTGGCGAAACAGTTTTCGATGGTACCATAGCTGACGCCCGCGAAAGCTCCGCAGGTCTTTTTGCCCTCAATGCTCACATCCACCAAGCCCAGGTTCCGGATGACAGGACTGGTGAAGGTCTCGTCACCCAGGTATCCCACCAGGGCGGCGTATTTTTCGTCCACCCGGCGAATACGGAGATTGGAGATGGTGTGGAACTGTCCGTCGATCTGGCCTTTGAACCAGCCGTCGGTTTTGTCCGCATTTTCGTCCTTGTTGCCGGAGAGGGGAGGCATCCAGCCCTCGCTCTCCTCGCCGGAGGAGGCGGTGATGGCCTTTCCGATGGATTCCATCAGCGGGCCCATGTCAATGTCCTCCATCAGAACGTAGCGCCCGTCCCGGGGAGCATCGGGCTGGCCGTCCTTATTGGTGTCGGCAGACTTCCATCCACCGGAGAGGAACAAAAGCTGCTCCGGCGCGCTGATCTCATAGGTCTTGGCCGTCTTGTTGTAGACCGGGGGCTTGGCCCCCAGGGATACCAGGGTCTCCGTGTCCCAGACCTCTTCGGTCCACCAGCCCTCCGCCTCCTTGGCGAAGGCGCCCGCCGCCAGCAGGGGCAGCAGCATGGTCAGTACAAGCAGCATTGACAGTAGCTTTGCTGGGAACTTTCTCATGTCGGAGTCCTCCTTTGATTCCCACTGCTCCGCCCCGGCGGAGCGGCGGGTGTATTAACATCAGTATGCTACAACTTCCAGAGACTGTCAACTGTTTTTCATCAATTTGTACATAAAATATGTTTACTCAAGCGTTTGCTTTCGTAAAACTACGCAAATTATAGCATTTTTTTGCGTAGAGTTCCTTTATGCGGCGAAGGCCGGGAAACCAAGACGCGTCGGTGCGCTGAACCTGGATCAACCCTCTGAATAAGAAAGGCCGTACAAGGCAGACTGGGGCATACGGCTGCCGCTTTACGCAGGATGCTTATGGTCATGTCTCCAAACAGATGATGGATGAGCGCTCCGACAGAATGCAAGCATATATTAACGGCATTCAGGGCGTATAAAAGGAAAACTTCTTTGGGGCATGAAAAAAGCCTTGAAACCATTGTGGTTTCAAGGCTCTCTTGTGGTGGAGGTGGCGGGAGTTGAACCCGCGTCCGAAAGCACTTTAACGGGACGTTCTCCGGGCGCAGACGATTATTGTGGAGGTCTTGCTCCTCCCGTTCCCCTTCCAGACGGCAAACCGTCACGCCGTCAGGTCAGGTGAGCTTCATCATGTGTGGCACGGGCAAAGCTTACCGTACGCACATTTACCGCTAAACGACGCCCTTCCCGGTTCGCGGTCCTCCCGGGTCGGACGGCTGCCTTTAATTAGGCAGCAATAGCAACAGTGTTGTTGTTATTTAATTTATAATTTGCCCGTTTTATGGCGGTCAGGCGCCGCCGCCCGCTGGTCCCGCCTCCATACCCCCGTCGAAACCCTTACACCCCCGGAAGTGTCGCAAAGTCCGCTATGCTCCGTTCCCGCCAAGCGCCTTTGGCGATTGGCGAGAGCTGCGCCCGCTCTCTTGCTCCACTTCTTCAAGGGGGAGCAGGCTCCCCCTTGAGTAACCCCCACCCCCTGCGGGGGGACGAGGGACGGGAGATTGGGCGCGGTGGGCCTTTGCGTGGGGTTGGTCCTTGGGAATTGGTCGGTGGACTCATTGCATTAGTATAGCATAGGTTTGCGGTGGTGTGTGTTACGATTTTGTGACATTTGGAGCGGGGCCCTTGCGGGCCCGCTTTTACAGTATGCTCAGGTTTTTACAAACTTAACCAAAAGCTGCGAGGGCGTCACTTTCGCCAGGAGGCGGTAAAACTTATAGAACAGCTTGGGGGTATAGATCGTGCGGCCCGCCTTCGCGGCCCGGAGGGCCCCGCCCGCTACCTTTACCTGGTCGCAGTAGGGCAGGAACTCGAAGGTGCTGGAATGGCCCGTGATCCCCGCCAGGGGCAAAAACTCCGTGGCCATCGGGCCGGGGCATACCGCTGTGACGCTGATTTTGTGGCGGCGCAGCTCCTCGTTCAGGCCCACGGTGAAGTGGGAGACGTAGGCTTTCGTAGAGGAATAGACCGTCATTCGGGGGTTCGGGCAGAAGGAGGCGATGGAGGAGACGTTTAAAATACGACTTCCTTCCGTCATATAGGGCAGCACAATGTTGGTCACTGCAGTCAGGGCCCGGACATTCAGGTCCACCATACGGGTCTGGGAGGCGGTATCCATTTCGCCTACACGGCCCAAATACCCGCAGCCCGCGCAATTCACCAGCAGGGAAACCTCCGGTTTTTCCTCCGCCAGGCGGTCTTTTAGGGACACAAAGCTCATGGGGTCACACAGGTCCAGGGCAATGCAGGCCGTATGCCGCCCCGGCAGGCTGATGGCCAGGCTCTCCAGCCGGTCCTCCCGGCGGGCGATGAGCCAATAACACTCGATATCTGGGAACACATCCTCGATCTGGCGGGCCAGCTCCCAGCCCAGGCCGGAGGACGCGCCGGTAATGATGGCGGTTTTCATGGCTTCCTCCTTCATGTGTCCGTTTTTGTTCAGCGGGTTTCGGGCTCCGGGTACTCCACACCCTTGGTATCCACCCGGATGGACTGGATGACCACGGGCTTTTTGGGCTTGTCATCCATCATGCTCCGGGGAACCCGGGAAATGGCAATGGCGTCGTCCACACCCTCGAGGACCTGGCCAAAGGCGGCATACTCACCATCCAGGTGCCCCGCCGGGGCCACCATGACAAAGAACTGGCTTCCGGCGGAATCCGGGGCCATGGTCCGGGCCATGGAGAGAACGCCGGTGGCGTGCTTCAAGTCGTTCTGGGCGAAGCCGTTGGAGGCGAACTCCCCTTTGATTTCATAGCCGGGCCCGCCTATGCCGGTTCCGTCCGGGCATCCGCCCTGAATCATGAAGCCGGGGATGACCCGATGGAAGGTTAAGCCATCGTAAAAGCCCTTATTTGCCAGGGCGATAAAGTTGTTGACCGTGTTGGGGGCCTTTTCGGGATAGAGCTCGGCGGTCATTTTTTTGCCGTCCTCCATCAAAATTGTGGCAATGGGATTGCTCATGTCGTTTCGTTCCTTTCCTATTTACAAAGTCGGATTTCGTGATCCGTTAAGAAGTTCAGAAACTGGGAGCCGAAGTCGTCCCGGGTACTGAACTTCGCCAAGATTTTCTCTCGCTTGTCATAGAGGATATAGCACTCGTCGGAGCGGTCATAGCGAAGGCCGCCACCACAGCCGGTTTCACCGTCAAGGGCAGGGCCAAAAAGGCACACCCCCAAGTGGCGGCATAGGAACCCCCCTCTCCCGCAGGCCCCGGAAGAACCTATAGCCCAGGTACGCGGCGGGGCAGAGAAAACGCGGGCCCAAAACCATCAAGGAGGTCTCCAGCCGGAGGGCCCGCAGTGCGAAACCCAGGGCAACCCAAAGCCGCAGCGCCAGATACGTACCCAAAGCTGCCCCGGCGGCACCCCGGGCTGCCGCGAAAAGTCTCCGCGCGGTCACGGCCTCACCGCGCCTTCATGGCCCGGTCCATCTCCCGCTTTGCGTCCCGCTGGGCGGCGGCGTCTCGCTTGTCGTAGTTTTTCTTGCCCTTGCACAGGCCCACCTCCACCTTGACCCGGGAGTCCTTGAAATACACGGACAGGGGGACCAGGGTGTAGCCGTCCTGCTTCACCAGGGCGTGGAGCTTGCGAATCTCCCGCTTGTGCATCAGCAGGCGGCGGGGCCGAACGGGGTCTTTGTTGAAGATGTTCCCCTTTTCATAGGGGGAGATGTGCATACCGTGGACGAAGAGCTCCCCCTCCTTCACAGAGCAATAGGAATCCTTCAAATTCAGCGTCCCGGCCCGGACGGACTTCACCTCCGTCCCCGCCAGCTCGATGCCCGCCTCATATTTTTCCTCCACGTAGTAGTCATGGTGGGCTTTCCGGTTCTGGGCGGCAATTTTCACACCCTTCTTTTCCATTGCGCCACCTCCTTTGGGGAAAATCCTTCCCAATTTTGTCCAGGTTCAGTATACCATAGTTTCCGCTTGCAGGCAAGGGGGAGAATCCGGAGGAGACCTGTCTGATCGCGTATATGGAAGGAATACAACGTAGGAGCAACCTCCCCAAGAGCCTCTTGGTTGACATAAGATTTAAGACTTTTGTAACAATTGACGCTGGTTTCCTTAACAACTCTCCTGTATCTTAATACTTGCAAGAGACAAAACTTCTTTTCATCCAATCTTCCAAACAATAAGGTTCAGGGCCAGCCTCTCGGCTGGCCCTGTTCCGTTTTTCCGCCGGACAAATTACCCGGACGCTCTCATCCTCTCAATTGCCTGGGCCCCAGGGCTTCACAGGCGAGCCCAGGATTTCTGGGCAGATTTCATAAACTGTTCACCATTTATCCAAGCACTTCCTGTATATTATAAATATGCAAAAGCACCACCACGACCCAGGCGGCCCAGCCCGCCTGCCCAGCAGAAATGAGGCATCATTGTGAACATTGCTTACCTTTTGACGCCGAAGCACCGCGTCGCCTATCTGTACGACGACAACACCATGCGCCAGGGTCTGGAAAAGCTCCGGCACCATGGCCGCAGCGCCGTCCCCGTCATCAACCGCAAAGGCCAATATGTGGGCACCGTCAGCGAGGGAGATTTCCTCTGGCGGCTGCTGCCCGACGAGGGAACCCCCTGTCCCTGCTCCATGAAGGAGCTGGAGCGGCTCCACGTCCGGGATATTCTCCGGGAAAATCCCTCCGTCCGCATCACCGCCTCCGTAGACGAGCTGCTGGGCACCATTGTCCGGCACAACTTCGTCCCTGTGGTGGACGATCTGAACAGCTTCATTGGCATCGTCACCCGTCAGGACATCATCCGCTGTCTGGCGGAGGAAAAGCAGTCCGCGCCAGTCCTTCGAAAGATCGTATAAGCACGCAAACAGGGCCGTTCCTTCGGGAGCGGCCCTTGCGGACGTTCCAAAACAGCGGATGGCTCATCTCCTTGCCAAACCCACGTTTTTATGGGAATCACCGCCGCTATTATAAAGAATAGAGAGAAAGAGGCGCCGTATGGAAAAGCCAAGTGTTCAGAAAAGCCAGGAATGGTACGACCAAAACCGGGACCAGTACGAGGGACTGGTCACCACCTTGGAAAAACTTATAGAGACGCTCCTAAAGGAGAACCGCATCCCCTATCACAGCGTCAACGGGCGGGTGAAGGCCCGGGACAGCTTTCTCCAAAAATTTGACCGGAAGCCCTACTCCAGTCCCGACGAAATTATGGACGTCGCGGGACTGCGCATCATTACCCATACCACCACCGAGGTCGCGCAGGTGTGCAGCTTAATTGAGCGGGAGTTTTCCGTTGACCAGGAGAACTCCGGAAACAAGGCGGCGGATATGGACGTGGACAAAGTGGGGTACCTGTCTGTGCACTACATTGTGACGCTGACCTCTCCCCGGGCGGATTTATGCGAATACCGCAGATTCCAGGGCCTCCGCTGTGAAATTCAGGTGCGATCCCTGCTCCAGCACGCCTGGGCGGAAATTGAGCATGACCGTGGCTACAAATTCGCGGGGGTGCTGCCAAAGGAAATTCGGCGAAAATTCTACCTGGTGGCCGGGACCCTGGAATTGATGGACCAGGAATTCTGCGCCCTGTCTCGGGAAATCGACCACTACGCCGCCGAGGTAAAGGCAAAAGCCATCCAGGGTGATCTCCAGGACATTACCATTGACTCCACGTCTCTGCTGGAATTTTTAAACGAGTATTTCAGTGGGTGCAACACCGATGCTCTGGCGGAATTTTACATGCAGAACAGCAGCGAGATCATTGATGAGCTTTCCAGCTTCGGAATCAAGACACTCCATCAGTTAAAAGCCCTGCTCTCCCAAAAACAGCCGCAAGAGTGGCTGCCCGGAGAAATAGAGGACACAAGCTACATCGGTATCCTTCGGGATGCCATGATTTTGAAAAGTCCCAAGAACTATTTTGAATTGGCATGGAACAGCCACTGGACCGCGCTTCCCTCCGATATTAAGGGATGGCTTAAGATAGGAGTTGATCTGGAAGAGGTTGGAAAGTATATAGATCTTCCCTCATTGTCCCAAGAGGACGTATAGACATAAGCGCCCCATAAGTAAAGCTACACATGGGTCTAAATTAGAGCAACGCCGGAGGCAACTCGTCTCCGGCGTCTCCTTTGCTCCATCGAGCCCATATATTTGTACAAATCTTCGCTTTGCGAGGGAGAAAGCTTTGTGCAGATTTTCCGTTTTCGCCGTAAGCCACCCTAAAATTTTCACAAAAGCCCCCTCAAATGCAAGTATATTCATGGTAACTTGCAAAAATTATTTACTATAGTGAAATGTGCCCTTGTAATATCAGCCATTTTGTGGTATGATAATTTCATACTTGCAAGAGTTGGCTTCAACCCTCGCAAAATCCAATCCCGAAAAGAGGAAGAACGATGAAAAAGAAATTCTCTCTGCTGATGGCCGTTCTCATGTTGGCCATGCTCCTTGCCGGCTGCGGCGGCGATAAGGGCGGCTCCGCTCCTGCGGACACCAGCGCCCCTGCCGATACCTCTGCCCCCGCCGATTCCGGCGACTCCGCCGTGGCCGAGGACACCAATACCGTGGCCGTGGGCGCCGTGGTCATCGCCCGGGACGACGTGCCCGAGGAGGACATCTACGCCTTCACCTCCGCCATCTTCGAAAACATCGAGGCCATCACCGAGCAGCACGCCAAGGGCGGCGAGCTGGACCTGGACTTCGCCTCCTCCGTCACCTCCGTGCCCTATCACCCCGGCGCGGCCAAGTACTTCTCTGAAAAGGGCAAAGAGGTCGCTTCCGTGAAGGACGGCGCTGGCTCTGGCGACTCCAAGTCCCTGACCTTCGGCACCGGCGGCGAGTCCGGCACCTACTACGCCTTTGGCGGCGTGTTGAGCAACTTCGTCTCCAACTCCACCAGCGTCTCCGTCACCGCCATCACCTCCGGCGGCTCCAAGGAAAACATCGAGAACCTGGCCGCTGGCGATGTGCAGCTGGGCTTCGTCCAGTCCGACGTTATGAGCTACGCCTACAACGGCGAGCGGCTCTTCGACGCCAAGGTGGAGAACTTCTCCGTGGTAGCCGCCCTCTACATGGAGCAGGTCCAAATCGTCACCACCAATCCCGACATCAAGTCCGTTGCGGACCTTGCGGGCAAGTCCGTCTCCATCGGTGACCGGGGCTCCGGCGTATGGTTCAACGCCGTGGACGTGCTGAGCGCCTATGACATCGACCCCGACACCGGCATCAGCCCCGTGTACCTGGGCTTTGCCGACAGCACCGAAAACCTGAAAGACAAGAAGATCGACGCGGCTTTCGTGGTGGCCGGCGCGCCCACCACCTCCATTGTGGACCTGGCTACCAGCGGCCCCGTGTATCTGGTCAGCCTGGATGAGGAGCACACCAACGCCCTGCTGGAGGTCTCCCCCTACTACAGCGCCTACACCATTCCCGCCGGGACCTATTGATTTTTCCCCTCGCCATTCCCGGCAAGGGCCGCTTCAAGCGGCCCTTGCCGCATTGAAAGGGCAGCCGTCTGCCGCCCCTTCAATACGGCAAGGACCCTGTTTTCGTTGTGTTTATTTTAATCAAGGAGTACGATTCTATGAGCGAGAAAGACAAGAAGAACCTCCCCGACGTGGAAATCGGCACGGCGGCGGACATGGACGAGGTTATGCGGAAGTATGACCGGGAATCCGCCACCCGCATCTGGGAGGGGAAGCCCAAGGCCGTGGTCAGCGTGGTCATGGCCCTGTTCTCCCTGTACTGCATCTGGTCCACCCTCCGCTGCACCTGGGATATGCCCATCCGGCTCAGCTCCTTCCTGGGGCTCATCATCGTCATGGGCTACCTGACCTATCCCGCCCGGAAGGACCACGTAAAGCCCAACTCCATGCCCTGGTATGACATTGTTCTGATGTTCCTGGGGGCGGGCTCCTTCTTCTATTACTGCGTGAACTACAAATCCCTGGTCATGGTCATCACCAGCGCGGGCAAGATCAATCCCGCCAGCGAAACCGCCATTCCAAACGCCTGGTTCTATCTGGTCATCGGCGTGGTGGCGGTCCTCTGTCTGGCAGAGCTCTGCCGCCGCTGCGTGGGGCTTCCCATTCTCTGCGTGGTGGGCGTACTGCTGGTGTACACCTTTGCCAGCGGCCAGAACCTGGCTCGGGTAGTCTACACCCTGTTCTATGGCACCTCCGGCGTCATGGCCACCCCCATCCAGGTCTGCGCCAAGTTCATCGCCGTGTTCATCATCTTCGGGGCCTTCCTGGAGCGGACGGGCATCTCCAGCTTCTTCATCGACCTCGCCAACTCCCTGGCGGGCAGCACCTCCGGCGGTCCCGCCAAGGTGGCGGTCATCTCCTCCGCCCTCT
Organism: uncultured Oscillibacter sp.; assembly: GCA_910587705.1. Lineage (GTDB taxonomy): Bacteria > Bacillota > Clostridia > Oscillospirales > Oscillospiraceae > Oscillibacter. The sequence continues at coordinate 121,733 of CAJUMX010000005.1, forward strand.
GCGGCATGGTGTCCGGTTCCTCCGTGGGCAACACCGTCACCACCGGCTCCGTCACCATCCCTATGATGAAGCGCACCGGCTATCAGGGCGAATTTGCCGGAGCTGTGGAGGCGGCGGCCTCCACCGGCGGGCAGATCATGCCCCCCATCATGGGCGCGGCGGCCTTCCTCATGGCGGAGTATATGGATACCACCTACGCCAACGTGGCGGTAAAGGCCATCCTCCCCGCCCTGCTGTACTTCACCGGCATCTTCCTGGCGGTCCATCTGGAGGCCCGCCGTCTGAATCTGAAAGGCATCCCCCGGGACCAGCTTCCTAAGTTCGGTATTTTGATCCGCAGCATCTACCTGCTGCTTCCTCTGGTGGTGCTGGTGTGGATGGTCTCCACCGGCACCCGGACCCTCCAGTACTCCGCCTCCATTGCCATCCTGCTGGCAATTCTGGTGAGCCTGCCCCATATCTTCGCGGACAGCCGTGCCCAGCGCAACGAGGGCGGGGCGGTCCGTTTCGGGAAAAACACCGCCGCTATGATCGTCAATTCCCTGGAGGCCGGTGGACGGAGCTGCATCACCGTGGCCGTGGCCTGCTCCATGGCGGGCATGGTGGCCGGGTGCATCACGGTGACGGGCCTTGCCTCCAAGCTGATCAACGCTGTCGTAAACATCAGCGGCATGGTCCCCAACGAGGCCCTGTCCCTGTTCATCGCCCTGTTTTTGACCATGCTCTGCTGCATCGTCCTGGGCATGGGCGTGCCCACCACGGCCAACTACTGCATCATGGCCTCCACCTGTGCCCCCATTCTGATTCAACTGGGCATCGGCAAGATTCCCGCCCACTTCTTTGTCTTTTACTTCGGCATTGTGGCGGACATCACGCCCCCCGTGGCCCTGGCGGCCTACGCGGGCAGCGCCATTGCCAAATCTGACCCCATGAAAACCGGCGTCAACGCCACCAAGCTGGCCATCGCCGCCTTCATCGTCCCCTATATCTTCGCCTACAGCCCGGCCATGCTCTTCGTGGACGTGACCAGCGTGTTCCAGGTGATACAAATTGTCGTCAGCGCGCTGCTGGGCATCTTCGGCGTGGCCGCGGCGCTGAACGGCTTCCTCTTCCGGCCCATTCCCAAGTGGATGCGGCTGGCCCTGGTCATCGCGGGCCTTGCCATGATGGTTCCCGGCTCCGCCACGGATGTGGTGGGCCTTGCCGCCCTGGCCATTCTGCTGTTCTATCAGAAATCCATGGCGAAGAAGGACGCAGCCAACGCCTGACCTTTCGCAAAAACCGCCCCGCTTCGGGGCGGTTTTTCCCTGAAACGGCCCCTTGACGGAAATGTGCGCCTCTGCTTCCATATTTTTGTACAAGATTTTCCGAAACCTTTCCAGCCCTTCTCCCGTCTAACCTTTATAGGGCTCAAACCCAAATCTTATGAAAATCTTAAGAAATCTGTAACCGTTTTGTTGTTGTTTTCCCCAGCGAACTGTTCTAGTATCAATGATACAGTTATGATGCCAGACCCTGTTATCCTGTCCCTGGGTCACCACAGCGGCGGATTCCGCCGTTTCAGGAAATTCATCCAACCATGAAGGAGAAAGCCTATGTCAGAAGTCATGGATCGCGAACAGCAGACCGGGACCGTTCAGGCGGCCCCCGAGGCGGCTCCGCCTCCCGCGCCGGAAGCGGAAAAGACCTCCCTTTGGAAGAAGTGGAAGGGAATGCCCCGAAAGAAGCGGCGAAAAATTGTCCGGTGGTTCCTCACCCTTCTGATTCTCACCGCCATCGGCCTGGGGGTCTGGAAATTCCTGTCCGCTAAGAAAGGCGGCGACGAAACCGAGATACTCACCGACGTGGTGCAGTACAACTCCATTACCTCCACGGTGGAGGGTAGCGGACTGACCAAGGCCAAGGACAGCGAAACCATTACCATCGCCACCACGGGAACCGTGTCCGAGGTCTTTGTCAGCGAGGGCGACACCGTGGAGCCGGGCACCCCTCTCTTCGTCATCGACTCCGACGCCGCCCGCTCCGCCGTGGACAAGGCCCGGCAGGACGTGCTGGGCCGGGAGAAGCAGCTCAACGCCCTTTTGAAGGACGTGGCGGGCCTCAACCTGGCGGCGGGCTACTCCGGCAAGCTGATGGAGGTGGTGGACCTGAACCCCGGGGACACCATCAGCAAGGAGCAGAAGCTGGCCGTGCTGGCGGACGACACCCGTTTGCGGCTCACCCAGTACTACAGCTACGCCTATGAGGGCATGATTTACCAGGGCCAGAGCATGGACGTGTCCATCCCCGCCCTGATGAGCTCCCTCCCCGGCACGGTGGAGGCGGTCCACATGGTCAGCCGCATCACGCCGGAGGGCACCAAGCTCTTCTCCGCCGATATTTTGGTGGAGAACGAGGGGGCCCTTACCGCCGAGATGGCGGCCTCCGCCACCGTGACCACGGAGGAGGGCGAGACCATCTATCCCTATGAGCCCGGGAAGCTGGAGTACTACCGCACCGGCGATCTGAAATCCACTGTCAACGGCACCGTCCTCTCCAGCTCCCTGGTGGACTTCCTCCAGGTCACCGCCGGGCAGGTCCTGGTCCGGGTGGACGGAGAGGACAGCGAGGCGGAGATCTACTCCGCCCAGCAGAGCCTGGACGAGGCCCAGAAGGAGCTGGAGACTGCCGAGAAAAACCTGGCCAACTGCTCCGCCGTGGCCTCCATCGCGGGCAAGGTCATTGGCCTGACCATGAAGCCCGGAGACGAAATCGCCGCCAACACCACGGTGGTTACCATTTCCGACACCTCCTCCCTGATGGTCAACGCCACGGTGGACGAGCGGAACGTCAGCGCCGTCCAGGTAGGGACCATGGTGGAGCTGGACCAGTGGGGCACCATGGCAATGGGCACGGTGGAGAGCGTCAGCCTCTCCAGCACCATCAACAACGGCGTGGCGACCTATCCCATGGTGATCTCGGTGGACAACACGGAAGAAACCCTCCAGGTCAACAGCTACATCAACTACAAGCTCACCGCCAGCGAAAACGACAACTGCCTGGTGCTGCCCCTCCAGTCCGTGCGCACCGTCTCCACCGAGGAGGGCGAGAGCCTGACGGTGGTCTACGTCAAGGGCGACCGGCCGGACAACGTGGTGGAAAACATCATGGCCGACGAGACGATTCCCGAGGGCTTCTGGCCTGTGGCCGTGGAAATCGGCATCTCCGACAACTACAACGTGGAAATCAAGTCCGGCGTGGAGGAAGGCACCGAGGTCTTTACCCAGATTCAGACGGCCAACCCCTGGGGTTACTGATATGGCAAATCTGATTGAATTGAAAAATATCTTCAAGATCTACGGCGAGGGTCTTGAAAGCGAGGTCCGGGCCCTGGACGGGGTTTCCCTCACCATACAGCGGGGGGAATTCGTGGCCATTGTGGGCCAGTCCGGCTCCGGCAAGTCCACCATGATGAACGTCCTGGGCTGCCTGGACATCCCCACCCGGGGGGACTACCTCCTGGACGGCACCGACGTCCGGGAGCTGACGGACACGGAGCTCAGCCGCATCCGCAACAAGGAGATCGGCTTCATCTTCCAGCAGTACAACCTGATCCAGACCCTAACGGTGCTGGAAAATGTGGAGCTGCCCCTGATTTACCAGGGCATCCGGGCGGACGACCGCTATGACATGGCCCTGGAGGCCCTGGACCGGGTGGGCCTTTCCAAGCGCGTGAAGCACAAGCCCACGGAGATGTCCGGCGGCCAGCAGCAGCGGGTGGCCATCGCCCGGGCCATCGCCACCAAACCCCCCATCATCATGGCCGACGAGCCCACCGGCGCCCTGGACTCCCGGACGGGCCACGAGGTGCTGGAGTTCCTCCAGCAGCTCAACCGGGAGGGCACCACCGTCATCCTCATCACCCACGACAACGGAATCGCCGCCACGGCCCGGCGTTGCGTGCGCCTCACCGACGGGAAAATCGTGGAGGACAAGGAACAGGAGGTGGACTGGTTTTGAACATCCGTCAGGCAGTGAAAATGGCCTGGAAGTCCATCATCGGCAAAAAGGGCCGCTCCATGCTGACCATGCTGGGCGTCATCATCGGCATCGCGGCGGTCATGACCATCGTCTCGGTCATGACCGGCTACGCGGCGAAAACCATGGAGCAGTTCTCCGCCATGGGCAGCAACAAAATCACAGTCAACATCTACAGCTATATGTACGAGGTGGACGAAAACGGAAACATGGTCAGCTCCGGCAAGGACTACTTTCCAGACCTTTACTCCTACTGCAAGTCCATCCCCCAGTACATCGTGGGCATCACGCCGGAGGCCTACGCCAATGTCAACGTGGTCTACGGCACCAAAAACTCCGCGAACTTTCAATGGGACTGGGAAACCCAGACCGGCCAGCAGGCTCCCTCCGTGTATTATGTCAGCGCCCAATACAGCGCCTGCAACAATCTGACCGTTTCCAAGGGCCGGGATTTGGGGGAGCTGGACGTGGAGCGGTACAACCAGGTCTGCGTCCTGGGCTCCCAGGCGGCGGAGGCGTTCTTCGACTCCGCGGACCCGGTGGGCAAGGTTCTCCAGCTTAACGGGCAGAGCTTTGAGGTGGTGGGCGTCTACTCCCCTCGCGTTACGGGAAGCGAGGCCCAGAGCAGCTTCATCGACAACTTCATCCTCCTGCCCTATACCGCCCGCCGGCTGCTGGGAGGCGACCGGATTGAGAATTTTATCATCAAGGCCAAGGACGGCGTTTCCACCACGGAAGTGGCTACCCGTGTCCGGGGCTTCTTGAAGGGCCTGGTAGACCCGGCCACAGGGGACTCCTACGTCAGCCCCGACGACCGCTGGCAGCAGAGCATGAACGAGCAGATGGGCATGATCTCCCTGGTGCTGGGCGGCATCGCCGCCATTTCCCTGCTGGTGGGCGGCATCGGCATCATGAACATCATGCTGGTGACGGTGACGGAGCGGACCAGGGAAATCGGCATCCGCCGGGCCATCGGCGCCCAGCGGAGCTCCATCGTCACCCAGTTTTTGATCGAGGCGGCCATGCTCTGCGGCATCGGCGGCATCATCGGCATTTTAATCGGCACCCTGGGCTGCTACGTGGCGGGAAATCTGCTGTTTAAAATGACCATTTACCCCTCCGCCAGCGTGACAGCCGGGGCCCTGGGGTTCTCCGTGCTGCTGGGATTGATCTTCGGCAGCTACCCCGCCATCAAGGCGTCCAAGCTCCAGCCGGTGGAGGCCCTCCGGGCCGAGTAATTCCCGTCTGGCGGATTCAGCCTCCGCCCAGGCAAGCCGGTATTCCTGAAATTCCATTCAAGTGGAGGAAGATTATGAAAAAACGCATCTTGTCCCTGCTGCTCCTGGCGGCCATGGCGGCGTCCCTGCTGGTCCTGCCCGCCCAGGCCGCGCCGCCCGCAAACCGCTTTTACGATTTGAACGGCGACGCTTACGCCCAGGTGGAGTCCCTGCGGCTCATGGGCATCATGGACGGCTTTTCCGACGGAAATTTCCGTCCCAACGGCCAGCTCACCCGGGCCCAGTTCTGCAAGATGGTGGTCTGCGCCCTGAACGCCGAGGACGAGCTGGGCCTTTACCGCACCGTCACCGTCTATCCGGATGTGAAGCCCTCCCACTGGGCGGCGGCCTATATCAACATGGCCTCCAAGGGGAAGAACGCCATCTCCGGCTTCTCCGACGGCAAGTTCTACCCGGACCGCACCGTCACCCTGGGGCAGGCGGCCACCATCCTCCTCCGGGTCCTGGGGTATAAGGACGAGAACATCGGCGGCGTGTGGCCGGACAGCTATTTGTCCTTCGCCGCCTCCATCGGCCTCACCGACGGGGTGGACACCACCAGGGGCAACTCCCCTCTCAGCCGGAGCGACGCCGCCATCCTCTTCAACAACCTCCTCCGGGCGGACGTCCAGGGGGATAAGACCGTCAGCAACTTCCTCACCGCCGCCGGTCTGACCACCAAGGCCGACATGGTTCTGGTGTCCTCCAACGCCCGGGGCCCCGACGGCAAGGAAACCGCCATGCTCTTCTCCGATGGCTCCGTTTACCAAATGGCCGGGGACAAGGCCTCCAACGGCTCCCTCAACGGCCTGAAGGGCACGCTGGTGCTGGAGGGTCAAAAGGTCCGCACCTTCCTCCCCGACGCGCTGGGCGTCAGCCGGGTCATCACCGTGCTCAAGGCCGAGGCCAACCAGATTACGGACCGCTCCGGAAGCAAGTACATGGTCACCAGCGGCACCAAGGTCTATCGCAACAGCGCGGAAACCACCTGGAGCGAGGCCCGGTCCTGGGTGAATCCCGGCACGTCTTTGACCCTTTACCTGGGCACCGCCGGGAATGTGGAATTCATCTTCATCGGCGGAGGCGACAGCTCCACCGAGGCGGTCATTGTCTACGAGAAAAATTCCGTCAAGGGCTTTGACGCCCTGACCGGGGGCGTGGGAGGCTATACCATCTACAAAAACGGCTGCCGGGCCAATGCCAAGGATATGCGCCCCTATGACGTGGCCACCTATGCCAGCTCTACTAACACCATCCGGGTCTGCGACACCCGGCTGACGGGCTACTACGAGTCCTGCACCCCCAGCCCCACGGAGCCCACCAGTATCCGGGCCCTGGGCCATGACTTCGACGTGCTGCCCACGGCCCAGTCCACCCTGGCGAAATTCCGCCCCGGCGACCAGATCACCCTGCTTTTGACAGAGGACAACAAGGTAGCCGGCGCGGTGAAGCCCGGCACCGCCGGAGCCGGAGCCAACGCCATCGGAATTGCCACCTCCATCTCCGGCGCCAGTGCCACGGTAGAGCTCCTCTGCGGCATTGAAATCAAGGGTTCTGTGGACCTGGGCGATCCGCTCAGCGACAAGATTACCACACTGCGTCAAGAGGAGCTGGCCCGCATGCAGAACCGTCTGGTCCGGGTCACCTCCACCGGAAAGAACACCATCGGCCTGGTCCGCCTGGGCGGCGGCGTCTCCGGCGCGCTGGACCTGGAGAAGCGCCGGCTTGGCAGCAGCAATCTGGCGGAGACCGTCAGCGTTTTCCGGTACACCGCGGATGGTATCGAAACCCTCAGTCTCAACGACCTGGGAGCCGGGCCCATCCCCAATGGCGAAATCAGCTATGCTCACACCAACTGGGCGGGACAGGTGGATATCATCGCTCTGGGCGCCGTCGGCAGAGGCGCAACCCTCTACGGGCGCACCTCCATCACCATGGACGATCGGGACGCCACGTATATCTCCATCTACAGCGATCAGGGCAAGATAGCCGGTCCTTTCCGCAGTCACTATGACATTAGCGGTGGGGTTTACGTAGCTGCCGTGGTGGACGACGCGGGCACCGGAGGCTTCTCCAGCCTCAAGCCCCTCACCGCCCTGAAAGACGTACCCAACACCGCCTGGAGCGGCGAGAGCGCCGTCACCGTGGACGGACGGAGCTACAGCATCCCCGCCTCCGTCATGGTCTACAACAAGGACAGCCGGGAGTGGATTTCCGCCTCCGAGGGCAAAAGCGCCGTGGACATTGCCCACGCCTACGCCCAAAAATGCGACATGTACGCCAGCGACGACGGCGTTATCCGCGCCATCGAGGTAGGCGGCGACTTCCGTTGAGGTCCTTCCCCTTCCAAAAGCAGCGCCCGGGCACCATGTGTCCGGGCGCTGTTCTCTCCTCTTAAGCCGTTGCAAAAGGGGGCGGTTTATGCTACAATTTGGAAAACCGGCAAATGGATTTACCAAAGGAGGCATACGGAATGGCGATACGGGTCACCTTCCTGATTGGCAACGGCTTTGACCTCAACCTGGACTTAAAAACAAGATATCAGGATTTCTACCCCCATTATCTTTGGGACAACCGCTTTCGCACGGACGACCCAGACATCTTCCGATTCAAAGAGCTCTTACGCAATGGCAGTCAGTATCCCCACTGGGCCGACTTTGAGCTGGCGCTGGGCCAACACACCAATACCCCTCCACTAAATACCGCGGTATCTCTCCGCAAGTGCCTTCAACACTTTAAGCGCTGCTTTGCCCAATATTTGCAGGACGAAGAAGCGCGCATCGACTATGATGCGTGCGGCAGAACGATGGCTCTTCAATTTCTGGAGGATATCCGCAACCATTTAGGCTATCTGGAACCCCGCTTTCGCAACAATATCCTAAATGCTCACTCGACGAGAGACCTGCGGCTGTATCGAATCTTGAACTTTAACTACACTACTGTCATCGACCGGCTGTTTGGGTATCTGAAAGATGAAAATTTTGCGCCGCAGACACGCATACCCGTTATCCACATCCATGGAACCCATTCCGGAGGGATGATTCTCGGGGTAGACAATGCCGACCAGGTGGCAAATCCAACGCTCTTACCCAATGACCGCCAGCGGCGCATGGTTGTCAAGCCTCTTTTAAACCAGCAATCCGGTTACGGCCACGACGAGGAGGCGCTCAGCGTTCTTGAGAACAGCAGCACCATCTGCATTTTCGGCATGTCCCTGGGAGAAACCGACGCCACCTGGTGGGGCCGTATTGGCCTGTGGCTAATGGCGAGTTCTTCCCATCATCTTTTGATTTTCTCCCGCGGAAGCAATTTGGATTCGTTTTTCCCAGAGGACATTTTGGATTATCAAGACAATATTCGGGACCTGTTTTTCTCCAGGGCAAAGATTCCCCCAGAACACTACTCCATTCTCCAAGACCACGTACACATCGCAATTACCTCCAACATCTTCAAGCTGGAGCCCGTAATGAAGGCTCCCCCTGCCGAAGCCCCCCTCCCGTCAGGCTTCATTCACGTTTCCCTTCCTACAACCATCCCTTCGAAAGGAGCGCCTCTATGACCCATTCCCTGAAAACCGTCACCCACGCCCAGAACATCCGCTACGACAAGGCTGCCGAGGCCCTGTACATCATTGACCAGAGCCTCCTGCCCAATGAGGAGCGGGAAATCCGTCTCCAAACCGCAGAAGAAATGGTGGAGGCCATCCGGGCCCTTCGGGTCCGGGGCGCGCCTGCCATCGGCATCTGCGCCGCCTACTGTCTCTATGTTCTGGCCCGTTCCATCGACACGCCGGACCCCGCCGCTTTCCAGTCCCGTCTCCAAGCGTACTCCGCCCAGCTCAACGCCTCCCGCCCCACAGCGGTGAACCTCAGCTGGGCCCTGGGGGAAATGGAGCAAACCGCCGCCGCCCATCTGGCGGACCCCCGCCCCGTCCTGCTGGAGGCCCTGTACCAAAGGGCGGTAGACATCCACCAGGACGACATCGCCAAATGCCAGGCCATCTCCGAATACGGCCTCAGCCTTTTGAAGGAGGGCGACGGCGTACTCACCCACTGCAACGCCGGCCCCCTGGCCACCTCCCGCTACGGCACCGCCCAGGGGCCCTTTCTCCTGGCGGCGGAGCGGGGCATACACCTCCACGTCTATGCCGACGAAACCCGTCCCCTCCTCCAGGGAGCCCGCCTCACCAGCTATGAGCTCCACCGGGCTGGAGTGGACGTGACCTTAATCTGCGACAATATGGCCTCCATGGTCATGAAAAACGGCTGGGTTCAGGCCTGCTTTGTAGGCTGTGACCGGGTGGCCGCCAACGGGGACACGGCCAACAAAATCGGAACCAGCGGCGTGGCCATTCTGGCCAAGCACTACGGCATCCCCGTCTACGTCCTGGGCCCCACCAGCACCATTGACTTAAGCTGCTCCGACGGGGATCACATTCCCATTGAGCTCCGGGACCCGGAGGAAATCAAGACCCTCTGGTACGAAAAGCCCATGGCTCTGCCGGGCGTCAAGTGCTACAATCCCTCCTTCGACGTGACGGACCACCACCTCATCGCCGGCATCGTCACAGAAAAGGGCATCTGCCGCCCCCCCTATACCGAGAGCCTGGCGGCCCTCTTCCGTTGAGGGGAGGCGGCGACCATGGTTCAAATCTTCGGCACCCTGGGCCCCGCCTGCTCCGACACCGAAACCCTGACCCGGCTCTTTGCCGCCGGGATGACCGGCGTGCGGCTAAACCTCTCCCACGTGGGTCTCGACGGTGCGGCGGAGCAAATCGAGCATCTCCACGCCGCCGCCCGGAGCCGCGGCGTCACACCCCAGCTCCTCATTGACATGCAGGGCCCGGAGCTCCGGGTGGGCGCGCTTCCAGCCCCCTTGGAGCTGGCGGACGGAGCCTCTGTCCGCCTGGGAAGGGACATCCCCCTGCCCGCCGCTGTCCTGCCACATTTAACTCCCGGGCAGCCGGTGCTGCTGGACGACGGGAAGCTCCTCCTCCAGGTCACGGAGACACTGCCGGACGGGGCCCGGGCCCGGGTGGAACGGGGCGGCGTGCTGCAAAGCCGGAAAAGCGCCGCTCTCCCCGGTGTGGACATCCATCTCCCTGCCATGACGGACAGCGACCTGGAAAATCTCCGCGCCGCGAAGAACTACGGCATCACGGGGGTCATGCAACCCTTTGTCCGGGGCCGGGAGGACCTGGAGACCGTCCGGGGAGCCCTGAACGCCGCCGGGGGACCGGGCATCCGGCTCTTCGCCAAGATTGAAAATCGGGAAGGCGTGGAAAAGCTGGCGGAGCTGCTTTTCGCAGCGGACGAAATCGTCATCGCCCGGGGAGACCTGGGAAATTCCGGCCCCCTCTGGGAGCTCCCGGCCCTGCAAAAGCGCATCGCCGCCACCTGCCGGGAGGCGGGGCAGCCCTTCATGGTGGTAACCCAGATGCTGGCCTCCATGGAGCAGCATCCCGTCCCCACCCGGGCGGAGGTCAGCGACATCTTCAACGCCGTGCTGGACGGCGCAGCCTCCGTCATGGTCACCGGGGAGACCGCCGTAGGGAAGCACCCAGTGGAGGCCATGCAGTATCTGGTCCATACGGTCCATGAGGCGGAGCGCTATCTGCAAGCCCCATGAGCCTGCCAAAAAGCGCCCGACAATTCGTCGGGCGCTTTCCTATGAAGTTACGCACAATTCGCCACATTCTCGGCTTTCCCCGCCGCTTAGTGGCATAGACTATCATCCGCAGTCGATATCATCCGCTTCAAAGCTTTGGTAGTAGGACACAAAAGCTTCCACCAGTTCTTCCTGCGGTCGAAGCAGCTCCGTATTTCGCCCTTTCAAATTTTGTCATTGCCAGCACCTTATTTCCGCTCATACAGCGGCCTTCCCCGGTCATAGGGCTGGGGGCGATAGGTGACGGAGGAAATCCTTCGTCCCGAAACTCCGTATTTTGGATGAGACCCAAAGAGGTCGATATACTCTTCTAAATCGTCTCGCTCCTCCGCCATGGCCTCCAGCACCCATGCCGCTGCCCGGGCGTCGTCAATGGCCCGGTGGCTGTTCACCGCCTTGTCCTCCAGCTGATAGGCAGCGATGGCATTTTCCAGCTTGTGGGGGTAGTCCCGCCGGTCCCGGTACACCGTCAGCGCGTCCAAAAACCGGGGCTTTTTCAGTATCTCCGCCAATCCCCAGGGTCGAAGCAGGCCATAGAGAAAATTCAGATCAAACTGGGCGTTGTAGGCCACAAGCAGCGGCCGCTCCGCCCCCTCCAGAAGGTCCGCGAAGGCCCGGGCGGCCTCTTCGTCTCCCACGCCCTCGGTCTCCAGTTGCTCCTCTGTGATGCCGGTCAGGTTTGTAATAAACGGGTCCAGCCGCCGCCCCTCCGGCAGACGGATGAAGAGGTCCATGCCTCCGGTTTCCGCGCCATTCTCCAGGGTTACCGCGCCGATTTCGATAATCCGGTCCTTTTCATAATCAACACCGGTGGTCTCCGTATCAAAAATCACCATCCGGTCAAACCGCTCCCATAGTCTCATGCCGCGTCCTCCTCCAGCCGGCTCTCCCCGGTGGCGTAGTCGATGACCACCCCGGGCTGAACGTTATAGGCGAAGATGTTGAAGCACACGCCGTCCCCGGCGTCCTCTACGGAATATGCCTCCATCTGCACTCCCCGGGCCACCAGCTCCGTGCCCACAAACACCGGAGTCACCCGGAAGAGCACATGGTTGTCCGTCCGCTGAACATAGTCCGCCACGTCATTTTCAAAGGGCAGCATGCCGGTGACGTTCAGATACCGGGTGCCGGTAATCAGGTTTTTCTCGTTGGCGTTCTCCCCCGCCAGCTGGAAGCCGATGAGGTGACAGCGGTTATAGAGGTACTTCCCGTCCACGCAGTCGTACTTGGCGGAGACCCAGCCCGTGGGCTTCACGTTCCCGATGCTCTCCCGCTCCTCCGTGGGCATCAGCTCTGGGCAGATGTTGGCGTAGGCCACGCCGCAGCGGCCCAGGTAGTCCAGCTCGCTGTAGTCCTCAAAGGCCTCTAGGGTCATTTCCTCCTTGGTGAAGCCCGGCTGGTTGTCCTCCAGCTCCACATAGGCCGCGCCGCTCCATTCCGGGATGTCCTCCAGGGACACCGGCTCCGGCCGCAGGTACCACTGGACCACCGCCGCCGCCACGCACAGGACCAACAGCACCGCCGCCTGCTTAGGGGTGAGCTGCTGTTTCGTCTTGCCTCTCCGCTTTGCCATACCCTTCCTCCTTCAAGCGCAATAATTCGACACTCCAAATATAACATTTTTCGCCAGCTTTTTCAACCGATAATCCATCCGCCCCCGGACATGCTGAATGGTGACAACATTTCAAAAACCGGAGGTGCCTATGCTCCAGCGTATGCGAAACTTCTGTTTGCTCATGCTTCCCCTTCTCTTCCTGGCAGGGATGCTCTATCTCCAGGGAAAGTCCCTCCCCGCCGCCGCCCCCGCCGTCATCCCGGCCTCCGCCGACAATTGGGGCCTCTCCTTCCCCAAGGAGGGCCAATCCCCCGTGGGCAACGCCAGCGCGGAGGACCTGGCCCAGTACGACGCCTGGTTCCTGGGGGATACGTCCCAGAAGGTCATCTATCTGACCTTTGACTGCGGCTATGAGAACGGCTATACGGAACAAATCCTGGACGCCCTGAAAAAGCACAACGCCCCGGCGGCCTTCTTCGTGGTGGGCAACATGATCGAAACCGCCCCGGACATCATCTGCCGCATGGCGGAGGAGGGCCACATCGTGGGCAACCACACCTTCCACCACCCGGACATGTCCGCCATTTCGGACCAGGCGGCCTTCCAGAAGGAGCTGGATAGCCTGGCGGACCTCTACCAGGAGACCACTGGGAAAGCGCTTCCCCATTTCTACCGCCCGCCCCAGGGGAAGTACAGTGAGGAAAATCTTAAGCAGGCCCAGGCCCTGGGCTACAAGACGGTGTTTTGGAGCCTGGCCTACGTGGACTGGTATGTAGACAATCAGCCCACGGCGGAACAGGCCTACGCCAAGCTCCTCCCCCGCATCCACGACGGGGCCATTGTGCTTCTGCACTCCACGTCCAAAACCAACGCAGACATTCTGGACGAGCTTCTCACCAAATGGGAGGACATGGGCTATCACTTTGCCTCTCTGGAGGAGTTGCCACCGGCCTGACTTCCCCTTGCAACTCCTGGAAAACTGGTATATAATAACGCCAGACCGCCGCCCTTTTGGCGGTGAAAACAGGAGGCGCGTTATGAATCTAACCACTACGGCCCTGCTGGACCTCTCCCACACCCTGTCGGGGAACTACCTGTCCCAATTTCAATACCCCTGGGAGGCTCTGGACGGCATCAAGGAGCTGATTTTGCAGCTTGGCCCCACCCTGGACCCGGCGGAGTACGAGGAGCGGTCCCCTCACGTTTGGGTTCACAAGACCGCCTCGGTCGCTCCCACGGCCTTCCTGGGCGCGCCCTGCGTCATCGGCCCGGAGACGGAGGTCCGGCACTGCGCCTTCATCCGGGGCTCCGCCCTGGTGGGAGCGGGCTGTGTGGTGGGCAACTCCGTGGAACTGAAAAACGTCATCCTTTTTGACGGTGTGCAGACCCCCCATTATAACTACGTGGGAGACTCCATCCTGGGCTTCAAGAGCCACATGGGCGCGGGGTCCATCACCTCCAATGTCAAGTCCGACAAAACCCTGGTAGTGGTCCGAAACGGGGGAGAGCGCCTGGAGACGGGCCGGAAGAAGTTCGGGGCCATCCTGGGGGACCACGTGGAGGTGGGCTGCAACAGCGTGCTGAATCCCGGTACCATCATCGGCCGGGCCTCCAGGGTCTATCCCCTGTCCTCCGTCCGGGGGGCCGTCCCGCCGGACAGCATTTTCAAGGGACCCGGAACCGTCGTTCATCAGGATTGACCGCGCTCATACAAAAGCCCGGCATGGGGGAAACTCCCTGTGCCGGGTTTTCTTTTCTTTTTAAATTCGGGCTTGACAAATACCCCCTGGGGGTATATGATGAAAATACCCCTAGGGGGTATCTTAACAAAGGAGGCGTCCGCCATGGAAACCTGCGACTGCCACAAAACCAAAGAGCGCTCCGAAGAGGAGGTCAAGCGGCTGGTGAATCGCCTGAACCGGGTGGAGGGCCAGATCCGAGGCATCCGGGGCATGGTGGAGCGCAGCGCCTACTGCCCCGACATCCTGGCCCAGGTAGCCGCCGCCAACGCTGCGCTGAACGCCTTTTCCAAGGAGCTGCTCAGCGAGCACATCCGCACCTGCGTCACCCGGGACATCCGGGAGGGAAAGGACGAGACGGTGGAGGAGCTGCTGTGCACCCTCCAGAAGCTGATGAAATAAAGGAGGTTCTTTTATGGAACAATACAACGTCACCGGCATGAGCTGCGCCGCCTGCTCCGCCCGGGTGGAAAAGGCCGTGGGCAAGGTGCCGGGGGTCACGGCCTGCTCCGTCAGCCTCCTGACCAACTCCATGGGCGTGGAGGGCGGCGCTTCCGCCGCCGAGATCATCGCCGCCGTGGAGAGCGCAGGCTACGGCGCGTCCCAAAAGGGCGCGGAAAAAGCCGCCGCCGGGCCCGCCGCCAATCCCGAGGAGGCTCTGGCGGACCATGAGACCCCGCTTTTGAAAAAGCGGCTGTGGTCCTCCCTGCTTTTCCTGGCGGTGCTCATGTACTTCTCCATGGGCCATATGATGTGGAATTGGCCCGTCCCCCATTTCCTCCATGGAAACCACATTGCCATGGGTTTGATCCAGCTCCTTCTGACGGTGGCCGTCATG
Organism: uncultured Oscillibacter sp.; assembly: GCA_910587705.1. GTDB lineage: Bacteria > Bacillota > Clostridia > Oscillospirales > Oscillospiraceae > Oscillibacter. The sequence goes on from CAJUMX010000005.1 coordinate 136,826, forward strand.
GTCATCAACCAGAAATTCTTCATCAGCGGCTTCAAGAGCCTCTGGCACCGGGCGCCCAACATGGACACCCTGGTGGCCCTGGGGGCCTCGGCGGCCTTTGTCTACAGCACCTATGCCCTCTTCGCCATGACGGACGCTCAAATTCGGGGAGACGCGGCGGCGGTGATGGACTACATGATGGAGTTCTACTTCGAGTCCGCCGCCATGATCCTAGCCCTCATCACCGTGGGCAAGATGTTGGAGGCCCGCTCCAAGGGGAAAACCACCGACGCGCTGAAAAGCCTCATGAAGCTGGCCCCCAAGACCGCCGTGCTGGAACGGGACGGGAACGAAATCACCGTCCCCATCGAACAGGTCCAAAAGGACGACATCTTCCTGGTCCGCCCCGGCGAGAACATCCCGGTGGACGGCGTGGTGGTGGAGGGCTCCAGCGCCGTCAACGAGTCTGCCCTCACCGGAGAGAGCATCCCCGTGGACAAAGCCCCGGGGGACGGCGTGTCCGCCGCTACGGTGAACCAGTCCGGCTTCCTCAAGTGTCGGGCCACCCGGGTGGGAGAGGACACCACCCTCTCCCAGATCATCCAGATGGTCAGCGACGCGGCGGCTACTAAAGCGCCCATCGCCAAAATCGCCGACAGGGTTTCCGGCGTTTTCGTCCCGGCGGTCATCGGCATCGCTTTGGTGACCACCCTGGCATGGCTGCTGCTGGGGCAGACCATCGGCTTCGCCCTGGCAAGGGGCATCTCCGTGCTGGTGATCTCCTGCCCCTGCGCCCTGGGGCTAGCCACGCCGGTTGCCATCATGGTGGGTAACGGCATGGGAGCGAAAAACGGCATCCTCTTTAAAACCGCCGCCTCTCTGGAGGCCGCGGGCAGAACCGAAATTGTGGCCTTGGACAAAACCGGCACCATCACCCAGGGAGAGCCCAAGGTAACGGACATTCTCCCGGTCCAAGGCCTTACGGAAGCGGAGCTTCTCCGGCTGGCCCGCGCCCTGGAGCAAAAGAGCGAGCACCCCTTGGCGAAGGCCATCTTGCAAAAAGCGGAGGAGGAGCAAATCCCGGCGGAGGAGGTCACAGACTTCCAGGCCCTACCGGGAAACGGCCTCACCGCCCGGCTGAACGGCGCGGCCCTCAGCGGCGGCAATCTCAGCTTTATCAGCACCCAGGCCACAGTTCCCCAGGACCTTCAGGCCAAGGCCGAGACCCTGGCGGGCCAGGGCAAGACCCCGCTGTTTTTCAGCCAAAACGGGGCGCTGCTGGGCGTCATCGCCGTGGCGGACGTCATTAAGGAGGACAGTCCCCAGGCGGTGCGGGAGCTCCAAAACATGGGCATCCGAGTGGTGATGCTCACCGGCGACAACCAGCGCACTGCCCAGGCCATTGGAAAACAGGCCGGCGTGGACAAGGTCATCGCCGGGGTCCTGCCCGACGGCAAGGAGAGCGTTATCCGCCGCCTCAAGGAACAAGGCCGGGTGGCCATGGTAGGAGACGGCATCAACGACGCCCCGGCCCTGACCCGGGCGGACACCGGCGTCGCCATCGGCGCGGGGGCGGACGTGGCCATCGACGCGGCGGACGTGGTGCTGATGAAAAGCCGCCTCCTGGACGTGCCCGCCGCCATCCGGCTCAGCCGGGCCACCCTGCGGAACATCCACGAAAACCTGTTCTGGGCTTTCTTCTACAACACCATCGGCATTCCTCTCGCGGCGGGGCTCTTCATCCCCTTCGGCCTGACACTGAACCCCATGTTCGGCGCGGCAGCCATGAGCCTCTCCAGCTTCTGCGTGGTTTCCAACGCCCTGCGGCTGAACCTGTTCAACCTGCGGGACGCGAGAAAAGATAAACCCCTGAAATCCAAACATTCCAAACATTCCGAGGAGGTAACGACTATGGAAAAGACCATGAACATCGAGGGCATGATGTGCGCCCACTGCGAGGCCAGAGTCAAGAAGGCCCTGGAGGCCCTGCCGGAGGTCAGCGCCGCCAATGTCAGCCACGAGAGCGGCACGGCGGTGGTGACCCTCTCCGGAACCCTCACCGACGAGGCGTTGAAAAAGGCCGTGGAGGACCAGGATTACAAGGTGCTGGGCATCCAATAAGCCCTCAAGGCTAAAAAAGGTGGACCGCCGTCCGGCGGTCCACCTTTTTTGTATACTTTTAGAACGTAAATTTTTCGTCTTTGTCCCGCCGGGCGGCTTCTTTCCCGGCCAGCTTATCCGACAGTCCGGCCCGTTTGAGCTCCTCCACATCCTGCTTGCAGGCCTTGGCCTGGGCTTTGCGGAATTCCTCCATGAAGCCCGACAAAAGAGCCTGATGTCCCATTCCAGTATAGGAAGGAGCGCGAGGGGCTCTCGGCCCTTCACAGCCAAAGGCGTTTGCCGCTGAAATCATCGTCCAGCCTCCCTTTCGATTGGTTTGAAAGCCCGTTAGGCGATCGCGTCCAGAACATCCCGAATCTTCCCAAACAGGATGGTCTCCGGTCCCTTCTCCCAGGAGCCGGCCTTTTCGCTCCAGCTCATGATACCGGCCATGTATTTCGACCAGTCGGCAACATTGCCTCTGCTGGAGGAGAAGAACGGTGTATAGCCCATCGGATTTCCCTGGGCCGGGACTATACTTGCCCCGGTTCTCACATGGCTGAGGGGCGTCAGATCCAGGCCACAGCCCTTGACGCCGTAGCCCACGTAATCCTTGTCCGCCTCGTCCAGGACGCCGAACTCGCAGAGCTTGTCGACGAACGCCTGATACTCCAGCCGGGACATGTTTTCGGGGTCAAAGTTCTCCGACAGGTACTTCTTCTGCTCCTCGGTGAGCTCTGCCTTTGTCCCGCTGTCTTTCAGCCTGTCCGCCAGGCTCTCGGCAGCCTCCTTCTGCTGCTGCCTCAAGACCTCATGGACCAGGTCCGAGTACTCCGTTTTGACGAAGCCATACGGGCCCCTCACCTCAAACCATTCGGGCCGGAAGCCTTGCGTTCTTTGTGTGCTTGTCGCTGAAATCATGGTCTTTCCTCCACTTCACAAATTCAGTTGGTTTCGAGCGTCCCGTCCTTGAATCCGTTCAATGGAAGCGCCCGGTCTTGATTCCCTTCATTTGGAATGTCGACCGGTTTTCGGAAAAAATAAGTATCTTAGAGAGAAAATTATAATGAAATTTTTTCATCGCTAGAGTGGAATCCTCTGCCGCCCGGCAGGGGGGGCCCTCTTCTTAGATTCCTGCGGCCCGGTCCGCCTCGATCTGGAGCTTCAGGGCCTCCACCGCCACCCGGACGGAGGTGCTGGTGTCCTCGCTCATCTTCTGGTCCAGGCCCGCAGCTTCCCGCTCCTGGTTCCAGACCACGTGGAAGCAGCTTCCGCAGCGGCAGCCCAGGGCGGAGGCCACCACAAACAGGGCCGCGCTCTCCATCTCGCTGGCCTTCACCCCCAGGCGCTTCCAGCTCTCCCACTTCTGCTGGAGCTCATAGTACACCGGGGAGGCGGCGGGGTCGTGCTGGCCGTAGAAGCTGTCCTTGCACTGGACGATGCCGGTATGCAGGGGGTAGCCCAGGGCCTTAGTGGCCCGGACCAGGCAATCCACAATGCCGAAGTCCGCCACGGCGGGGAACTCCAGGGGGGCGTATTCCAGGCTGGTGTGCTCGAAGCGGACAGCGCCGGTGGCCACCACGATGTCCCCGGACTGGACGTTTACGTCGATGCCGCCGCAGGTCCCCGTGCGGATGAAGGTATCCGCGCCGCACTTGTGGAGCTCCTCCATGGCGATGGAGGCGGAGGGCCCGCCAATGCCGGTGGAGCAGGCCGTCACCTTCTCCCCCAGGAGGGTGCCGGTCCAGACGTTGTACTCCCGGTTATAGGCCACCTGCTTCGCGTCGTCAAAGTACGCGGCGATGGCGGGGACCCGGCCGGGATCGCCGGGGAGAATGCAGTAGCGGCCGATGTCCTCGGCGGTGCAGGCAATGTGAAACTGTTTTTCCAATTTTTGCATCATAACCACCTCTATTGTGATATTGTAGAAACAGTATAGCAAATTTTGGTTGACCTTGCAACAACTTGACGGGGAAATTTTTGAAGGGCCCGCCTGCTTCCGGCGGACCCTTCCCGTTTATTTCATCGTTACCACCGTAACCCCGGTCTCTCCCTCGCCGTAAACCCCCAGGCGGAAGCCTTTCACCGCCTTGCTCCGGCGGAGGATGTCGTGAACCGCCTTGCGGAGGGCTCCGGTGCCCTTGCCGTGGATGATGGTGACGGTTTCCAGCTTGCCCATGACGGCGGCGGACAAAAAGCCCTCCACCACGCTCTCCGCCTCCAGGGTCTCCATCCCCCGGATGTCCAGCTCCCGGCTGGCGGCGGTACGAAGAGGCCGGGTCCCGCTGGAATGGACGGGGGTTTTCGGCTTCCGGGCGGCGCGCTCGTCGTCCTCGATTAACCGGACCTCCTCCGCCTTGGCCTTCATTTTCAGCACCCCCGCCTTCAATTGCAGGGTGCCATCCTTCCCCACGGAGATGACCTCGGCGGGCTGGCGCACGCCGGGGAATTCCACCAGGTCCCCCTTTTGGATGGGGCGGCTGGGCTTGGGGATGGGCTCGGGACGGTCCTTCTCTAAGCGGAGGCGGTCCTCCGCCTGGTGGAGCCCCGCCCGGATGGCGGCCTGGGCGTCGTTGATGTTCTGGGCGGAATCCGCCGCGGCCTGCCGCCGCCGGAGCTCCGCCAATTCGTTAAAGGTCTGGTCCGCTGCGGCCTTGGCGTCCCGGAGGATGCGCTTGGCCTCCGCCTCGCCCCGGCTCCGGGCGTTTTCCTTGGCCCGCTCCATCTGCTCCCGGAACTCCCGGGCCTTGCGGGCGTCCTCCTCCCGCTGGCGGAAAAGGCGGTCCGACTCCAGGTCCCGTTTTTCCAGGGCCTGGCGCTTAGCTTCCAGCTGGGTCAGTACGTCCTCGAACCGGACGCTGTCCCCGCTCATCTGGGTCTGGGCCGCTTCGATGACCTCCTCGGGAAGCCCCAGCCGCCGGGAGATGGCGAAGGCGTTGGACTTGCCGGGGATGCCGATGAGGAGCCGGTAGGTGGGGCTCAAGGTCTCCACGTTGAACTCGCAGGAGGCGTTCTCCACCCCGGCGGTGGTCATGGCAAAGGTTTTCAGCTCCGCGTAGTGGGTGGTGGCGGCGATTTTCGCCCCGGTGGAGCGGACGTGCTGAATGACGGCGATGGCCAGGGCCGCGCCCTCCACCGGGTCCGTGCCCGCTCCCAGCTCGTCGAAGAGGATGAGGCTTTTTCCGTCCGCCTCCTTTAGAATCCCCACGATGTTGGTCATGTGGGCGGAGAAGGTGGACAGGCTCTGCTCGATGCTCTGCTCGTCGCCGATATCCGCCAACACCCGCTCGTAGACCGCCACGGCGCTCCGCTCCGCCGCCGGAATGTGGAGACCGCACTGGGTCATCAGGGTCAGCAGACCCAGGGTTTTCAGGGAGACAGTCTTGCCGCCGGTATTGGGGCCGGTGATGACCAGGGTGTCAAAGGCCTCCCCCAGCTCCAAATCGATGGGCACCGCCGTCTTGGGGTCCAGCAGGGGGTGCCGGGCCTTGCGGAGGCAGACGGCCCCGTCCCGCCGGACCTCCGGCCGCACGCCGTCCATCTGATAGCTGAGCTCTCCCCGGGCGAAGATCAGGTCCAGGTGGACCAGGGCGTCATAATCCCACTGGATATCCTCCCGGTGGGCGGCGGCCTCGGCGGAGAGCTCTGCCAGGATACGCTCAATCTCCTTTTGCTCCTTGGCCTCCAGCTCCACGTACTCGTTGTTGGCCTGGACCACCCCCATGGGCTCCACAAACACCGTGGCCCCGGAGGAGGAGATGTCGTGGACCAATCCCGGGAGGTTCCCCTTCTGCTCCGCCTTCACAGGCACCACAAAGCGTCCGTCCCGCTGGGTGATGATGGTCTCTTGCAGCACCTTGGCGTAGCTGGGGGAGGAGATGATCCTCTGAAGAATCTGGCGGCTCTTGGCCTGGGCGGCCCGCATGTGGCGGCGGATATCCGCCAGCTCCGGGGAAGCCGCGTCGGCGATGGTGTCCTCGTCGGGGATGCAGCGCTTGATCTTGTCCTCCAGGAAGTGGTTGCCGTGGAGGGAGAGAAACAGGTGGTCGATGGCGGTTTTTTCCGCCGCGTCGTCATTGAAGTACTCCTTGGCCCGCCGGGCGGCGGTGAGCAGGTCCGCGATGCGCAGCAGCTCCCGGGTGTTCAGACTGCCCCCCCGGTCCGCCCGGTCCAGGGCCTCTCCCACCGGCTTCACACCGGAGAAGGAGGGGGCCCCCCGCTGGCCGATCATCCACCGGGCAGCGTCGGTCTGGTCCAGGAGGCGCAGGACCTCCTCCGCTTCCGTCTCCGGAGAGACCCGGAGGGCCCGCTCCTTGGCCTCGGCGCTGACGGCTGCGTTAGACAGCAATTGCAGCACTCGGGGCAGCTCCAGGGTGCGGAGGGATTTTTCAAATAGCTCGCTCATAGAAATTCCTCCTGTCAAGGGAATCCGCTTTCGCTCCCTTCCGGCGCAAAGGGGCCGGAAGGAATCCGTCTCATATCATGCTTTTGTAAAAGTCCAGCGTTCCAAAGCCCCGCTCCAGCTGGGCGTAGAGGAAGGCTTCCGCCGCCGCCGTCAGGCGGCCCAGGGGCCCCTCCCCCAGCCGGAAGGCATACAGCCGCTTGGGGTCCCCATAGACAATATGCCGCAGAGCCGCCAGAGAATCCCGGCAAAGAAGCCGCCCGCCGCCCCCGCCGCAGTCCCGGCAGCGGAGCACCCCCTGGACCGTGTCCAGCACCGGCTCCGCCGGGTCCTCCTTCCCGCAGAGGGCACAGGCGTCCGCCAGGGGCTCATAGCCCGCCAGGCAGAGAAGCCGCAGCTCGAAGGCGGGCTTTACCAGGGCGGGGGGCTTGCGTAAAGTAGAAAGGGCATACAGCCCGTTGAGGAGGTGCCGCAGCAGCTCCGGGGCGGGCACGTCCTCCGGGCAGACGGCCTCCGTCAGCTCCGCCATGTAGCAGCCCAGGGCCAGGGCCGTCAAATCTCCCCGGAGGCCGGGGAACAAATCCAGGGTGGACGCGTCGCTGGCGTAGTGCCAGTCCTTCCGCTGGTACAGGGTCCATTCGGCGTAGGCCAGGGGCTGGGCGGCGGCGGCAAACTTGCAGTTTTTCCGCCGGGCTCCCCGGGCGATGACCCCGATTTTCCCCGCCTCCCAGGTCAGGAGGGTCAGGATTTTATCCGTCTCCTTGGTCTCCGTCTCCCGGAGGACCACGCCGCGGTCCACGGCATAGGGCGTTCCCGCCACGGCGGCCTCCCTCCTTTATGTACGGAGAGGAATCATCTCTCCGTTTATGACAAAAAGTTATCGGTTTCGCCCTCCGCCGACCGATAGAGCATATAGGCCAGGGGCTCGCCGGTGAGGCAGAACAGCTCCCAGAGGGGCGCGGGTTCCATGTTGCGCACGTCGCAGACCTCCTTTTGGGAATAGTCTGCGATTGCTGTCGAAAAGGATACGTGGAAAGTTCCGGTCAATCTGGAATTGAAAAATCCTCGCTTTTGAAGTTGCGGTAATACCGGCCCCTATCCGCCGTGAATTTCAGCACGCAATAGTCCGGGTCCGTGACACCTCGCGAGTAATACATGGTGTCTCCACGCCGCCAGAGGCGTTCTTTGCTCTCCGGGTCCTCCAGCACCTCCACGGTGCCGGAGAGGCTGACGCCCCGGAAAAAGAGTCGGTCCACAAAATAGATGCTCCCCTTGGGGTTTCTCCGGAAGGCCGCTACCTTCTGCGAGGAGGTATTCGTGCTGAACCAGAACACCCGGATGCCCTCCCGCTCCCGGGGCGCCAGCATGGCGCGGGTGGTGGGGAAGCCCCGGCTGTCGATATAGCTGAGATAGACGACCTTGGCCTTGTCGGCCATGCCGCCCACGGTTTTTTCCGGGTCCCGCATCGCCTCAGTCCTCCCGATAGCCCAAGCTGCGGACGTAGTTCACGTTGTCCCGCCAGTTCTCCTTGACCTTCACCCAGGTCTCCAGGTAAATCTGGGTGCCCATGAATTTCTCCATGTCGTGCCGGGCCAGGGAGCTGATTTTTTTCAGCATGGCCCCCTGTTTTCCAATGATGATGCCCTTGTGGCTGGCCTTTTCGCAGTAGATGGTGGCCCCCACATCCACGACGCCGGAGTCCCGTTCGGAAAATTTCGTAATCTCCACGGCGGTGCCGTGGGGAATTTCCTTGTCCAAGCAAAGAAGCAGCTTCTCCCGGAGCAGCTCTCCCATAACCTGCCGCTCCGGCTGGTCGGAGGTCTGCCCGTCGGGGAAGAGCTGGGGCCCCTCCTGGGCGTATTTCTGGAGCTCCGCCATCAGCTCCTCCAAGCCGTCGCCGGTGCGGGCGGAAATGGGGATGATGGCGTCGAAGCCGTCCCAAACCTCGCTATAGGCGGCGATGACGGGGAGGAGCTCCGCGGGCTCCACGGTGTCGATTTTGTTGACCGCCAGGATGCAGTGGAGCCGTTCCTCCCGCACCCGGTCAATGAGGGCTTTTTCCGGCCCGCCCACATGGGGGATGGGCTCCACTAGGAGGAGGGCGCAGTCCACGTCGGAGAGGCTGGCGGTGACGACCTTGACCATGTAGTCCCCCAGGGCGGACTTGGGCCGGTGGAGTCCCGGGGTATCCAGGAGAATAAACTGGGTGTCCTCCCGGTTGACCACGCCGTAGATGCGGTTCCGGGTGGTCTGGGCCTTGTTGGAGACGATGGCGATTTTCTCCCCCACCAGGGCGTTGGTGAGGCTGGACTTGCCCACGTTGGGCCGGCCGCAGACGGTGATCATGGCGGTTTTTTGGATGTTCATAGGTGATCCTCAACTTTCTTTGAGCAATATTACTTTTTTAAAAATATTTTTATAGTCGTGGTCCGGCTTCTTTTCACCGAGCCAAAACCTTCTTCAGATAGTGCCCGGTATACGATTCCTTACAGGCGGCCACGCTCTCCGGCGTGCCGGTGCAGACGATGTTTCCCCCGCCGTCGCCCCCCTCGGGGCCCAGGTCGATGATCCAGTCGGCGGACTTGATCACGTCCAGGTTGTGCTCGATGACCACCACCGTGTTTCCGCTGTCCACCAGCCGCTGGAGCACCTCCAGGAGCTTGCGCACATCGTCGGTGTGGAGGCCTGTGGTGGGCTCGTCCAGAATATAGATGGTTTTTCCCGTGGCCTGCTTAGAAAGCTCCGTGGCCAGCTTCACCCGCTGGGCCTCGCCGCCGGAAAGCTCCGTGGAGGGCTGGCCCAGCTTCACATACCCCAGGCCCACATCCTGAAGGGTTTGGAGGCGGTTTCGCAGCTTGGGCAGGGGGGCGAAAAACTCCAGCGCCTCGTCCACCGTCATACCCAGCACCTCGGAGATATTCTTCCCCTTATAATGGACCTCCAGGGTCTCCCGGTTGTACCGCCGGCCCTTGCACACCTCGCAGGGGACGAAGATGTCCGGCAGGAAGTGCATCTCAATTTTCAGCACGCCGTCGCCGGAGCAGGCCTCGCAGCGGCCGCCCCGGACGTTGAAGCTGAACCGGCCCGGGCCGTAGCCCCGGCTCTTGGCCTCCTGGGTGGAGGCGTAGAGGTCCCGGATATCGTTGAAGAGGTTCGTATAGGTGGCGGGGTTGGACCGGGGCGTCCGGCCGATGGGGCTCTGGTCGATGCTGACCACCTTGTCCAGGTATTCCAGCCCGTCGATCCCGGCGCATTTGCCCGGGTGGACCTTCATGCGCATCAGCTCCGCCCCCAGGCGCTTAAAGAGCACCTCGTTCACCAGGGACGACTTGCCGCTGCCGGACACGCCGGTGACCACGGTGAAGGTCCCCAGGGGGAAGTCCACGTTCACCTTGCGGAGGTTGTTCTCCTCCGCCCCCCGGACACGGAGGAATTTCCCGTTTCCAGGACGGCGGACGTCGGGAACGGGCACCCGTTTCTTCCCGGAGAGGTATTGGCCCGTCAGGGAATCTGGGTTGGCCATGACCTCCTCCGGCGTGCCCGCCGCCACCACCTGCCCGCCGTGGACGCCCGCTCCGGGGCCGATGTCGATGAGGTAGTCCGCTTCCCGCATGGTGTCCTCGTCATGCTCCACCACCAGGAGGGTATTTCCCAGGCTCTGGAGGTTTCGCAGCGTGGCCAGCAGCTTGTCGTTGTCCCGCTGGTGGAGGCCGATGGAGGGCTCGTCCAGGATATACAGCACCCCCATGAGGCTGGAGCCGATTTGGGTCGCCAGGCGGATACGCTGGCTCTCGCCGCCGGAGAGGGTCCCGGCGGCCCGGCTCAACGTCAGGTAGCCCAGGCCCACGGACCGGAGGAAGCCCAGGCGGGACTTGATCTCCTTCAAGATCCGGTCGGCGATCAAATGCTGCTGCTCCGTCAGCTCCAGCTGCTCCACCCAATCCAGCTCGTCCAGCACGGACAAACGGGTCAAAGCGTCGATATCCTTTTCTCCCACGGTGACCGCCAGGGATTCCTTTTTCAGCCTCCGGCCCTTGCAGGCAGGGCAGGGGCACTCGGTCATCAGCTCCTCCAGCTCCCGCTTGCTGGCGTCGCTCTGGGTCTCCTGATAGCGGCGCTCCACGTTGTTGCAGATACCCTCGAAGGGCTGGTACAGCACGCCTTTTCCCCGGGGCTGGTCATAGTGGAGCTCCAGCTTCTCCCCCTTGGTGCCGTAGAGGATGATGTCCCTGGCCTCGTCGGAGAGAGTTTCCCAGGGCTCCTCCAGGGAGAAGCGGTATTTTTTTGACAACGCGTCGAAGTACATCCGGGAGATGCCGTCAGAGCGGATATTTCCCCAGCCGCTGGCCTGGATGGCCCCCTCCAGAATGGACTTTTTCGGCTCCGGGACCACCAGGGACACGTCCACCTTCAACTGGCTGCCCAGGCCCGTACAGGTGGGGCAGGCCCCGAAGGGGTTGTTAAAGGAGAACATCCGGGGGGTCAGCTCCTCGATGGAGACGCCGCAGTCCTCACAGGCGTAGTTCTGGGAGAACATCAGGTCCTTTTCCTCCCGCAGGAGGTTCACCACCACCAGCCCGCCGGAGAGGGCGGAGGCGGTTTCCACGCTGTCCGTCAATCTCTGCTGGATGTCGGGGCGGATGATGAGGCGGTCGATGATGACCTCGATGTTATGCTTTTTATTTTTCTCCAGCTTGATTTCCTCGTCCAGCTCATAGAGGTTCCCGTCGGCCCGGACCCGGACGTAGCCGGAACGCTTGGCGTCCTCGAAAACCTTGGCGTGCTCGCCCTTCTTGCCCCGGATGACGGGGGCCATCACCTGGATGCGGGTCCCCTCGGGGAGGGAGAGCACCTGGTCGATGATCTGGTCGATGGTCTGCTGGCGGATGACCTTGCCGCACTTGGGACAGTGGGGGGTGCCCACCCGGGCCCAGAGGAGGCGGAGGTAGTCATAGACCTCGGTGACGGTGCCCACGGTGGACCGAGGGTTTTTCGAGGTGGTTTTCTGGTCGATGGAGATGGCGGGGCTGAGGCCCTCGATGTAGTCCACATCCGGCTTTTCCATCTGGCCCAGGAACATCCGGGCATAGGAGGACAGGGATTCCACATAGCGCCGCTGGCCCTCGGCGTAGATGGTGTCGAAGGCCAGGGAGGATTTGCCGCTGCCGCTGAGGCCGGTCATGACCACCAGCTTGTCCCGGGGGATGGTCACGTCGATGTTTTTGAGGTTGTTGGCGCGGGCGCCTTTTACGATGATTTTATCTTGCATAGGGGGGCTCCTTGTTTTCCCCCTGCCAGGGGGGAGGGTTGTTCTCGCCCTTCGGGCGGGGAGGAATGGATACCAGCGATGGCTGGTGCAATGCACCCCCCATTTTCTCGTTTTCTTCCAGAAGAAAACGAGAAAACGGGCCGTGCACGGTCCAAAAGAGAAAAAGAAGTATACGGGGAAGCGACGGGGGCGCGGCTGAATGAACGGCGGAGCCGGAATAACTTCCCACGCGCAATTGGGTTGAGCGGGGGTTTGTCCTGTGACGAATGGACAAGCTCCTCTTTTCGCTGCCGCTCATCTGGTGGTAGGGGATGGATGTCCGCCTTTTCCGGGACTGCCTTTCTATCGATAGACCACCCTGTGGGACCTGACCCCTAGGTCAGGCCATTCCCCCAAGGACTGCCTTTCTATCAATAGGCCACCTCGTAGGGGCCGCCGCCCTCGGCGGCCCGTTCCCCCGGGCCCACCCTTTTATCGGTAGGCCATTTCCCCAGGCTTCCCCCTATCTCTCCTCAGACCGCCCCAGCAAATAATCGGTACTCACTCCAAAATAATCCGCCAGGGTGCACAATGTCAAGGCAGAAATGTTGATTTCTCCATACTCAATTTTCTGATAGTGGCGGAGTGTAACTCCAAGCAATTCTCCCATTTCCCGCTGATATATTCGCCGTTCTTTCCGTAAAGCCTTTAGCCGTACGCCGAAAATTTCCAAAGTATTCATAGAAACTCCTTGACATACGAATTTTAAAGAGGTATAATAGCATTATAATAATTCGTGTGGTGATGATTATGGACCCAACCATTCAAAGACTTTTCGACACCTATGGCGAGTCCGTTCTGAAAGAGCTGAACAATTTTCCCCATGGGGAACTGGTCGACCTTTTGAACGCCCTCCCGATTGAGGAACGCCGCCGAATCCACATTTACGATCAGGTCAGTCACTACTATTATCAATGGTCCGCCGCCGCCTTCGCCGCCGGTCTCCATCTGGGCCTTTCCTTTTTAAATAATGATATCCGCCGTTTCCGCCCGGAGAAGGTCTAGCAGCGCCCGGGGCTCCACCTCCACCTGGGCGCCGATCTTCCCGGCGGAGACATAGATGGTCTCAAACTCCAAGGCCGTCTGGTGGAAAATGGTGGGATACTGCTTCTTCATGCCCACCGGGCTGCACCCGCCCCGGATGTACCCCGTCACGGCGGTGATATCCTTCACCGGCAGAAGGTCGATGGATTTCTCCCCCGCCGCCTTCGCCGCCTTTTTCAGGTCCAGGCTGTCGGTTGTGGGGATGTCAAAGACGTGGTAGGTCCCGGAGGCCCCCTTTGCTACCAAGGTCTTAAACGCCCGCTTTGGGTCCTGCCCCAGGGCCTGGGCCACGTGGACGCCATAGTCCCGGGTGCCCTCCGGGCCCTCTTCCTCCTCATAGAAATGGGGGGTATAGGGGACCTTTTTCTGGTCCAGGATGCGCATTACATTGGTTTTCTCGTCCTTTTTCTTTGCCATGGTTCACCTCAAAATGATCACGCCCGCCAGGACGCAGAGAATCCCCAGGACCGTCAGCGGCCCCAGGGGCTCGCCGAAGGCCAGCACGCCCGTCAACGTGGCCGCCACCGGCTCCAGGCTGGCCAGGATGGAGGCTTTCCCCGGTTCCGTCCGGGCGAGGCCCCAGGTATAAAGAAGGTAGGGCATGGCGGTGGAGAACACCGCCAGAGCCAGGGCCGTCCCCCAGAGGCCGGGGTTCCCCCCGAAAACCCCCGCCAGCTCCGCCGGGCGGAGCAGGACCAGGGAGGCCGGGCCCGCGAAGAGAAAGGTCCAGACCGTCACCGTCAGGGGCGGGTAGTGGGCCAGGGCGTACCGGCCGAAAATGCTGTACAGCGCGTAGAAGAACCCGGACCCCAGGCCCAGGAGGATGCCGGGGATCGTGACGGACAGCCCGCCGCTGAACACGCCGCAGACGCACGCGCAGCCCAGCAGGGTCAGCAGCAGGGCCAGGAGCTTTTTCCCGGTTACCGGCTCTTTCCACAAAAGGGCGGACAAAAGCACCACGAAGGAGGGGGCGGTGTACAGCAAAATGGAGGCCGCCGCCAGGGAGCAGAGCTTCTGGCAGGAGAAGTAGCACACGGTGAAAAACACCACGCTGACCACGCCGGTGCCGAAGAAATATTTGAGGTGCCGCCGCTCTATGTGAAAGACGCTCCGGTCCCTGACGAGGAAAAACAGGACCAGCAGGGCGCAGCCCCCCAGATTGCGGACTACCACGATGGAAAGAGGCGAAAGCCCTGCCGTCATCAGCGTCCGGTTCCATAATCCGATGATGCCCCACAGGGCCGCCGCCGCCAAAATCGCGGCGCTGGCCGGGGCTCTTTTTTGCGTCTCCATCTATTCTCCCAAAATCTCCCGCTGCACATACTTGGGCAGCTTCCTCAAAACCAGCCCGTGGGACTCGGCGCAGAGCTCCCGGAGGGTTTCATCCGGCAATTCCCCGTCCAAAAGGCAGGCGATCCAGTTCCGCTTGTCGCAGTAGAAGCCCGGCAGGATTTCCGGGTGGGCCGCCTGGAGAATTTCGCTCCGGGCGGGCTCGCATTTCAGGTTCACCAGGTCGTGTCCGTTGTACGCCTCGTCCTTCATCCCCTGGGGGGAGCAGACGGCGGCAAAGAGCTTACCCCGAAGCCTATACCGGAACCAGGCCCATTCGGGCTTATAGTCCTTCTCCGCCCCGGGAAGGGACAGGAGGTATTCGTCCAGCCAATCGTATTTCATTTCCCATCCTCCGTCTTTTTCAACAGGGCGATCAAGGGGTTGGCGAAATCCTCGGAGAAGAGATCATAGGACGTGGAAATCATACGAACGAATTCCCGGTCCTGCTCCGACAGTTCCTCTTTTCCCTTAAGACGCCGCTTCATCATGGCGGCAAAGGTTTTCATCAGCGCCCGGTCCAACAGCGGCATCTTTTCATAGCACAGCCCTCCCGGCATATAAAAATGGGGAATCCGGTCCAGCTCGTCCGCCGTGAAATTTTTCTCCCAGGTCTGCCGCAGCACCATCTCCGCCGCCCCGGCGGGCATCGCGCCTGTGGCAAAGACTATCAGCGCCGCCCCACTTGACCGCGCGATCGCTTTTGCCCGCTTCAGCCCGTCCACCGTCCCGGCGCGAAATCTTCCGCCAAATACCATGGTCTCATAGGGAACCGCCGTTTTCGCGGAGACGTCCTTCCAATCCATCAGCGTGCCGCCTGCCTCGCGGGCAATCACCCCGGCGTACCGCCGGGTGAAGCCGGTTACGCTTTTGCAGCAAACCAATACCCTGCTGTCCATATTTCGCTCCTTGCCCGCTTATTTCTCCCCCCGCAATTCGATGATCCGGTCCCGCAGAACCGCGGCGTATTCGAATTCCAGCATCTTGCTGGCTTCCTTCATTTCCTTTTCCAGTCGCTTGATCTCCGCGTCCCGCTCCTGCTTCGTCAGCTTGCGGTGGCGGCGGGCCCGGGTAGTTTCGTCCTCGGCGGTGGTGGAGATTTCCAGCACCTCCCGGACTCCCTTGATGATGGTCTTGGGGACGATGCCGTGCTCCTGGTTGAAGCGGTCCTGAATCCCCCGGCGGCGCTCCGTCTCGTCCATGGCCGCCCGCATGGAGGGGGTGATGGTATCCGCGTAGAGGATGACCAGGCCCTCCGCGTTCCGGGCCGCCCGGCCGATGGTCTGAATCAGGGACGTCTCGGACCGGAGGAAGCCCTCCTTGTCCGCGTCCAGCACGGCCACCAGGCTAACCTCGGGAAGGTCCAGACCCTCCCGCAGGAGGTTGATGCCGATGAGCACGTCGAACTTGCCCAGCCGCAAATCCCGGATAATCTCCATCCGCTCGATGGTCTCCACATCGGAGTGCATATAGCGGACCTTGATTCCGGCGTTTTTGAAATACTCCGTCAGGTCCTCCGCCATTTTTTTCGTCAGCGTGGTCACCAGCACCCGCTCGTCCCTGGCCGCCCGGGCGTTGATCTCCTCCATCAAATCGTCGATCTGCCCGGTGACGGGCCGGACCTCCACCCTGGGGTCCAGCAGTCCCGTGGGGCGGATGACCTGCTCCACCACCTGGTCCGCCCGCCCCCGCTCATAGGGGCCGGGGGTGGCGGAGACAAAGACGGCCTGCCCGATGCGGCCCTCGAACTCCTCAAATTTCAAGGGCCGGTTGTCGTAGGCGCAGGGGAGGCGGAAGCCGTATTTCACCAGGGAATCCTTCCGGGCGTGGTCCCCGTTGTACATGGCCCGGACCTGGGGCAGGGTGACGTGGCTCTCGTCCACGAACAGCACAAAGTCGTCGGGGAAGAAGTCCAGCAGGGTCATGGGGGCGGAGCCCTGGGGCCGCTCGGAGATGATGCGGGAGTAGTTCTCAATGCCGGAGCAATACCCAAGCTCCGCCATCATCTCCATGTCGTACTCCGTCCGCTGGCGGATGCGCTGGGCCTCCACCAGCTGGTTGTTCTCCGTAAAAACCTGGACCTGCTCCTCCATCTCCCGGCGGATTTCCCCGATGGCCCGGTCCATCTTGTCCTTGGTTGTGACATAGTGGCTGGCGGGATAGATGGCAATGTGGTTCAGCACCCGGTTCACAGAGCCGGTGATGGGGTTGAACTCGCTGACCCGCTCGATCTCGTCCCCGAAGAACTCCACCCGGATGGCCTTATCCTTATAATAGGCGGGGTAGATCTCCACCGTGTCCCCCCGGACCCGGAACATGTTCCGCTCAAAGGCGATGTCGTTTCGCTCATAGCGAATCTCCACCAGCCGCCGGAGGAGCTCGTCCCGATCCCATTCCGCCCCCGCCCGGAGGGAGACCACCATTTTGGCAAAGTCGTCGGGCTCCCCCAAGCCGTAGATGCAGGAGACGGAGGAGACCACAATCACGTCCCGCCGCTCCAGCAGGGCGCAGGTGGCGGAGAGGCGGAGGCGGTCAATTTCGTCGTTGGTGGAGGCGTCCTTGGCAATATAGGTGTCCGTGTGGGGGATATAGGCCTCCGGCTGGTAGTAATCGTAGTAGGAGACAAAGTACTCCACGGCGTTATTGGGGAAAAACTCCTTGAACTCCGCGCAGAGCTGTGCCGCCAGGGTCTTGTTGTGGGCCAGCACCAGGGTGGGCCGCTGAACGGCCTCGATGACCTTGGCCATGGTGAAGGTCTTGCCGGAGCCGGTAACGCCCAGGAGGACCTGCTCCTTCAGCCCGCTCTCGATGCCTGTCGCCAGGGCGGCGATGGCCTCCGGCTGGTCGCCGGAGGGCTGGTATTCGGATACAACTTGGAATTTTGGCATGGAGACCTCCTGTCGGCGGTTGGCCCGCTGATTGAACCTATACCATCCGCGCTGTTTCAGCTTCGTGAACCATATCATACCACGAAGCCGGCCAGATCGCAACATTTGTTCGATATATTTGCAAAAATTCTCCTACGGGCTCCTCAGTCGAGGAACCCTGATTGGGAGAAGGATATAAAATCGTAATCAGCCACCACAATGTGGTCCTCCAGCCGCACCTCGACCGCCTCCAGCGCCGCCTTGACCCGGAGAGTAGCCGCGTGATCCTCTTGAGAGGGCAGAGCCACGCCGCTGGGGTGATTGTGGGCCAGAATCACGGAGCTGGCGCAGAAGGTGATGGCGTTTTGCACAATCTTGCGGATGTCCAGATTCACCGCCGAGGCGCTGCCCTCCCCCAGGCGGCGGCAGGCCAGCAGCTTCCCCTTTCCGTCCAGACAGAGCTGGTACACCACCTCGTTTCGCTCCTGGGAGAAGAGCTCCAGCAAATACTCCCCCACCCGCTCCCGGGTGTTCAGGGCCAGCTCCCGCTCCAGCTCTGCCAGACGGGCCTTCTGCGCAATCTGGGGAACCAGGCGCAGCAGCATGGCTGTCCGCTCTCCCACGCCCTCCACCTGGGTCAGCAGTTCCACAGGGGCGGAAAACACACCAGAGAGGCTCCCAAACCGGTCCATCAGGGCATGGGCCAGGGGATTCACGTCTCCCCGGGGAATGGCGTAATACAGCAGCAGCTCCAAAGCCTCATGGCCGGCAAAGCCGTTCAGCTCATTGTCCAAAAACCGCCTGCGCACCCGCTCCCGGTGCCCGTCGTGAACGCCCATGGCCTCACCTCCCGCAAGCTCTGTCCCTCCGCCGGAGGCGGTGGAAACCGATTGTGACATTCGGAAGTTATGATAGCATATTTTCCCGGAGCCGTCAATCTTCCGGCGAATTTGGGGCGTGTCCTGGGGCGTATCCGTTGACGCATGTTATCAAAAAGAGAGACGTGTTGCGGGGATCGGGCTCTGTCCCGTCCCCCTACGCAAAATCTTCGAATAGGGCAAACAGGAATTTCGAAAAGTTTTTGTATACAAACGGGTTTTCCTGTGCTATACTATACCGAGTTAACGTTTCGGCGGCCCACCTAGAGCCCCCGGAGCGGTTCCGCCGGGCGGTTTTCCCGGCGCTGATGATGGTATTTTTCCAGGACGGGACGCGCTTCCCGGCTGGTCAAATAAATAAATGCCCGCGCTCCAACCCAGAGCATGGGCCCAAGCGGCTTTCATATTCGGTTGCGACAGGACGCTGCCAAACCTCCGCCGGCGTAACGGGGCCAGGTGGACAGAGGGCGTCTCTTCTTTGCTATGCCCAAATTCCGGGTACAAGGCCGCCGATACATCTTTTTATATTGGTAAGGAGTTCTATGATCTATGGCAGAAAAACTGAAAATCATCCCTCTGGGCGGCCTTAACGAAATTGGCAAAAACATGACCGCCTATGAGTACGGCGGGGAAATCATCGTGGTGGACTGCGGCATGGCCTTCCCCGGGGACGATATGTACGGCATCGACTGCATCATCCCCGATGTGACCTACCTCATCAAAAACCGCGCCCGCATCCGGGGCCTTTTTATCACCCACGGCCACGAGGACCACGTGGGAGCCATTCCCTATGTCCTCAAGCAGGTGAACATGCCCATTTACTGCACCCGGTTCACCGCCGGCCTCATCCAGCTAAAGCTGGAGGAGCACGGTTTGGCCAAGAGCACCAAGCTCATCACCGTGGAGCCGGGCAAGTCCGTCCGGGCGGGGAAATTCACCGTGGAGTTCATCCACGTGAACCACTCCATCGCCGACTCCGTGGCCTTCGCGATTCACACCCACATGGGCACCGTGGTCCACACCGGCGACTTTAAAATCGACTCCACCCCCATCGACGGAGAGGTCATCGACCTGGCCCGTCTGGGCGAGCTGGGCAAGGGCGGGGTTCTCGCCCTGTGCGCCGACTCCACCAACGTGGAGCGCCCCGGCTACACCATGAGCGAGCGGGCGGTGGGCCAGACCTTTATGCGCCAATTCCAGGGCTGCGAGGACCGGATCATCGTCACCACCTTCGCCTCCAACGTCCACCGCATCCAGCAGGTCTTAGACGCCGCCGCCGCCCATGGGCGGAAGGTGGCCGTCACGGGCCGGTCCATGGAGAACATCATGCGGGTGTCCACGGAGCTGGGCTATATGAAGGTGCCCAAGAACACCCTGGTGGACATCAACAAAATCAAGAGCCTGCCGAAAAACAAGCAGGTCATCGTCACCACCGGCTCTCAGGGCGAGGAGATGAGCGCCCTGTACCGCATGGCCTTCTCCACCCACAAGCAGGTGGAGGTGGGCCCCGGGGACAAGGTGATCATCTCCGCCTCCGCCATCCCTGGCAACGAGGTGACGGTAAGCCGGGTCATCAACGAGCTGTTCCGCAAGGGCGTGAAGGTCATCTATGACCGGGCGGACATGCTCCACGTCTCTGGCCACGCCTGCCAGGAGGAGCTGAAAATCATTCATGCCCTCACCCGGCCCCGATTCTTCATTCCCCTCCACGGCGAGCAGCGGATGCTCCAAATTCACAGCCAGGTGGCCCAGCAGATGGGCCTGGACCGGAACCACATCGCCATTGCGGAAAACGGCTCCATCATCGAGCTCACCGCCAAGACCTTGAAGCTGGGCGGGGCCGTTCCCGCCGGAGAGGTCTATGTGGACGGCTCCGGCGTGGGCGACGTGGGAGCCGTGGTCATGCGGGACCGCAAGCGCCTGGCGGAGGACGGCATGGTCGTCGTGGTCCTGCCCACCTCCAGCCACGACGGCGGCCTGCTGAGCCCGCCGGAAATCGTCACCCGGGGCTTCATCTACGTGAAGGAGTCCGGGGATTTGATGAAGGAGCTCCAGAACATCGCCATGGACGCGGCGGAATCTGTCACCCGTAAGCGCGGCCGGGACGACGGGGAGCTCCGGGGCGTGGTGAAATCCGCTGTCAGCAGCTACCTGTTCAAAACCACCAAACGCAGCCCCATGGTCATCCCCGTTGTGACCCGGCTGTAAGGGAAGCGGCAAGCTCTTTCGAATTGCAAAACGCCTCAAGGGGCGGGAACATCCAAGCGATGCTCCCGCCCCTGTTTTTCCCCCATTTTCAGGGATATCGTCAACGCAGTTGCGTTTCTTATGAAGCCATGCGCAGGCAGCCGCTTTGCGGCTCGAACCGCCACTCCAGCGGCGGTTCGTTGAAAAGAATTCATGGGGTTCTTTTCAACCGCGCCGACTATCAAAAAGGTGGCCCGGAGGCCGTCCCTGCATTTCAGAATTCTTTCAGTTTTTTCCCATATAATCACTCTGCATGAAATCACCCCGCAGGAGGAGGACCCCATGGAAAAGGACCTATTGTCACACCACAGCGTTACGCTGAACAGCTTATTGGCGGAGCAGCAGGCTTTGAACATGCGGATGCTGCTGGCCGTTCAGCTCCGGGACACGGAGACCCAGGAGGCACTGCGGCGGGAGCTGGAGGAAATCGCCCTTAAAATCGAGCAGTTCCTGGAGGGGCGGCTGTAGGGGCAACCCCCTGTGTCCGCCCAGGGGAGAAGGTATCAGGCGGACCTGCGGTCCGCCTTTTTCCGTGTTCGCGCCAAGAGACGGCGAGATTCCTTCGCCTATCCCCTGCCGCAGTAGCGGCGGAGGCCGCAGTTGTACAAAGCCGCCATCCGGGGGTCCTGTACGGGCTCCTCCCGTTCCATTCCCTCATATTGGAGGAACCATGTCTCCCCGTCGGTGTTCAGCAGAGGCTCCAGCTCCTTCAAGGAGTAGACGGGGAGGCGGACGCTGCCCCGGCTCCACACTCGCAACACGTTGGGGATATCCACGTCCGACGGGGAGTCGATCACCGCCAGGCGGAACTCCGGGAAATAGGCCCCGCCGAAGGGCTGTTCCACGTCCAAGCTGGCAAAGCCACTGTCGTATAAGGATTCCAGGGCCGACTCCAGGCTTCCATTGTTCCACACCGGCGCAATGAGGCCGCACTCGTTCAGCTTGACCCGCTTCTCCCCTGCCGGAGGAAGGCTGGAAATGGGGATCAGGTCGTCCAGCACAAAGGGCCCCGTCTTGGTCTTGGGCAGGAAAATTCGGGATGCGCTGTCGGAGGTGAGGCTCATGGTCAGGGCGTGGATGATCCAATCCAGAAACAGATCGAAGTTCCGCCCGGAGACCTTGCACCGCTGGGCCCCCTGGTTTAAGAACTTGCTCATAGACTCATAGTCCGTCAGCGCCATGGGCGGCAGGGGCCCGGCGTAGAGATTTTTTAGGCGTGTGGTGGGCAGCATGTGGACCTCCTCGCGCCCGGTGGGCGCGTTTCGTCAGAATGTGCCTATTTTAGCACGTCCGCCTGAAAAACACAAGCGGGAATCCGCACAGTCTCTGTTGCCTGCATTTATGCTTCCATATCGGTACAAGCCCTGGCCCTCGAAAGCGTTTCGGGGACTTGAAAATTTTGATGAGAATATCCAGTCTCCAAACGGCAGATACTCCTATAAAAACCATCTCCACAGGAGGAAGCGCCTATGATGACCGCCTTTGCCCGCACCGTCATCCTCTATTTTCTCATCATGACCGGCCTCCGCCTTATGGGCAAGCGGCAGATCGGGGAGCTGGAGCCCGGCGAGCTGGTGCTGACCATGATGATCTCGGACCTGGCCACCGTGCCCATGCAGGACTTCGGCATCCCTCTGCTGGCGGGGGTCATCCCCATTTTAACCCTTCTGGCCCTGTCCATGCTGCTGAGCCAGCTATCTCTCACCAGCCTCCGCTTCCGCCGCCTGGCCTGCGGCGCGCCCTCCATCCTCATCCGGGAGGGGGTTCTCCAACAGGAGGTCATGCGGAAAAACCGCTATACCCTGGACGAGCTGCTGGAGGAGCTCCGGGGCCAGGGCATCACCAGCGTGGAAGAGGTCAAATACGCCGTGCTGGAAAACTCCGGCCGGCTCTCCGTCCTCCCCTGGGCCAGAAACCAGCCCCCCACGGCGGAGGAGCTGGGCCTGGAGACCCGGGAGGAGGCCACCCTTCCGGTAGTCCTGGTCAACGACGGCCGCCTCCTCCGGCGGAATCTGGAGGCCCGGGGCCTGGACGAGAGTTGGCTTCGGGAGGCTCTTCGAAGCCAGGGGCTGTCCTCCCACCGGGAGGCGTTTTTGCTGACGGTGGACGAGGGAGGCGCGGTGCGCTGTGTGAAAAAGGAGGGACGGATATGAAAAAGGGCCTGTGGCTTCCTGCCGCCCTGCTGGCGGGTATTCTGGCCTTTTGCCTCTGGAACAGCGCGTCCATGACACGCTCCACCGCCCGCTGGCAGGCCCAGCTGGAGGAGGCGGAGCGTCTGGCTCTGGCCGGAGACTGGGAGGGGACTGCCGCCGCCATCCAGGAGGGCTATGACGAGTGGTCGAAGCGGCAGACGTATCTCCACATTGTCACGAACCACGACGCCGTGGACGCCGCAGAGGCCATGTACCACCGGGCCCTGGCCTTTGCGCGGAGCGAGGAGGACAGCGAGCTCCGGGCGGAGCTGGCAGACCTCCGGGACCAGCTGCGGCTGCTGGCGGAGATGGAGGAATTCAGCGTGAAAAACGTGCTGTAGGCTGCCCTACTTGCCATTTCCCCCGGCCTGTGATAAGATGAGGCGGTAAAAGGGGGGCCATCTTATGGAGGTTGTCATTCGCACCGCGACCACAGAGGACGCAGAGGCGCTTTTGAACATCTACGCCTGGTACGTCCAGCGCACCGCCATCACCTTCGAGTACGCGGTTCCCGCTTTGGAGGAATTCCGGCAGCGCATCGCCCGCACCCTCTCCGTATACCCCTACCTTTGCGCCGAGCGAAGCGGCAAGCTCCTGGGCTACGCCTACGCCGGTCCCTTTGCGGAGCGGGCCGCCTACGGCTGGGCGGCGGAGGTCTCCATCTATCTGGCCCGGGATGCCCGGGGACAGGGCCTGGGGCGGAGGCTCTATATGGCTTTGGAGGAACGCTTGAAGGCCATGGGCGTTTTGAATCTATATGCCAAGGTCGCCTGTCCCGATGTGGACGACGAATACCTCACCTGGAACAGCGTGGAGTTCCACCAGCATCTGGGTTACACAAGAGCGGGGCTCTTCACCAGCTGCGGCTGCAAATTCGGCCGCTGGTACCACCTGTCCTGCATGGAAAAGCTCATCGGGGAGCACCCGGAAAACCCCGCTCCCGTCAGACCCTGCACCCAAAGAGAAGGGCCGGAGTGATCGACACTCCGGCCCTTTTCCGCTAATTACTTCTTCACGATTTCCGCCGTATCCATGGCGATCATAAGCTCTTCGTTGGTGGGGATCAGCAGCACCTTCACCTTGGAGTCAGGCGTGGAGAGGACGGTCTCCTTCCCCCGGACGTTGTTGGCCTCCGCGTCCAGCTTCACGCCCATGTACTCCAGGCCCTGGCAGACCATGGCCCGGATGGCCTTGTCGTTTTCGCCCACGCCAGCGGTGAAGATCACCGCGTCCACGCCACCCATGGCGGCGGCATAAGCGCCCACGTACTTTTTCACCTCATAGGCAAACTTCTGCTGGGCCAGGGCCGCCTTCTGGTCGCCCTTTCCGGCGGCGTTCTCCAGGTCCCGGAAGTCGGAGCTGACGCAGCTCAGGCCCTCTACGCCGGACTTTTTATTCAGGGCATTCAGCATTTCGTCAATGCCCATTCCCCGCTTGTTCATCTCGTACTGGAGGATGCCCGCGTCCAAGTCGCCGGACCGGGTGCCCATGGGCACGCCCGCCAGAGGGGTGAAGCCCATGGAGGTGTCAACGCTCTTGCCGCCGTCCACCGCCGTGACGGAGGAGCCGTTGCCCAGGTGGCAGGAGATCAGCTTGACCTCTTCGGGCTTCTTACCAAGCATAGCGGCGGCCCGGCCCGCCACGTACTTGTGGCTGGTGCCGTGGAAGCCGTACCGCCGAACCTTGTCCTCTTCATACCAAGCGTAGGGCAGGGCGTACATATAGGCTTGGGCGGGCATGGTCTGGTGGAAGGCGGTGTCGAACACGGCCACCATGGGCACGCCGGGCATCACCTTCTGGCAGGCCCGGATGCCCGTCAGGTTGGCGGGGTTGTGGAGGGGGGCCAGGGGGATGCAGGCCTCAATGGCCCCCAGCACCGCGTCGTCAATCAGCACAGACTGGTTGAAGGCCTCTCCGCCGTGGACCACCCGGTGTCCCACCGCGCCAATTTCGCTCATGGAGGAAATCACGCCGTTGTCCTTGTCCGCCACCGCGTCCAGCACAGCCTGGATGGCCTCGGAATGGGTGGGCATGGGGATATCGATGGCATCCAGGGTCTTTTTCCCCTCGGCCTTGTAGGTGAATTTGCCGTCAATGCCGATGCGCTCGCACAGGCCCTTGGCCAGCAGAACGCCGCTCTCGGGGTCCAAAAGCTGATACTTCAGGGAGGAACTCCCCGCATTGATGACCAGAATGTTCATGATGACCGTCTCCTCTTTTTTGGGGAAGCCCTTGCGGGATTCCCGAATTTCATATAATATAGAGCGGCAGGGAAGGGCGGGAGGTCCCGCTTTCCCTGTTCTCCACCTCCATTATACCAGACTTTTCGGGAGTTACAACCGCTTTTTTACCAAACTGTCACTTTTTTGTCATCACTTCAAGGGGGAATTTTATGACCACCGCTGGTATCATTACAGAGTACAATCCCCTCCACATGGGCCACGTCCACCTGATGGCGGAGGCCCGCCGCCTTTTGGGGCCGGAGACGGGAATCCTCTGCGTCATGAGTGGAAACTATGTCCAGCGGGGAGACTTTGCCATTGTGGACAAAGCCGCCCGGGCCGCCGCCGCCGTTCGAAGTGGGGCGGACCTGGTGCTGGAGCTGCCGGTTCCCTGGGCCCTCAGCTCGGCGGAGGGCTTTGCCAGCGGCGCCGTGGAGATTTTAAAAGCCACCGGGATGGTCACCCATCTGGTTTTCGGCAGCGAGGGCGGGGCCGCCGCACCCCTGGTTCGCTGCGCGGAGGCCCTGTGCTCCCAGGCGTTTTCTGAAAAACTCCGGGAGGAGCTGAAACGGGGCGACAGTTTCCCCGCCGCCCGTCAGCGGGCCCTGGCGGCCCTTTTATCGAAAGAGGACGCGGCGGTCCTGGCCCGTCCCAACGACACCCTGGGGGTGGAGTACTGCAAGGCCCTTCGGGGCAGCGGGATTCGACCCATCGCCATCCCCCGCCGGGGGGCGGCCCATGACAGCGAGACCCTCGGAGACGGCTTTGTCTCCGCCTCCGCCATCCGGGCGCTTCTGCGCCAGGAGGAGGAAACCGCCCTGGGCCTCTGCGCCCCCGCCATGGCGAGTGCCTATCGGGAGGAACGGGCCGCAGGCCGTGCCCCCGCCTCCCTCGCCCACTGCGAGCGGGCGATTCTTGCCCGGCTGCGCTTCCTGGAGGAGACGGACTGGGCCGCCCTGGACCAGGGAAACGAGGGCCTGTACCGCCGCTTTGTTTCCTCCAGCCGGTCCGCCGGGTCCCTGGCGGAGCTGCTGGAGGCTGTGAAAACCAAACGCTACCCCCTGGCCCGGCTCCGTCGGATGGTGTTCCGGGCCTATTTGGGGCTGCCCCCCGCGCCGCCAGAAAGGCCCGCCTATCTGCGGGTCCTGGCGGCCAATGCGCGGGGACGGGCCCTGCTGGCCGGGATGCGGAAAGCCGCCGCCCTGCCAGTTTTGACCAAGCCCGCCGCCGTCCGCCGCCTGGGGCCCGAGGCCCAGCGCCTCTTTGAGCTGGAGGCCCGGGCGGACCGCCTCTATGCCCTGGCCTGCCCCAAGCCCGCCGCCATCCCCGACGAGCGGCGGAGGGGGCCGGTGATTGTCCGGGAGGAGGCGGGCTGAACAAAGGAGGAACCCCTATGAGTACCATGATCGCCCTGCTGTTGATGCTAAGCTCCCTGGTGGGCTGCGCCGGAGAGACGCTGACCAATGTGAAAAACGCCTTGCCGGACCTCCCCGTCGAAACCGTCTCCCTCTCGGTGGAACTGGAGAAGTACGAGGAGACCGTCCGGGACGAGGACGGCGCGGCGCTGGCGGAGTGCTCCTACGCGCTGCCGGTGATGAAGGCCCTGGCGGCGGACGGAAGCGAGCTGGAGACCGCCGCCACAGAGGAACAGGCCCGGGCCCTGGCGGCGGCGGAGACCTTCAACGCCCGCTTCGCCCAATGGAAGGCCAATCCCCAGACCCTGGCGGAGGCCGCACGGGAGGATCGGGCCTTCCGAAATGAATCCGGCTTAGCCCCGGTGCCCTATACCGATGATTTGAGCTGCACCGTCTACCGGACGGAAGCCCTGGTCAGCGTCTCCGGCGTATACTACACCTACACCGGCGGCGCCCACCCCAACAGCATCCTCATGAGCTGGAACTTCGACCTGAACGGCGGAACCTTCTTTGACTCGGCCCTTTTGGATGAGGACGGCAAGCTCAAGGAGGCCGTGACGGCGGAGCTGGTGCTCCAAGCGGAGAAAACGGCCCTGGAAAACGACCTGGCACCGGAGGAGTTCTTCTGGACGGACTACGCAGACATTCTGGCGGACTGGAGCAGTTACGCCGTCAGCTTTAACGAAGAGGGCATGACTGTGGCCTTCTCCCCTTATGAGCTGGCGTGCTACGCTGCTGGGTCCCAGGTGTTCCAGCTGCCCTATGAAACCCTTCTGCCCCACTTAGGCCAGCATGGCCGGGCACTTCTGGGGCTGGAAGGTCACGCCCTTGAGGAAGCCGCCAGGTAATGAAATAAAAAGCAGCGGGCCGCCCTTTCTGGGGCGGCCCGCTTTTTTATGCAATTTAGGTGCTTTCCGCAGGGACGGCCTCCGCCTCAGGGGCTGGGGCCTCCGGGACCTCGGAAGTGGGAAGCTCCTTACCCTTGCGCCCAAAGAGGGGCTTCCGGGGCTTCTTGGGTTTGTCCTTCCGGCGGAAAATGTGACTGAGGTTGTCGATGACGGAATAGTACACCGGCGTGAACACCAGGGTCACAATGGTGGAGATCACCATGCCCGCGATCATCGTGATGCCCATGTCGGACATCATTTCGTTGGTCTCCCCGATTCCCATGGCCATGGGGACCATGGCGAGGATAGTGGTCAGGGTGGTCATCAGGATGGGCCGCACCCGGAGGGGGCAGGCGTGGAGGATGGCGGTTTCCCGGTCCTCGCCCCGGGCCCTTCGGATCTTGATGTACTCCACCAGAATGATGGAGGAGTTGACCACCGTGCCCGCCAGCATGATGATGGAGACCAGGGACAGCATGGAGAGGTCCCGCCCCGTGACGGGCAGGCCGAAGAGGGACCCGGTAAAGGCCACCGGGAGAATCAGCATGACCATGACGGGCATGAGGAAGCTCTCAAACTGCACCGCCAGAACGAAATACACCAGTAGCAGCGCCGCCGCCAGGGCAATGAGCAGATCGCCGAAGCTCTCCATCATGGTCTCATAGGAGCCGTCGGTCTCCACGGCGTAGCCCTGGGGGAAGGTGTAGCTGTTCAGAATCTCCCAAATCGCCACGGTCATGGCAGCGGTGTCACCGCTGACGGAGTCGCCGGAGATGGTCACCTGCCGGGTCTGGTTGGACCGAACGATGGTCTGGGGAGCCTGCTCAATGGCGACGTTCGCCACGGAGCCCAGGGGCACCGTGCCGCCCATGGCGGAGGGCACGCCCATGGATTTCAGCGCGTCCAGGCTCTTGGCCGCCGCGCCGCCGCCCCGGACCACCACGTCCAGCTCGCGGCTGTTGATGGTCACCTTCGTGGCGGTGGAGCCGGTGAGCTCCGACCGAACCGCCTGGCCAATGGAGGCGGCGGTGAGGCCGTACTGGGCGGCGGCCTCCCGGTTCACGGAGACCTTCACCTGGGGCACCTCGTCGGAGAGGGAGCTCTTCACGTTCACCGCGTCGGGCAGGGCCTCAATTTGGGAGATCAGGTCGTTTGCCAGGAAGGCCAGGGTATCGTAGTCGTCTCCCTCGATGTTGACCGCAATGTCTCCTCCTCCGCCCATCATCATATCCGCGTCGGAGGCGGAGACGGTGATTTCACAACCGGCGACATCCCGCACCGCCGCCCGGAGGGCAACGGCAATGTCGTTGCTGCCCCGGGTCCGCTGGGACTTGGAGCCGATATCCAGCATCATGGTGACGGACTCGTTGGAGGCAATATAGAACATCTCCTCAATTTCCGGAACCTCCGTCTCCGCAATGGCGGTAACCCGGTCGGCAATGACCGAGGTCTCATTTAGCTGGGAGCCGATGGGCATGCTGACGTTGATGGTGATTTGCCCCTGGTCCATGTCGGGGATGAGGACCATCTTGGTGTTCACCAGGGTGATACCGAAGAGAACCACCAGGGCAAAGGAGGCCGCCATGCCTAAGAAAAGGTGATGGACAAAGTAGTCCAGGGTTTTCAAATAGAAGGCGCTGATCTTCTCCACCAGCCGCTTCAAGGGGCCGGGCTGCTTCCCAGCTTGTTTTTCCTGGCGGCGGCGGACCTTCTCCTCATCCAGGGTGAAGTAGCAGAGAAGGGGCACCAGGGTCAGGGAGATGACCAGGGAGGCAAAGATCAAAGAGGCAATGGTCAGGCAGAAATCCTTGAACATCATCCCCGCCATGCCCCCGGTGAGGGCCAGGGGGACAAAGACCGCCTCGGTGGTGAGGGTGGAGGCCAGGACGGAGCTGGTGACCTCCTTGGTGCCCTCGATGCAGGCGTCCGCCCGGCTGCGGCCCTCGGCGGAGAAGCGGTAGATGTTTTCCAGCACCACGATGGAGTTATCCACAATCATGCCCACGCCCATGGCGATGCCGCCTAAGGACATCATGTTCAGCGTCAGGTTAAAGGCCCGCATGAGGACGAAAACCGTCAAAATGCAGATGGGCATGGACACGGCGATGGTCAGCGTGGCCCCGCCCCGGCGGAGGAACAGCAGCACCACAACGGCCGCCAGCAGCACGCCCTGGAGGATGTTCTGATAGGCGGCGTCCACGGTTTGGTTGATGTAGTCGCTGGCGAGGTAGGGGGCGGAATAGCGAAGGCTGGGATTCTCCGCCTTCAGGTTTTCCAGCCGCTTTACCACCTGCTCGGAGACATAGACCTCGTTGGCGGCGGACTGCTTGGAGACCTGGAGGACCACACAGGCGGCCTCGCCGGACTTCGCCATGGCGTCCATGTCCTTGTCCTCCAGGGTGACGTTGGCCACTTCAGAGAGCCGCACGGCCCCGCCGGTGGGCAGGGAGAGAATCATATTGCGCACGTCGTCCACCGTCTGGAACTTGGCGTCGGTGGAGACGGTGAGCTTTTTGGACCCGTTTTCCAGGCTGCCGCCGGGGTAGATCAGGTTCTGCCCCGCCAGAAATTGGGACACGTAGGAGGCAGAGAGGCCATAGCCCGCCGCCCGGGTGGGGTCCAGCTCCACGGCGATCTGTTGGCTGACGCCGCCGTTCACCGTCACCTGGGCCACGCCATTGATGCGCTCTAGGGCGGGAACCACCAGGTCCTCCGCTATGCTCTGAAGCTGGCTTAAGTCCTCGCCCACCAGGGCGATCATGGCTGTGGGCATTAGGGCGCTGAGGTTCATGTTGATGATCACCGGGTCCATGGCGTCCTCCGGGAGGCTCACCATGTCGAACTGCTCCCGAAGCTTCGTGGCGGCGATGTCTAGATCCGTGCCGTCCACATAAGTAATTTGAATCTGGCTCACGCCGTCGGAGGAGGTGGAGGAAATCTCATCCACGCCGGGAACGGACATGATGGCTCCCTCCAGGGGCCGGGTGACCAGCTCCTCAATGTCGCTGGGGTTGGCCCCGGTGTAATAGCAGGCCACCACAGCCATGGGCATCTCCATCTCCGGCATCAGGGCCATCTGGAGCTGGGTGGCGAACATCAATCCAAAGACGCAGATCAAAATGCTGGCCAGAATGGTGGCCACCTTATGCTGGATACTCGCTCTGGCAATACTCATGTTCTCTTATTCCCCCTGGCCGTCCTGGGGCGCGGCCTCTTCGCCGGATTCCGGGCTCTCCGCCGGGTCCTCCGCCGGAGCGGGAGCCTCCTCGCCGGAGACGACGCGAACCGGGTCGCCGTCGTTCAGGTAGGCCTGCCCCACTGTGACCAGCTGCTGCCCGGCGGTAAGGCCGGTGAGGATTTCCGTCACGCCGTTTCCAGTGAGGCCCGCAGTAACCTCCACGTACCGGGCGGCGTCGCCTTCCACCACGAAAACGTATTGGGTCTCGCCCCGGGTCAGCACCGCCTCGGTGGGAACGACGATGGTGTTCTCCGACACGTCGGTGTGGAAGGTCACATCGGCGAACATGCCCGCCAGCAGCCCGTCGGTGTCAGAGGGCAGGGACAGCGTGACGGTGTAGAGCCGGGTCTGCATGTTGGCCGCCCGCTCCACGGAGCGGATGGTGGCCTCAAGGGTCTGATTCGCCGCGCTGACGGACACGTCCGCCTTGTCCCCCACCGAGAGCTTCGGCACCAGGGCCTCGGACACCTGGACCACAGCCTTCATCTGCTCCGCCCCGTCGATGACGGCCACGGGAGCGGCGTTGGAGATGAAGCCTCCCTCGGTGGCGTTCATGGTCACCAGGGTGCCGCTGCTGGGGGCAATGACGTTACCCCGGGCGTCCACATTCTCCAGCACCGTGTCCAGCTGCTCCACGTTGGAAAGGGCGTTCTGCATCCCCGCCTCCAGCTGGGAGAGGGTGGAGTTCCGCTGGGCAATGGCGCTTTGGAGCTGGAGCTCCGCCTGGTCAATCTCCATTTGAGAGGCCGCGCCAATCTCATAGAGCTCCTTCAAGTCCCGGACGTTCTTCTCCGCCAGGGCGATCTGCTTTTCAAAGACCGCCGACTGGTCGTTGTAGCTCTGGGCGGAGGAGCGGTAGCTGATGCTGGCGGCATTGTGAGAGGCCAGGGTGCTCCCAAGGTCCAGGGTGCACAGCATGTCGCCGGCCTTCACCTCGTCTCCCGCCTCGGCGTAGACGGCGGTGCATTTGGCGCTGACGGCCACCATGATGGTGGACTGATCCTCCGCCAGAAGCTGGCCGGAGACAGTGTTCTCCGTATAGATGGTATCCGCCCCAATGCTCTGCACCTGGACGGCCACGCCCGGGTTGACGGGCTCTTCCTCCGGCGTGTCCTCTGTCCCGCCGCAGGCGGCCAGGGACAGCGCCAGCACGGCGGCAAGCAGCGCCGCCAGGATTCTGTTCTTTGTCATGTAGTTCCTCCAAATCATCGTCGCTGGTCTTTAAGTCCCGGTCTGGCCGCTGCTCATCACACCGTAGTTCACGGCCCAATAATAGGTCCGATAGGCGGTGAACAGGTTTCGCCGTGCGGTCTCCACGGCCTCCTTGGCCTCCGTCAGCTGGTCCTCCGCGTCCAGAAGGGCATTGTGGGAAATGGTCCCCTGGCGGTACTTCAGCTCCTGAGAGGCGTAGGTATTCTCCTGGAAGGCCAGGGAGGTCTGGGCGGAGCGCAGAACCTGCTGGTAATCCTTTACAGAGTCAAAGGCATTGCGGAAGTTCATCTCAAAGCTCTGCACCGCCATCTTGTACTCGTACAGCGCCGCCTCATAGGTGTGACGGGCGCTGCGGACGTTGTATGTATTCTGGGCATAGCTGGCCCGGGTGTCGTCATAGGTGTCCCCGGCCTCATCCAGCTTTTTCTTGGCGGCGAAGAGGTCATAGCTGCGGGTCTTGGCCTCCTCCAGGTCCGGCTTATAGTCCATGGAGTCCACCAGCCCCTGGCTCAACGCTGGGAGGGGGCCCAGGACCAGGGAGCCGTTGAGGTCCGCTCCCACCATGGACTGCATTTGCAGCTTGCAGCGGCGGAGGTTCATCTCCAGGGTGCTGAGGTTGCTTTGGAGGGTGGCCCGGCCGTTTCGCACCTGCTCCAGGGTCAGAGCGGAAATCTGCCCCAGCTCATAGCGGAGCTCCATTTCCTCCAGCTGGCGGTCCAGGGCGGTGAGGTTCCGCCGGAGCGTTTCCTTGGTCTGCTCCAGCTCCAAAATGGCAAAGTACAGGGACTCCGCTCCCACCACGGTGAGGTCCTGGGCGTTTTTCAGCTGCCGCCGGGCAGCGGCGGAATCCTTTTGGAGCTTGCCGGAGGCAAGCTCCGATACATTGGCGCTGAGGCTGGCATAGGAGCTGGCCAGGTTGGAAATTACAAAGCCCTGCATAGCCCCCTCCATGGGGGTGGAGACGGGAATCTGGGCGTACATCTTCTGGGCGGCCTCCAGGCTGGTCATCTGGGCGTTCAGGCTCTGGTACATGTCGGTGTAATCCATGGCGTCGATGGAGGCGATGGACTCCTGGAGCATCCTTGCCGTCAGGCTTCCCTCCAGCACCTTGTCCCGCAGGTCCTCAAAGGCCAGATAGCGGAAGTCGTCCTCCCCGGTGAAAACCAGCTCGTCGTCCATCGTGCTGTCCCCGGCAGTGGTCTCCGGCGTTCCGTCGGGCCGCACCACAATGGGGTTTCCGCCGTCTCCGGCGGCGGGGGGCAGCGCGTCGGGGGCCTCTGGGGGCGCATCCGCCTCCTCCGCGGCCTCCTCTTCGGGGAGCGCTTCCTCCCCGGCGGTGTTTGGCGTTTCCCCCTCCTGGTCCGTCTGGGCCAGGGCGGGTATGGCGCACAGCGACAGCGCCAAAGCCAGCACCAGCGCCAGCGCAATCCATTGCTTCCTCATGTCGTCCTCCTTGTATATAGGTCTCCCATCCCACAGGTGCGGGAGCGTCTCCGTCTCTTCGGGGCCGTCACCCCTGTTTTACACCTTCCCCCTGGGGGAAGGTCAAGAAAAATTTCAAGAAGTTTCCCCAGTCCGCAGACTGCCATACTTCACGATCTCCAGCTTGGCCGCCAGCTCCTCCCGGTGGAGGGTTCGTTCCTCCGGGCAGAGCATGGCATCCATGCACGCGCTGCCCAGGGCCGCCATCAGCAGGCAAAAGACCACCCGTCCATACTCCGGGCTGGGGTCCCGGAGGCCGGAGAGGTCGGTCAGGTCCCAGATTCCGTCCAGCAGCCGCTGGCCCGGACGGGTGGGAAGGAACTTCTGAATGTCCACTCCCTGGTTGTTTCGAATGAAGCTCACACACCGCTCCATCATCGGGTCCAGGGAGGATTCCTGGGCGGTCATGCGGTCGAAGCAGTCCAGCTGGGCCTGGAAGATGTCCCCGCCGTTGGCCTTCAGCACCCGGCGGTACTCCTCCTTGACGTGGTTCCGCACCTCCTCCAGGAGGTAGGCGAACAGGTCCTCCTTATCAGCGAAGTACTGGTAGAAGCTCCCTCGGGGGATGCCTGCCCGGCGGACGATCTGGTTGATGGAGACGTCGGTGAAGCGGGCCCCGGCGAACTCCTCCCAAGCGGCGTCGAGAAAGCGACGCCGCTTCTCCTCCGGCAGCCGGAGGAAGGTCTCTGTACACATATGTATCTATCACCCCAAACATGACACCCTGTCATTTTGTGACAAGCTGTCACTTATTATAGTCAGGGCTAACGGCGCTGTCAACCGTTTTGTGCCGCCCGGGGCGTTAAGTTTCTGTGAATAAAGAAGTGAGGCCGCCGTCCTCTTCCAGGACGGCGGCCGGGCGTTCAGTATTTCTTGTCCAGCAGACGGTAGAGCACCCATCCGGCGAGAATCTGGAACACCATGTAGCCCGCCAGAAACAGGATCAGCAGACGGCTGGCGGCTTCCTCCACCATGCCCAGCTTTCCGAGAATGGAAAAGGCGGTCATCGACACCGCCGCGGCCAGCAGCCCGAGGGTATAGGCCATGCGCCCGGACTTGTTCCGCAGCATCTCCTTCCGCTCGTCCCGGAGCTCGATCTGCTCCTCCTCCAGGTGCCTTTGGTAAGAGTCGGCGGTTTCCAGCTTGGTCCATTTCACGTACTTATAGACCTGCACAGCACCGGGAGCGGTAAAGGCCCCGAAAAAGCCGCAGAATAGGCTGTCCAAGGGCGTTTCCAGCAGCAGCGCCGCCAGCAGGAACAGGATTCCCCCGGCAATCATACCCAGGCCGAACCAGAGTTCCCTCTTCTTCATGGCATATCCTTCCTTTCGTGAATGAAAATCTCCTCAATGGGGAGTCCAAAAAAATCGGAAATGGTAAAGGCCAATTCCAGCGACGGGCTGTACCGCCCGGTCTCAATGGAGCTGACGGTCTGCCGGGAAACCCGGATGGCCTTGGCGAACTCCTCCTGCCGCAGCCCCCGGCTCTTCCGCAGCTCTTCCACGCGGTTCTTCATAGCCGCCTCCTTTCGCGTAAAGGTTCCTTTACAAATTGGAGCGGCCGTCTCCCTCTATGTAAAGGTTCCTTTACCCATATGCTACCACAGGTCTCGCCCTTTGTCAAGGGTCCTTTACATGAAATTCCCCTGCCTTGCAATTTCCCTGGCCCTGTAGTATCATAGAGAAACTGCTAAACGAAAACGAGGACCATTCATGAAACGAATTTTCCCCGCCCTCTGCGCCCTGCTGCTTTTAACCGCCTGCGGTCCGGACCTGCCGCCGGAACATTCGGAACGACTGCAAATCGTCGCCGCCGTATTCCCGGCCTATGACTTTGCCCGCGCCGCCGCTGGGGAGCTGGCGGACGTGACGCTGCTGCTGCCCCCCGGGGTGGAGAGCCACTCCTACGAGCCCACCCCGGCGGACATCCTCCGGGTCCAGCGCTGCGACCTCTTCATCTACCTGGGCGGCGAGTCCGACGCCTGGGTGGACACCATCCTCTCCGCCACCGAGCCTTGGGGGGACGTGCTGCGGATGATCGACTGCGTGGACCTTTTGGAGGAGGAGACCGTGGAGGGGATGCAGGGGGGCCACGACCATGATCACGAAGAGGACCACGATCACCTGGGCGAGGTAATGAGCATGGACGAGCACGTCTGGACCGCCCCCCGAAACGCCGCCGCCATCACCCGCCGCCTGGGGGAGCGGCTGGCCGCCCTGGACCCGGCTCACGCCGGTGCCTACGCCGCCGGAGCCGAGGCCTATGCCCTGGAGCTGGAGGCCCTGGACCAGGAGTTTGCCGCCTTCTTCGACGGACAGCCAGACCGGACCATGGTCTTTGGGGACCGCTTCCCCCTCCTCTACTTTGCGGATGCCTATGATCTGGACTACTACGCCGCCTTTCCCGGCTGCGGGGCCCAGACGGAGCCCTCGGCGGCCACGGTCGCCTTTTTGACAAAGAAGGTCCAGGCAGAGCGGCTCCCCACAGTCTGGTATATCGAGTTTTCCAACCATCTGGTGGCGGACAGCATTGCCGAGGCCGCCGGAGTGGAGACGGCCCAATTCCACACCTGCCACAACGTAAGCCGGGCAGACCTGGAGGCGGGGGCCACCTATCTCTCCTTGATGGAAACCAACCTGGAGACCCTGCGGGCGCATATGCAGCCGCAGCAAGACGACGTTAGACGTTAAAGGAGGCGCGTCATGGAACACGCTTTTGACTTTCTGACCCTGGATTTTTTCACCCGGGCGGCGACATTCCCTGGGAGCCTGGGGACCTTCCGCTACCGCTTCCAGCGCACCGGCTGGATGGGAGACGGGGAAATCCAGGCGTGGGTGTATGAGAATGTCTGCTTTGAGCTGGCGGAGCACCCGGAAACGGAGACCTTCCCCTGGACGGAGGAGGGCATCGCCGCTTTGAAAGACTGGCTGGACCAAAAGCTGGCGGAGCGCGGGACGGAGCCCTACCGGATTCCCTATCCACCGGCGGCAAAAACCTAAACGACGGCCCTCCCCTTTGGGAGGGCCGTCGTCTGTTTAATCGATGTTTGTCACTGTGTAACCGCCGCAGCGCTCCACGGCCTGTTTCAGCGCCTCATCCCCCGGATCGCGGTCCAGGTAGACCTCCGTGAACTCCGGGCGGAACCGGACCTCCGCCACTCCCGGCAGGGCGGCGAGGGCGGCGGAAATCTTCTCTCGGCAGCGGTCACAGCCGATGCCGTCGATGTACAAAACCTTATAATCCAGCCGCTGGAGCTTGAAGATGACGGGCCGGGTTCCGTCGGAACAGCAGGTGATCATCTCCCGCTCGTCCTTCATCCAGCCCCGCATAATGCTCCCACCCTGGAGGGCTGCGTAAATATAGCGGCTGAGAGCGTCCCACGCCTCGGAGCAGTGGGGAACCCCGGCGGACCCGGCGACGCCCTCCGCGG
Source organism: uncultured Oscillibacter sp. (assembly GCA_910587705.1). Lineage (GTDB taxonomy): Bacteria > Bacillota > Clostridia > Oscillospirales > Oscillospiraceae > Oscillibacter. The sequence continues at coordinate 173,058 of CAJUMX010000005.1, forward strand.
CCCCGGCTGCCAGCGTCCCCGTTCCCATGCGCCAGAAGTCATCCGCCTGTCCATAGCGTTCAAATACGTACTCGTCCCCCACCCGGTAGCAGGGGCAGGGCCCGGCCTCCGGGTCCGCACAGTACTGGGCCTGGAGCTCCGGATAGAGCTTCTTGTCCAGAACGGTCATTTTGCACTTGTGCTGCATTCCAAGCCCCTCCGCTTATTTAATATAGTATACCCGGCCTTCTTTCCGCGCCGCCGCCTTGGGCGGCTCCCCTTCGGCGTAGCCCAGGGCGCAATGGCCGATTCCCTCATATTCCTCCTCAATGCCCAGGGATTTCAGCAGCTCCTTTCCCCAGGGCGTTTCAAACTCCTCCTTCGCCCGGTGAATCCAGCAGCTGCCCACTCCCAAGGCATGGGCGGCCAGCATCAGGTTTTCCATCACTACGCTGCCGTCGTAGACCCGGTTGGGCCAGTCCTTCTTGGCCAGCACGATCAGCATGGCAGGCGCGCCGTAGAAGGGGTCGAAGCCCGCCTCCCAGCCGCCAATTTCACAGTTCATCTGAACGATTTTGTCCCGGAGCGCCTGATCGGTCACCTGGATGATCATGGTGTTTTGCTGGCCCTTCCCGCTGGGGGCGTAAAGGCCCGCCTCGATAATCTGGTCCAGAATCTCCTGGGGCACCATGTCCGCCTTGTATTTGCGGACGCTTCTCCTACTCTTCATCTGCTCCAGCATGTTCTCCATTACCGGGTCCTCCTTTATTTGTGGAAATCATGGCTCTCATGGTAGCACATTCCACCGGGAAAGTCCATACGGGATTGTCTCCTGGGCATATCCGCAATGTTATCAAAAGGGGGGATACGTCGCGGGGAAAGGGGCTCTGTCCCGCCATGTTTTTCGGAGCCGCCCATCGTTCATCAGACGGGCAGGACATTCCCCCATCCATCCATTCCGGCCCTTGCCAGGAGGTGGATTTTGTGGTATACTGCCCTCGATTTTTCATCGCGGCAAAGGAGGCAGTCCATGTTTACCGGCTTCACCGACGAGACGGTGGATTTCATGTGGGGCATCCGCTTCAACAACGAGCGGACCTGGTTTGAGGCCCATAAGGAGATTTACCTGAATCACTTTTACCGTCCCATGCAGGCCCTGGGGGCGGAAATCTACGACTTTATCCGGAACAAGCGCCCGGACTACGACCTGATTCACAAGGTCACCCGCATCTACCGGGACGCCCGCCGTCTCCATGGCCGGGGGCCTTATAAGGAGAGCCTGTGGTTTTCTGTGGAGGAGCCCGCGGAACAGTGGACGGCCAAGCCCACCTTTTGGTTTGAGCTGATGCCGGAGAGCTGGACCTACGGCATGGGCTACTACATGCCCAAGGCCCTGACTATGGCAAAGCTCCGAGCCCGGCTGGACCGGGACCCCAAGCCCATGGAGGCCCTGACCCGAGCCCTGGGGAAGCAGGAGGAATTCCGGCTGGAGACGGAGGCCTATAAGCGGCCTAAGGGCCCGGCTCCCTCGGCGGCGCTGGAGCCCTGGTATCAGGCGAAGTCCTTTGTGATCTGCCACGAGGAGAAGCTGACGGAGGACCTGTTCTCCCGGGCGATTGTGGACCGACTGAAGCGGGGGTATGAATTCCTGCTCCCCTATTACGATTACTTCCTGACGCTGGACGCCGACCCGGACCCCCGGGAGGCCGGGGAAAAAACGCCTTGACAAGTCTGCCCGGAAAGCTTATACTGAAAATAGAAAAAGGCGCTGCCGGCAAACGGTTCGCCCTCTGCTAGTTACCGAAAAAGAGTAACCGCCGCGCTGTGGGGACAGGGGCGGTTACTTCTTTTTGTAGACCTGAACGAACAGGCTGCAAATGCCGATGATGACCATGCAAAGCTGTAACACTTCGGATGTACTCACTGAGCAGCCCCCCTCTCTCAAGATCAGGAGGCAAGAAGCTGCCCCCTGTCGAGAGGGCGAACGCTGCCGACAGCGTCAATTTACCTTATCACGTCTTGCGACAAAAAGCAACGGATTTCCCTAATTTTACTAACAAATAAAGGAGAACAATCCCATGAAAGCCTGTCCCGACCGGGCGGCAGCCCTGGCGCTGCTGCGCAAGTACAACACCGAGCCCTTCCACCTCCAGCACGCCCTGACCGTCGAGGCCGTCATGGGCTGGTACGCCCAGAACCTGGGCTATGAGGACGAGGCGGAATTCTGGTCCGCCGTGGGCCTCCTCCACGATGTGGACTTTGAAAAATGGCCCGAGGAGCACTGCAAGAAGGCCCCGGAGCTGCTGGCAGAAATCGGCTGTTCCGAGGAGCTCATCCACGCCGTTTGCAGCCACGGCTATGGCCTCTGCTCCGACGTGGAGCCCACCCATGAGATGGAAAAGGTCCTCTTCGCCGCCGACGAGCTGACGGGCCTCATCGGCGCGGCGGCCCGGATGCGGCCCAGCAAGTCCTGCTCTGATATGGAGGTCGCCTCCCTCAAGAAGAAGTTCAAGGACAAGAAGTTTGCCGCCGGCTGCTCCCGGGAGGTCATCAAGGACGGCGCAGAGCGTTTGGGCTGGGAGCTGGAGACCTTGATGGACAAGACCCTCCAGGCCATGCGGGAGAGCGAGTCCCGGGTGGCGGAGGAATTGGCCTCCCTGAACGGAATCCCACAATAGAACCAAAAAGAGCGCCGGGGCAACGCCCCGGCGCTCTTATCTTCCTTTGACCGGAATCACTCGATGACCTCCAGCGTTCCGTTCTCCCCGAACTTGACAGAGACAATCTCGTTCCGGGTCTTTTGGGCGATGTCGTCAATCCGCATTTTGGACGGGTAATCCGCGATAAGGCTCACGGCCACGCCCTGACGCTTTGCCCGGCCGGTGCGGCCGATGCGGTGAACATAATCCTGATTTTCGTCCGGCACGTCGCAGTTGAACACGATGTCCACGTCGTCCACGTCGATGCCGCGGGCGGCCACGTCAGTGGACACAAACACCCGGAGCTTCCCGTCCCGGAAACGATTCATCACCTGCTCCCGCCGCCGCTGGGGAATGTCGCCATGGATACACTCCGCGTCGATGCCCCGCATTTGGAGGAACTTGCAGATGCGCTCCGTGGAGCCCTTGGTATTGCAGAAGGCCATGCAGCGGTCGAAGCCCGTCTCCTCCAAAATCCTGGCGATGACGTCGGCCTTTTCGTTTTGGGCTACGTCCATGCGGAACTGCTTGATGTCCGGCTTGTTCTGCTCGTCCTCCCGGACGGTGATCTCCACCGCGTCCCGCTGGTAGACCCAGGCGATGTCCATGACCTCCCGGGAGATGGTGGCGGAGAAAAGCCCCAAATTCTTCCGCTTGTTCATCTTGTCCAGCAGTCGGGTCACGTCGTGAATAAAGCCCATGTCCAGCATCCGGTCTGCCTCGTCCAGCACCACGGTCTGGGCGCTGTCCACCCGGACGGTCCGGCGCTTCATGTGGTCGCTGAGCCGTCCCGGTGTGGCCACCACGATTTGGGGCCGCTTTTTCAGCGCGTCGATCTGCTTCCCGATGGGCTGGCCGCCGTAGAGGCAGACACAGCGGACCCCGGGACGGAAGGCGGCGATGTCCCGCAGCTCGTCGGTGATCTGAATGGCCAGCTCCCGGGTGGGGGCCAGGATGACGGCTTGAACGGCGTCGTCCTCCGGGTCAATGTGTTCGATGATGGGGATGCCGTAGGCAAAGGTTTTGCCGGTGCCGGTGGGGGCCTTGGCGATGACGTCCTGCCAGTCCATCATGGGGGGAATGCAGCCCGCCTGGACGGGGGTGGTGAGCTCCAGTTCCCGCCGCTGGATGGCCCGCAGAATCTCCGGCGACAGCCCCAAACTGTCAAACCGGACGCCTTCAGTATATTCCATAAAAATTTCCTCTTTTCACGTAATGGGGCGTATGGTAAAATAAGTGCAGATTTTCAAATATATTATACCGAAAAAGAAGCCGCTTGTAAAGCGGTCCGGCCTTACAAGTCCTCTGTTTTGGAGAATTTAAAACTTTAATCAATTAAAATCTACGGAATCCACCAAATTATACAAGGAAATCCGAAGAAATTTAAGTAAAATTGTGTATTGTGAACCCAACTAGTCCGTTTTTTTATGCTAAAGTAAAGCTGGAAGATGAACAGGGTAAAAGTCAATAGGGGGGTGTCGAACGTGGATGAGATGGAGTATGTACGTATTCTTCGTGATTTGCGCGAAGACGCCGACAGAACACAGTCACAGATCGCCGAGGTTTTGGGAACATCCCAGACCATGTACGCACGCTATGAGCGGGGCGCCAATGAGCTGCCCATCCATCACCTGATCACATTAAGTAAGTATTACGGTGTCAGCACGGACTATCTGCTGGGACTCAGCAAGGAACGATGAAGCACGGACAGGAAGGTCTCCTGTCCGTGCTTTTTTGAATGTTTTTCGAAATGAGGTATTCCTTGTAGGGCCATTTATGGCCTACGATAGTAGATCGAACTCAAAACTCCCCCACGTTTACTTTAAATAGTGTTTGCAAATAGGGCGGAGACGTGGTATCCTATCCGTATAGCGCAGTCACGACGCCGGGCGCTCCGGCAACCATGATTAGAAAGGAAGCAGACTCATGAAACAGTTTACTTATACCATTACCGACCCTGTGGGCATCCACGCCCGTCCTGCCGGCATGCTGGCGAAAGCCGCCAAGGCCCTGGACAGCACCGTTACCATCACCAAGGGCGAAAAATCCGCCGCCGCCACCAAGCTGATGGCCGTCATGGGCCTGGGCGTCAAAACCGGCGAAACCATCACCTTTACCATCGAGGGCGGAGACGAGGAAGCCAGCGCCGCCGCCATGGAGCAGTTCTGCAAGGACAACATGTAAGACGGCTGGGAGGGAACAGCTATGCAAGTTGCGACCGGGAAATCCATACTAAACGGCATTGCCATTGGCCCCCTGCGCATCTACAAGAAGGTGGAGACCCAGACCACCGTCTCTTCCACCCTCACTCCGGAGGAGGAGTACGCCCGCTTTGACGCTGCCCGGCTCAAGGCCCAGGAGCAGCTAGGGACCCTGTATGAGAAGGCCCTGGAGGAGGTGGGAGAGGACAACGCCTCCATTTTTGAAATCCACCAGATGATGCTGGACGACGACGACTACCTGGACGCGGTGAAGGGCATCCTCGAGACCCAGGGGGCTACGGCGGAATACGCCGTCTCCGCCACGGGAGAGAACTTCGCCGCCGCCTTCGCCGATATGGAGGACGAGTACATGCGGGCCCGGGCCGCCGACGTGAAGGACATCTCCCGCCGGGTGGTCAACGTCCTTCTGGGTGTGGGAGACGCGGAGATGATGGCCGACCAGCCCGCCATTTTGGTGGCGGACGACCTGACCCCCAGCGAGACCGTCCAGCTGGACAAGTCGAAGCTCCTGGGCTTCATCACCCGCCACGGCTCCTCCAACAGCCACACCGCCATTCTGGCTCGGACCATGAACATCCCCGCCCTGGTGGGGGTGGACTTCCAGGACGACTGGGACGGGAAGCTGGCCGTCATCGACGGCTATAACCACTGCGTGTACATCGAGCCCGCGCCGGAGCTCCTCAGCGCCATGGAGGAGAAGCGGAGCAACGACCTCAAGCAGGAGGCCCTGCTCCAGAGCCTGAAGAAAAAGCCCAACATCACCCTGGACGGCAAAGAGATCAAGGTCTACGCCAATATCGGAAACGCCGGGGACGTGGGGCTGGTCCTCCAGAACGACGCCCAGGGCATCGGATTGTTCCGCAGCGAGTTCATTTACCTGGACTCCCAGGACTACCCCTCGGAGGACCAGCAGTTCATGCTCTACAAGCGGGTGGTGGAGACCATGGCCGGGAAAAAGGTCATCATCCGCACCCTGGACATCGGTGCCGACAAGCAGGCGGATTACTTCGAGCTGGACAAGGAGGAAAACCCCGCCCTTGGCTACCGGGCCATCCGCATCTGCCTGACCCGGAAGGAGGTCTTTAAGACCCAGCTCCGGGCCATCCTCCGGGCCAGCGCCTTTGGGACCGTGTCCGTCATGTTCCCCATGATCATCTCCGTGCGGGAGGTCCGGGACGCCAAGGAGCTTCTGGAGGAGTGCAAGGCGGAGCTCCAGGAGCGGGGCGTGGCCTTTGGCAAGGTGGAAATCGGCATCATGGTGGAGACCCCCGCCGCCGTGCTGCTGGCCGACGAGCTGGCCGAGGAGGTGGAGTTCTTCTCCCTGGGCACCAACGATCTGACCCAGTACACCCTGGCCATCGACCGGCAGAATCCCAAGCTGGATAATTTCTATGACCCCCATCACCCGGCGGTGCTGCGTATGATCAAGCACACCATCGAGGCGGGCCACCGCCACGGCTGCTGGGTGGGCATCTGCGGCGAGCTGGGGGCGGACCAGACCCTGACGGAGACCTTCCTCCGGTACGGTGTGGACGAACTAAGCGTCTCCCCCGCCGCCGTCCTGCCCCTGCGGAAGCTCATCCGCAGTCTGGACCTGAGCAAGGACCCGGAGACCTGAGAGAAAGAACCAAGCGCCGGACGCGTATGCGTCCGGCGCTTGTTCCGCTTACAGGTTTGCCTTGATTTTGGCGATGATCTCGTCGTACTCCGGCTGGGTGAGGAAAACCTTCTCCGGATTCATGGCGAAGGTGGAGGCCCATTCCGCCTGGTCCTTGTACTTGGGGACCAGATGGAAGTGCATGTGGCCGCTGGTGTCGCCATAGGCCCCGTAGTTGATTTTGTCGGGGTGGAAGGCGGCGTGGAGGGCCTTGGCCACCCGATTCACGTCGGCAAAGAAGGCGCTGCGCTCCGCGTCGGTGAGCTCCGTCATGTCACCGGCGTGCTCCTTATAGGCCACGATGCAGCGGCCGGGGTGGCTCTGCTCCTTGAAAAGCACCAGCACGCTGGCCTCCAGGTCGCAGACATAGATGCCGAAGCCGTCCAGCAGCTCCTGTTTCCGGGTGCAGTATCCGCAGTTTTGGTCTTTCATGAAGGGATCGATCCTTTCTGTTTGAATTGCCTCATCATTATAGCACGTCCTCCGGAAACCTGGTACTGGGAATTTCAAATTTTTTCGCCTCCCGCCCCGCCGCCGGGACAGGGCGGCTCTCTCCGTTTTTTGGAAAAAGGCCCGGTCCACAGGCGGGAAGGGCCCCGGCTTTCGGCAAAAATGCCATTGTAATTTTCCGGCCGCCGGGGTACAATAATCCCTTGAAAATACATGGATGAAAGGCGGAAGGGAGGACTTCGCATGAACCGTCAGGAGGCAATGAGCCAATACGCCAGCGCCTTGAAGCAGGGCCGCAAGACCTATAAGGAGGCCCTGCTCCGGGGCCGCTACCCCTATCCACAGGTTCTGGATGAGATCATCAGCGATTCCATGGTGGCGGGGCAGACGGAGCTGGGGGTCATGGAAATCCCCATTGACCAGATTGTGGGCACCAAGACGGCGGGCCGCCGCTCCGCCTTCTCGGCGGACTTCCTGCCCCTGCTGGACCCGGATTCGGAGTTTGCCGGAAAGTGGGTCAGCCTCTGCGAGGCCCATTTGGGGGACGAGGGCATCCGGGACCCCATCCGGTGCTATGAGTACTTTGGCCGCTTTTATGTTCAGGAGGGGAACAAGCGGGTCAGCGTCCTGCGGAGCTATGACGCGCCCACCATTCCCGCCTATGTCATCCGCATGCTCCCCGTCTGGACGGAGGACCCGGCGGTGGCGGCCTATTACGACTTCATGCAGTCTTTCCCGAAAACCAAGCTGTACCGGACCCGCTTCACCCGGGCGGGGAGCTTCGTCAAGCTCCAAAAGGCCCTGGGCTTTGAGCCGGATCACGTTTGGACGGAGGACGAGCGCCGCCGCTTTGCCGCGGGCTATACCTACTTCCAGGAGCCCTTTTTGAAGCTGGGCGGCGGGGAACTGCCCATCACCGTGGCGGACGCCATGCTGGTGTGGCTGAAGGTCTACAGCTTCGGGGACCTCATCGCCCTGTCCTCGGCCGAGCTTTTCAAGAGCGTCAAGGCCGTCTGGGCAGATGTCAAGGCCCTCTCCGAGCCCATCGCCGTCCGCACAGACACGCCGGAGGCTCCGGAGGAGACCCTTTTGGGCCGCCTCTTCAAGCCCAAGCAGCTAAGCTGCCTCCACGTGGCCTTTATCAGCGACCAACTGCCGGACCAGAGCGACTGGGCCCGGGCGCACGATCTGGGCCGGGAGTACCTGGAAACCGTTTTGGAGGACCGGGTGAAAACGGAGGTCTTTTACGGCGTCCGCCCCGGGGAGGAGGCGGAGGCGGCCATGGAGGAGGCCATTGAACACGGGGCCCAGCTCCTCTTTGCCATCACGCCGCCGCTGATCGGGGCTTGCCGGAAAACAGCGGCAAAGCACCCGGAGGTCCGGATTCTGAACTGCTCCGTCTCCATGCCCTACGCCGGGGTACGGACCTATTACAGCCGTATCTACGAGGCGAAGTACATTGCCGGAGCCATCGCCGGGGCTTTGAGCCGCAGCGGCCGCATCGGGTATGTGGCCAGCAATCCCATTTTCGGCGTTCCCGCCAGCATCAACGCCTTTGCCCTGGGGGCTCAGCTCACGAACCCCCGGGCGGAGATCACCCTCCGTTGGTCCTGCGTGGAGGAGGACGCCCTGGATGCCCTGGCCTGGGAGGGGGTTTCCCTGATTTCCAACCGGGACATTCCCACGCCGGACCGTATCCGGGAGCCCTGGGGCCTGTGCCGCATTGAAAATGGGAAATTCCACTCCCTGGCCTCTCCCTACTGGCACTGGGGGAACGTCTACACGAACCTGATCCGCAGCGTCCTGTCCGGAGGCTGGGAGGCTCTGTCCGCTCCGGACGGTCAGGCGGTGAACTACTGGTGGGGCATGGACATCCGAGCGGTGGACATTCTGCTGGGAGACGATCTTCCCGCCGGGGTCCGCCATCTGGCGGGCATCCTCCGCAAGGGCATTATCGACGGCTCCATCCAGCCCTTCCCTGAGGCCACGCCGGAGAAAATTCTCCATATGGACACCCTCCTGGAGTGTGTGCATGGCAGCATCCCCAAATATGAGGACCTGCTGCCCATGGCCCGGCCCATTGCCCGGCTCCAGGGCGTCTATCGGGACGCCATTCCACCGGAGAAGGAGGACCCCATTCTGTGAAATTGCTGTTACTGTCCGATAAAGAGAGCGAGTACCTGTGGGACTATTACCGTCCGGGCCGCCTGGACGGCATTGATCTGATTCTCTCCTGCGGGGACTTGAGCTCCAAGTATCTCACCTTCCTGGTGACCATGACAGGGAAGCCCCTGCTCTACGTCCACGGAAACCACGACAAGACCTATGACCTGCACCCTCCAGAGGGCTGTGACTGCGCGGAGGACCGCCTGACGACGGTAAAGGGCCTCCGTATTCTGGGCCTGGGGGGGAGCATCCAATACAGCGGCGGGCCCCACCAGTATACGGAGGCCCAAATGGCCCGCCGCATCCGGCGGCTCCGCTACCGTCTCTGGCGGTCGGGAGGCGTGGACATTGTGCTGACCCATTCGCCCATGCTGGGCTATGGGGATGGGGAGGACTATGCCCACCAGGGGTTTGAGAGCCTCTTGGCGCTTGTGGACAAGTATCAGCCGAAGTATTTGATTCATGGACATGTGCATGTAAATTATGGGTTCCAGATTCCCCGGGTGCTCCAGCGGGGAGAGACGACCATTATCAACGCCTATGAGCGGTATGTATTGGATTTGGAGAATCCGCCAAAGGCGGAGCGGTGAGATTTGCTCGCCCTTCGGGCGGGGGGGGGAATGGCAACCAGCGATGGCTGGTGCAATGCACCCCCCATTTTCTCTTTTTCTTCCAGAAGAAAAAGAGAAAACGGGCCGTGCACGGTCCAAAAGAGAAAGAGAAGGATACGCGGGATGCGACGGGGGCGCGGCTGAATGAACGGCGGAGCCGGAATGATTTCCCACGCGCAATCAAATTGAGCGGGGGTTTGTCCTTCACCGAATGGACAAGCTCCTCCTTTCGCTGCCGCTACCTTGGTGTTGGCTGTGGGCTTGGTTCCCTGTCTCTCGTCCTTCGTCTTTCGTCCCCCGTAAAAAAATCAGCCGTGAACCCAACAACGTGGTTCACGGCTGAAGGCGAAGGAATTCCCCGTCCGGCGCAGTTTTCCGCCAAGGGCGGGAAACGGAGCGGTAAGGGGAATTCCTGAGCTGGAGCAGGGTACGGGAATCGAACCCGCCTCCACGGCTTGGGAAGCCGTTGTACTACCGATGTACTAACCCTGCATATTCCATTGTCATAACACTGCCATTATAACCGAACCTGGAGGAAAAATCAAGTCCTTTTCCGCCGTTCCTTGAAAAAATTCCCGGCGGCAAAACATCCGGCCCGTCCCTTCCGAGAACGGGCCGGATTCGTTTTCTCCGTATTCCTCCGTCAGTCGGTGACGTAGGGCAGCAGGGCAATCTGACGGGACCGCTTGATGGCCTCAGTCAGCTGGCGCTGGTGCATGGCGCAGGTGCCGGTGGTTCTGCGGGGCAGAATCTTGGCGCGCTCAGAGATGAAGCGGCGCAGCTTGGCGGCGTCCTTGTAATCGATATGCTCGCATTTCTCGGCGCAGAACTGGCAGACCTTGCGGCGCTTGCCCCGCGTCGGGCGGGCGGGCCGGGATTCACGATCGAAAGCCATGAGATTTCCTCCTTTATTCCGGTGTCCGGCGGGCGTTCCTCCCTCCGGAATCCATCAAATTCAAAACGGCAGCTCGCCGTCCTCCTCGCCGATCTCAGCGAAATCAGACCCTCCTCCAAAGCCGGCGGCAGGGGCCCTGCCGGACGCGGCGGGGGCGCCGTAAGCGGGAGGCGCTCCGTAGGAGGAGCCGCCATATTCGCCGCCGCTGTCCCGTTTGGAGTCCCCGAAGTAGACATTGTCCGCTACAACCTCGGCGCTGCGGCGTTTGCCGCCCTCCCGGTCGGTCCAGTCGCGAATCTGTAGGCGCCCCTCCACCACGGCCATGCGGCCCTTGGCGAAGTACTTGCTGACAAATTCCGCTGTGTTCCGCCAGGCTACCACGTCGATGAAATCCGTCTCCTTCTCGCCGCTCTGGGACTTGAAATCCCGGTCGCAGGCGATGGAAAAGGATGTGACGGCGGTACCGCTCTGGGTGCGGCGCAGTTCGGGGTCACGGGTCAGACGGCCCATGATGACGATTTTGTTCAGCATCCGGGGTTCCTCCTCACTCGCCTTTGCAGACGATCAGGGAACGCATGATGCCGTCGGTAATGCCTAGAACACGGTCCAGCTCCTTGGGGAAGGACGGTTCGCTGGTGAAGCTCATCAGCACATAGTAGCCGTCGTTTTTGTAGTCGATGGGATAGGCGAGACGCCGGGCGCCCCACTCCTCCACCTCGACGGCGGAGCCGTTCTGCTCAGCCAGGGTCTTGAACTTCGCAACCAGAGCGGCGATGTTCTCCTCCCCCTGTGCAGGGTCGATGATATACACGACCTCATAATTGGCAGTAACCTTTGCCATGTTTGCACCTCCTTTTGGACAAATGGCCCTCATTCTGTGATGAGAGCAAGGATATGCCTGCAGCTACAGACCTTTTCATTATATCGGAATTTTAAAAAATGTCAAGGAAAAGTTTTGTTGATCTAGGTTAAAAATCTATCGGTGGATTCTATAATGTAACTTGACAGTCGGACAACGATCGGTTGTCCGGCTGAT
>CAJUMX010000006.1 GCA_910587705.1 uncultured Oscillibacter sp.
TATTCTACCATACCGGCGCTTCAAATGCAAAGGCCGCATAGGGACTTCCCCGGTTTTCATAGGGTAAGGAAAGAGGGCGGGCACCCGCCCCCAAATTCGGTCCGCCGCCAGCCGGGAAAGCGGCAGCCGGGGCCCGATGCTCCGGCGAGGAGGTCTTATGCTGTCTGCCGCACTGCTGCTGTTTGCCAACACGCTGCTGTTTTCTCTGCGCCTCTCCGGCGGCGGGTCCTTTCCCAAACCCCTGACCGCCGCTGAGGAGCGGGAGTGGCTGGAAAAGTACGCCGGGGGGGATTCGGAGGCCAGGCAGGTGCTGATTGAGCGGAATCTGAGGTTGGTGGCGCATATTATTAAGAAGTATTACACCCAAAGCGCCGACCAGGAGGACCTGATTTCCATTGGCACCATTGGCCTCATCAAGGGTATTTCCAGCTTTGACCCCGCCAAGGGGGCTCGGCTTGCCACCTATGCCGCCCGGTGCATTGAAAATGAAATCCTCATGTACTTCCGGGGCCAGAAGAAGCTCCAGGGGGAGGTCTCCCTCTCTGACTCCATCGACACCGACAAGGATGGAAACGCCCTCCAGCTCATGGACGTTGTGGGCGTGGACGACACCATGCTGGAGGACCTCCACGACCGGGACAACGCCCTGCGGCTCCACAAGCTGGTTCGGGAGCGCCTCACCGCCCGGGAGGCGGAAATCGTCCGCCTGCGCTACGGTCTGGGGGGAACTGTCCCCCTCACCCAGCGAGAAATCGCCTCCTCCTTCGGTATCTCCCGAAGCTATGTATCCCGCATCGAAAAACGGGCGCTGGAAAAGCTTCGGGAGGCTCTCCAGGAAAACCCGACTCCCAAAGCCTCCGCCAAATAGCCCCGCCGGCACGCCGGCCTTCCCCGGCCGGCGTGCCTCTCCGATTATAGCCTCAGCGTTCCGATGGCCTCCCGCATCTGCTCCGCCGAGGCCGCCAGCGCCGCCCGCTCCTCGCCGCTCAGCGGCATCTCCAGAATTTCCTGCAAGCCCTTCCGGCCCACGATGGACGGGAGGCTCAATGCCAGCCCATTCATCCCATATTGCCCGTCCAGCACCGCCGACACCGGCAGTACCGCCCGCTCGTCTTTCACAATGGCTTCCGCGATGCGGCCCACCGCCATAGCGATGCCATAGTACGTGGCCCCCTTTCGCCGGATAATCTCATAGGCGCTGTCCCGGACCTCCCGGTACAGCCGCTCCCGGTTCTCCGTTCCCAGGGTCTGTCCCCGGACCCGGCAAAAGTCCTCCAGGTCCAACCCGGAGACGTTGGCCTCGCTCCACACCGCTAGCTCGCTGTCCCCGTGCTCCCCAATGATGAAGGCGTGGATGTTCCGGCTGTCCACCTCCAGCTCCGCCCCTAAAAGCTGCTTTAAACGCCCGGTATCCAGCACCGTGCCGGAGCCCATCACCCGCTCCCTGGGATAGCCGGACAGCCGCCAGGCCGCGTAGGTCAGCACGTCCACCGGGTTGGACACCACCAGTAAAATGCCGCCAAAGTCCCGAGCGGTGACTTCCCGCAGGATGGAGCGCAGAATCTCCGTGTTTTTCCCGATAAGGTCCAGCCGGGTCTCCCCCGGCTTCTGGTTCGCCCCGGCGGTGATGACCGCCAGGGCGCAGTCCGTCAGATCGTCGTAGTCTCCGGCGGAAATCTCCATGGCCGCGCCGTAGGGCAGGCCATCCCGGAGGTCCATAGCCTCCCCCTCCGCCTTGTCCCGGTTGGCGTCCAGCAGCACCAGCCGGGTGAACAGCCCCTGCTGCAAAAAGCGGAAGGCGATGGACGCGCCCACATTTCCGCAGCCAATGATCGCCGCCTTTCTATGATCGATTTTCATGAAGCAGCCTCCCTGTTTACTTTCAAATTCTTCTTATCATCTGTCGCCGGATTGTCAATGAGCCGCCCGTCCTCTCCAAACCGGGACCCATGACACGGGCAGTCCCAGCTATGCTCCTGGGGGTTGTATTTCAACGCACAACCCATATGGGGGCACCGGGGGGCCGTGGGGGTCAGCAGCCCCAGGGCGGACTCCCAGGCGTTGGCCGCCAGCTGGGGCCGCAGCACACTCCGGGAGGGGCTGAACAACTCCGCATAGGGGTTCTCCTTCCCTTGAACCAAATCCGCCAGCACCCGCGCCGCCGCCATGGAGGAGGTCATCCCCCACTTGTTGAAGCCCGCCGCCACATACAGCCCTTCCGTCCCCTTGGAGTACCGTCCCACATAGGGCACGCCGTCCAGGGTCATGCAATCCTGTGCCGCCCAGCGGGCGGCAATCTTCGCCTGGGGATAGTGCCGTTTTGCGAAATCCTCCAGCTCCCGCCAGCCGCCGCCCTTCTTCCCCGTCCGGTGCCCGCCGCCGCCCAGGAGGAGGAAGCCCTTGTCATCCCGGAAGGACAGCCCCTTCTCCCCCTCGTCCACGTACATGCCCCCTGCCTCCCGGGCGTTCTCCAGGGCCAAAACGTAGGAACGGCTCTGATAGAGCTTGAGAAAATAGCCTCCGTGCTTGTTCAGCAGGGGGAAGTGGGTGGCAATGACAATCTTCTCCGCCGTCACCGTTCCATGATTCGTCACCGCCGTGCCGGGGCCCAGTTCCAGAACCTTGGTGTGCTCGTAAATCCGAAGCCCCTTGGCGATGGCGGCGGCAAATTTCAGCGGGTGGAACTGGGCCTGTTTGGGGAACCTCACCGCCCCCGCCGTGGGCATGGGCAGGTCCGGGCTTTCCACAAGCTCCGCCGGAAAGCCCAGGCGCTCCAAGGTCTCTAGCTCCCGGTCCAGCTTCCGCCGGTCCGACAGGGCGTAGACATAGCTGTCCCGCTCCTCAAAATCGCAGTCAATGTCCCGGCAGAGCTCCCGGTACTGCCCCAGGGCCCCCCGGTTAGCCTCCAGGTACAGCCGGGCCTTTTCCAGCCCGAACTCCCGCAAAAGCTTGTCGTAGATCAAGCCGTGCTGAATCGTGAGCTTGGCGGTGGTGTTCCCCGTCACGCCGCCGCAGAGCCGGTCCGCCTCCACCAGGGCGCAGTCCACCCCCGCCCGGTTCAGCCAATAGGCGCACAGCAGCCCCGCCAGCCCGCCGCCTACGATCAGCACGTCCGTTTTCAAGTCCCCGTCCAGGGGGGCGAATGGGGGCATCTCCGCCGTCCGCTTCCAAATGGAATCCATGGAATCACCTCGGCGTTAGCATGACCGGGAGGACGGAAATCATACCTCCCGCCGGTTTCTCAGTCGGCTTTTACGAAATTTTCGCCCACTTCGCCCGTTTAAATTGTAAAATCTGTGGAAATAAATTTTAGGACTTGACAAACCCGCCTCGCAAGGCGTATCCTGTGCCCAAGTTCAAAAGCGCAAACCGATGATGCGGACGAGTAGGCAGGGCCTTGGTTCTCAAAGAGAGCCGCCGGTGGTGAGATAGCGGCAGAAGCAAGCCTGTTGAATGGACCGTGGAGGGCGGGCCGAACGGGATTTTCCCAAGTATGCCTCGACGGGCTTTTCCCCCGTTACCAAGGAAAGGCGCGTGTTGGCGCGCCGCCGAGCGGGCGGTTTTCTCATACCGCCAATTTGGGTGGCACCGCAGAAGTTTCCAGACTTTTGTCCCAAAGGTACCTGTAACGGGTCCTTTCGTGGACGGAGGTCTTTTTTTGGCGCTCCGCCTCCGGGAGAGACCATCTATCGGAAAGGAGCAAGCGTCATGACCTTTGAAAACATTCCCTACAAGATCTATCTCTCCGAGCAGGAGCTGCCGCATGCCTGGTACAACGTCCGGGCCGACATGAAGCGTAAGCCCGCCCCCCTGCTGAATCCCGGCACTGGGGCCCCCATGGGCTTCGAGGACCTGCGGGGCGTCTTTTGCGACGAGCTCATCCGCCAGGAGCTGGACAACGACACGGCGGAAATCCCCATCCCCCAGGAGATTCGGGACTTCTACAAGATGTACCGCCCCTCCCCCCTGGTCCGGGCCTACTGCCTGGAGGAAAAGCTCCAGACCCCCGCCAACATCTACTACAAGTTTGAGGGCAACAACACCTCCGGCTCCCACAAGCTGAACTCCGCCATCGCCCAGGCTTACTACGCCAAGCAGCAGGGTCTCCAGGGCGTCACCACCGAGACCGGAGCGGGCCAGTGGGGTACCGCCCTCTCCATGGCCTGCGCCTACCTGGGCCTGGACTGCCAGGTCTACATGGTGAAGGTCAGCTATGAGCAAAAGCCCTTCCGCCGGGAGGTTATGCGGACCTACGGCGCCTCCGTCACCCCGTCGCCCTCCATGGAGACAGAAATCGGCCGGAAGATTCTCCAGGAGCACCCCGGCACCACCGGCTCCCTGGGCTGCGCCATCTCCGAGGCGGTGGAGGCCGCGGCGAAAAGGCCCGGCTACCGCTATGTGCTGGGCAGCGTTTTAAACCAGGTGCTGCTCCACCAATCCATCATCGGCCTGGAGACCAAGGCGGCCCTGGACAAGTACGGCGTGGTCCCCGACATCATCATCGGCTGCGCCGGGGGCGGCAGCAACCTGGGCGGGCTTATCTCCCCCTTCATGGGAGAAAAGCTCCGGGGGGAGCGGGACTACCGCATTCTCGCCGTGGAGCCCGCCTCCTGCCCCAGCTTCACCCGGGGCAAATTCGCCTACGACTTCTGCGACACTGGTATGGTCTGCCCCTTGGCGAAGATGTACACCCTGGGCAGCGGCTTCATCCCCTCCGCCAACCACGCCGGGGGCCTACGGTATCACGGCATGAGCCCGGTCCTAAGCCAGCTCTATCATGACGGGTACATGGAGGCCGTGGCCGTGGAGCAGACGAAGGTCTTTGAGGCGGCGGAGGTCTTTGCCCGGGTGGAGGGCATCCTGCCCGCCCCGGAATCCAGCCACGCCATCCGGGCGGCCATGGACGAGGCCCTGAAATGCAAAGAGACCGGGGAGAAAAAGATCATCGTTTTCGGTCTCACCGGCACCGGGTATTTCGACATGGTGGCCTATGAGAAGTTCCACAACGGGGAGATGGCGGACTACCTCCCCACGGACGAGGAGCTGCAAAAGAGCTTTGCCAAGCTGCCCCAGGTCCCCGGACCCGCCTGAACAGGAAAAGAGGCCGCCCCGTTGGGGCGGCCTCCGCTTTCAGGTTTTCAGGCAATGGGGAATTCCGGCATTCCCGCCGCTCCGGCGGCAATGCTGTACTCGGGGAAGCACACCACGACCGTGCCATCCTCCCGGACATAGAAGCCGGTGGTTTCATCCACGGTGGTGAAGCCGCCCATCTCCGGGGTAAAGAAGAGCGTGAAGCCCTCTTCGTCCACACTCGCGTCAATCTGCTCTTGGATGGAGGCGTTGCAGACGTTCACCCAATCCTCACCCAGATAGTCCCGGAGGGTCAGGTCCCGGTTTTCGGAGAGGTCCAGATTGTAATAGTACCGCTCCTGCATGGAGGCCACCCAGCCCTCCGCAAGGGTCACCACAAAGGAAACCCGGGTATCCGTCTGGCTCTTGATCTCATAGTCCACGAGGACGTCCATCTCCCGGTCCGCCCACTCCTCCTCGGTGCCGCCGGTGGCGAAGAAGGCCTCCCGGTAGTCGTCCCAGTCCTGCTGGGCTTTGGCCAGGTGGGCGTCCACCTTCTCCTGGACAACGGCGTTGACCCTCTCGGCCAGAGCCCCTTCCGCCTCCAGCTGGGGAACGGTCACGTCGTAGTGGATGCCGTCCTCCGTCTTATCGTAATCCACGAAGGTCAGCACCTGGAACAGCCCGCCCAGGACAGGCACCTCGGCAGCGGCCTTGGCGATGGTGGGGGACAGGTTCAGCCCCGCCAGCAGCACGGCAAAACAGGCGGCGGTGGCTCCCCAGCGGCGAATAGTCCGGCCCCGGCGGGCCCGGTACCGGGCCTTTCCCTCCCGGACGCCCGCCTGGACCCGCTCCGACAGCTCGGCGGGAATGGGGGTGTTGTCATAAGCCTCTTTGGCGTTTTTGAATTCGTTCATCAAATCTCCGCTCCTTCCATAGCGACGCGCAGCTTCCTCAGCCCCGCGTACAGGCGGCTTTTCACCGTGCTGATGTTCTGCCCGGTGACCTCGCCGATTTCCTTCAAGGTCAGCTCCTCATAAAACCGCAGCTTGATAACGGTCCCCACCTCCGCCGGCAGGGCATTCACCCGCTGGGCCAGCGTGTCGTCGGCGGGCTCCGGGTCCTCCTGGCCCAGCTCCGGTCTCTCCTCCGGGAAGGGGACCACCCGTCCCCGCTGGCGGAGGGTATCGTTGCAGGTGTTCATCAAAATCCGGGTGAACCAGGTTTTGACGGCCCCGGGGTCCCGGAGGCTGTCCTGCCGTTCCAACGCCCGGCAGACAGCGGTCTGCACCGCGTCCAGGGCCTCCTCCCGGTTGTGGAGGACGCTGTACGCCAGCCGGTAGGACCGGGTCTGGGTCTCGATGAGGAACGAGGTTAAGGTTTCTTCCTTCGTCACATCGATGCTCCTTTCTGAAAGGGTTCCCGCCGCCCTGTCCGGCGCCTGGGCTTTGGCGGCGTCTGTAGTATAGACGGAGAAGGGGGGCGGAAAGTTTGAGGAACGGGGAATTTTTTTCCCGCAGACCCGGCGGGCCTCTTGCCGCCGGGGCCGGGCGGGCCTATAATGGAGAAAAGCCGCCTTGGAAGGAGGCCGGGAGGATGAAAAACCAAGTCTGGATATTTGCGCTGGCCCTGACCCTGCTGTCCGCCTGCAGCGGGGAGGCTCCCCCTCCGGCGGAAGCGCCGCCGCCCATGGTCCGGCAGGAGCTGCTGTTTTTGCAGCAGGGCTTCCGCCAGCACGGGGTAGAGGGAACCTACACGGTCTACTTCGCCCCCGCCGGGGAGGAGCAGGAGCTTTTGCTGGAGGACCCGGAGGGGCGGTTCTGGAAGGAATCCTTCACCTGCACGTGGGACGAGGAGCGGGACTGGTATGCGTTTTCCAACCTCTTTGAGCCGGTGCTGACCCAAAATCCCATCTGGAACCAGGCGCAGGAGACGGACGAGGAGACCGCCGCCTTTCAAGCCGCCGCCGTTTATACGACGGAGCTGTCGGCGGACATGGACCTGGACACGCCCCTGCGGTTCGACGTGCCGCCGGGGCCGGTGGTTTACAACCGCCAATGGGGCGGCGGAAAGGAGGCCCCGGACCGCCTGCACTGGCAGCTCTACCTCTACCAAAACTCCCGGCTGGGCTTCACGGCGGAAATCGAGTACCCCCAATACGGAAGCTGGCTGAAGGACTTTCCCCACCGGGAAAAGGTCAACGGCCGCATCCGGGAGGCGTTCTTTTACGGCTATCACGAGGAAGCCCTCCGCCCGGAGCGGGAAATGCGGGGGGAAATCATCCGCAATGGCGTGGTGACCCGGGCGGACCGGGGGCTCCTCTCCCTTCGGATTTATGGGAGCAGCTGCTTTATGACCGCCGCCCATCCAAACGACTGGTACGCCGGATTGACCATGGATCTGGAGACCGGGGAGGTCCTGACCCTCCGGGATATTCTGGGGCCGGACCGGACGGTGAAGGAGCTTTTGGACAGCGGCGCTTTCCGCTGCGAGCAGGTTTGGGACGAGAGCCTTGACCGGGAGGGGGCGGAGCGCCTTCAAATTGAAGAGGCCGGTCCCTATATCCGCTTGGATGCTGCGGAGGATTTCTATTTGACGAAGGACTCCCTGGGCCTCATCGGCCAGACGGGCCGCTATTCCTTTTACATGGAGGCCCCCCTCTCCGCCCTGGGGCTGGAGGATTGGGCGGCGTGAACCAAGGGCCCGCCGGAAAGGCGGGCCCTCTGCTCACTCCGTATAGGCCCGGACCGCGTCCCGCAGGAACGCGGCGCAGCCGGGGACCTCCTTGTCATAATAAGCGGTGAAGCGTTCGTCCGCCGTGTACAGCTCCGCCACACCCCGGTGGGCCTGGGGCGTGTACTTGGCCCAGGTATGGCATAGCCAGCGGCGGTGGAGCTCCGCGACGCGCCGCCCCTCCGGGCCCGCCGGGTCCTCCCCCGCCCGGACGGCGGCGGCCAGGGCGGAGAGAATTTCCGCCTCCAGGGCCTTCCACCGGCCGTGCTCCTCCTCCGTCATGGAGAGGAGCCTGGCGTTGGACGCCTCCACGGCCTCCGGGCCGTACTGTTCCCGGATTTCCTTTCCGTATTGCTCCTCGTTGGCCTCCACGGCCCGGCGCTTGAACGCCTCGAATTTTTCCTTGTCGGACATATGGGTTCCTCCTTTTGCCTCGTCGATGGTTTTCTCTACCGTCAGGATCAGGGCGTCCAGCCTCCGCCGCCGGGCCTCCAGCTCCGTCAGGTGGCTCTGCAGCGCCGCCAGACGGTCAAAGCCCGGCGCGTCCAGGATTTCCCGGACGGCCTCCAGCTCCAGCCCCAGCTCCTTGTAAAAGAGGATGGCCTGGAGCCGGTTCACCTCCTCGGGGCCATAGAGGCGGTAGCCCGCTTCCGTGGTCCGCCGGGGCTTGAGCAAGCCCTTTTGGTCATACCAGCGCAGGGTCCGGGGCGTCACCCCAGCCAGCTCCGCCAGGGCCTTTACGGTGTATTCCATAGCGCTATCCCTCCTGACAAATGGGAGTATAAGGGCTGACGTTACGGCAAGGTCAAGGGGAATTTGTAAATTTCCCGAAAAAATTTTCGTTGCCTTCCCAGCGAAGGTCCGATACTATAGAAGCTAACCATTTTCTCAACCAAGGAGGACCCTGCCATGGACCGTTTTTCCATCCTCGTAGGCGATATCACAGCATCCGACGCCCAAGCCATTGTCAACGCCGCCAACACCACCCTGCTGGGAGGCAGCGGCGTGGACGGGGCCATTCACCGCTCCGCCGGGCCGGGGCTTCTGGCGGAGTGCCGGACCCTGGGGGGCTGCGAAACCGGGCAGGCCAAGCTGACCAAGGGCTACCGCCTCCCCGCGAAATACGTGCTCCACACCCCCGGCCCCATCTGGCGGGGCGGGACTTACGGGGAGGCGGCGCTGCTGGCCTCCTGTTACCGCTCCTGCTTGGAGCTGGCGGAGGAGCGGGGCATTGAAACCGTGGATTTCCCCTCCATCTCCACCGGGGTCTATGGATACCCCATGGCCCAGGCCGCCGGTGTGGCCCTGAAAGCCATCATGGACTTCCTCCGGGAGCATGCGCTTCCCCGCCGAGTGCGCATGGTGTGCCATACGGAGGCGGCGGCGGAGATTTACCGGCAGACCTATAATATGTGGTACGCCGGGGAGAAGGCGGAGCGGCTGTAAACGGAAACGGGGCGGACCCATGGGTCCGCCCTTCTCTCAAAGCCTCCGGGTGTTTATCCCTCCCGGGGCCCCGGTAAGTACTCCTCTCCCGCCGGGATCATTTCCAGCTTCCCCGCCGACAGCTCCGTCAGCCGCTGGGCGAAGGCCGCCGCTCCCTCCTGGGAAAAGGCGGCGTGGAGGGTCACCTCCACCCCGTAATCCGCGTCCCGGAGGACGCCCTCCTGGGCGGCGATCTCCAGCTTCAGCCGCTCCAAAAGCGGGTAGGGGCAGGGCACATCCCAGAGGGTCCAGAGGCTGACCCAGGCGGTGCCCGCCGCCTCCAGGCCGTCCTTGGCCCCCCGGCCATAGGCCCGGGTCAGGCCCCCGGCCCCCAGCAGCACGCCGCCGAAGTAGCGGGTGACCACGCAGCAGACGTTGGTGACCTCCTGGCGCTGAAAGACGTTCAGCATGGGCTGGCCTGCGGTGCCCTGGGGCTCGCCGTCGTCGGAGTAGCGGACCACGCCGCCCTCCCGGAGGAGGTAGCACCAGCAGTGGTGCCGGGCGTCGTAGTGCCGCTTGCGGATTTCCTCAATTTTTGCCCGGGCCTCCGCCTCGGTCTCCACCCGCCAGAGGTTTGTGATGAAGCGGGAGCGTTTTTCGGTGAATTCGGTTTCGGCGTCCGCAAAGGGAACCCGGTAGCCGGACATGGACGGCGCCTCCTTTCGGGGGGGGGTTGTGCGTAGGGGGGACGGGCCGCCGAAGGCGGCGGCCCCTACGCGGCGTTCTATCGGGAAACGGGCCGTATACGGCGTTCTATCGAAAAACGAATCCGTAGGGGCCGCCCCCCTGGGCGGCCCGTCTCCCGGAACCTCCGCACCATCGGTAAACCGTTTTTAAATTTCCTCCGGCACCTCTTCCGAGGGCGGCAACATCTCCCGGACATCGGTCCGGCCCAGCAGGTAATCGGCGTTGACCTGGAAATGGTCTGCCAGGGCACAGAAAACCGGGAGGCTTGGCAAACCTTCTCCGGCCTCAATCCTCTGATAGTTGCGTAATGCAATTTCAATTGCTCTGGCTACCTTCTCCTGAGACTCCTTTCGCTCCTTACGGAGCGATTTTAATTTTTCCTTGATTTCCATGTGTTACCCCTTGACACTCAGAAAAAACTATGGTACGATAATTACGATATATATATCGCAATTATATCGCCGTAAAAAGGAGGCCGCATCCATGTCCGACTTCATGCTCTGGCTCCACGCCAACTACATCAAGCCCCAGCTGGGAACCCTTACGAAAGAAAGCGACTACGCCCTTCGCATAGAGCTCCTGCAAGGCCAGCTGGACAAAGGCGGAATGGAGGACCTGGACAAAGCCCTGGAATTCACGGCCATCCAAGCCTTCCTCCTGGGCCTGCGCACCGGGGAGGGCCTGGCCCTCAGCCGTCCGTAAACGCCTCCACCCGTCCCAGGGTCCGGGGCGTGCACACCGCCGTCACGTCGATGGTCGCCCCATACTCCACCTTTTCCACCTTGGCCTCCTTATAGAGGAGGTCCAAAAGCCCCCCCTGCTCATAGGGCAGGTGAATGGTAACCCGCCGGGACCCCTTGTCCAGCCGCCGGGCAATCATTTCCAGCAGCTTGTCCACCCCTTGGCCGCTCTTGGCGGAGATGGCGCAGATGTCCTCCCCGTGGGGCATGATCTCCCCCGGAGGCAGCAGGTCCGCTTTATTGAACACGTCGATGCGGGGCAGCTCTCCCGCCCCCAGCTCCAAAATCAGGTCCTCCACCACCCGGGCCTGGCCCTGCCAGTCCTCGCTTGACACGTCGATGACGTGGAGCAGCAAATCCGCGTATTCCAGCTCTTCCAAAGTGGCCTTGAAGGCCTCCACCAGCTGGTGGGGGAGCTTGCGGATAAAGCCCACGGTGTCGCTGAGCACCACGTCGGTGGTGTCGCTGACGTGGAGGAGGCGGCTGGTGGTGTCCAGGGTGTCGAAGAGCCGGTTGTTGGCGGGGATGCCCGCCCCGGTGAGCTGGTTGAGCAGCGTGGATTTTCCGGCGTTGGTATAGCCCACCAGGGCCACCACCGGGATTTCGTTTTTCCGCCGCTGGCGGCGCTGGGTGTTCCGCACCCGGCGCACGTCCTCCAGGTCCTCCCGGAGCTTGTCAATTTTCCGGTGAATGTGCCGCCGGTCGGTTTCTAGCTGGGTTTCGCCGGGGCCCTTGGAGCCGATGGGCCCGCTGCCGCTGGTGCCCGCCTGGCGCTCCAGGTGGGTCCACATGCCCGTGAGGCGGGGCAGCAGATACTGGTACTGGGCCAGCTCCACCTGGAGCCGCCCCTCCCGGGTCCGGGCCCGCTGAGCAAAGATGTCCAGAATCAGCCCGCAGCGGTCCAGCACCTGGACCCCCAGCAGCTCCGTCAGTACCCGGAGCTGGGAGGGGGAGAGGTCGTTGTCGAAGATGACCATGGTGGCCTCGGTATTTTCGCAGTAGAGCTTTACCTCGGCGCACTTGCCCTCACCGATGAAGGTCCGGGGGTCCGGGGAGCTCCGGTTCTGGAGGACCATGCCCACGGTTTCCGCCCCGGCGGTCTCCACCAGGGCGGAGAGCTCTTCCAGCGTGTCCTCCCCGGCGTTCTGGTCCCGCTTGAGCACGGGGGAATTCAGCCCCACCAGGACCACCTTGTCTCGAATCTTGTCTGTTTCTTGCATAGTACTTCCTTACTTGTTATTTGACGGAGTAGGCCTCCACAATCTCGCCGGTGTAGACCCGGTGCCAGCCGCCCTTAGCTCCGTAGCTGGGCAGAATCTTCTCCTCCCCGGCGGGGAGCACGCAGGCGGGTTCCAGGTCCTGGGCGTAGAGGGTTCGGCACACCAGCACCAGCTCCGCCTCCTCAAAGAAGGGGGCTCCGCCCGCGCCGGTGCGGACCGTCAGGCCGCACTCCTTGATTTTGTCCATGTCCCGGCCGCTCTTCGTGCCGCAGAGGGCCATGGCATTTTTCATGTCCTTGGGGAGGACGGAGACGGTGAAATACGCCTGTTCCTCCATAAATTGATAGGTGTACCGCTCCGGCCGCACGTAGACCGTGCAGGTTTGCAGACCCCACAGCCGTCCCGCCTGGCACCATCCGATGGTCATGGTGTTGCAGCGGTCCGCCGTTCCGGCGGTGAGCAGGGCGTTTTCCGCCCCCAGGGCCGGGAGAAGCTCCCGGACGACGGCTTGGGAATCGGTGAGATGTAAGCGCATGGCGGAGGACTCCTTTCTATCGTTTCAAAATCGCGGGGGATAGGCCGCCGAGGGCGGCAGCCCCTACACGGCGTTCTATCGGGAGACAAATCCGTAGGGGCCGGCCCCCTGGCCGGCCCGTCTGCCTGCTTCCAGTATATGCGTTTCTCCAAAAAACGCAACCGGAAATTTTGGATTGGTCAGGGGGTCAGGGTCCGAATTTCCTCTTGAAGGTTCTCCAAAAACCGAGCGGCGTGGCCGCCGTCCAACTGGGTGTGGTGGAACTGGAAGGAGATGGGCAGGGACGCCCGCCCCAGCTTCTTCCGGTATTTCCCCCAGACCAGGAAGGGGTTGTTATAGAATCCGGCGTAGATGTTCACCGCCCCATCAATCTCCGTCTGTGGCAGGGCGGAGGTCCCGATGATCATATAGTCGCCGTTTAAATCATAGGGCGCGCCGGTGTCCCGCACCTGGGCGGTGAGGGCCAGGTAATCCCGGCGGAATTGGTCCAATCTTTCGGAAAAGGGGACGTCGCAGGTGGCGATGCCCCCGTCCCGGAGGGCCACCACGGTGTTGACGGCCAGATTTTCATAGCGGATCAGCTTCTCTCCCACCGGGAGGGTGTAAAACTCCTCCACCCGGGAGGCGGCCTTGCCAATGCACCAGCAAAGGAGCAGGTTAAATTTCAAATCCCCCTTGCGGCTCAGCCGCGCCGGACGGGTGACGTCCAGGGTTTTCACCAGCGTCACCATGGGCATGGGGGCATGCATCCAAAGCTGGAAGGCCTCCGCCCGATTCGTTTGTTTTGGGTCTAGCTCTTCCATGGTTCCTCCTCGACCGCTCCGGGCTTCGCCGGGTAAAAACGCAAAAAAGAGCGCACCGGACTACGGCGCGCTCTTTTAGCAGTGATTGTGTCGGACTTATTTGTCCAGGCCGAACCTCTTGTTGAACTTCGCGACCCGGCCGCCGGTGTCCACCAGCTTCTGCTTGCCGGTGAAGAAGGGGTGACACTTAGAGCAGACTTCCACCTTGATATCCTTCTTGGTAGAACCTGTCTCAATCACATTACCGCAGGCGCATGTAATCGTAGTCTGCTGATAATTGGGATGGATTCCTTTCTTCATTGCTCTGTTCACCCCTTTCTAAAACGAAGTGTGCTATAACAGCATTTGTCAGTATAGCACGCTCATTTTCAAAATGCAAGCCTTTTCTTCTATTTTGAGAAGTTTATTTTTCCGCAGATGCCAAACCCAGGCGGCTCTATGCCTGCACATGCTTTTGGAGAAGCGCCTGGGGGAGGGGCGGCAGCACCCGCTGCTCCAAATAGATGGCCTTCAACCGCTTTCCCACCTGCTCGAAACTCCGGGACTCCGCCACAGCCCGCCCGGCGGCGGTGAGGTCCGGCAGGCTTTTGTCCAAAAGTCCGGATACGATTCGTTGAAATTCGTCGTCATTCGACGCTTTGTATACAGTTTCCCCCGTTTTCAGCCAGCCGCCGTAAACCGGGATGTCCCGCAGCACCGTGGGCACGCCACAGGCCAGAGCCTCCAGCACCACGATGCCCTCCGTCTCCTCGTGGCTGAGAAAGGCGAACACGTCCGCCCCCTGGTAGGCCTCCCGCAGCTCCTCCCGGCCCACGAAGCCGGGGAAGATCACGTTGCCGGGGGCATTCTCCATGGCTCGGACAATCTCCTGGGGAATCAGCTTGGGATTCGTCCAGCCAAACCAGAGGAATTTGGCCTCCGGCGTCCGTCGGGCCAGCTCCAGGAATTCGGGAAGGCCCTTTCGGGCGATGGTGTGGCCCACGGAGACCACCACCTTCTCGTTTTCCTCCAAGCCATACCGGGCCCGGAGAGCGGCCCGGGCGGCGGGGTCCGGCTTGAAGAATTCCGTGTCCACGCCGTTGGAGATGCTGTACACCGGCTTTTTCAGGCCGTAGCTCTCCAGCAGCTGCCGGGAGTACTCCGTGGGGGTCAGCACCACGTCCCCCAGGCCGTAGCAAAAGGTAATCCATCGCTTGAACAGGGGCGCCAGGGCGTTGGAGCCCTTGAAGGAGGAGCGGAAATCCTCCATAGTGGAATGGCCGTACCAGACCACCTTCCTGCCCCGGAGCTTTGCCCCCAGGGCGGCGAACACGGAATCCGGCAGGATGGTGTTCACATGGACGGCGGCGGCGTCCCGGGTCCAGTGGTCCGTGGTGGCCACGCCGGAGCGCCGGAGGCACTCCCTCTGGTGGCGGATGGCCTGTCCCACGCCGCTGCGGCCGACGATTTTCTCGCCGCCGCTGTAAATGTAGATACGCATACAGCCTCCTTGCCCCAGTGGTTTGGGCCTGTGTCCGCCTCTGGGGGCGCAGGACTTCCGCCGGCTGGTGCGCCGCAGTTTTCCGGCCTGCGGCCTGCCTGTTTTTGATGATGGATTCCCCATTTTGGGCGCACAAATCCAAGCGGAGGGGTTGTCCGCTTTTTTGAGGGTTATAAGATTATTCCGCGAAAGCCGCCGTTTTATGACGACATTCTTTTTTAAAATCCCGGAAAGAGAACCTTCCAGAGGGCCACCAGCCCCATGCTGTATAGGGCGATGTTAAAGGGCTTCCCCAGGAGGATGATGGCGGTATAACGCTTCCAGGTCATGGTGGTGGTGCCCGCCAGATAGCAGAGAAAGTCATCCGGAGCGATGGGCAGGAAGATGGACCAGAAAAAAAGCTTGGCGAAGCGGTCCCGCTTCTCGGTCCAGGCGTCGTATTTTTCAATGGTCTTTTCGGAGAACAGCAGGTACAGCAGGGGCCGTCCGCAGTTCTTCGCCACGGCGAAGGCCAGGAGGGAGCCGATGCAGATGCCCACATAGTTGTAGGTAAACCCCCAGATGGGCCCAAAGAGCACCACTCCCACCAGACACCCCAGGCCCCCCGGCAGAACGGGCACCACCACCTGCACTGCCTGAAAGGCCGTGAACAGCAGCGCCCCGGCAAAGCCCCACTTCGTCACCAGCTCCTGGAGCTTCTCCTGGGAGGTCAAGACCCCCGTCTGCCAGCCCCAGAGGGCCACCGCCACACAGATGGCGAAGCCGATGAGGGACGCCGCCTGAAGGGCCCGCTTTTCAATGGGAACGCCTTGCTGCTTCATGCCGGTATCCTCCGTAACGAGCTACGCTCGATTTGCTCTAAGTAGATGGCCTCCACCCGCTCCGCGAATCGCTGGGCGGAATACTCCTCCCCGGTCTCCCGGGCGCAACGGGCCAAAGCCTCCCGGTGCTGGGGATGGGCCCAAAAATCCTCCAGCCGCTGGCGGAACTCCGCCTCGCTGTGATACTGCCAGCCGTTCTCCCCGTCCCGGACCACGCCCAGGAGACAGGGGTCCGCCCGGCAGAGCACCGGCACGCCCGCCGCCAGGGCCTCGGCATAGGTGAGGCCCTGGGTCTCGCTGGTGGAGGCGCTGACGAACAGGTCCCCCAGCTGATACCAGTCCGCTACCTGCTCCGCCGGGACCATCCCGGCGAAAATCACGTCCGGGGCGGCCAGTCCCAGTCCCTGGGCCACGCCCTCCAGGCGCTTGCGGTCCGGGCCGTCCCCGACCAGAAGCAGAGTCACGCCCCCCGGCCCCATATTGGCCCGGAAGCGCAGGAGCTCATCCACCCGCTTCTCCTCGGCAAGCCGCCCCACGAAAACCAGCACCGTCCGGTCCTGGGGGATGTCCAGGCTGGCCCGGAGCACCGCGCTCCGCAGAGGGTCCGGCTCATCCCGAAAGCGCCGCAGGTCGATGCCGGAGGGCACCACAAAAACGGGCCTCTGTACGCCGTAGCCCTGTAGGAGCAGACGCACCTTCCCCGTGGGGGCAACGAGGCAGTCCGTGTGGGCGGCGGCCCAGCGGGTAAAGACCGCAGCAGCCTTCTTCCCAAAGCGGACATTGGGAGAAAAGTAGTGGGTGTAATCCTCATACACCGTGTGATAGGTGTGGACCAGGGGAATGTCCAGCTCCTCCGCGATGCGCCGGGCCAGGAAGAAGGTGGAGAATTCACACTGGGAATGAACCACGTCGGGCCCCCACTCCACGATCTCCCGGACCCACTTCCCCGCCAGGGCCGTCCGCAGCCGGGCTCCGGGATAAATCAGCCCCGCCGCCACAGAGCCCAGGCCGGTCACACCGTCTTTCCGATAGGAATGACGATTTTGGGAGAGGGTCAACACTCGGACCTCGTGGCCCCGGGCCTCCAGCTCCCGGCGGAGATTTTTCACCGAGGTAACCACGCCGTTGACGGCGGGCACGTACCAGTCGGATGTAATCAAAATTTTCATGGCAAACCTCGCTTCTCACTTCTCAAGTATATTACGGAACAGGCGGAGGGAATTCTTCACGGTTCCTGAAAAATTTTCCTCCTTGTGTGATTGTACTATCGTATTAGAAATAATAATACAGTTAATACAGCTTGTCAAGCCTCTGGGAAAATTTTTCGTGGAGACGGTCTTTTGTAGAGGAAAAAACCGCCACCAGCGACACCGCATAGCGCAGGACTTTCACCCAACGCCCGCTTCCCATCCGCCTCACCCCCCGTTCGCAAGGGAGTGGCTGACCACCGTTTTATGCAACAGCGTCCTTCTATCCGTCATCATAGACACCAACGCCGTATGTTGTCAAATTCCGGGCCCGCCAGGGGCCCTTTTATTCTGCCATCCTACCAGGGAAATCTGTCCAGCTTCTTTCTGAAATCTAACAGTTTCGACAGAACCGAAAAAACACCAGGCCCCGCCGGGGAAACGCACATCCGCCGGCGGGGCCTGAAAAGAGAGGGATCAATTGCTTCCGCCCACAATTTTGCCATAAGACCGGGCGGTCAAGGCAAAGACCAGAGCGTAGATCAGGCAGAACACCGCCAGCGTTCCCGCCGTGCAGAGGGCAAAGAGCTTCCCATCATGCAGATTGAACAGCTCCAACATTCTGGAGAGCATGGGGAAGGCCACCAGCACGTGGAGGGCCGCCGCTCCCAGGGGCAGGAAGAATACCAGGAGAATCTGGCTCTGTATGGAGGCGTTGACCTCCGGCTGGCTCATGCCCACCTGGCGGAGGATGAGGTAGCGCCGCTGGTCCTCATAGCCCTCGGATATCTGCTTGTAGTAGATGATGAGGACGGTAGCCAGCAGGAACAAGAAGCCCAGAAACACCCCCAGGAACAGGAAGCCGCCGTACATGGCATAGTACTCCTGGGCCTGGTCCTGCTTGCTGGTGAAGCCCACGCCTCCATCCCGCTTGCTCAGCTCCAGGACCAGACGCTCCGTCTGGGCCAGCTTTTCCTCGTAGTCCTCCCCGGGCAGGTTCATCTGCACCCGGAACTGACGGGCGCTGCGGCTGGTGTCCAGGTCCATGATCTTCTCCGCCGTCTCGTGGTCGGCCACCACCAGGAAGAGGGACGAGTCCTCGGCCCCCAGCAGGGAACTGACGGCGTGGTGAATGATATCCGTGATCTCCTCCCGGACGTGGAAGGGTAGCGTGGTCCGGTCGGCATCCGCCTCCAGGGCGCCCGCGGGCACGTCGGAGAAATGGGCGGATACGGTGAAGTCCTCGGGGAAGTCCGGAAGGTTCCGGGGACAGGCCAGCACCTCGTCCGGGGCCAGGATGAAATTGCTGCCGGTGAGGCGGTTGTAGTCCTCCGCCGTCACCACCTCCAGCTCCGTGCGGAGGCTGTTTTGGTCCAGGTTCAGGGAAATTTCATTTCCCCGCATGCCGCAGTAGACCCGGTAGCGGGTGTAGTACCGGGACTCGGCGAAGCCCCCGGAGCTTTGGGCGGCGGCGTGGACCTCCGCCATGCTCTTCATGGGGTCCACAGGCTGGTTCCCCAGGTCCTGGATGAATTCGATGTCATAGGGGAACATCTCGTTCAAGGCGTTTTCCAGGCCAACATAGAGGGCCAGGGTAGTGGAGACCGTCACCAGCACCATGGTGGAGAGGATGCAGATGCTGGCAAGGCCCACGGCGTTTTGCTTCATCCGGTAGAGAAGGCCGGAGACGGCGGTGAAATGCCGGGTCTGGTAGTAAAACCTCGGGTTGGCCCGGAGACGTTTCAAAATGGCAATGGACCCGGCGGTAAAGAGGCAGTAAGTCCCGATGATGACCAGGAACACCGCCCCGAAAAAGAACAGCATGGCCTCAATGGGGTTTTGGGTGGCGATGGCGATGAAATAGCCGCCTCCCAGGGTCAGGACCCCCAGGATGACCAACAGCCACTTCGTTCGGGGCTCCCGTTCCCCGGCGGAGGCGCTGTGGAGCAGGTCCACCGGCTTGGCCCGGCTCAGGCGAAAGAGGTTCTGGCCCAGGGTCAGCAGGAACAAAACGCCGAAGAGCATGGCGGTCTGCGTGACGCCCAGGGCGGAGATTTCCATGCCAAACTGGGCGGGCACCCGGGCCAGCTTCAAAAGGAGCAGGACCACGGCCTTGGAGAACAGGATGCCCAAAAGAAGGCCCCCCGCCAGGGTGACGGCGGCGCAGAACAGGGTCTCCCAGAAGCACATCCGGGCGATGTGCCGTTTCTCCAGCCCTAAGATGTTGTACAGGCCCAGCTCCCGCTGGCGGCGCTTCATGACAAAGCTGTTGGCGTAGAGCAGGATTACCGCCGATAGCCCCGCCGCCACCAGGCAGCCCACCCCGGCCAGGGATTTCAGATACATGGCCCCCCGGACGTTGTCCAGCCCCTCGTTGTAGGCAAGAAACAGCAGGATGTAGTACATAGCCGCCGTCACCACGCAGGAGAGGAGGTAGGGGCCGTAAAACCGCCCGTTTCTGGCCAGGTTCACCAGGGCCAGGCGGGGAAAGAAGCCGGACTTACGCACGGGGCTCACCGCCTTGCGTCAGCACCGTCAGGGTGTCGGAGATTTTGGCGAACTGGGCCTCGGCGCTCTGGGTTCCCCGGTAGAGCTGGTGGTAGACCTGCCCGTCCCGGAGGAAGAGGACCCGCCCGGCGTGGCTGGCGGCTTTCACGGAGTGGGTGACCATGAGGATGGTTTGGCCCCCCCGGTTAATGTCCCCGAAGAGCTCCAGCAAATTGTCGGAGGCCCGGGAATCCAGCGCCCCGGTGGGCTCGTCGGCCAGGACGATCTGGGGGTCCGTAATGAGAGCCCGGGCCACAGCGCAGCGCTGCTTCTGCCCGCCGGAGACCTCGTAGGGGTACTTGGCCAGGATATCAGTGATGCCCAGCTGCTCCGCGATGGGCTGGAGCTTCTTTTTCATCTCCCGGTAATCCCGACCCGCCAGGACCAGGGGCAGGAAAATGTTGTCCTGAAGGGAGAAGGTGTCCAGGAGGTTGAAGTCCTGAAACACAAAGCCCAGGTGGGACCGGCGGAAGGCCGCCAGGTCCCGCTCCCGGATGTCGGAGAGGGCCTTTCCGTTGAGGAATACCTCCCCGGCGGTGGGGCGGTCCAGGGCCGCCAGGATGTTTAATAAGGTGGTCTTGCCGGAGCCGGACTCGCCCATGATGGCCACGTACTCCCCGGGCTCCACAGAGAAATTCACGTCCGCCAGGGCCGTGACCTGCGTGCCGCCGAAGCGGGTGGTGTAGATTTTTTGCAGGTGCTGCACTTCCAGTAAAGACATATTGGAATCCTCCTCTTGGGTTATGAGACGATTATAGCAGGCACGGCGGCGGGATGCCATGGCTTTGCCTTACAGTTTGGGCCGGTGTCTTACATTTTTGTAAGATAGGGCCGGAAAAAGTACAAGGACAAAAATCCGGTTAAGAAACACTACCCAAACGCTGAAAAACGTGGTATGATATGATATTAGAGTATTCGGGTCCCACCCAAGGGACTTGCAGCATCCTTCAAACAGCAAGGGAGGCGGCGGAATGGCCAAAAAAATCCGGGCCCTGGCGGCAGCACTGCTGCTGTCCCTGGTCCTCAGCGGCTGCGGCGGCTTCAACGTGGAGTTCAACCCCGAGGAGCTCTATGCCCTGCCGGAGCTGCCCGCCAAGTACACAGAGCTCAACGCCCGGCTCAACGCCATTTTGGAGGACGGCGCGGAATATGCCGCCCCCGCCGCCGGCACCAACATCCAGCCCGTCCAGCTGACGGACCTGGACGGCGACGGACAACAGGAGGCCGTGGCCTTCTTCCGAAAGGCGGAGGACGAGAAGCCCCTGAAAATCTATATCTTCTCCACCCAGGGGGACAGCTATGAGCAGTCCGCCGTCATCGAGGGCAGCGGCGCGGCGGTCTACAGCGTGGTCTACAGCGACTTAGACGGCGACGGCCGGACGGAGCTCATCGTGGGCTGGCGGGTCAACGCCGAGCTCCAGGCCCTCTCCGTTTATGCCCTGGACCCCGCCGGCCCCCAGGAGCTGCTGCGCAGCGTCAGCTATGTCCGCTATGCCAGCGTGGACCTGGACGGCGACGGTCTCCAGGAGCTGGTGGTGTTCCACGCCGGGGAAGAGGGGGGCGGCGTGGCGGATTACTACGACTGGCAGGAGGGCGGCACCCTGCAACGCGTATCCTCCGCCCGCCTCTCCATCACCATGGCAGAGCTGAACCAGGGGCGGGTAATTTCCGGAGCCCTGCGGGACGGCCTGCCGGCGGTATTCGTCACCGGCGTCACCACCCCGGTGTCCACCGAATTGGTGGCGGCCGCCGTCACCGACATTCTGGCCGCCCCGGAGCAGGAGCTGGTCAATGCGGCCCTCTCCAACACCACCGGCGTCACCAGCGCGGTGAACGCCTTCCGGGGGCTCTATCCCATGGATATCAACGGAGATGGCGCCATCGAGGTGCCAAGCCCCGCCGTGTCGCCCCACGGCAGCGAGTTTGACCAGCGCATCGACTGGATGAGCTACAACGGCGCGGGAGAGGCGGAGGTGGTTTTGCGAACCCACCACAATATGGAGGACGGCTGGTATCTCCAGCTCCCCGAGTCCTGGACCGGCCGGGTGGAGGCGGAGCGCAGTGTCTCGGGAAGCGACGCCAGCGTCACCTTCTACATGCTAAATGAAGAGGCCGTCCGGGGCGCCGCCATTCTGCGGATCACCTCTCTCACCGGCACCAGCCGGGAAATTCGGGCCACCCGGGGAAATCGCTTCCCCCTCAGCCGCCAATCCGACGTGATCTACACCGCCGAGCTGCCGGAAAACCCGCCCTGGGATCAGGCCATGACGGCGGAGGAGGTCCGGTCGGCCTTCAGTCTCATTGTCCGGGAGTGGATTCCCGGGGAAACCTGATGCCCACACCATTGGAAAGGAACGGACAAGATGAAAAAAGTCTTGGTTTTAGAGGATGAGGCCAGCATCCGCGGCTTCATCGTCATCAACCTTCGCCGGGCTGGCTACGATGTCATCGAAGCCGAGAGCGGCGAGGAGGCCCTGGAGCGCCTCCGGGAGAACCCGGACGCCCGGGTGGCCTTACTGGACATCATGCTCCCGGGCATCGACGGCTTCGAGGTCTGCCGCCGCATCCGGGCCACCAACAGCCGCATTGGCATCATCATGCTCACCGCCCGCTCCCAGGAGATGGACAAGGTGACGGGCCTGATGACCGGGGCGGACGACTATGTGACCAAGCCCTTCTCCCCGGCGGAGCTCACCGCCCGGGTAGATGCCCTGGTCCGCCGCTCCGGCGGCGAGGAGCCCCCCCAGGCTACCGGGGAGCTGAGCCAGCCCCCCTTCCTGCTGAACACCCGGAACCGGACCCTGGAGAAAAATGGCCAGCGGATCAAGCTGACCCAGGTGGAGTATTCCATCATGCGGGTCTTTATGGAGAATCCCGGCAAGGCCCTGGCCCGGGAGGAAATCCTGGACATGGTTTGGGGCCGGGACTACTTCGGGGAGCTGAAAATCGTGGATGTGAACATCCGCCGCCTCCGACTGAAAATCGAGGACAACGTGCAAAACCCCGCCTATATCACCACCGTCTGGGGCTACGGCTACAAGTGGGGGCTGTGACGGCATGGAAGAACAGGTGATGGAAAAGGAGCAGCGGTGGAACTCCCTCCGCCTGCGGGGCCTGCGGCAGCGGTGGATTTTTAACTCCATCCTCCCCATCGGCACCCTGCTGGTGCTGGTGGTGACCCTGTTTTCCGCAGGGGTCTCCAACTACTACTACGGCACCATGCAAAAGGGCCTGGAAACTCGGGCCCAGGCCCTGGCCAACTCCTTCAATGAATACTTCATGGACAACGGCTTTTCCAGCTACTACCAAAAAGCCGTCCAGTCTGCCGAGAGCTTTGAGGATAAAAACCGCATCGAGCTCCAGTTCATTGGCTCCAGCGGCCGCATCCAGGTGTCCACCTCCGGCCTGACGGCGGGAACCTACCCGGGCACCGACGACATTCTCCAGGTCCTCCGGGAGAACAAGGCGACCCCCACCCCCTACCAGGGCCGGGACCTGGAGACCGGGGAGGAGATTCTGGCAGTCTCCTGTCCCCTGACGGCAAACGGCCGGGTGGTGGGTGTTATGCGCCTGGTGACCTCCCTTCGGGCGGTGGACCGGCAGGTCATGTTTGTGGTGCTGGCTATTTTTCTCATTGCCCTGCTGTGCATGCTGCTGGTGGTGTTTTCCAACCTTCTCTTTATCAACAACGTGGTGGAGCCCGTAGCGGTGGTGACGGAGGCGGCCAAGCGCATCTCCGCCGGAAGCTACGGCACCCGGATTGAGAACAAGTACTCCGACGAGCTGGGGGAGCTGGTGGACAACATCAACGACATGTCCCTGAAAATCAGCCAGAACGAAAAAATGAAAAGCGAGTTCATCTCCTCCGTCTCCCACGAGCTTCGGACCCCCCTCACCGCCATCAACGGCTGGGGGGAGACCATTCTGGAGGACGACCTCACCGATGACCCGGAGCAGCTCCGCCGGGGGATTCGGGTCATTGTCAACGAGTCGAGGCGTCTTTCCAACATGGTGGAGGAGCTGCTGGAATTCTCCAAAATGGAAGATGGCCGCTTCACTCTTCAGATTGAGGACGTAGACCTCCAGGCGGAGCTGGAGGACGCGATTTTCACCTACCAGGAGCTCTTCCGCCAGGACGGCATCGCTCTGGAGTACCACCCGGGAGACGGCGACCTGCCCCTGATCCGGGGGGACTCGGAGCGGCTGAAGCAGGTGTTTTGCAACGTGCTGGACAACGCCGCCAAGCACGGCGGCGCGGGACGGCGCATCACGGCCTCCATCGTTCAGGAGGGCAGCGCCCAGGTGGTCCGGGTCCGGGACTACGGCCCCGGTATTCCAGAGGAGGAGCTGCCCTTTGTGAAGCAGAAGTTCTACAAGGGCACCTCCCGGGCCCGGGGCAGCGGCATTGGCCTTGCGGTCTGTGATGAGATCATCGGCCTTCACGGCGGCTCCTTCATCGTCGGCAACGCCGACGGCGGCGGGGCGGTGGTGACGATCAAATTGCCGGTCCGGGCCTGACTACCCGGGGGCCGGGCCGCCCAGGGGGGCGGCCCCTACGGTCTGTTTCCTGGTGGTCCCCCTGTAGGGGCCGCCGCCCTCGGCGGCCCGTTTCCCCGCGAGCATTCGGAGAATATGGAACAGCCGTTTGCATTTTGAAAAGCCCCATGGTATACTATATCAAACGCACAGAAAGGAAATTTCATGGCAGAAGAAAACAAATCCTGCGCCTTCCGCACCAGCATCGGCGGACAGGCGCTCATCGAGGGCATCCTGATGCGGGGCCCGGAGAAGCAGGCCATCGTGGTCCGGGACCAGGAGGGGAAGCTGGTGGAAAAGGTGGAGCCCCTGCGCTTCATCAAGGACCGCTACCCCGTTCTGGGCCTCCCCCTGATTCGAGGGACGGTAAACTTCCTGGACTCCATGGTGGGCGGCGTGAAAGCCCTGATGTACTCCGCCGACTTCTACCCGGAGGAGGAGACGGCCAAGCCCTCTAAAATCGAGCTGTGGCTGGAACAGCACCTCTCCAGCAAAAAGCTGGAAAGCGCCGTGGTGGCCCTGGCGGTGACGCTGGGCGTGGGCATGTCCGTGTTTCTTTTCATGGTCCTCCCCACCCTGCTGACCGGGGCGATTCTCCACTTTTTCCCCGCCTTCCCCCTTTGGGGGCGGAATCTGGTGGAGGGGCTTTTGAAGGTGGTCATTTTCATGGCCTACCTGATTCTCTGCTCCCGCCAAAAGGACATCTACCGTGTCTTTCAATATCACGGCGCGGAGCATAAAACCATCTTCTGCTATGAGGCGGGCCTGCCCCTGACGGTGGAAAATGTCCGGGCCCAGCCCCGGCACCATCCCCGGTGCGGCACCAGCTTCCTGTTTGTTGTGATTTGCGTGTCCATTCTCTTCTCCAGCATCTTTTTCGGCATCTGGCCCGTCACCAACGCCTGGCTGCGGACGGCGGTGCATCTTCTCCTGCTGCCCTTGGTGGTAGGTGTAACCTATGAGTTCAACCGCTGGGTGGGGCGGCACGTGCAGGAGAGCCTCCTGGCAAAAATCCTGACGGCCCCGGGACTGTGGATGCAGAATTTCACCACCAACGAGCCGGACGACGGCATGATGGAATGTGCCATCCGGTCTTTGGAATTGGTATTACCCTCCGAAAAAGGAAAAGACACATGGTAAAGGGGTGATTCCCATGGCCATAACCTACAATGACCTATATCTGGATGTCCGGCGACAGCTCCGGGAGAGCGGGGTGGAGGCTTCCACTCTGGAGGCCCGGGAGCTGGTGTGCTTTGGCACCGGCAAGAGCCGGGAGGAGCTCCAGCGGGACAGCCGCCTCTACGCCTCCCCGGAGCGGGAGGCCCAGGTCCGGCGGCTGGTGGAGCGGCGCATGGCCGGGGAGCCGGTGGCCTATCTCATTGGCGAGTGGGAGTTCTATGGCCTCCCTCTGGACATCTCCCAGGACGTGCTAATCCCCCGGGCGGACACCGAGGTGCTGGCCGAGCAGGCCATCGCCTACATACAGACGCAGGGGGATTGCCGGGTGCTGGACCTCTGTGCGGGCAGCGGCTGTGTCGGTTTGGCCATCGCCTCCCAGTCGCCCCAGGCTTGGGTGGTTTTGGGGGAGCTGGACGACAGCGCCTTGAAAATCTGCCGTCAGAACATCCGGCGCAACAGCCTTTCCGCCCGGGTCATGCCCATCCAGGCGGACGCCAGGAAGAAGCCCCCCCGGTCTTTGGGAGAGTTTCAGTGCATTGTCAGCAACCCGCCCTACATTCCAAGCGGCGACATCGCCGGGCTGGAGAACTCCGTCCGGGACTACGAGCCCCATCTGGCCCTGGACGGCGGGACGGACGGCCTGGATTTCTACCGCTCCATCACCGAACAATGGAAGGAGGCTCTCCTCCCCGGAGGGCGGCTGTACTTTGAAGTGGGCATCGGCCAGGCGGACCCGGTGCTCCGGTTGATGCGCAGCCAGGGCTTCGGCGATTTGCAGGTGATCAAGGACCACAACCAAATTCCCAGGGTGGTGCTGGGCACCCTCTGCCAGGAAATTTAAGGAGGAGCGTCATGGAAAAAAGACTCTACAAGATCAACCAGGGCAAAATGGTAGACGGCGTGTGCGGCGGCATCGCCCAGTACTTCGGCCTGGACCCCACCCTGGTGCGGCTGGCCTGGATTATCTTCACCGCCATGGGAGCAAGCGGCATCATCGCCTATATCCTCTGCGCCGCCATCTTCCCCCGGGAGCCGGAGGAGTTTTAAACGACGCATCCAAAGAGATTCACCACTATTTGTATCATATCAGGAGGAAATCAGCATGGCAAAAGAGAAAGCGCCCCTGCCCAGTGCGGCTCCGGCGGCGGACAAAAAAAAGGCCATCGACAGCGCCATGAGCCAGATCGAGAAAATGTATGGCAAAGGCTCTATCATGCGCCTGGGAGACCGGACGGCCCTAAACGTGGAGTTTATCCCCACCGGCTCCCTGGCCCTGGACGTGGCTCTTGGCATCGGCGGGCTCCCCAAGGGGCGCATCATTGAGATTTACGGGCCGGAATCCTCCGGCAAGACCACCCTGGCCCTTCACGTGGTGGCAGAGGCCCAGAAGCGGGGAGGCGAGGTGGCCTTCGTGGACGCGGAGCACGCTCTGGACCCCACCTACGCTCACGCCCTGGGGGTGAAGGTGGAGGACATGCTGATCTCCCAGCCGGACACCGGCGAGCAGGCCCTGGAAATCACGGAGGCTCTGGTCCGCTCCGGGGCTATTGACGTGATTGTGGTGGACAGCGTGGCGGCTCTGGTGCCCCGGGCGGAGATTGAGGGCGAGATGGGCGACAGCTATGTGGGGCTCCATGCCCGGCTCATGAGTCAGGCCCTGCGGAAGCTCACTGGCGCCATCGGCAAAACCAACACCGTCGTCATTTTCATCAACCAGCTCCGGGAAAAGGTGGGCGTCATGTACGGCAACCCGGAGGTCACCACCGGCGGCCGGGCGCTGAAATTCTATGCCTCCGTCCGCATCGACGTGCGCCGGGTGGAGGCCATCAAAAACGGCAGTGAGCTCATCGGCAACCGGACCCGGGCCAAGGTGGTGAAGAACAAAATGGCGCCCCCCTTCCGGGAGGCGGAGTTCGACATCATGTACGGCGAGGGCATCGTCCGGGAGAGCGAGCTCATTGACCTGGGCGTGAAGCTGGACCTGGTTCAAAAGGCGGGCTCTTGGTTCTCCATGGGCGAGACCCGCATCGGCCAGGGCCGGGAGGCGGCGAAGAAGTACCTCCAGGAAAACCCGGAGATTCGGGACCAGCTGGAGGCGGACATCCGGAAGAACTTCGACAAGCTCATGAGCAATCAGGCCCGGGCCGCCGCCAAGGCCGCTGGGCGGGCGGTGGACGTCAGCGCCGACGACTTTGACGACTCCGGCGAATCCGACGGCTGATGCGGGTTGAACGGATCGAGGCGTCCAAGCACAAAAAAGGCCGCATCCTGGTCTTTCTGGAGGATGGGGCCTGTTTGAAGATCACGGAGCAGGAGCTGCTGGACTTTGGTCTCCGCTCCGGGGATGAGCTGGACGAGGAGGCTCTGGGGCGGCTGAAGGAGGCCGCCGGGGTCTCCAACACCCGGGCGGCGGCGGCAGACCTCATCGGCAAGCGGGCCATGAGCCGGAGGGACCTGGAACGGAAGCTCCGGGAGAAGGGGGCCAGCGAGGCGGAGGCCCGCTACGCCGCCGAATGGCTGGAGGCCATCGGGGCCCTGAACGACGCGGAGTACGCCGCCGCCCTGGTTCGGCACTACTCCCGGCTGGGCTACGGCCCCGCCCGGGTGCGGGAAAAGCTCTATGAAAAAGGCGTCCCCCGGGAGCTGTGGGAGGACGCGCTGGAGGAACTTCCGGAGGAGGGCGGGCAGGTGGACGCGTTTCTCCAAAGCAAGCTCCGAGGCCGGACGCCGGACGAGAAGGAAAAGCGGCGGCTGACCAATGCGCTGCTCCGCAGGGGGTTCCCCTGGGGGGAGGTTAAGGCTGCCTGGCGGCGGCTGGGGGAGGAGATGCAAGAGGATTGAATCCTCCCTGCTCACCCCGTTGGGGGGGAGGTTGTACTCGCCCTTCGGGCGGGAGGGATTGGATACCAGCGATGGCTGGTGCAATGCACCCCCCATTTTCTCTTTTTCTTCCAGAAGAAAACGAGAAAACGGGCCGTGCACGGTCCAAAAGAGAAAAAGAAGTAACGGGGGACGATACGGGGGCGCGGCTGAATGATCGGCGGAGCCGGAATGACTTCCCACACGCAATCGGGTTGAGCGGGGGTTGTCCTTCACTGAATGGACAAGCTGCTCTTTCCGCTGCCGCTGGCCTGGCGGGTGGGGAGACAATGCAAGAGGATTAAAAATCTTCTAATAGCTGTGCCATGAGCTGTGCACCAAAACGGACGCCGGTATGAAATGCCGCGTTCCGCTGTTCCAGGGCCAGGGCCTGTATTTCATGCTGGAAATCATCAGCCGCTTTTGGTTCCAGCGCATTCAGCTGGCGCAAAATGTGCTCCTCTGCAACCGTATAGGGCGCTTCCATCGGCGCCTTGCCCCGTAGGCTGGTGAGTTCACCATATTGAAGTTCAGTCAAGATATCAAACATAATTGCATCCTCCTATTCAACATACCTTTAAGTAGTATTATAGTCCTACTTAAAGGTATAGTCAAGAGGTTTTTATGAAAACAGTCATTTTATTGAAAGACAGGGTTTATCAACTTCGGAAAGCGGAGGGTCTTACCCAACATCAGTTGGGGGAGATTTTAGGGCTTACAAGTAAATCCATCAGCATGTTGGAAAGTGGTGGGCGCAGTACTACCATTGACAAGCTGGTAATTCTGGCGGAGCATTTCCATGTCTCCACAGACTATTTAGTAGGCATTACCGATGACCCCACATGGCGTGGAGAGCTTGAGGAAACGTCCTGAATAGAAGGATGGTTCCAGGAAAAGGGCGGACACACAGGTCCGCCCCTACAGCCAGGGTAGCGGCAGCGAAAAGAGGAGCTGGTCCATTCGGTGAAGGACAAACCCCCGCTCAATTTGATTGCGCGTGGGAAGTCATTCTGGCTCCGCCATTCATTCAGCCGCGCCCCCGCGTCGTCCCCGTATACTTCTTTTTCTCTTTTGGACCGTGCACGGCCCGTTTTCTCGTTTTCTTTTGGAAGAAAAAGAGAAAATGGGGGGGTGCATTGCACCAGCCATCGCTGGTATCCATTCTCCCCCGCCCGAAGGGCCGGAAAAGCCCTCCCCCTGGCAGGGGGAAGCAAAGGAGGCCCCCATGCCTTATAAGGTATACTTCCTCTCCCTTGGCTGCGCCAAGAACCAGGTGAACTGCGAGCAGATGATGTCCCTGGTTCAGGCCGCAGGCCATGAGATCGTCCCGGCTCCCGCCGCCGCCGACGTGGCAGTGGTAAACACCTGCGGCTTCCTGGCCTCCGCCTGTGAGGAGGCCATCGACCATGTCCTGGCGCTGGCGGAGCTGAAACGGGCCGGGAGCTTAAAAAAAATCCTGGTTACCGGCTGCATGGCCCAGCGCTATCAGGCCGACGTGCTGGAGGAGCTGCCGGAGATCGACGGCATCCTGGGCACCGGCAGCTATGGCGACATTGTACAGGCCATTTCCGAGGTCATGGAAACCGACCTCCGGCCCTGCCGTCTGGGGAACATCCACACCGCCCCCCAAAACGGCCCCCGCATCCTCTCCACGCCCCCCTGGTACGCCTACCTCCGCATTGCGGAGGGCTGTGACAACCACTGCGCCTACTGCGTCATCCCTTCCCTCCGGGGCAAGTACCGCAGCCGCCCCATGGCGGAGCTCCTGGATGAGGCGGCGGAGCTGAGCTCTGCCGGGGTGAAGGAGCTGTTGGTCATTGCCCAGGACATCACCCGCTACGGCACGGACCTGAACGGGGAGCATCAGCTGGCCGCCCTCCTCCGGGAGCTCTGCCGGCTGGATTTCCACTGGATTCGCCTCCACTACCTCTACCCCGACGAGATCACGGAAGAACTTATCGACGTGATTGCCGGCGAGCCGAAGATACTCCCCTATCTGGATATCCCCATCCAGCACTGCAACGACCGCATCTTGAAGGCCATGAACCGCCGGGATACAAAAGCGTCCATCCGGGACCTGTTCCGGACCCTACGAGAGCGTATTCCCGGGTTGGTTCTGCGGACCAGCCTCATTACCGGCCTTCCCGGCGAGGGAGCGGCGGAGTTTGAGGAGCTGTGTGAATTCCTCCGGGAGCAGAAGATTGAGCGGGCTGGGGTTTTCCCCTTCTCCCCGGAGGACGGGACCCCGGCGGCCCAGATGGAGCATGTGGACAGCGAGGAGGCCGCCCGCCGGGCGGAGATCGCCGTGGACGTGCAGTCCGACGTCATCGACGCTTACAACGACGCCCTTCTGGGGACGGAGCGGGAGGTCCTCTGCGAGGGCTTCGACCGCCAGGCCCAACTGTTTTATGGCCGGAGCTATGCCGAGTCCCCGGAGATTGACGGGCGGATTTTCTTCACGGCGGAGGAGGAGCCGGAGCCGGGAGATTTCG
Source organism: uncultured Oscillibacter sp. (assembly GCA_910587705.1). GTDB lineage: Bacteria > Bacillota > Clostridia > Oscillospirales > Oscillospiraceae > Oscillibacter. The sequence goes on from CAJUMX010000006.1 coordinate 30,375, forward strand.
TCACCATCCGCTTCACCGGGGTCATGGACGGAGAGCTCACCGGGGAACGGGTATGAAAAGCCCGCTGACGGAAATTCCCGGCGTGGGGGCCCGCACCGCCGCCGTGATGGAGGCCCTGGGGCTCCGGCAGGTTTCGGACCTCCGGGGCCGGGACCCGGAGGAGCTGTACCTGAAAGAATGTCTGATGAAGGGCTATCAGGAGGACCGCTGTGCCCTGTACGTCTGGCGGGCGGCGGTGTACTACGCGGACCACCCGGACCGGGCCCCGGAGAAGCTGAAATGGTGGTACTGGAAGGATAAACCCTATCCGGAGAAGGAGGACCTATGAATCTGCCCAATAAACTGACCATGTTTCGCATTGTGCTGACGCCGGTGTTTCTGGCGGTGCTGTACTGGGGCTTCCCTGGGGCAGACTATGTGGCACTGGTCATTTTCATCATCGCCAGCCTGACGGACCTGCTGGACGGGAAGATCGCCCGGAAGTACAACCTGGTCACGGACTTTGGCAAGTTCGCCGACCCGCTGGCAGACAAGATTCTGGTGACGGCCGCTTTGCTGTGGTTTGTGGAGGTGGGCCGGATGCCCGCCTGGATGGTGATGATCGTGATTACCCGGGAGTTCGCCGTCAGCGGCCTGCGGATGATCGCCTCGGACAACGGGCGGGTGATTGCCGCCGGGTGGTCCGGGAAGGTGAAAACCGCCGCCACCATGGTGTGCATTGTGGTGATGCTTTTGCTGGGGCCCTCCCTGGCCGCTTACCGGGCCGGGGGATACCTGACCGCTGTGCCCCTGGACCAGTATATCGCGTGGGCCGACGCGGCTTGCGGCTGGGTCATTACCCTGACGACCCTGTATTCTGGGGTGGAATACTTCGTGAAGAACAAGGACGTGATCCGCTCCGCATGAGACGCGGGAGCGGCCGGTTTTGGGCTTCCGCTTCTGCGCCGTATTTCCGTTACTCCCGCAAAAACCCCCGCTGTCTGGACAGCGGGGGCTTTCATTCGCTTAGTTCAGTTTCACAGCCTTGCCGGTCCGCCACGCCTCGGTGGTGGCGTAGCCGATGGCGGTGGACTTGGTCCCGTCGTAGACGCTGACCCCAGGGGTCTTGCCCTGGAGCACACAGTCCACGAACTCCTGGACCTCAATGAGGTAGGCCTCCTCAAACCGCTCTGGGAAGGAGCCCACACACTCGGCGCACACGCCGTTTTGGTTGTACAGCCGGGCCTGGTTCTTCTCGGGAACGGCGGAGATACGGATAGACCCTTCGGTGCCCACGATTTCCGTCTCCACGTGGTAACCGTAAGGAGCCGTCCGGCCCACATGGATCATGCCCATGGCGCCGTTTTCGAATTTGTAGACGGCAACGCCGGTCTCGTCGTCCCCGGCGTCCTTGAACTCCGGGTGCTTGAAGGTGGCGCCCATGGCGTAGACCTCCGTGGCCTCACAGCCCAGGAACCAGCGCATGAGGTCGATGTCGTGAATGGCCATGTCCAGGAAGATGCCGCCGGAGTTCTTGGCAAACCGGATGGCTCCCTCCACGAACGCCTCCGGGTCAATGCCCGTGGCCTTCACCAGATAGGGGGTGCCGATGGCCCCCTCCTCGATCTTCTGTTTGGCGTAGGAATAGGACTTGTCGTAGCGGCGCATGAAGCCCAGCATGAAGGTGAGCTCCGGGTGGCGCTCCACGGCGGCCTCCGCCTGCTTGCACTGGGCCACGTCCACGCCCAGGGGCTTCTCGGAAAAGACGTGCTTCCCCGCGTCCAGGGCGGCCTCGATCTGCCAGCAGTGCTCGCTGGAGGTGGTGACGATGACCACTGCGTCGATGTCGGCTTTTGCCAGCATCTCCTTGTAGTCCGTGTAGACGTCGGTAACGCCCAGCTCGTTTTTGGCGTACTCCAGCTCGGCGGGGACGATGGAACAGGCCGCCGTCAGCTCCGCGCCGGGGATTTTATAGCGGAGGTTCTGGGCGTGGACCTTGCCCAGGCGGCCCAGTCCCACAACGCCGACTTTTACTTTGTTCATTATTTCGCGACCTTCTCTTTCTCCTCGGCTTCCTGCTTGGCGGCGGCGGCCATGCGGCGGTTCTTGGCCTCCACACCGGCCCGGACCACGTCCATGAATACCGCCAGGATGATAACCAGGCCCAGGACGATGTTCTGGCCCGCGGAGTCAATGGACATCAGGGCAAAGCCGTTGCGGAGGACCGCGATGATCAAGGCGCCCAGCATGGTGCCCACCATGGTGCCCTTGCCTCCGGTGAAGGAGGCTCCGCCGATGATGCAGGCCGCGATGGCGTCCGTGTCATAGGGCAGATTCGCGTTGGCTCCGTTGCAGATGCCGGACCGGCCCACAGAGACGATGCCGCCCAGGGCCGCCATGACGCCGGACATGGTATAGCAGAAGGTCAGGACGTTGGCCGTGTTGATACCAGAGAGCCGGGTGGCCTCCATGTTGCCGCCGGCGCAGTAGATGGACCGGCCCAGAGCCGTGCGGCTGAGGAACAGGTGCATAATGATGTACAGGACGATGACCACAATGAAGCTCACCGGGAAGCCGTTGATGGTGGCCTTGCCCAGGAACTGGACGGACTCGGGGAAGTTGTTGACGATCTGGCTACCGGTGACAAGCAAAGCCATGCCCCAGAGCACGTTCTTCATGCCCAGGGTGGACACGAAGGGATGGGGCAGGTGCAGGCGGGTCAGGAGCGTTCCGTTGATGAAGCCCATCAGGCCGCCGGCCACGATGGCTACCACCATCATCAGGACGCCGCTTCCGACGTTTGCTTTGTTCATAGCGCCCATGACGCAGGCGCAGAACACGGCGTTGGCGCCCACGGACAGGTCAATGCCCGCCGTGATGAGGCACAGCAGCATGCCCACCGCCAGGAAGGCGTTGAAGGCCGTCTGCTTCAGGATGCCCATAAGGTTTGCGTAGCTGTAGAAGTTGGAGTTCGCCACAGACAGGACTACGCACATGATTACCAGGGCCAGCAGGGTGCCCATTTGGAACCCGGACCCGCTCTTTTTCTTAGTCATCTAAACTACCTCCCCAAGCCGCTTTCATGATGTCCTCCTGGTTGAAATGCTTGCTGTCCCGTTCCACGGTGGCCATGACCTTGCCGCCCCGCATGACGACCACCCGGTCGCTCATGCCCAGGATCTCCGGCATTTCGGAGGAGATCATGATGACGCATTTTCCAGCCTTCACCAGACTGTTCATAACATTGTAAACCTCGACCTTGGCTCCCACGTCGATGCCTCGGGTGGGTTCGTCGAAGATGTAGATATCGGCGTCGTTGTTGATCCATTTGCCGATGACGACCTTTTGCTGGTTGCCGCCGGAGAGCTGTCCCACGATCTCGTCAATGGAGGGGGTCTTGATGCGCAGGGACTGGATATGCCCCTGGCCGCTCTCCTCAATCTTCTTCTCATCCAGGAAGATGCCGGTGGAGTGCCGCTTGAGGCTGGAGAGAATCAGATTGGTGCGGATGGTCTGGGCCAGCACCAAGCCCTGGCCCTTCCGGTCCTCCGTCAGCAGGGCGATGCCCGCCGCGATGGCCTGCTTGGGGCTCTTGATATGGACCTCCTTGCCCTTGACGTAGATTTTTCCGCCGTCAATGGGGTCCGCGCCGAAAACAGCCCGGACGGTCTCCGTCCGTCCCGCGCCCACCAGACCGCTGAGGCCCAGAACCTGTCCGCCGTAAGCTTCAAAGCTGACATTCCGCAGCACGCCGCCGATGGAGAGGTTTTCCACCTTCAGCATGCACTCGCCCTTCTTGCCGAACTCCTTGGGGAACAGGTTGTCCAGCGTCCGGCCCACCATGGAGGCAATCAGGGAGTCGTTGGTCCAGTCCTGGATGTCTCGGGTCTCGATGTACTCGCCGTCCCGGATGACCGTCACCCGGTCGCAAAGCTCGAAGAGCTCCTCCAGCTTGTGAGAGACGAAGAGGATGCCTACGCCCCGGGCCTTCAATTCCCGGCAGGTAGCCATCAGCTGCTTGACCTCCTTCTCACCCAGGGAGGAGGTCGGCTCGTCCATGATGATCATTTTCGCGTCGATGAGCACTGCCTTGGCAATTTCGATCATCTGCTGAACGCCCATGCCGAAGGTGCCCGCAGGCTTCCTGGGGTCCACGTCCTGACCCAGGGATTTCATGACCTCCCCGGCCTTCTTGTGCATGCCCTCATAGTCCAGGAGGAAGCCCTTCTTGGTCCATTTGTTGATAAAGATGTTGTCCGTGACGCTGAGGAGCTTTTCGATGTTCAGCTCCTGGTACACACAGGCGATGCCTGCGGCGGCGGACTCGTTGGGGTTTTTGAATACCTTTTTCTCACCGTGGACATAGATCTCGCCCTCGTCCGCCATGTGGACACCGGTGAGGACCTTGATCAGCGTGGATTTGCCCGCGCCGTTCTCTCCGATCAGTCCGTGGATCTCGCCCGGCTTCACGGCTAGCTGCATGTTGTGCAGGGCCACAACGCCGGGGAACCGCTTGGTTATGTTTCTCAGCTCAACTACGTATTCGCCCACCTAATAATCACCTCATTCTCTTGGAAGTCAGGGTTTCAATCCCCCGCCGGGGAGATGGAAATAAGTTACAGGGACAGGGAAAGAGGGGGCCCCGCTCCGGCGGAGCCGGAACAGGGCCCCCTTCCGCTTACTTCAAAAAGGGATGTACGGCTGGTTAATTAGGCCAGGTAGCCCTGGAGCTCTTCCAGACGGGCCTGGGCGTTGGAGGGATCGACGATGCTGGCGCCGGCGTCGATGAACTCGTCCAGCTGCTCGCCCTGGAGGGCACGGACCACGGCGTCTACGGAGTTATAACCCATGCTGTAGCCTTCCTGGCAGACGGACATGGTCTCCTCGCCGGCGAGGATGGAGTTGCAGGCGGACTGGATGCCGTCGAAGCCCAGGAACACGGTGTTCTTGTAGTTTTCGTTTCCGGAGGCGGCGGCAGCCCGGGCGGCGGCCATGGCCATGTCGTCATTGTTGGCGCAGATGACCGCGATTCCCTCGGGGTGGTTCTGGATAATGGCTTCCATGCAGGTCACGGCCTGGTCAGCCACGGCGTTGGCGTACTGAACCTCGTCAGAGAGGAAGGTGCCGCCAGCGGCCTCGATGCCGGCCTTGTAGCCCGCCATACGGGCCTCGTTGGTGGAGTCGCCCTGGACGCCCGCGATCTCGATGCACTTGATCTCTTCCCAGCCGCGCTCCTTGGCCAGCTTCGCGGCGGCTTCGCCGCCCAGCTTGCCGGCGGCCTCGTTGCCGGTGCCGACGAAGGAGAGAACTTCGGGAGCATCGATGTCGGTATCTACCGCCACGATGGGCTTCTTCTGGCCGGCAATCATGTTGCCCACCATGTCCGCCTGGAGGGGGGCGATGACATAGCCGTCGATGTCCGCATTGTTCATGTCGGTTTCGATCATGTTCAGCTGTTCGTCATAGGCGGTTTCGGAGGTGGCGCCCTTGACCGTGACGGTCACATTGGGGTGCTCTTTGCCATAGGCCTCGGCGCCGGCCACCACGTAGCCCCAGTACTCGGAGGCGGTGGTTTTCAGGATGACGGAGATGTTGTAGCTTTCGTCGCCGCCGGTGGAGCCGGTGTCGGCGGGCTGGGACTGCTGCTGGTCATCAGCGGGAGGGGGCGTGGTTTCGCCGCCCTTGTCGCCGCCGCAGGCGGCCAGGGACAGGGCCATAACCAAGGTGAGGGTCAGCGCGAGAAACTTCTTCATAACTTCTTTTCTCCTTTTCGAATGGTTTTCCCGAAAAGTACAACGGCCCCCAAAAGCTCTGGTTCCCGCGCTTGCAAAGCGCGGGAAAAGGGAGTACTCCCTTTCCAAAATTCTCTTGGGAGTGGACCGCCATGCCCTCCGGCAAATACGTCCGTATTCTAGCACAGGAGACCGCCGCAAGTCAAGAAGAGTATACCATATTTGTACAGTTCTAAAGAAATGGACCGGCATTTTTGTGGATACTATCTAAGGTAAAAAAGCGGCAATTTCCAAAGTTATCCAACCTTTCGACAGAGGGCCTTTTTCCAGGGAAGCGGCTTACACCCCCACCCCCGTTCGCCAGTCCCGGATGGCCTTCAAAAAGGCCTCGCCGTAGCGCTCCGCCTTGACCCGGCCCACGCCGGAAACCTGCAAAAACTCCTCCATGTCCAGAGGCCGCAGGGCCGCCATATCCGCCAGCGCGGCGTTGGAAAAGACCACATAGGCGGGAACCCCCGCCTCCTGGGCCAGCCGGAAACGGAGGGCTTTCAGCGCCGCCAGCAGGCCGCTGTCCGCCTCCTGAGACGCGGCGCGCGGGGCTGTCCCCCCGGCGGACTTCGCCTCCGGCGCCCGCTCACGGAGGAATACCCGCTTTCCCCGAAAGAGCACGTCCCCGGCCTGGGCCGTCAGCCGGAGGACGGGGTACTCCTCCCCGTCGCTGCGGAGGTAGCCCTCCTCCATCAGATGGTCCATGTACCGCTGGATGCGGTCCCGGTCCAGACCCCTCAAGGCCCCATGGGTGGGGAGCTGGTCCAAGCCCAGCTGGAGGACCCGCCGGTCCCGGCTGCCCCGGAGGAGCTTGATGATGACGGCGGCCCCCAGACCGTAGGCATAGCGCTTTTCCACACGGGCCACGGCGGAGAGGATTTTCTGGGCCTCCACGGTGATATCCCGCTCCACAAAGTCCCCGGCACAGTTGCCGCAGTTCCCGCAGCTCCCCTTGTGAATCTCTCCGAAGTAGTCCAAGAGGTCCGCCCGGAGGCAGCCGCCGGTTTTGCAGTAGGCCACCATCCGCTCCAGGCGGGAAAGGTCCCGGCGGAGGCGCTCCGGGTCCCCCTCCTGGGTCTCCTGGGAGTTGGTAATCAGAAACTTCGCCGTCCGCACATCCCCGGGGGCGTAAAGCAGGACGCAGCGGGCGGGACTGCCGTCCCGCCCCGCCCGGCCCGCCTCCTGATAATAGCTCTCCAGGTCCTTGGGCATGTTGTAGTGGACCACAAAGCCCACGTTGGATTTGTCGATGCCCATGCCAAAGGCGTTGGTGGCCACCATGACCCGGGCCTGATCGTAGACAAAGCCCTCCTGGCTCTGGCGGCGATCCTGGTCCTCCATGCCGGCGTGATACCGGGCGGCGGGGATGCCCTGGGCCAGCAGGGAGGCGCATACCGCGTCCACAGCCTTCCGGGTGGCGCAGTAGACAATGCCGCTTTGCTCCGGCCGCTCCGCCAGGAAGCGGTGGAGCCACTGGTCCTTGTCCCTGGCTCGGACCACCTCGAAAAAGAGGTTGGGTCGGTCAAAGCCGGTGGTGACGCGCAGAGGGTCCCGGAGCTCCAGCAGGGTCTCAATGTCCCGGCGCACCGCCTCCGTGGCGGTGGCAGTAAAGGCCCCCACCGGGGGCCGGGCGGGCAGAGAGCGAACCAGCTCCGCAATCTCCAGGTAGCTGGGCCGGAAGTCCTGGCCCCACTGGGAGACGCAATGGGCCTCGTCCACGGCCACCAGGGAGACGGGCAGCTCCTCCAGCAGGCGACGGAAGCCCTCGGCTTGCAGGCGCTCCGGGGCGATGTACAGGAGCTTGCAGTCCCCCTGGCGAATCCGGCGGTAGACCTCCCGGTATTCCTCCGCATCCAGGGAGGAGTTGATGTACACGGCGGGAATACCCGCCTGGGACAGAGCCGCCACCTGATCCTTCATCAGAGAGATAAGGGGGGAGAGCACTAGGGTCAGCCCTGGCAGCAGCAGGGCCGGGAGCTGATAGCACACGGACTTTCCCGCCCCGGTAGGCATGACACCCAGGGCATCCCGGCCGCTGAGCAGGGCGTCCACTAAGGGCTCCTGGCCGGGTCGGAACTCGCTGTGGCCGAAATACTGTTTGAAAAGGGTACGCTTGTCCATGGGACAGGCCTCCTGTCTGGTTCTATTTTCCGGCGATGATCAGATAGCGGTGAATGGTCCCCTGAATCCTTCTGGTTTTCTCCAGCTCCTCCTGCATGTCCAGGAGACGGTCAAAGCACCGCTCCACGGAGAAGCCGGGAAACTCCCACGCAATGACCCGGGCAAACCAAACGAAGGCCCCCACATCATAGAACACAATAGGCCGGTAAGCCTCCTCCCCCCGGAGGATTTGGAAGCCCGCAGCCTCAAAGGCCGCTCGCTGTTCCCGGAGATTCTTGTGGGGAAAGGGCTTTGGAATTCCCGGGAGAACCCGTTCCACCAGGTCCCGGTCGTTGTCCTCCCCCACCTGCTCCGTGAGGAATATAGCGCCGGGTTTCAAAAGGCGGAACAGCTCCGCCGGGTCAAAGGCCCCGTGGCGATTGAGGATTCTATCAAAGGAGCTGTCAGGAAAGGGAATGGCCGAGGGATCGGCACACTCCCGAAAATCGATCCCCAAGGGCGGCAGAGTTTCCCGGCACAGCTCCACATTGGGGGGATAGCCCTCTATGGCGGCGGTGTTGGAGGCGGGGTGTCCCAGGGACAGCAGGAACTCGCCGCCCCCGGTGTCGCAGTCCAGAAGCGTCATATCCCCCCGCAGGTATTCCCGAACCAGGGCCCGGTAGCTCCAGGGGAGGTCGTGTTCCTCCTCAAACCGGCCCTGAAGATGGGAGAAATCCCAGCCGTGAATATGGGCCTGGGCTTCCTCCTCCAGCCAGAGGGCTTTCCATTCTGCGGTATTCATGAACCCGCCTCCTTTCTGGTAGGAAACAACGGTAGACCCTTTGATTTTATCACGAGGCCTGCGGCAATTCAAGAAGGGAATCCCTCTGGCAGCGTCCGTCGGCTTTTGGTCCCGCCATGGCGGAGCATTGACGTTCTGGCGGGACAGCAGTATAATTGGAAGCAATTACCGGCCTACAGGGGGCAGACTATGGATTTGATCTACCAAAAAGCGGGCATTGCGGACCTGGATATCTTAACCGACCTAAGAGCAGAAGTGCTGCGGGCCGCTAACGGATTACCCAGTAGTACAGACATGAGCGAGGTAAAGCGGCAGACCCGCCGCTATTATCAAAGAGCGCTTTTGGACGATAGCCACACCGCGTATCTGGTATGGGACGGAGGGCGCATTGTGGGTGCCGGCGGCGTCAGCTTCTTTCAGGTGATGCCCACCTATCACAACCCCAGCGGGACAAACGCGTATATCATGAATATGTATACCCGCCCTGAATACCGGAGAAGGGGCATCGCCCGAAAAACCCTGGACCTTCTCGTGCAAGAGGCCAGGAACCGGGGCGTTGCGGCCATTTCTCTGGAGGCAACCGCCATGGGGCGGCCGCTGTATGAAGCATACGGTTTTATCCCCATGGAGCATGAGATGGAACTGCCGGAGCGGCGGGGATAGGCGGAGCGCTTGACGTTTCGCCCGCTCCGCTGTAAAATGACGGCAATTGTCAACCAGGAGGTAAACCATGGAGCGTACCGATTTGATTGTCTGCCGGGACCTATCCCTGGGCTATGAGGGTCAGAGTGTCCTGACCCATTTGAATCTGCACATCCGGGCCGGAGACTATCTCTGTATTGTGGGGGACAATGGCTCCGGGAAGTCCACCCTGCTCCGGGGGCTTCTGGGGCTTCTGCCGCCCTTGTCGGGGACCATCGAACGGGCGGCGGAGCTGGAGCGGGGAGCCGTGGGTTACCTTCCCCAGCAGACAAAGGCCCAGCGGGACTTCCCCGCCACGGTGGAGGAGGTGGTCCTCTCCGGCTTTTTGAACCGGAAGGGCCTGGGGTTCTTCTACTCCGCCGCTCAGCGGTCCCAGGCGCTGATGAACCTGGGGAAGCTGGGGGCCCTGGAATTGAAAAACCAGAGCTACCGGGACCTCTCCGGAGGGCAGCAGCAGCGGGTGCTCCTGGCCCGGGCTCTCTGCGCCGCCGGGCGGCTCCTGATCCTGGACGAGCCCGTCACTGGGCTGGACCCCGCCGCCGCCCAGGACCTGTACAAAACTTTGGGCTATTTAAATAAAAAGGAGGGCATGGCGGTGGTTATGGTAACCCATGACCTCCGGCCCGCCCTCCGGGAAGCGGGAACCGTCCTGCATATCGGCCACGGGGGGACCTTCCTGGGAACCCCGGCGGAGTATCTGGCCTCCCCCTATGGGAGGCGCTTCAAGGAGGCCTCGGAATGAGCTTATTGGAAATGTTCTCCTTTCCCTTCATCCAGCGGGCCCTCATCGCCGGGGTGCTGGTGAGTTTGTGCGCCGCCCTGCTGGGGGTGCCCTTGGTTCTGAAACGGTACTCCATGATTGGCGACGGTCTTAGCCACGTGTCCTTCGGGGCCCTGGCCGTGGCGGCGGCCCTGGGGTTTACGCCGCTGTATTTCTCCATTCCCGTGGTGGTGGCGGCAGCCTTTCTCCTCCTCCGTGTGGCGGACAGCCCCCGGTGGAACAGCGACGCCGCCATCGCCGTGGTCAGCGCCTCCTCCCTGGCCCTGGGCGTGCTGGTAATCTCCAAGACCTCCGGCATGACCACGGATGTGGACAACTACATGTTCGGCAGTGTCCTGGCTATGAGCCAGGCGGACGTAGCCCTGTCCGTGGTGCTTTGCACAGCGGTGCTGGCGCTGTTCGTCCTGTTTTACCACCGAATTTTCGCTGTGACCTTTGACGAGAGCTTCTCCCGGGCCACAGGCTTGAAGGTGGAACGGTACAACGCCCTGTTGGCCATTCTGACGGCTCTGACCATCGTGCTGGGGATGCGGATGATGGGGGCCATGCTGATCTCCTCCCTGGTGATCTTTCCGGCGCTGACGGCCATGCGGCTCTTCCGGAGCTTTCGGGGGGTGGCCCTCTGCGCCGCCGCTACGTCGGTTGGGTGCTTCTGCGTGGGGCTCACCGTGTCCTTTGCCTGGTCCACGCCGGTGGGGGCCACGGTGGTGGCGGCGAATCTGGGGTTGTTCCTTCTATCCTGCGGGGCGTCGATGCTCCGGAAACGGCGGCGGGCATGAGAGACGGCGGTCTATCCTCTAACGTTTGACAAGAAACGCAGCGGAGTGAAAGCGGCCCCGGCAAAAGCCGGGGCCGCTTTACCATTCACGGTATGTACCTTGGCGCGCTTACGCCGCGGGGATCACCAGGACTTGCCCAATCTGGATGGAGGCGGGGTCCTTGACGGAAGCCTTGTTGGCATTGTAGATGGCACCCCACTTGGTTCCGGTGCCATAGACCTCTTGGGCGATGCTCCAGAGGCAGTCCCCGGCCTTGACGGTGTAGTCACCCTCGGCGGCGGGGGCAGGAGCGGGAGCAGGCTCCTCAACGGGCTCCGGCTCGGGAGCCGGGGCGGGCTCGGGTTCCGGTTCGGGAGCGGGCTCCGGAGTCGGGGCGGGCTCCTCGGCGGGCTCTTCCTCCAGAGGAGGCAGGACGCCCTCGGCCCGCAGGGCGGGACCGTTCAGGGAGGCGATGTTGGGGGTGCGGCCATCCTCGCTGGTGGGAATCTCAATCTCGCCCGCCCGGACCTTCTCATAGATCAGGTCCTTCTGGGGGTCGTCCAGGTCCGCGCCCACGATCTTCCAGTTGTTGTCCACCTCGGGCATCAGGGGACCGTCCAGGGATTCCACGTACTCCGTGATCATATCCCGGACCGCGCCGCCCTCGTACACCACGTCCTCTTCATTGATGAGGCCCGCGGAGACCAGGCCGCCGTAGCGGTAGTTGTTCAGGGCCAGGATCATGGTCTCGTCGTCAGTCATGGGGTGGCCCTTGTAGATCACGTTCTGGATGCGGGAGCCCACGGGCTTGGAAATGTCAATCTCATAGTCCAGACCCGCAAACATATCGTAGTTGTACAGACGGATGTTGGGATTGAAGCTGATGGTCACGTCGCCGGGCTGGTACTGGTTGAAGAAGCTGCCCGCTTTTTCCTCCATGATGGCCTTCATCTGTTTCCCCGTGACCTTGACACCGTAGAGGGTGTTGTCGTACTTGTAGATTTTCACGCTGTCCCGGTGCAGGAAGGGTCCCTCCTGGAGGTTGCTGGTGGAGTCAAACAGGGCCGCCAGGGACACGTCGGCCCCGGCTCGCTCCATCTGGACCTTGTTCACCAGATCGGTGACCGCGTCGTCCTCCAGGACGGCGGTGGGGATGCCGGGGAGCACTTCCAGATTTTCGATGAAGGTCTTGCCCACCGTGCCCACCTGACGGGAGGCCAGCTCCAGGCTCTTCTCGTGGAGGTCCTTGACCTGGGCCAGGAACTCCGGGTCCGGGGTAGCTTCCGCGCAGTCCAGAAGCTCGCCCTCGGCCTTGTCCACGGCCCAACCGTCGCCCTCGGCCTTGAGGGTCAGTGTGACCTTGCTGACAAATTCGCCGTTGCTGCTGGGCTCCAGGACGGGGATGCCCCCGATGGTCTCATTGACCTTGGCGTGGGCGTGGCCGATGAACAGGGCGTCCATCCGGTCGCCGTATTTCTCGGCGACTTCCCGCATACCCGCGACGCCGTACTCGCCGTCCAGGCCGTAGTGGACGGAGCCGATGATCACGTCGGCCTTGCCTTCCAGCTCGTCCAGAATCTTGCCGATTTCCTCATCGGGGTTTGTGATTTTCATGTTGTCATAGTGGCTGGGGTCGGACTTCTCCCACTGGGGGATATGGGGCGCGTCCACGCCGAATACCGCCACCTTCACGCCGTCCACCTCGAAGATGTGATAGGCGTCCAGCCAGCGGGACCCGTCGGCCTTGTAGAAGTTGCCGCCCAAGGTTACGCCCTGGAACTCCTCAATCTCCCGGGTGGTGTACTTGAAGTCGAAGTTGAACTCGTGGTTGCCCAGTGTCCAGGCGTCGTACTTCAAGTAGTTCATAGCCGCGATCATGGGGTGGGGCACTTCATCCAGGAAGGCCTGGATGTAGTTGGCCTGGGTGGTGTCGCCGGTGTCCAGCAAAAGCAGGTCCGGGTCCGCCTCCCGCTCCGCCTTGATGATGGCGGCGGCGTGGGCCATACTGGTTTTGGCTTCCTTGTTGGAGGCATAGTCAAAGGGATTGACCATGCCGTGCAGGTCGCTGGTTTGCAGGATGGTGATGGTTTTGCCGCCCTCCTCCGCCGCCAGGGCGGGGACAGACAGCCCGGCCAGCATAGCCAGGACCAGCACCAGCGCCAGGAACTGCTTGCGCGCGATGTTTCGCATAAAATGACCTCCCGTTTTTCATTTCCTTCCCCCATACAGCAGGGGAGTTTATTATACGACGGTTTCCAGCAACATGCAATAGAGTTCAGGAAAGATTTTCACTTGCGTTTGGACAATTACAACAAAGGAGCTGGCAATCCTTGTCAGCGCAAGGCCTTTCACCGGAACACGGAGCTGTGGAAGCTCTGACCTCGGCTCCGTTTTTTGGTAAAAATGACGATTGACTTTATCCCTTTAAAGCTGTATAGTACAAAAGCGTTAAGGCCGTTTCCCCATCTGATGAGAGGAGCGTTATGCAATGGGTACACGCACTTCTTTCCTTCGAGGCGTCTATTTCCGCTTTACCAAGGTCCGCTATGCGGGCCGTTTTGAGCGTGGAACCAGACAGTCCGGCTGAACAGGCGCTTGCTTTTGGTGGAAGGCGGTCCTGTCTGCGGACGGGCCGCTTTTTATAATGAACCCTGTAAATCCGCGCACACTATAGAACACAAGGAGATTGGAAATGATGAAGAAGAAATTACTCACTCTTGTCCTGACCCTGGCCATGGCCCTGAGCCTCGCCGCCTGCGGCGGGGATTCCGCCGGTTCCGGAAACTCCGGCAATAACGCGCCCCCCGCCGAAACCCAGGAGCCCGCCGGCTCCACCTCCTCCGACGCCTCTGGCGAGACCTATAAAATCGGCATCTGCCAGCTGGCCCCCCACCCGGCCCTGGACGCCGCCACCGAGGGCTTTACCGACGCGGTAAACGCCCTGCTCCCCGGTCAGGTGGAACTCGATCCCCAGAACGCCGCGGGCGACACCCCCACCTGCGCCACCATCATCAACGGCTTTGTCTCCGGAGGCGTGGACCTGATTATGGCCAACGCCACCGCGCCTCTCCAGGCCGCCGCCTCCGCCACCGCCGACACCCCGGTGCTGGGCACCTCCATCACCGAGTACGGCGTGGCTCTGGGCATTGACAACTTCTCCGGCGTTGTGGGCTCCAACGTCTCCGGCACCTCCGACCTTGCTCCCCTGGACCAGCAAGCCCAGATGATTCAAGAATGGTATCCCGACGCCAAGACCGTGGGATTGATCTTCTGCTCTGCCGAGCCCAACAGCCAGTATCAGGTGGACAACGTTCAAAAATACCTGGAGGACATGGGCTACACCTGCACCCAGTTCCCCTTCTCCGACACCAACGACATGGCCTCTGTGGTCCAGAGCGCCGCGGATGCCTCCGACGTGCTGTATGTCCCCACGGATAATACGGCGGCAAACAACTCCGGAATCATTGACAACATCTGCCGGGGCGTGAAGCCCGTCTTTGCCGGGGAAGAGGGCATCTGCGGCGGCTGCGGCGTGGCTACGTTGTCCATCAGCTACTATGACATCGGCTACAAGACTGGCGAAATGGCGGTGGACATCCTGACCGGCAAGGCCCAGGTCTCCGAAATGGCCATTGAGTACGCGCCCCAATTTGTCAAGAAGTACAACCCCGCTATCTGCGAGGCCCTGGGCCTCACCGCTCCCGAGGGCTACGAGGCCATTGCCACCGAGTAAGACAATCAGAGAGAGGGTTCCATCATGCTGACTTTCCTCAACGCCCTGCCCGGGGCCGTATCCCAGGGCTTAATCTGGGGCGTCATGGCCATTGGCGTTTACCTGACCTATAAGATTCTGGACATCGCCGATCTGACTGTGGACGGCTCCTTCTGCACCGGCGGCGCGGTCTTTGTCATGCTCTTCACCGCTGGAGTCAACGTCTGGGCGGCCATGCTGGCCGCCACGCTGGCGGGTATGCTGGCGGGACTGGTGACGGGACTTCTGAATACCCAGTGCGGCATCCCCGCCATTCTGGCGGGCATCCTGACCCAGCTGGGGCTGTACTCCGTCAACATGTCCATTATGGATTTCAAGGCCTCCGTGGCCCTCAACGTCACCCAGGCGGACACGCTGGAAAAGCTGCTGGTCTCCCTGCGTTTTGTCCAGGGGGCCATCCGGGGGGACTTCCCCCTCTGGCGGCACCCCATTCTGATGGTGGGCCTGTTCACTGTGGGTCTCATCGCCCTGCTGTACGGCTTCTTTGGCACGGAGCTGGGCTGCGCCCTCCGGGCCACGGGCTCCAACGGCAGTATGGCCCGGGCCCAGGGCATCAACACCGACTTTTGCAAGGTGCTGGGTCTGATGATTTCCAACGGCCTGGTGGCCCTCTCCGGGGCCCTGCTCTGCCAGTACAACGGGGCCAATGAGATCAACGTGGGCCGGGGCGCCATCGTCATCGGGCTGGCGGCGGTGATCATCGGGCAGGTGCTGTTCAGCAAGCTGTTCCACAACTTCGCCCTGAAGCTGCTGGCGGTGTCCATCGGGGCCATCCTCTATTATATCGTCATCCAGGCGGTGCTGGCCATGGGCCTGAACCCCAACTATTTGAAGCTCCTCTCCGCGCTGGTGGTGGCGGTGTTCCTCTCCCTGCCCTACTGGAAGGGGAAATATTTCCACGCCAAGGTCAAGACGGGAGGCACCAGCCATGCTTGAGATCAAAGACATCTGGAAGGTATTCAACGCCGGGACGGTCAACGAAAAGCAGGCCCTTCGAGGCGTGAGCCTGACGCTGAACGACGGGGACTTCTGTACCGTCATCGGCGGCAACGGGGCGGGCAAATCCACCATGCTCAACGCCGTGGCGGGGACCTGGGCCGTGGACGGCGGGTCCATCTCCATCGGCGGCGTGGACGTGACCCATCTGCCGGACTACAAGCGGGCCCCCTATATCGGCCGGGTCTTTCAGGACCCCATGCTGGGCACCGCGCCCACCATGCAGATTCTGGAGAATCTGGCCCTGGCGGCCCGCCGGGGCCAGCGCCGGGGTCTCCGCTGGGGCGT
Organism: uncultured Oscillibacter sp.; assembly: GCA_910587705.1. GTDB lineage: Bacteria > Bacillota > Clostridia > Oscillospirales > Oscillospiraceae > Oscillibacter. The sequence goes on from CAJUMX010000006.1 coordinate 46,333, forward strand.
GACCAAGGCGGAGAAGGACCAGTACCAGGAGATGCTGAAAAACCTGGACCTGGGGCTGGAGGACCGACTGACCAGCAAGGTGGGTCTCCTCTCCGGCGGCCAGCGGCAGGCGCTGACGCTGCTGATGGCCTCCTTAAAAAAGCCCAAGCTGCTGCTGCTGGACGAGCACACCGCCGCCCTGGACCCCAAAACGGCGGCCAAGGTGCTGGAGCTGTCGGACCGCATTGTGGCGGAGAGCAAGTTGACCACCATGATGGTCACCCACAATATGAAAGACGCCATCCAGCACGGAAACCGGCTCATCATGATGTACGACGGAAAAATCGTGATCGACGTCTCCGGTGAGGAGAAGAAAAAGCTGACGGTTCCTCAGCTGCTGGAGCTGTTCAACAAGGTCAGCGGCTCTGACGAGGCGGACGACAAGCTGCTGCTGTCGTAAAAACCAAGCGGCGGGGCAAAAGCCCCGCCGCCTTTTTCACAACGATGGAAAGGGGTATCCCATGAAACTGATTACCTGTCTTTACAAGGGCGAGGAGCGCGTGGGCGCACTGACGGAGGAAGGTGTGGCCTTCCTGCCCTATCCGGACATGAACGCCCTGATCGAGGACGCTTCTCCGTCGGCTGCCGCCCTCACTCCCACCGCCAAACCCGTTCCCCTGGAGGACGTGAAGCTTTTGGCCCCCATTCCCCGGCCCCGACAGGACGTAATCTGCCTGGGAATGAACTACCGGGACCACGAGCGGGAGGCCGCCAAGTACGACGCGGAAGCCTTTGCCAAGAGCAAGCCCACGGCGATCTATTTTTCCAAGCGGGTCTCCCGGGCCGGGGACCCGGAAGGAATCATTCCCCGGTATGAGGGGTTGGTGGAGCGTCTGGACTATGAATCGGAGCTGGCGGTGATTATTGGAAAAACCGCCAAGCACGTGAAGGCGGAGGAGGCCGGGAAATACGTCTTTGGCTACACCGTTCTCAACGACGTGTCTGCCCGGGACCTCCAGACCGGGCACAAGCAATGGTACTTCGGCAAGGGCCTGGACGGCTTTACCCCTATGGGCCCCTGCATTCTCACCGCCGGCGAAACCGCCTTCCCTCCGGCCCTGGACATCTCCTGCCGGATCAATGGCGAGCTTCGCCAGCACTCCAACACCGCTTTGCTGATTCACAGCATCCCGGAGATCATCGCGGAGCTCTCCGCCGGAATGACGTTGCTGCCGGGGACCATCATCGCCACCGGCACGCCGGCGGGCGTGGGCATGGGCTTCGACCCGCCGAAGTTTTTACGGGCCGGCGATGTCGTAGCCTGCACCATCCAGGGTATCGGAACTCTGAGAAGCACGGTTTGCTGAGTAACCACAACAATCCTGTGAGGCCGGACGGCATACGCCGTCCGGCCTCAGTTTCTGCCTGGACTTCCAGAACCTGTTCCTTGCTCCGGTGAGGGAACCTGCGGTAAAATGGGGTGTATGATTTGTCAAACGATTTTGTAATACGCTTTTATTTTCAACGAAGGAGTCTGGAGCGATGCGGAAACTACGTCGTTTTTATCCATTGGCCTTGCTGTTGGTCCTGCTGCTGTCCATGGCGGGGTCTCATTGGGCCTCCGCCGCCGGAGCGGAGAGCGCGGGGAAGGCAGTGGGGTATTACGCCTCCTGGGCCGCTTCCCAGGGCTATACGCCGGACAAGCTCCCGGCGGAGCAGTTCACCCAGATCAACTACGCCTTCGCCAAAATTGAGAGCGGTAGGGCGGCTCTTGGGGACCCGGCGCGGGATGGAAAGAACCTCCAGGAGCTGGTAGCCCTGCGGCGACGGAATCCAAACTTGAAGCTCGTGCTCTCTCTGGGCGGCTGGGACGACTCCGCTGGATTTTCCGACGCGGCAGCTTCCGCGGAAAGCCGGAAGCTCTTTGCCCGGTCCTGTGTGGACCTGCTCCTGGCACACGATCTGGACGGCGTGGACCTGGATTGGGAGTATCCCGTCTCCGGCGGGGCCCCCGGCGTGGTCCACCGGCCCCAGGACAAGGAGAATTTTACCCTCTTGCTCCGGGAGCTCCGACAGGCTCTGGATCGGCAGGGACGGCGGGACGGAAAGCAATACATTCTCTCCATCGCCGGGGCGGTAAACGGGGGCTATCTGAACAGCATTGAGCCCCAGGCGGTGGCGGAGACCGTGGACCACATTTTTCTCATGGCCTATGACCTTCACGGTCCCTGGGATGCCTCGGCGGACTTCAACGCCCCTCTCTACGCCCCCTCAGACGGCCCGCCCCGTTACCGCGCCAGCGTGGACGACGGCATTTCCGCCTGGCTGGGCCGCGGCGTTCCAGCGGAGAAGCTGGTGCTGGGAATGCCGCTGTACGGATACATATACCAGGGGGTTTCCAGCCGGAACAGCGGGCTGTATCAGCCCTATGAAAACGCCAAATCCGTCTCCTGGGACAAGGTGAAGAGCATGTATCTGAACCGGCCCGCCTACCGGCAGCTCCGGCATCAGGAGGCGAAGGTCCCCTATCTCTATGGAAACCGCTCCTTCCTCTCCTATGACGACCCAACCTCCATCGCCGCCAAAGCGGAGCTGGCCCGCCGGCGGGGACTGGGGGGCGTGGGCTTCTGGGAGCTGTCCCAGGACCAGTCCGGCGACCTGATTCAAAGTGCCTGGGCCGTCTGGAACCAAAGACGCTTCCAAGACGTGCCCCAGGACGCCTGGTACGCCGGGGCCGTGGAGCGGGTCTGCGCCGCCGGTTTGATGAACGGCACAAGCCCGACGACCTTCTCCCCCGGCGGCACGGTGACCCGGGGGCAGATTGCCGCCATTCTCTACCGGCTGGCGGGGGAGCCCGTTGTCCGGGGTTCCTCGTTCTCCGATGTGCCCGCCTCCGCCTATTACAGTGAAGCGGTGACCTGGGCAGCCCGACGGGGTATCGCGGAGGGCTTTTATGACGGGACCTTCCGTCCCGACCTTCCGGTGAGCCGCCAGCAGTTATCCGCCATTCTCTGGCGGTATGCCAAGCTGGAGAACGCGGACAGCGGCGCCCGGGCCTCTCTTCTGGGCTTTCCAGACTCCGGGGAGGTGAGCGGCTACGCTGAGGAAGCCATGCGCTGGGTCCTGGCGGAGGGCATTTTGCGTGGGACTAAGGACGGAACCCTCCAACCCCAGGGTCGGGCCGCCCGGGGGCAAACCGCCGTTCTGCTGGAACGGTTCCAGGAATTGTTGGAGCAAAAATGAGAGGCAGGGGCGAAAGCCCTTGCCTCTTTTTGCCGGAGCTGGTATACTGTCTCCATCAACAGAAAGGATGATGACGATGAAGCGCTGGCTCAGCGGCTTGTTGGCCGCTTTGACCCTGTTCTCCCTCACCGCCTGCGGCGGCATTGTGGACCTGACGGACGTACCGGAGGGGACCCAATTTGAGGACACAAAGATCGATCTTCCCGCCGTGGAGGAGCCGCAAGACCTGGAGGACACCGCCGGACCAGAGGACCCTCCTGATGAAGAGGATGCTTCTTCATCGAAGATTGAGGATTTCCCGGCAGACGCCGAGCATCCACCGGAGGAACTCCCCGCCGCCCAGGAGGACACTCTCCCGGAGGACGGAGCGTATACCTCGAAGGAGGACGTGGCCCTCTACATCCATACCTACGGCCGTCTGCCGGACAACTTTATCACGAAGAAGGAAGCCCAGAACCTGGGCTGGCCCGGTGGGGACCTGGAGCCCTACGCTCCGGGCATGTGCATCGGCGGCAGCCGCTTTGGAAATTACGAGGGACTTTTGCCAGAGGCCAAGGGCCGGACCTATACGGAGTGCGACATCGACACCCTGGGGGCCAAGAGCCGGGGGGCCAAGCGGATCGTCTTTTCCAACGACGGCCTGATCTACTACACGGAGGACCACTATGAATCCTTCGAGCTGCTGTATGGAGATGAGGGCGATGGTTGAGATCGTATTGGATGGGCAGGTGCTCCAGTCCCCGGAGGATGTTCACGACCGCTTCGCCCAGGCTTTGGACTTGCCGGAGTGGTACGGGCGGAATCTGGACGCCCTGTTTGACTGCCTGACGGACCTGGGAGAACCCGTGATGGTCCGCCTCCTTCACCAAGAGACCCTGGAGGACCGGCTGGGCCGCCGGGGACGGGCTCTGGTCCGCCTGCTCCGCCGGGCGGCGGAGGAAAATTCTAGAGTAACGCTGTTGAAGGAGTGAGGGCGGAAAAGGGAGTGTCCAAAATAAAGATTTAATGGTAACGCGCGAAAGGACATTCCCCCACCCCCGCTGGATTTGGGATTGACAGGCCGGGAGAAAACGAGTAAAATATAGAAGCTATTTTATATGCCATATGCCCTTGTAGCTCAGCAGGATAGAGCGACCGCCTCCTAAGCGGTAGGCCGGAGGTTCGAATCCTCTCAAGGGTGCCAGCTCGGGAATTCCCCTTACCGCTCCGTTTCCCGCCCCGCAGGGGCGGAAAACTGCGCCGGACGGGGAATTTCTTCGCTTTCGGCCCGGATTCGCTTCGCTGGATTCCGGGCCGAGGAACGGGAGATGGAGGAGGTTTTTGCTTGAATTACGTGTTTCAGTTTTTGCGCATCTTGGGGTTTTGCTTTTTGGGGGAAGTGCTCCACGCGCTTTTGCCTCTGCCGGTTCCGGCTAGTATTTATGGGCTGGTGCTGCTGCTGGCGGCGCTGAGGGCTGGAGTGGTGAAGCTGGAGCAGGTGAAGGGGGCCGCCGGGTTTCTCATCGCGGTCTTTCCTGTGCTCTTTTTGCCTGGGGCCGTGGGAGTTATGGAACTGGGGGCGCTGCTGGCGGAGATTTGGCTTCCGGTGCTGCTGGCTCTGGTGCTGGTGACGGCGCTGGTGATGGGGATTTCCGGGCGGATTACCCAGGCGGTGATCCGGTGGAAGGAGGCGCGGCGTGGTTGAGCTCTTAACTCGAGGGGCTGTTTGGGGCGTGGCGCTGACCCTGGGGGCCTTTGCGCTGGGAGCGTTTCTGCAAAAAAAGACCCGGCAGTCCTGGTGCAATCCCCTGCTGCTTGGAAGCGTCTTTGTGATTCTCTTTTTGCGGCTCTTTGAAATTTCCTATCCGGACTACCAGGAGGGAGCCGGGATGGTGAGCTGGCTGCTGCTGCCCGCCACCGTCAGTCTGGCGGTGCCCCTCTATGAGCAATGGGAAGCCCTGCGGAAAAATGCCGCCGCCATCCTCTCTGGCATTGCCGCCGGCGTGGTGGTGAGCCTGGGGAGCGTGCTGCTGCTGGCCTGGGCCTTCCGGCTGGACCGGGCCGCAGCCGTCAGCCTGCTGCCTAAGTCCATCACCACCGCCATCGGCGCGGACGTGGCCGGGGAGCTGGGGGGCATTCCCGCTCTGACCACCGCCGTCATCATCCTCACCGGCATTTTTGGGAATCTCACCGCCCAGGCGGTGTGCAAGTGGTTCCGCATTACAGAGCCCGTGGCTAAGGGCGTGGGCATCGGGTCCGCCGCCCACGCCATCGGAACCACGAAGGCTCTGGAGCTGGGGCCGGTGGAAGGGGCCATGAGCAGCCTCTCCATTGCCGTGGCGGGAATCCTGACGGCTCTGCTGTGCCCCCTGGCGGTGAAGCTGCTGCCATGAAAAGGAAAAGGCCGCCGCCTCCGGGCGGCGGTTTTTTCATCCACGCAAAATTTCTTCGCAGTTTGCACAAAAACCCCTGGACGCTGACCGAGCTTTATGGTATACTTTGAATTCTAACTAACCACCTTCCCGGACCCTGGGAAGGGAAAAGGGAGATGTTCTGCCATGCGTGAGGAGATGCGGACCTTTGGCTATCTCTGCCCCAAATGTGGAAAGACCGTCATGAAAGCCCGTTCCGTATTCGCCCTGGAGGCATCCGGCGCGGAGGTGGAGTGCGACTGCGGCGGCTCCGCTCTGACGGCGGTTTTCGATGGGGAGCGGTATCAATTGACCGTGCCCTGCGGGCTCTGCGGCGGAACGCACACAGCGGTCTGTTCCCGGGAACAGGTGCTGGAGGGGGCTGTGGCGCTGGCCTGCGCCGAGACAAAGCAGTTTTGCTGCTTCATCGGCCCCGAGGGGACGGTGGAAAAGCAGCTCCGGGAGCTGGCCATCCTGGCGGAGAAGGAGCAAAAGCAGGGGGAGAACGAGGCGTTTTTGGATCATGTCATCATGTACGAGGTCCTCTCCGAGCTCCGGGACATTGCCGCCCGGGCAGGCGGGATTACCTGTGCCTGCGGAAGCAGCCGCTACGGCATGGAGGTCCGGCGGTCCGCCGTGGACCTGATCTGCCGGGCCTGCGGGGCGAAGCTCCGGGTGCCCGCCGCCACGGACCGGGACCTGGACGATCTGTGCTGCCACATGAAACTGGTGCTGCCAGGGAAGAAATAAAGAGCGGAGAGCGGTAATAAATACCGCTCTCCTGCATATCCTGTGATATTTGCGGATTTCTTGAGAGGGGAGTTGGTTTTGTGATTACGATGCTGGCCCAGGTCTTTCTCAAACCCGAGGGAAAGACGGAGGTCCAGCTGCGGAAGGGCTACGGGGTCCTCTGCGGCGGGGTGGGCGTGGGGCTGAACCTGCTGTTGTTCCTGGGCAAGCTGCTGGCGGGGCTGGCTTCCGGGTCCATCGCCGTGGTGGCCGATGCGGTGAACAACCTCTCCGACGCCGGGTCCTCCGTGGTGACACTGCTGGGCTTCCGGCTGGCGGAGCAGAAGCCGGACCATGAGCACCCCTTTGGCCACGGGCGAATGGAGTATTTGTCCGGCCTAGTGGTGTCCATGCTGATTTTGCTGATGGGCTTTGAGCTGGCCCAGTCCTCCGTGGGGAAGATTCTCCATCCCGTTCCGTCGGAGACCGGCTGGCAGGTGACGGCGGTCCTCGTCGCCGCCATCGCCGTGAAGCTTTACATGGCCTTTTACAACCGCCGGATTGGAAAGCACATCGGCTCCACCGCCATGGAGGCCGCCGCCCTGGACTCCCTGGGTGACTGCGCCGCCACGTCGGTGGTGCTGATCGCCTCTTTGGTGGAGCGGTACACGAATCTGCTTCTAGACGGCTGGGGCGGACTGCTGGTGGCCCTGTTCATCCTCTGGTCCGGCTTCCAGGCCGCCAAAACCACCATGGACCCTCTGCTGGGCACGCCGCCCTCCGCGGAGTTCGTGGAGGAGATTCGCGCCTTGGTCCTGGCCCACCAGCCCATTCTGGGGGTCCACGACATCATCGTCCACGACTATGGCCCCGGGCGGCGGATGATCTCCCTCCACGCCGAGGTCCCCGCGGAGGGGGAGCTGCTGGAGCTCCACAACCGCATTGACCACGTAGAGCGGGAGCTTCGGGAGCAGCTGGGCTGCGAGGCGGTGATTCACATGGACCCGGTGTGCACCGGCGACGGCGTGACCCAGGAGACCCGGCGGCGGGTGGAGGCCCTGGTCCGCTGCATCGACGGGGGCATTACCATCCACGACTTCCGGGTGGTGCCCCGGGAGGGGCACGCCCATCTGGTTTTCGACGCGGCGGTGCCCTTTGACTTCCGCCTCAGCGACCAGGAGGTGGAGGAGAAGATTCAAAACGCCGTTCAGGTGCTGGACAGCGGCTTCCAGGCCAAGGTCCGGGTGGAACGGTCCTACACCTGACCGAGGGGGGAGCGTATGACCACAATTTTGCTTCACGGCCTGGGCCAGGGCCCGGAGAGCTGGGACGCCGCCGCCCAGGGATTGGAGGGTGAAATCCTCTGTCCAGACCTCTTTGCCCCGGTCCGAGGCGGAGCGGCGTCCTACCGGGAAATCTATCAAACCTTTGCCCGGGACTGCCAGGGTCTGACCCAGCCCCTTCGGCTCTGCGGCTTATCTTTGGGAGGGATTCTGGCCCTCCAGTATGCCCTGGAGCATCCGGAGGGGGTGGAGGCCCTGGCCTTGATCGGAACCCCCTGCGTCATGCCCAAGGGGCTGCTGCGGGTTCAAAACGCGGTGTTCCGCCTCTTACCTGGGCGGGCTTTCCGGCAGATGGGACTATCCAAGGGGGAGGTCATCGGCCTCACGCGCTCTATGATGGACCTGGATTTCCGGGGAGACCTGGGGAGAGTGAGCTGTCCCACTCTGGTCCTCTGCGGCGAGCGGGACCGGGCCAATCAAAAGGCCGCCCTGGAGCTCCGGGCGGGTATTCCAAAGGCGGAGCTGGCCTGGATTCCCGGGGCGGGTCACGAGGTCAACCGGGACGCGCCGGAGGCGCTGGCAGAGGCTTTGCGGCAATTTTTCCGGGCCTAGGGGCGGACCAATGTGTCCGCCCCTTCTCGCTTTCCAGAGTAGAACGGCGCAGGGGAGCCCCTGCGCCATTTGGTACTTGACAAACCTCGGTCATCTATGTATAATAACCATAGATGACCGAGGCATTGTGGAAAGGAGGCGGCCTGTGAAAATCGACAAGAGCCTGATGAGCGGCAGCACGACATTGCTGATTCTCTCCCTGCTTTCGGGAGAGGAGATGTACGGCTACCAGATGATCACCGAGCTGGCCCGGCGGTCCAACCACGTCTTTGCGCTGAAGGAGGGGACCTTGTACCCCATCCTCCACGGCCTGGAGGCGGAGGGGCTGGTCAGCGTCCGGGAGAAAAAGTCCCCGGAGGGCCGGACCAGGAAGTACTACCGCATCACCCGGAAGGGCGGCCGGGCCCTGGACGCCCGGAAGGAGGAGTGGGTGACTTTCCGGGAGCAGGTGGACGCGGTGGTCAACAGCGCCGCCCCGGCGTGAGGAGGGGCGCTATGAGAGACGCGTTTCAAATCTGGGTGGACGCCGTGTGTGAGCAGGTCCGTTTCCAGCCGGACCGGAAGGCCATTGCCCAGGAGCTCCGGGTCCACTACGACGACCACGTGAAGGACCTCCTGCGCCTGGGCCGGGACCCGGCGTTGGCGGAGGAGCGGGCCCTGGAGGCCATGGGGGATGCCCAGGAGGTGGGCCGAGCCCTGGATAAGGTACATAAGCCGTGGCTTGGGTGGCTGTGGGAGGCGAGCCGCGCCCTGGCGCTGGCTCTGACCGTCCTGACCCTGGTGACGCTGCTTTGGACCGTCGGCCTAAACTCCTTAGTGGAGCGCACCATAGACGAGCTTACTTGGGAGGAGCCTCCCGCCTCGGCGGTCAAGGCGGAGCTGGAGCACGGCACCCTCTACGCCGCGCCGGGAGACGTGACCCAGGAGCCCGGCGGCAAGGCGACCGCGGAAATCCGGCTGTGGCTCCAAATGCGGGACCCCCTGGGGACGGACCCCTACTACGGGATCAAAAACTGGTTCTTCACCTACCGGGACGAGCATGGGGAGCTGTCCGTCCAGGAGACGGACCCCCTCACCCGGACTGCGGCGGCCAGCCGCTATTGGCGGAACCCCGGCGTTTCCCGCGTCGGCTGGACCCGCCACAGCCAGACGGTGGAGCTGGTGCTGGACGGGCCGCCCCAGTGGGCGGAGGTGTCCTATCCCCTCTCCGGCCAGGACTGGGTGCTGCGGGTGGAATGGGAGGTGGAGCCATGAGGCTGAACCGGGGACGAAAGACGGCCCGAAATTTGGCCCTGTGCGCCTTGCTGGGGGCTTTGGTCTATACAATGCTGGGCTTTCCGCCCTACACCGTCCGGGGGATGCTGGACCGGGTGGAGCGGCGGTATCTCCTCTCAGATTTGGAGCCGGTGCTGGTGCTGGTGGAGAAAAGCTCCATGCGCTATGACGGTGATCTTCTCGCCCATCACACCACCTATCTGATTGCCCGGACGGGGGACGCCTACGTCAGCACGGACTTCACCCGCCACGGCCTGGAGGTCCGGCCGGAGTACCGGAGGAACCTGAAAATGAGCCATAACGCCCTGTGCCTGGGCCTGAACGGGACGCTGTACGTGGCCGGGGACTTCGCCGGGGCGGCCTCCGCCTCCGTGGAGGTGACGGCCCAGCGGACCACCCGGATGTACGACCCGGAAACGGAGGAGTACGAGCTGGTGGTCAGGGACAAAAAGACCTTCTCCTATCCGGGGGAGAAGGTTAGCGGCGCCCTGTTCTCCTTCCGCTACCGGGAAGGGAAGGGAGGCATGGCTTCCTGGGGAGCCTGGGGCCCGTACACCAACCTGGAGGAGGCGGCGTACAACTGGTACAGCACGTATTACAAAGGGGCCTCCGACGGAAGCCGGGGCGTACTCCATGGGGACCTGCCGGTCAAGGTGACGCTGTACGATGAGGCGGGCGGCGTGCTGGATACCCTGGAGCTGTCCATCAGCAACTATGAGCTGTTTTCCTATCCGTAAAAAGAGGACGGTATCGTGAGATACCGTCCTCTTTTCATTTCAGTAATTCTCCGTTGCCGTCGCTCTGGTTTGGATAACCACCAGACAGCCAGAGCGAGATAAAGTTCTTTTTGGGAACCTTTTTCTTTCAAGAAAAAGGTTTATCCTTTGAACTCCACAAAGAGCTCCCGCACGGCGTTGGGGTCCGCCGGGGCGGCCTTGGGAGCCGCGGGGGCGGCGGCGGGCTCGTCATGGGGACCATCCCGCCAGGCCAGGAACTTAGGGGCCACCTGGGGGAACAGGGCCAGGGACAGCACATCCTCGTCGCTCTTGGCGATGTCCTTGAACTCCTCCCGGTACTTCTCCACCTCCGGCTGGAGCTGGTCCGCCGGGCGGCAGGTGATGACGTCCTCGGGCTTGATGCCCGCCAGGGCCCGGACTTCCTCGTTGACCTCGCCGGGAACCTGGCCGTATTCGCCCCGGAGGAGGCCCTTGGACTCCTTGGGGAAGGTCTTGTACTTGCCCACCACCACGTTCATGACGGCCTGGGTGCCCACGATCTGGCTGGTGGGGGTGACCAGCGGGGGATAGCCGAAGTCCTTGCGGACCCGGGGAATCTCCGCCAGCACGTCGTAGTACTTCTCTTCCTTGTTGGCCTGCTTCAGCTGAGAGATCAGGTTGGAGAGCATGCCGCCGGGCACCTGATAGAGGAGGGTGTTGGTGTCCACGTTCAGCACCTTCGGGTCCAGGCTGCCCTGCTCCTTGAGCTTCTGGGCGACCTTGCGGAAGTGGGCGGCGGCCTCGCTCATTTTGTTCAGGTCCAGCTTGGTGTCCCGGACGGTGCCCTGGAGGGTGGCCACCAGAGACTCCGTGGCGGGCTGGGCCGTGCCGTTGGCCAGGGGGCTCAGGGCCGTGTCCACGATGTCCACTCCGGCATAGGCCGCCATGAGATAGACCATGTCGCCGGTGCCGGTGGTGTTGTGGGTGTGGAGGTGAATGGGGATTTTCACGGTTTCCTTCAGCTTCTTCACCAGGGAATAGGCGTCCATGGGCAAAAGCAGGTTCGCCATGTCCTTGACGCAGATCACGTCCGCGCCCATCTGCTCCAGCTCCAGGGCCAGCTTCACGAAGTACTCCTCGTTGTGGATGGGGGAGATGGTGTAAGACAGGGTAGCTTCCACCATGCCGCCGTATTTCTTGGTGGATTTGATGGCCTGTTCCAGGTTCCGCACGTCGTTCAGAGCGTCGAAAATCCGGATAATGTCGATGCCGTTTTCAATGGACTTGCGGCAGAAGGCGTCCACCACGTCGTCGGCGTAATGCTTGTAGCCCAGGATGTTCTGTCCCCGGAAGAGCATCTGGAGCTTCGTGTTGGGCAGGGCCTTGCGGAGCTTGCGAAGGCGCTCCCAGGGGTCCTCGTTGAGGAAGCGCATGCAGGAGTCGAAGGTCGCGCCGCCCCAGCATTCCAAAGACCAGTAGCCGATGGAGTCCAGCACCTCGCAGGCGGGGAGCATGTCCTCCACCCGCATCCGGGTGGCCGCTTGGGACTGGTGTGCGTCCCGGAGGATGGTGTCGGTGATATACAGGGGCTTCTTAGAGAGGAATTCCATAGACATAGATTGCCTCCTATGAAAGAATCAAATGGGGGTCCCCGCCGCAACCCAGTGGAGCGGTTGCGGTGGGGAGAGGAGAAACAAATGGAACGGAGCGAAGCCTGCCCGAAGGGCGGGATTCGCGCAGTGCAGTTTGTTTGGACGTCAGCCGAACAGGGAGATCATCACGCCCGCGGCGATGGCGGAGCCGATGACGCCGGCCACGTTGGGGCCCATGGCGTGCATCAGCAGGAAGTTGCTGGGATTGGCCTTCTGGCCCTCCACCTGGGAGACCCGGGCGGCCATGGGCACGGCGGAAACGCCCGCGGAGCCGATGAGGGGATTGATCTTCTCTTTCAGGAACAGGTTCATGATCTTGGCCAGAATCACGCCGCCCGCCGTGCCGAAGCCGAAGGCCACGATGCCCATCAGCATGATGGCGATGGTCTGGAGGCTGAGGAAGGTCCGGCCCGTGGCGGTGGCGCCCACGGACACGCCCAGGAAGATGGTGACGATGTTGATAAGCTCGTTCTGCACGGTTTTGCTCAGGCGCTCCACCACGCCGCACTCACGGAAGAGGTTGCCCAGCATGAGGCAGGCGATCAGGGGGGCGGCGGAGGGCACCAGCAGGGCGACAAACACGGCCACCATGATGGGGAATACGATCTTCTCGGTCTTGGAGACCTGGCGCAGGGGCTTCATGACGATCTTCCGCTCTGCCTCGGTGGTCAAAAGCCGCATGATGGGGGGCTGGATGACCGGCACCAGGGCCATGTAGCTGTAAGCCGCCACGGCGATGGGGCCCAGGAGCTCCGGGGCCAGCTTCGTCGCGCCGTAAATGGCGGTGGGGCCGTCCGCGCCGCCGATGATGCCGATGGAGCCGGCCTGGGCGGAGGAGAAGATGCCGGACATCCGGCAGCCCACGAAGGTCATGAAGATGCCCAGCTGGGCGGCCGCGCCCAGGAGCAGGCTCTTGGGGTTGGCGATCAGGGGACCGAAGTCAGTCATGGCACCCACGCCCATGAAGATGAGGCAGGGGTAGATGCCCAGCTTCACGCCCAGATACAAAATGTCGATAAGGCCCGCCGTAATGGACGTGCCTACCGGGGCGGTGGCCAGCACAGCCTCGGCCACGCCTACCTCTCGGAGCCCGTTAATGAACTCCTGGGTGATTTCCGCGCCGCCGATGAGGTCCCAGTGGATGTGTCCGCCGGCAAAGAAGATCTCGTGATACATCTCCGCGCCGGGCAGGTTGGTGATAAGCATGCCGAAGGCGATGGGCACCAGCAGCAAAGGCTCAAATTTCTTTACAATGCCCAGGAACAAAAGCGCGCAGGCGATGATAATCATCAAAAGGCACTTCCAGTTGTCCCCCTGGGCAAACAGCGCGAATCCCGAGCTGTTTACAAAATCCAGAATAGCTTCCATTCCAGTCCCTCCAGCGCCTTACTGGATGACGCACAGCAGCGTGCCGGACTCCACCGCCGTGCCCTTGGAGGCGTGGATGGAGGCCACCTTGCCGTCGCAGGGGCACATGATTTCGTTTTCCATCTTCATGGCCTCCAAAATCATCAGTACGTCGCCCTTCTTCACAGAAGCGCCCTGGCTGACCTTCACGTCCAGGATGGTGCCGGGCATGGGGCTGGTGACCTGCTCGCCTCCGGCAGGAGCCGCGGCGGCGGGGGCCGGAGCGGGGGCCGCGGCAGCGGGAGCGGCGGGGGCGGCGGGGGCGGCCCCGGTCAGCTCCTCCAGTTCAATCTCGTAGGCGGTGCCGTTGACGGTGACTTTGTACTTTTTCATGATGCTCTCTCCTTCTCGTTTCTTACAGTTTTTTCATGGATACGATGCGGATGCCCGTGATGCTGGTCCCCAGCTCCTCCGCGATGGCGGCGGAGACGGCGGCGGCAATCTCCTGGCGGTTGCCCTCCGGGGCGGCGGCGGGGGCCGACACGACCGGGGCGGGGGCGGAGACGGCGGGGGCCGCGTGACCGCCCACAATCTTGCCCATGATCGTCGTCAGGACGATGAGGCAGATGAGCCCAAAGAACACGGTGCCCATGCCCATCAGGCAGACAAACAAGCTGGAATACTCTGGCATATGCTCCCTCCTATAAATATAGATGCAGGGCTATTGTATCAACTTCCGGAGAAAAAAACAATGACTTTGGGAAAATTTTATCAGGGCTTTTTTGCGCAGGCTCCAAAGGCTGGACGTGAGGAGTAAAACATGGTACAATTTTACGAATCCGGGGAAAAAGGCGGCGATTGAACCTGCTAAGAAACCGATAAAGATTTTGTCTCCCTGCTGGAAAGGAGCCTGCCATGCAGTATCAGACCGTGGTCCCGGGACGGTTTCTCCACCGTCCCAACCGCTTCATCGCCCAGGTGGAGACGGAGGGAGGCGTCCAGACCGTCCATGTGAAAAATACGGGCCGCTGCCGGGAGCTGCTGGTCCCCGGAGCGGCCGTCTATCTGGAGAAGAGCGCCAATCCCAGGCGAAAGACCGCCTACGATCTCATTGCCGTTCAAAAAGGGGCGCTGCTGGTGAATATGGATGCCCAGGCCCCCAACCGGGTCTTTGCCGAATGGCTGGAGCCCCGCCTGCCGGAGGGGGCGGTCCTCCGCCGGGAGTACGCATATGGGGGTTCCCGCCTGGACTTCTGCGTGGAGAGCCCTCGAGGTCTCTTCCTGATCGAGGTCAAGGGCGTCACCCTGGAGGACGGCGGCGCGGCCCGCTTCCCCGACGCGCCCACGGAGCGGGGGGTGAAGCACATCCGGGAGCTGCAAAAGGCGGCGGGGGCCGGGCTTGGGGCGGCGCTGTTCTTCGTGGTGCAGATGGAGGGCATGCAGAGCGTGGCCCCCAACGAGGAGACCCACCCCGCCTTCGGCGCGGCCCTGCGGGAGGCCGCCGTCGCGGGGGTCCGGGTATGCGCCTGGGACTGCGCCGTCACGCCGGAGAGCCTGACCCTCCGGCGAGAGGTGCCTGTTTTGCTCTAAAGCAGCCGCCCCACCGGAAGCGCCTCAAAAACCTGGGCATAGCGGCGGCCCAGCTCCTCCAGCGCGTGGTTGGTTTCCGCCTCCGGGGAAAAGAGGCCGAACACCGCCGGGCCGGAGCCGGACATGGCGGCGGCCAGGGCACCATGGCGGAGAAGGGCTTCCTTGATCCACTGGATTTCCCGCCGCTCCGGCGGTTCCAGAACCGTCTCGAACACGTTGCCAACGCGCCCTGCCGCGCCCGCTAGGTCCCCCTGCTTCAGGGCGGCAGACATCCCGTCCACGTCCGGGTGGGGAAGGCTTTTGTCAAAGCGGAGCCGGGCGAACATGGGGCCTGTGGGCAGGTCGAAGTCCGGCTTGCAGATCACAAAGCGGCAGTCCAGCAGGGGGGGCAGGTCCGTCAGCAGGTCCCCCCGGCCCTCCGCCAGAGCGGTGCCGCCCCGGACGCAGAAGGGCATATCGCTGCCGATCTGCCCGCCCACGGCCTCCAGCGCCTCCCGGGACATGGCCGGGGCGTACCGCTCCCGCAGCAGCCGCAGCAGGGCCGCCACGTCGGCGCTGCCGCCCCCCAGGCCCGCGTAGGCCGGGGTGTTCTTCTCCAGCGTCACCCGGAGGGACGGCTGGGGCCGTCCGATGGCGGCGAAGAACGCCTCTGCCGCCCGCTGCTCCAGGGTTTTCCCCTGGGGCAAGACGAGGCCCTGGGCAAAGAGGGCGAAGCCCTCCCCAGTTTCCTCCAGCGTCACGGCGTCGCAGAGGCTTACCGTCTGCATCACCATGCGCATCTCATGATAGCCGTCCGGGCGGCGGCCCAGGATGTCTAAGGCCAGATTGACCTTCGCCGGGGCGGCTTGCGCGTATCGTTCCATAAAGTCCTCCTTAAAAGCCCATCTCCGCCAGCTCTTGAACCAGGCGGATATAGAACGCCCCGGCGTCAAAGCCGGGGCGCTTCCGCCGCCGGCCTCCCACGGCGTCTTGGTGGGACACACCCGCCAGGGTGCCCCGCCAGCGCCCCCAGGCGGCGGAGTCCGGGGAGACCAGGCCGTCGGTGGGGGCGTCGGCCCTGGTGATCCGGAGCTGTAGGCGGTCCATAGGGTCCCAGCCCGCCCCGTCCAGCCGGGCGCCCCAGCTTTGGTAGTAGACCAGGGGGCTGTCCGGGTTCTCCCGGTTGAAGCGGGCCATGGCCTCGGGGGTCAGGGCGCTGACCGCCGCCGGAAAGTCCGGGTCCCGGTCTCCCCGGGCCCGCCAGAAGCCCTCCAGCCCCCGGCCCGCAATCCGGCAGACCCGCTCCCGCGCCAGCCACTCTGCCGCCGCCTTCGAGCCCCGGTGGGGCGTGCAGATGGTGGTGAGGGAGGCGGCCTTGGGGGCAAAGCCCAGGGTAGAGATGAGATACCGGGCCTCCAGCCCGCCCTTGGAGTGGGCCAGGAGGTTTAGCTTTTCGCTGCCTGTCTCCGCTAGGATGTCCTCCGCCCGGCGGAGGAGGGCCTGGGCGTTGCCGGGGATGCTGCCCCAGGCGTCCTGGCCGCTGAGGTAAACCGTGGCCCCGTGGGTTCGGAGAATGTCCGCAACCCGGCCCCAGTAGGGAAAGATCCAATCGTCCCGGCAGTTGAGACCGTGGATGAGCAGAAGGGGGTATCGGGTCCGGCAGTCCGCCATAGGGGGTCTCCTTTCCGACCTTGCGCGTTGTCGAATTTTGTGGTATGGTAAGGATAGGCGCCAAGACAAGACGGCGGCGGTTGGTCACGTTCCCCGAAAGGGGGTGACGAGATGCCGATTACATTGACGTTCCACATCCTGCATTGGACAGTAACGATCAAGGTAAAAAGCGGAAACCGCCACCGGGCAGGGTGACGGTTTCTCCTTTGAAGCTGTAATAATCTAACCGGACCAACCGCTTGCCGCGGCGCCTGGAATTATTATAGGCCGAAACGGCCTTTCTGTCAAGCCCCGGCTTCGGCCGGGGCTTGCCGTTCCAGTCTTTTTCCGCCCTTTCCGCCACGAAAGCATTGACATTTCCGCTAAGGCCCGTTATCATAAGAGAATCTGCCCGGGGCGGGATTCCCGCCTGTGGGTTTTGCAACGAAATATACGAGAGAGGAACGAGAAACTTATGAAACGGGAGCGTTTTCAATCCCGCCTGGGCTTCCTTCTGGTAAGCGCGGGCTGCGCCATCGGCATCGGCAACGTGTGGAAATTCCCCTATGTCACCGGAGAGAACGGCGGCGGCGTGTTCGTGCTGTTTTACCTGCTCTTCCTGGCGATTATGGGCGTGCCGGTTCTGACCATGGAGCTGGCGGTGGGCCGGGCCAGCCGCAAGAGCGCCGTCCAGGGCTATCAGGCCCTTCAGAAGCCGGGCAGCAAGTGGCACATTCACGGCTGGTTCTGCGTGGCGGGCTGCTGCCTTTTGATGATGTACTACACCACCGTCTCCGGCTGGATGCTGGGCTACTTCTTCAAGTTCGCCGGCGGGGCCTTTGACGGCCTTGCCTCCGACGCGGTGGACGGCGTGTTTTCCGCCATGCTGGCGGACCCGGTGGAGATGGCCGCGTGGATGGTTCTGACGGTGCTGGCGGGCTTTTTGGTGGTGAGCTTCGGCCTGCAAAAGGGCCTGGAACGGATTACGAAGTGGATGATGATGGGCCTTTTGACCCTCATTGTTGTGCTGGCGGTCCACAGCCTGACCCTCTCCGGCGGGATGGAGGGCGTGAAGTTCTACCTCCTGCCCGACTTCCAGCGGGCGGCGGAGGCGGGCCTTGGCAATGTCATCACCGCCGCCATGAACCAGGCGTTCTTCACCTTGAGCCTTGGCATTGCCGCCATGGAGATTTTCGGCAGCTACATGAGCCGGGACAACACCCTCACCAGCGAGGCGGTGCGCATCTGCCTGCTGGACACCTTCGTGGCCCTGATGGCGGGTCTCATCATCTTCCCCGCCTGCTTCGCCTTCGACGTGGAGCCGGGACAGGGCCCGGCGCTGATCTTCATGATTCTCCCCAAGGTCTTTTTGAATATGGCGGGGGGCCGCCTCTGGGGTGCGCTGTTCTTCTTGTTCATGACCTTCGCCAGCTTCTCCACGGTCATCGCCGTCTTTGAGAACCTCCAGGCCAACGCCATTGACAACTTCGGCTGGAGCCGGAAGAAGGCCGCCCTGGCGAACTGCGTCTTTATCCTCATCGCCAGCATGCCCTGCGTTTTGGGCTACAACCTCTGGAGCGGCCTCCATCTCATCGGCGGCCGGGATGTGCTGGACAGCGAGGACTTCATCGTCTCCAACCTGCTGCTGCCCCTGGGCTCTCTGGTGTACCTGCTGTTCTGCGTCAGCAAAAAGGGCTGGGGCTACGACCGCTATCTGGAGGAGGCCAACGCTGGAGAGGGCATCAAGATGCCCCGGTGGCTGTGGCCCTACTTCCAGTTTGCGCTGCCGGTGCTAATTCTGATCATTCTGATTCAGGGGCTGCTGTGAGCCGGATTTCCGAAATTAAAATTAAGACGGCGGCGGGGAAGTTCCCCGCCGCCGTTTGATATGCTTATCAGAAAGCTACCTTCATGCACAGCGCCACCAGACACAAGATGACGGCGCAGGGCACGTACACGTACCGCCCGATGCTGTACCACAGCGTCCCGGGCGCTTTTTCCGTTCCCCTGGACACCTCGTCCATTAAATCCTCCCGGCGCATGATCCAGAACCAGCTCACTGCCCCCAGGGTGGCCCCGATGGGGATGATATAGATGGATACAATGTCCATCCAGGGGCCCCACTTGAAGATGGGCTCCATGTGGAGGCCCAGCCCCAGGCACACCACGCACAGCAAAACCAGCATAGCCTTCCGGCTAAGCTTGGGGAATTTGTGGAGCAGGGATTCCCCCACCGCCTCGAACATGTTCTGGAGGGAGCTGACCCCGGCGAAGATCATGGCAATATACAAAATCACCGCGAACAGCCGCCCCAGGGGGATGTCCTGCAAAATCCGGGGCAGGGTGACGAAGAGCAGGGAGGGCCCCGCCCCGATGTCCAGCCCATAGGCAAAGCAGGCGGGGATCATCACCAGGGCGGCCACCAGGGCGGCGATGGTATCGAAGAGGGCCGTCCGTTTCGCCAGTTTCGCCACGTCCTCCGCCGTGTCCAGATAGGCCCCGTAGACGATCATGCCGCTGCCGGTGATGGACAGGGAGAAGAAGGCCTGTCCCATGGCCCAAATCCACACCATGGGGTCCAGCAACTCCTCCCACCGGGGGGAGAACATATAGCGATAGCCCTCCGCCGCGCCGGGGAGGAAGGCCACCCGCACCGCCAGAATGAGAAAGATCAGGAAAAATAAAGGCATCATGACCTTGTTGCTCTTTTCGATGCTCTTGGCCCCCAGCAGCAGCGTCAGCAAGGTGCCCACCACCACGATGGCGTGGAAGGGGATGACGGAGTAGTCCGCCAGGGAGAAGCTCTCAAACCAGACGGCGGTGTCCGCCGTCATCAGCTCCCCGGTGAGGGAGCTGGCGAAGGCCTTGAGCACGTAGGCGATGATCACCGCGTAGCCGATGGCGATGCACATGGACCCCGCCAGAGGCAGCCAGCCCAAAAGGCCCCCGGCCTTTCCCAGCTCCTTCTTCCGGGTGCCCCAGGCCATTTCATAGGCCCCTAGGGTTCCCGTCCGGGCCCGGCGGCCCACGGCGTACTCCGCCGCCAGGCCCACGGTGCCGAAGAGGGCAATGAAAATCAAGTAGGCGATGAGGAAGGCCCCGCCGCCGTTGCTGCCCATCTTGGCGGGGAAGCCCCACACGTTGGCCATACCCACGGCGGAGCCTACCGCCGAGAGGACGAAGCCCCACTGACTGCTAAACTGGCGCTTTTTGTGCTCGTGACTCATGACGTACCTCCCTGCCGCTCCTCCTGGACCAAGGCCTCCAACAGTTCTACCGCCGTGACGATCATGTTGTCGCAGTGGGCGGTGACGCCCAGGCGCTGGGAGGCGGGGTTTTTCTCCGTGACGCCGGGCTTGGTCCGGAGGAGGTCCCCGCAGCGGGTGAGGCCGAAAACCTCTGAAAACCGGCGGCGATACTCCTTGGTGATGCGATAGACGTTCCGCTTGGCCTCCTGGTCGCCCTGCTTGTCGAAGGGGAAGCAGAGGCTTAGAATCAGCGTGCCGCCGCTGACGGCGCCGCAAACCTCCTCGTGGCTGCCGCCCAGGCCGCCGCCAAAGCCGCCCAGCAGGGGCAGAACATCCTCCGGCGTCCGGCCCACCAGGTCGGCGCAGGCCGCCGCCACGGACTGGGCGCAGTTCCAGCCCTCCTTGTGATATTGATACGCCAACGCGCAGCGATCCATAAAAATGTCTCCTCTCTGTCAAATTCATCCGCTTCGGCCCAGGGGGCCTGTACTTATGAGGGCATTATAACAAGCCTGGATGGAAATAGCAACCAGGAAAATCCCAAGAGCGTTTTTGAAGAATCCGCCCACCCTGTCCCGTTCTATTGACAACGGGGCGAAACTGTCCTTTATTAGATGAATGGGAGTGGAGACGCATGACAACCTTTTCTTTGAAGCTGACGGCGGTGGTCCTCATGACCCTGGACCACCTTGGGCTTTATTTTCCGGCGGCCCCGGTCTGGTTTCGCTGGCTGGGCCGGGGGGCCTATCCCCTGTTCCTCTTCTGCATGGTTCAGGGCTATGCCCACACCCGGAGCCGGAGGCGGTATCTTCTGCGGCTCTACCTGCTGAGCCTCTTCATGACGGCCCTGGGGTTGTTCTTGGACACCCGCTTTCCCACGGAAGCCGGCTATGGCAACCACAATATCTTCCTGCCCCTGTTTCTAACGGGCTTCCTCATCAGCGCGGTGGAGCTATACCAGCGGGATAGGAAGCGGGGCAGACTGCTGCTGGGGGCCGCCGCTCTGGTCCAGGTTTTCTATGGGCTGCTCCCGTTCCTCCTGCCCGGAGCCGGGAATTTCAGCGGGGACGTTCTCACCGGCATCGTCCCGAATCTGGCGTTGAACGAGTTTGGCTTCGAGTTCATCGCCTTGGGACTGGCCCTGTACTTCCTCCGGGACCGCCGGGAGGCCCTGGCCGCCGTGTACCTGATTTTCTGCATCTACCAGTTCAGCGCCGAGGCGCTGTATGGCGTTTTCCCCGTCCAGTGGATGATGGTCCTGGCCCTGCCGCTGATGCTCCGGTACAACGGGGAGAAGGGCCGGGGGTGGAAGTGGTTCTTCTATGTGTATTATCCTACCCACACCTGTTTGCTGTTCCTGCTGGCCCGCAGTCTGGGATAACGCACAGCGGAGCGGCTGAACGCCGCTCCGCTGTCGCATGGTGGTTATGTTTCCTCGGCAGTGAAGAACACGAAGAAGGTGTCCCCCTCGCTGTCGTCGTCGAAGAGCTCCAGATGAGAGATGGAGAAGTCCTTCTCATCCGCGGGCACGTCAAAGACCAGATCGCCGGTGCGGGACTCGCTGACACCCAGCTCATATTCGGCGGGGAGCTGCTCCTCCGACACGGCGTCCAGGTCGCTGCCGTCCTCCGCTTCGGTGATGGGCCAGGCGAACTCGTCGGTCTCGGAGCTGGCGCTCCACTGGCCCTGGAAGTCGTCGTCGTACATGGGCAGGCTCTCGTTGAAGGTATTTTTAATGGTCATATTCACCACCAGAACCTTCATGCCCTCCGGGGCGGTGTGGCCGTGGTAATCGGAGGTGGTGTAGGCGTTGTTTACGGTAAAGTCCATGAAATAAGAATGTACCAGATCACCGACGCGGGCCTCGGCATAGCCGTCCTCCGCCCGGACCTCGCCGCTGCCGGCGCTGCCGGAACTGCCGGAGCTGTCCGAGCCGCCGGAGCCGGAATCGCCGCCGCAGGCGGCCAGGGTCAGGGCCATCAACAGTGCCAGGGTCAAGGAAAGCAGTTTTTTCATTGCAGGATATCCCCCATTCTGTATTCTTGGTTCTCTGCGCGGCGGAGCGCTGTGCCGAAATTCCGCGCCATTTGTATGGAAGCCCGGACGCTCCGCAGCCTAGGGAAATCATACTACGAACCATCTTTCAAGTCAATATCTGTAACATTAAAATCTGCCGCCACGTAGACTGGAGGGAAACGGTTGGGGAGGGGCGCGCATGGAAAAGACGGTGTATATCTGGGGCAGTCCGGAGCGGTTTGCCAACTACCGGCGCTGGGTGGCGTCCGCCGGAGGCCGGGCGGTGTTTGGAGACGCCGCCCAGGGACAGGCGGGACGGTGGGACGCCCTGCTGCTCCCCGGCGGCGGAGACCTGGACCCCTGGCGCTATGGACAGAAGAACGCCGCCTCCCGGAATCTGGAGCCGGAGCGGGACGAGGCGGAGCTCCAGCTGCTTCGGGACTTCACTGACGCCGGAAGGCCGGTTCTGGGAGTCTGTCGGGGGCTCCAGGTGATCAATGCCTTTTTCGGCGGGACCCTGGCCCAGGATGTCCCGGGCCACGGAGCCTGGCAGGAGGGGGACCGTCTCCACGCCGTAAGGACCGCCCCCTCGCCGCTAAGGGACCTTTGCGGGGCGGCGGCGATGGTGAACAGCGCGCACCATCAGGCGGTGAACCGGCTGGGCGGCAGCCTTCAGGCGGTCCAGTGGGCGGAGGACGGCGTGGTGGAGGCCCTGTGCCACCGGCGGCTGCCGGTGTGGGCGGTCCAGTGGCACCCGGAGCGCCTGGAAAACCGGGCCTTGGGCCGGCAACTGCTGGGGGCCTTTCTGGAATATGGGCGCTAAGAAGAAATTCGAAAAAATTCTGGAAAAACCGCCGCAGACCGCTTGACAGCGGCTGGGTTTCGTGGTATGCTATCTAAGCTGACAATTTCCGGGGCGGGCCAAGACCTTATTGAGAGAGGTCTACGCAGGTGTAGCACAATGGTCAGGGCACCAGCCTTCCAAGCTGGGGATGCGAGTTCGATTCTCGTCACCTGCTCCATCCTAAAATTCGCGCCAGTAGCTCAGCCGGATAGAGCAACTGCCTTCTAAGCAGTAGGCCAGGGGTTCGAGTCCCTTCTGGCGTGCCAAGCGCTCCCCCTGGGCGTCCGTCAAGCGGCTTTCAGACAGTTGATATGTGGTGGGTGTAGCTCAGTTGGTTAGAGCACCGGATTGTGGTTCCGGGTGTCGTGGGTTCGAGTCCCATCTCCCACCCCACAAGAGCAGGGGATCGGGGCTTTTCCCCGGTCCCCGCGCTTATTCCTGCACGGGGACGTAGCCAAGCGGTAAGGCAAGGGACTTTGACTCCCTCATGCGCTGGTTCGAGTCCAGCCGTCCCTGCCAGCTCTGAAATTCCCCTTGCCGCTCCGTTTCCGCCTGGCGGCGAAAACTGCGCCGGACGGGAAATTTCTTCGCTCCTTCAAGGGGGAGCGGGCTCTCCCTTGAGCAACCCCCACCCCTGCGGGGGACGAGGGGAAAGGACGGAGCGTTAAGCCCTTGCGCAATCCCCTTCAAAATCTGCCAATTTTGAAGGGCGAGGATGAACAAACGAAACGGAGTGAAGCCTGCCCGGAGGGTGGGGTTCATGAAGTACAGTTTGTTCTGACGACGACCCGGTAGCTCAGTCGGCAGAGCAACTGCCTTTTAAGCAGTGGGTCCGGGGTTCGAATCCCCGCCGGGTCACCAAGGAAAATCCCTCGTAGTCATTGCGGTGCAATGGTTACAAGGGATTTTCTTTTTATGTGCCCTTGGAAAGCACGCTCCAAAATGGTCCGAAAAACCGATGTTTTTTTGATGCGTGCAAGTCAAGATGCAAGTCACCGATGTTTTCCTAAGTAAGAATATCCACAACCGATTCCGTCTTACAGACCCGGCAGTATACCGCCAGATTTTCGGCCCTGGTTCCTGGGCGGAGCTTGAGGACCTTCCCCCGGCGGCAGACCGGGCAAAACACCCAATTGTCCTTTACGCGAAGTTTCCCCGCCTCACATTCAACGGCCCTCATACCGGATCGCTCTCCAGCGCCGCCGCCAACTCCATCAGGTCAGCCTCCGTGTGTCCCTTATAGAACGTCTCCAGGCTCACGCTCAGAGCGTCCGCCGGGGGCCGGTTGATGATGTCCAGCCGCACCCGCTCCAGCCGCGCCGCAAGTTCATAAATCTTGTTCACTCTCAGCACCTCCGCAAATCAGAAATATTTCTTTCCATCCACTTCCAGCTCCTTAATTGCTCTCTCCAGCTCGTTGAGCTTGGCCTGTTGGTCGTCAACCCGGATCGCGCCCAGGCAGACGTTACAGCCGTACAGCAGCGCGTTTGCCGTCTTGGCGTCCACTTCGCCGTTTAAGAGCATATTGTTGATTTTGTTCACAGCCCGCCGTACCTCCGTTGACGTGCCCATTCGTAACCGTTTCTTTGCCATAACATCACCTATGATGCGGGGCGCACAGGCTATATTGCCCACGCGCCCCATTGGGTCAGCCCTTGCTTGCCGTCTTGCTGGCAACGGCGGGCAGAGCTTGGTAATAAATGGCATTCGTCTTGTTCTCCAGGACAAACGCGCCGTAGCAGATACGGCCCTCCACCAGAGAACCGGAGATGCCGGGCGGGTCCTGGTGGATGCGGAAATCCTCCAGCTTTGTCGGGGCCACGGTGGCAACCGGGTGGGCCAGCATGAAGCCAAAATCAGCTGGAAGGCGCACGGCGGGCACCTTCACCACGGCAGCGCCGTCCAGGTTGGCGATAACGCCTTTGAGGCGCATGTCCTGTCCCACGTCGCTGTCAAGGGTGATGTCCGGGGACTTCTTCATCAGGGCATAGGTGGCAGGCGTCACCACCAGCACACGGCCCGTTTCCGGGACCTCCGCGTCGTCTAGCGCCTGGGAAGCTTTGGTGATCTCCTCGAAGATGTTCTCAGCGGTCAGGGCCACGGCGGCGGGCTTGTGCCCGGCGTTGGAGGCCATGACGCCATAGGTGTAGCTGTCCACCTCGGGGATCACCACTTCCCGGTTCTGCCGTGCCAGGGCGGAGGCGGCTGCAAGCTGCTGGGCGGTTTCGTCCGCGTCCAACTTGTCAATGGCGAAGGTGAAGGAGCGGTCCTTGTTCAGGGCAAAGTCCTCGGTGGTGGCGTCCAGGTCCTTGACGGGGCCGAACCGGCTCCACTGGCCATCGGTAACGGGTCCGTTCCGCTGGTAGTCGTTCATCTCCGACGTGCTGACTTTGTAGACCCTGACGGTATGTGCCCCGGTCCAGTCAAAATCCTGGTTGGTCAGGAGAGACTTTTTGCTCTCCGTGGTAAACTGTTCATCGGTGTAAGGTGCAAATTTGGTGACTAAATCAATAGCCAATTAAATCATCCTTTCAAGTTTTCGGCTTGAAGGCGGCGGAAATCATATGCTCGATACTCATACTTCCAAAACCGTGCTTGTCCACGCCGGGGAGCTTCAGCGGTTCGTGCTGAGGATTAAACGCGCCAATCTCCAGCAGAGAATCAACGGTCTTCTGGAATTTGTCCTTGTCGGAAGTGTCCAGCACGTCCAGCAGGCACATGACGCCCGTACCTGATTCAGGACGCCCGCCCCAGGCCCTGCCGTCCTTGACTACGCTCTCCAGGTAGTCCCGGCAGTCCAGGCGGCTTTCCCGCGCCTTCAATTGGATTTCTCTCTCATCTATGGCGGACGGCTCCGTCTTCTGACGCTCACGGGCCAGCCGCTCGGAAACGATGCGGTTCACATCGTCTTGGGTGAACAGCCGTTCGCCGCCCTGGTCCCCCGATGCCTCCGGGGTGGGAGTGGTGGGCTGCTGCTCGGTGTTCTGGGTGGTGTTGATGCTTTCCATAAAATACCTCCGTTTAACGCCCTGAGTTGGGCTAATTTAGGTTCCCCAGGGGGGCGGGGGAAGGAGACGCGGGAGAACGAACAAGCCCGCTGAAACCCCGCCCCGGAGGGAACAGAAAAAGGCATGAGACAGCGTTGCAGCCGTTCCCATGCCTTCTGTTGGCTAACCCTTGCGGGCGGTACTCATGCCTAATTCACAACGATATTTTACCACAATATGGTGGCGTGGTCAAGGATTTTCTCTGGAATCGCAAGGCTTTCCCGGCTTTTTAGTTGCCAAATAGATATGTAAAAACGGGGCATGACGGTCGCTTTCGCGGACCTTTCCCCATGCCAGGAGAGGCCGGAGGGCCGACAGAACGGCGTCGGCCTCCTCCCGCTCCTCAATCGTGTGGACAATGGTGACCTTCACAGCGTGACCTCCTTATGCAGCCACTCCCGGCGAATCAATGCCGCCGCCTTCTTCAAGCCGGGAACGCACTCGGGGTGGTCCTTTTCCATGCCAGCTTGCACCGCTCGGATTCTCCGAATAGCCCTCTTGAAAGCGCCGCGGCTATGCCCTTCCGGCACGGGTATATTTTCAACCCCAAGCATGGCGTGAATGATAGCGGCCATAGCTAAATATCCGTCATGATCGGTTCGCTGTAATTCTAACAGCCCCTTCACCAGCTTTTGCTTATCATTCATTTGACAGGCCTCCCATTTTCGGTTATAGTGGAGGCGGAAACAGTGGTCAAATTCTGTTCCGCCCCGCCCTCGCCAGTGTTCGCAGCATCGGCGGGGGCCTCTTTCATTTCTGCCCGCCGGACAATTCCGGCAATCTCGCTCACGATCTCCCGGTCAGTCCGGCCCGTGAAGAGCTCCGGGAAAACGGCTCTTGCCTCGGCGCAGACCTGGGATATCGTGCAGTCGCAGCTCTCCCCAGGGTCCAGGTGGGCCCCGCAATGGGGGCAGGTCTTGTAAAAACTCATTCGTCCAGGTCCTCCTTCAACCCCTGAATCTCCGCCAGG
This sequence comes from uncultured Oscillibacter sp., assembly GCA_910587705.1. GTDB lineage: Bacteria > Bacillota > Clostridia > Oscillospirales > Oscillospiraceae > Oscillibacter. The sequence goes on from CAJUMX010000006.1 coordinate 72,903, forward strand.
GTATCCCGCAGTCGCCCCAGGTTCTCCAAGGTCACGTCGGGGTTGTCCAGCAGATCGTCCAGGTCTTCCCGCAAGCCCTGAATCTCGCTCAGGGTGTCCTTGATCCTCTCCAGCAGCTCCAAGTTCTTCTCGTTCATGGTAATTCTCCTTTTCTTGTCATGACTTTTGACACAACTCCTGACAGGTCAAAGCCTTGCCCTGCAATGGATTGAGACCATTGTCAGGAGGTCAGGAGTTTTTTGCAAACTCGCATATATTGTGTTTTATGTATGCCGCTTATAAAATCTACAAACTTTAATAAAAACTCCTGACCTCCTGACAGATAACGTGTAATCGTTGCGCCGCAATGGTTTGAAGTGTCAGGAGTTCTTTTTTCAATGCCTGACACTCATGACGGCTTAGGAACAAAGCACTGACCAGTACTGCATTTTCCTCTCTCCCCGAAATAGGGATGCCGGATTGAATCATTACTGACGCCCGCCTGACGGCAGATTTCCTTGGTAAAGCGAATACGGGTAGTGATGTTGCGGTGTCCGTTGTCCTCACACCAGACACGGAAGTCGTTATAAACTTTCTCCGTCGGCTCACCGACAACGTCTCCGTACTCCAGCAGAAAGCCCAGCACAGGGTTACATTCGATCTCATACTCCGACATAGCCTGTTGCACACACAGAGGCCGGGTAAAGTCCCCGTGCGCTCTCAGCCGCTCCAGACCCTCCATCGCAAGCCTCGTCAGATAGGTCATTTCCTCAAGAGACCACTGCCTATCCTTTAAGCTAGTGTCGCGCTTTTTGATAGTGGAAAAGTCCGCCGTCATTGGGACTAAGAGAATCCGGCTGAAAAAGGCGCTGCTCTTGTCGCTGACCGGCGGCAGCTCGTTCAGAGCAAAGAAGAACTTCGCGTAAGATCGGAAGGATACCGGGTCCTGGCCCTTTTTCTCCCCGAGGACGGTTTCTCCGGTGACCAGTTTTTTGAATAGGGAGCTGTCCGGCAGGTAGACCCCGCTAATGTCGTCGCCGATGTTGACGGCCTTGCCGTAAACCTCCATCAGGCGGAAGCGCTCCGCCGTATCTTGGAGGCTCAGGAAGGAGGCGTTTTCAGCCCCTACCAGCTGCCGCAGCATATTCAGCAAGGTAGATTTGCCGTTGCTGCCGGAGGGCCCGTACAGCGCCACAGCACCCCGGTAGCTGTTCAGTAAGTGGAAACAATTCCCGAAGGATTCCAGCAGGAGCTTGACCACTTCGCCGTCCCCGTTGGCGATGGCGTTCAGCGTGTCGGTGACGGCGGGGCACTCCGGGGCTGCCGGGTCGTAGTCCCAGGGAAACCGGTTCAGGAAAACCAGGTCCTTGGAGTAGTCCAGGAACTCTCCGGTTTTCAGGTCGTACACCCGATGCCGGAAGGGGATCAGGTTCGGCGGCGATAGTTCCTTTACTGGTGTACGGCGGCAGACCTTGATATATTGGAACGTCTCCCGCCGCTTGGCGTTGGACAGGCTGGGCAGCAAGTCCACCATTGCCCCATGCAGCGCCTCCTCTCCGGGGCGGTAGACGCCGCCATCATAGATGTGTACGGTCCCGTTAATTTTGCAGCAGCCGTAGACCTCTGTCAGATAGTCGCCGAGGACGTTATGCAGGAAGTGTCCCCGTTCGTCAAAGAACTCCGGCAAGACCTCCTTGACGGCTTCCTGGGGGGGCATCAAGGGCCGTCCGCTGTCAACTAACCGGCGGGCGCTGGCGGCAATCTCCGCCAGTGTGAGACCCTGCCCCTGGAGGCGCTGTACCTCCTCGGGCGGCATCCCATTTTCGTACAGGAAGGACAGATCATCCATTGCCGGGCTGTCCTTCCCCCTCCAGCGCCCCCATCATCTCAATCAGGTCCAGAGCGGAGCCCTGCGTCTCCCCTCCGGCGAGGCTGTCCCACAGCGAGTCCAGATTAAAGGCGATGGTACGCCGCTCCGCCTTCCCGGCCTCTAAGAGCTGGAGCCCCCAGCGTTTGCAGATGCGGGAAATGACCTCCTTACTCGACATTTCAAGCAGACCCGCCGCTCGAAGCTGGTCCTTCGTCAGCGTGATCGGTACCTCCCGGTTGGTTTCGCTCTCCGGGTCCCAAACTCGGGCATAGAAGCGCAACAGGTGAATCTCAATTTTCATTGTTCGTTCCTCCTTCAAAATAACTCAAAAGTTTATCCACGTTTACCAGCTTCTTGCAGCCGACAGCGACATGGGGAACTGCCCCCGTGTTAATCAGCCGCCGGATACAGCGCAACGAAACGGCGCTTTCGGGGTCCGCCTCTTTGATGATGGTCAGCGCCCCCTCTGCTGTACGCATTCGCGCGGGCATGTGCTCAGCTCCTTTCGATTCTCTCCACCAGGGCCATGACCCAGCGCGTGAGCTGGTAGGCCCCGGCCAGCATGATTGCAAAATACATGGCTCTACCCCTCCTTGATAAGCGTCTCCACGGGGACCCCCAGGCCCGCCGCCAGCTTTCCAGCCGTCTCCCTGGAACAGCTCTTGCCCGTCTTAACGCTGGTAATCGTTCCACGGGACAGGCCGGACAGCTCCGCCAGCCGTTTCACATTCAAATCAGCACGGGCCATCGCCGCCGCAAAGTTTACCCGGTCAATTCGCACTTGGTTCACCTCTCTAACTCTTTTGTATGAATGTATATTAACTCTAACGAGTGAGTTTGTCAATATATTTCCTCAAACTTTTGCTTGAATTTTTTTCAATGTGTGGTATACTACAAAACGAGGTGATTCCCATGACTACAGGACAACTCATTAAAATAGCCCGAAAAAACGCCGGAATAACACAATCAGAATTGGCTCAAAGGCTCAATATTCCCTTTCAGAGTGTCAGTCAGTGGGAACGAGACTTACGCAATCCCAAATATGAAACAATATGCCGTATAGCCGCTGCGCTGGATGTAGAATTTGCAGACCTTGTCCCCCAAGAAGTGGGAGGTAAGATGATAGTCGACCATGTATTAGGTAGATTGAAGAATCTCTCAACCCCCATTGAACGCACCACCCGTGATATGTCCCAAATGACACAGGAAGGGCAAGAGAAGGTTGCAGACTACGCAGAAGACATACTTCCCCGCTACCGCCGCCAGGAGCCCGCCCAGCCGCCCGCACAGAAAACCGTAGATTCAACCGAGGGTAAGGACACCCCCGCCGCCCAGGACGCGCCAGAGGGGGCGGAGGAGGCCGAATAGAGAGGGGTAGCTTTACCCGACCCCCTACCCGGCGTTTTACCGCATGGGGCAAATCGCCCCCGAAACCCCAATTGTAAGATTTGTGAGGCCCCAAAAAGGGGCAGGAAATTCGCAACCCCCTGCCGGAAATTTCCGGCGCCCTAAGACGTGGTGGAAAGAAGGATGAAATTTCATCCACGAGTGGGCGAATAAATAGCAAGATTTCCGAGGCCCTAAAAAGGGGCTGCAAATTTGCGGCCCCCTGCGTCAAATTTGCCGCGCCCTAAGAGGGGGACGAAATCTCGTCCTCATTTCCAAAGGGTACGGAAATTTCCGTATCCCATTGCTCAAAAATGAGCAGTGGATGAATAAATCGATAGCAACATTTTCGACACCCTAAAAAGGGGCGGAGAATTTTCCGCACCTCTGCCACAAGTGGCAGAAAGGGAGGTCAAATTTGACCCTCCCTAATGGGTCCAATTTTGGACCGGCTGAAAAGCGAGCTCATTTCTGAGCTCGTCAAAACTGAGCCAAGTGAACCCGGACATTTTTGACCGGGTTGTAGCTGCTCCACGGGAAAATGGAGCAGGACGGTCCAAATCTGGATGGATCGAGTACAGGGTCAATGATATTGACCTCGCTTGATAACTCTGTCAAATGAGCTCAAAATTGAAGTCTGCTCAAAATTAAGTAGACCCCTCCCCAAAATTGTGGTCTCCTAAAAATTTAGGAGATTGCACGCCAAATCCGGCGAGCAAAAAGCCCCAGGCCAGAGGCCCAGGGCGGGAAAGGAGCCGTCCCAATGGAAATCAGATATGCGAAATCCGCCGTAAAGGCGTTGGAGAGCCTGGACAGGCCTACCAAAGCCCGCATACGGGCCGGAATCCACGGGCTGACACAAAAGCCGCCCCTGGGTGATATCAAGGCTATGCAGGGGTACCATGACGGGCGCTTCCGGCTCCGTGTGGGGAAATATCGAATCGTTTACAGATATGGGATGGAAAGTCAGCTGGAAATCCTGTATATCATGGATATAGGCAGCCGGGGAGACATCTACAAGAAGTAAGGAGGGCTTAAGTATGGCGCCAATCGCACAGCAAATCGCACAGATGGTCAATATCCTGCCGGAAGCGGACCAAGCGCTTGCCCTGGAGCTGGTGAAAAAGCTGGTCCTGGCCTGGGACCCTGATTACACGAAGGCCACGCCCGCGGAGCACGCCGCTATGGAGCACGCCGCCCGTGAACTGGAAGCCGGGGAGTACGTGGCCGAAAACGCCATCAATTGGGACTGAGCGCATGGCAAAGGCCAAGAAACGAGCGGACGGGCGTTACTGCGCTCAGATATACCTGGGCCGGGATGAGAACGGGAAGCGGCAGTATAAGAGCGTCTACGCCAAGTCCCCGGCGGAGCTGAAGGAGAAGGAAACCGCCGTCCGCCTCCAGCTTGGCCGGGGGCTGGACGTTCTTGCCCAGCGGGACAGCTTCGCCGCCTGGGCGGACGACTGGCTGCGGCTGAAGGAGCGGGAACGCATTACCAGCCGCCAGATGGACAACTACCGGCGGGCCGTGAAGCTCTGGAAGGAGGAGCTCCAGGGCTACGAAATCGGTCAGGTCCGGGCGGACGATATTGAGCGGGTGCTGCTCACTCTGGCGGATCAGGGGCTTTCCCAGCGCACCGTGAACCTGTACCGCTCCGCAATCCGGCAAATCCTGCGGCGGGCCGTGGGTCGGGTTATCCCCGCCAATCCGGCGGAACAGGTGGAGCTGACGGCGGTGGGCCGCAAGGAGGAGCACCGGCGGGCACTGACTGCCGAGGAGCAACAATGGATTTGGGACACGCCTCACCGGGCCCAGAGTGTGGCGGTGATTATGATGCTGTCCGGGCTCCGGCGGGGAGAGCTGGCGGCGCTGACCTGGGCGGACGTGGACCTGGAGGCCCGGACCATCACTGTCAACAAGGTAATGGAGTACGATTCCAGCGGCGTCCCCAGTCTCCGGCACGTCACCAAGACCGCCGCCGGTATGCGGACGGTGGATATTCCCCAGCGGCTGGCGGACTACATGGCGGAGCTGCCCCGGGACAATCTGCTGGTGATTCCCAGCGCCCACGGCGGCGTTATGACGGACTCAGCCTGGAAAAAGCTCTGGGGCTCCTATATGCGGCTTCTGAATGAGAAATACGGGACCCGGACCCCGGCGGACCTGGAACGGCAGAGGTCCGGCAAGCCGGGGCCCAAGCGGCTGGACAGGACGATTCCGAACATCACCATGCACTGGCTCCGGCACACCTTCTGCACGCTGCTGTATCTGGCCGGGGTGGACGTGGTCCAGGCGTGCGCCCAGATGGGACACGCCGACGTAAGCACCACCCTTCGGATTTATACGCACCTGGACGCTATCCACAAGCGGAAGTCCGTGGACAAGCTGGACGCCTATTTGTCCGGCCAGCCGGGCGGGAAAGAAATGCCGTGCAAGTCAGATGCAAGTCAAAAAACCGTATAACCATTGGTGCCAATGGCTATGTCTGCGCCTTTTAAGCAGTGGGTCCGGGGTTCGAATCCCCGCCGGGTCACCAGGTAAAATCCCCTGCAATCATTGCACCGCAATGATTGCAGGGGATTTTGCTTTTTGTGCACTTCTAAAGGGATACGCTCTCAAATGACCCCAAAACGATGTTTTGAGGCATGCAAGTCCTTACCATCTGCTTTCTGATTTCGCCGGTACTCTGGGGAATGGCATTGGGCTTATCAAATTTCCGGCACCTTGCGGTTGCATAGCGCTGAATAAACTAGGAATCGAGCCCTCTATTCAGACCAGTGCCGCCGATACACTGCGCTTAATCTGCGCCAGCAAAAGCACCAGACTAACACCCAGCAGGATATGCCCGATTCCGGCGATACCGGATATTGCCGCATTTATACCGGAGGAAAGCGTAAGTTCCAGCACCTGCGTTACGCCCCGCACACCAAGCATTACTGCGGTCAGGTTCAGTCCGATCTGATAGGAAACCAGCACCCGTCCGGTTTTTGCGCCGGTAAAGAAAAAGCTCTTTTCCAACAGGAGAAGCAGCAGGAAAAAGATCATGCCCAGCAGGAAATAGTGGGTGTGGACGACAGAGAGCGTGGTTTTGGCGGTAAACCCGTTGAATTTGGTAAATTCCCGGTAAAATACGCCGCCGATTATCCCGAGAACGGCGTACAAAAGCGCCGCATTTACATAGCGTTTCATCGTTGTTCCTCCTTTATTTGTGTCCTTTCCGAACAGAGCCTCCGCCAAGCGATGAAACCCGGCGGGGAACCGTGTGCCGTGTTCGCTGGTTGACACTGTGTGCTTTCTCAAAAACAGTGCACTGGCGCGTGGTTTCCGAAAGCCTCGCTGTGGTGGAAATTTCTTCGCACGCATCGGAAATTCCTTTGTTGGATTCCTAGGCGAAGGGAGGTGGAAGGGGACTTTTTAAAATAGAGAGACAGGCGTTTGCCTGTCTCTCTATTTTGGATTTCTCTTACAGTCCCTGGAACAGCTCCTGGCTGGGGTTCAAATACCCGAGATCGTCCTGCTTTTTCGTGAGCTCCCGGAGGTTCTTGACCGCCGTGCGCTTTTTTCCAAGGGACGCCTTTTTCAGCTTCTCCAGACCGCCCTCCATAGCGTCCTTGAACTCCAACACGCCCTTCTCCCGGGCCAGGTCCAGGAGCTGCCGGCCCTTCTCCGAGCGAACAATGATCTGATTCCAGCCCTTGTCCACGTCCCAGCCGTTGGCGCTCCGGGCCCCGCCAATGGAGAGGTCTGCGAACTCCGCCGTCATGTCGGCGCAGTAATGGCAGCCGGAGCGGACCAGAGGCGTCACCTCGTCCAGGTTGACGGAGACGGTTTGGCCGTCCTCCCGGAGCTCCAGGGAGTGGTACTTGCTGGGGGGGATGTCCACGTGGGAGACCTTGGTCGGATCGGCGTGCTTAAGTGCCAGGTCATTCAGGCCGTCCCAGTCCAGGCCCCAGCCGCAGAAGAGGCCGAACACCATGCCGATGTTTCCGGCGTGATTGTCGTTTTCCGGCAGGGGATTGGCCTTCATTTTATAGACCGCCAAGGTCTTGCAGGGAGTGCCTACCACGCCGATGCTGTGGAACCGGTCCTCTTTCAGCGCCTTGTTCAGCACCGCCAAAGTGGGCGGCACCTGGAAGCTGGAGCCGGAACAGGCCCGGACTTCCTCCGCCGTAACGGCCAGCACGCCCTCGGGGTTCAAGCCCCCCTGAGAGCGGGTCAGGGCCGCAGCGTCGATGAAGCCCTCCTTTAGGGCCAGTTCCACCAGGGCGGTCATGCTGCCGCCGTGCTGGGCCTTGGAACGGATGGATTCGTCGGCGGCCCGTGTCAGGTACAGGCCCAGGAAGGGGCCGATCTCCGGGAGGATGGTCTCCTCTGGGAAGAACTGCTTCCGCAGGGCGTCCAGGTCCGTGGGCATCCGGGGGCAGAAGCGCTGGCAGCGGCCGTCGGTCCGCTCGCAGTCGAAGAAGCAGACGGTCCGCCCGTCCACGCTGCCCCAGTAGGGACAAAGGCCCTGACAGGCCCCGCAGCCGGTGCACAGGCCCGGACGGAGGACCTGGGTGTCTAACGCAATCGTACTTAACATGATTCCCACTCCTCCTTTACACCAGCACCTGGGAGAAGCCGAAGAGGTCCAAAACGATCTCCTCCGCGTCCTCCGGCACATAATCGGCCAGCGTGTGCTTCATGCCGCACAGGTGCTCCTGATAGAGGCAGCGCCAGCCCGGCTTCTGCTGTTCCACAAAGCGGTTCTCATAGAGCAGCGGCGTCAGGGCGGAAAAGCGGGTGTCCCGGGGCAGCTCCAGCGTCAGGGGCGCCTTGCCCTGGGGGTGGCGGAACACGACGCGAATGGTCTCCATCACACCGCGCCCCCTTTCTTCGCGGTCTCCCGGCCCATGGCGAAGGCTTTCCGGTTCAGCTCCAGCACCTTGCCCTTAAACCGCTGGGCCAGAATCTTCTCCAGGTCCTCCCCGCTCAGCGGGGCGGCGGAGAGCTGGCTGAAAGCCCCCAGCAGCGCGATGTTGGCGGCCCGGGAGTCCCCGGCCTCCATGGCGATGTCCGCCGCCGGAATGGCCAGGGCCACGCTGGAGAGCTGTTCAATTTCCGCCTGGAGCTCCTCCAGGGGCGGGTAGGTTTGTACCCCCTGGAGGACACCAAGGGGATAGACGGGCCGGGGGTCGTAGACGGTCACCGTGTCCGCCCCGGCGTACTTCCGGGCGATGCGGAGGGTCTCCAGGGGCTCGAAGCCGATGATGATATGGGCCTCTCCGGCGGGGATCAGCACGCTGGGGTCCCACTTCTCGGAGACCCGGACATGGCTCATGACGGAGCCGCCCCGCTGGCTGGCACCGTAGGTCTCCCCCACGGCCACCCGGCAGCCCCGATCGCACATGGCGGTGCCCAGGGTCTCGGCGGCCAGCACGTTGCCCTGCCCGCCGATGCCGCAGACCACGATGTTCAAGGGATCGTATTTCAGCTTCATGCTTCTTCCCCCCTATCCACTTTGATGGCCCCGGAGGGGCACAGCTTGGCGCACACGCCGCACCCCACGCAGGTGACGGGGTCGATGAGCGCCTTGTTCTTCTTGAAGTCCCAGGTGTTGCCGGGACAGCCCCAGACCCGGGAGCAGTACTTGTCGCAGCCGCAGCCGTCTCCGACGCACACGTCCTGGTCCACATAGACCCGGACGGGCTTCTTGCTCCGCTCCTTGGTCATGAGGGTGGCGCAGGGCTGGCGCATGATGAGGACGTTCATCCCCGGCTGGTCCAGCATCCGGCGGAGGGTCTTTTCCGCCTCGACCACCTCGAAGGGGTCCGCCACTTCTACGTTACAACCCACGGCGTCTAGAATCTTGGGGATGTCCATGGGCTTCACCTGGTCCCCCATGGCGGTGAGGCCGGTGCCCGGGTGGGGCTGGAAGCCGGTCATGGCCGTGGCGGAGTTGTCCAGGACAATCAAAAGCATATTGGCATTGTGGTAGGTGGCGTTCACCAGACCGGGGAGGATGGTGTGGAAGAAGGTGGAGTCGCCGCACATGGTGACCACCTTCTGGTCCAGGCCGTAGTTGGTGAGCTGGCCCAGGCCCTCGGCCACGCTGACGCCGGAACCCATGCAGTTGCAGGTCTGCCAGGCGTACTGCCCGGCGGACTGGCCCGCCATGAAATAGCAGCCGATGTCGCCCACCACCACGCCGGGATGCTTCTCCTGCCGCATGGCCCGTTTCAAAAGGTAGAAGGTGGCCCGGTGGGGACAGCCCGCGCAGAAGCTCATCTCCCGGACGGGGAGCTCCAGCTCGCCTGTGGCCTTCTTTTCGGGCAGGGCCGCGCCGGTGAGGCGGCAGATGGCGGCGGTAACCACGTCCGGGTCCAGCTCGCCCACAGCGGGCATGGTATTGTCCCGGCCCAGGAACCGGATGCTTAGGCCCTCCCGGCCCGCCAGGGCCTGGATTGCCCGCTCCAGGAAGGGGTCTACCTCTTCCAGAATCAGAACCTCCTCCGCGGTGCGGAGATAGGATAATATGTAATTCTCCGGCAGGGGCCAGAGGGTTCCCAGGGCCATAAAACCGGTCTCCTGGTCTACACCCAGGCGGCGGAGGGCCTCCTGGCCGTAGAGCCGCCCGGTGCCCCCGGCGATGACGAGCTTTTTCGGGGCCTCCGGGCCCTCGTAGTGGTTGCAGGGGCTGTCCTCAAAAAGGCTCCGGAGCTTTTCCAGCTTCTGGAGGGCGGGGCCGTGCATGTAGGAGACGCAGACCATCCGGTCCCACTCCTTCACCCGCTCCAGGGGCCGGAGCTTCTCCGGCAGGGGGCCCAGGGTCACGTTGCCCCGGCCGTGACAGACCCGGGTGGTGACCCGAATCAGCACGATCTGCCCCACCTTCTCGCTGAGGTCGAAGGCGTAGGGGATCATGTCCTTGGCCTCCTGCATGGTGGTGGGCTCCAGCAGGGGGATGCCCGCCGACATGGCCTGCCAGCGGGAGTCAAATTCATTGGTGGAGGAGTGGGCGCTGGGGTCGTCGCTGGAGACGATCACAAGGCCTCCTTTCACTCCCGCCTGGGCAGCGCAGTGGAGCGCGTCCGCCACGCACAAAAGGCCGTTCTGCTTCACCACGCACAAAGCCCGCCCGCCCGCCAGGGACGCGCCGGTGCAGGCCTGTAAGGCGCAGACCTCGTTGGTGGACCACTCCGCGTAAAAGCCCCGCTCCCGGGCAATTTTGCCCAGCATGCCCAAAACCTGGGAGGAGGGGGAGCCGGGGTAGGAGGCGGCGAAGTGAATTCCGGCCTCCACCGCGCCCCGCACAATGGCCTCGTTGCCCTGCATCAGGCAGATCTGGCCGGGGACGCCTCCCGTCATTGTCCATTCCATGTTGCTTGTGTCACCCTCTCTTAAAATCGTTGATTCATGCTAACATTTCGCCGTTGGTGATTTCAGCCGTTATTGTAGCACCTTAAATAAAGCAATGCAAGGGTGGAAACAGAAAAAGGGGGAGGAGTGTCCCCATTCGGCAATTTTATGTGGAGGCCGGACTCTGTCCCCTACAACCGAACATCCGCAAATGGAGCCCTCTCTCCAGCGTTGCCTCTCTGGACTTTTTCTAAGCCCCGCGCTATAATAGCATCATCTCAAAAAGGAGGGTGACCACCATGACCCCTGAGAAAAACAACCAAACACTCACCCGCTGGCTTCTGATTGCCACCATCGCCCTGCTGGTCCTGGTCCTGGGCCTTCAGCTCTGGCAGTTGTTCGGCAAAGCCGCCCCCGGAAACTCCGACAACGCTCCGCCCCTCACCGCAGACGCTTCTACCCCGGAAAATCCCCAGGCCGCCGGTTCCGCGCTTTCCCCCGGCAAGTCCGCCATGATCGAGGATGTCCGGGCGTTGAACGAGGCGCTCTCCGCCAATGAACTGGCAAAACTCTCCGCCGAGGAGCTGGAGCAGCTCTGGGAGACCGGTGCGCCGGGCCTTCCCGTCGGCATGTCCTTCGCCGCCCAGGCCGCGGAGGAATACGCCGGGACCCTGGCGGTGGATTCTGTCACCAGTGAGACGGACCCGGAGCTGGACGAGGCTCCCCCCCACTACGAGGTGGAGCTCCATCACCCTACCCTGGGGGACTTCGCATATAAAATCGACGCCTACACCGGCGAGGTGCTGGAGGGCGCGCCCAACATCCTGCAAAACCTCCATGTCACGGATGCGTCCCCGGAGGACCCCGAGGCCCCCGGAGGGCAATCTGCCCCCGCCGGAAATCAGCCCTCCACTGCCGAGCCCCAGCCCCCGGCCGCCAGCGCCCAGAAGCCTGTTTCCAATACCCCCGTCCAGCAGCCCGCCGCCACCGACGAGGAAGCCGCCAAAAACGCCGCCTTCACCCACGCCGGGGTTACCGCCGCCCAGGTCTCCGGCCTCCGCTGCAAGCTGGAATGGGACGACGGCCGCCAGGTCTACGATATTGACTTCTGGGTGGGCGATACAGAATACGACTATGAGATTGAAGCCTCCACCGGCGTCGTGCTGGAGGCTCAGCAGGAGCGGGGCATCCGTCCCTCTGGGGCTTCCGCCCAGCAGCCTGGCAGCTTCATCGGCGAAGAAGCCGCCAAAAACGCCGCCTTCGCTCACGCCGGAATCTCCGCCGCCGACGCCGGCTCCATCCAATGCGAGCTGGACGAGGACGACGGCCACTGGGTCTACGAGATCGAATTTCGGACGGGCGGCGTGGAATACGACTATGAAATTGACGCCTCCACCGGCACGGTGGTGAAGGCGGAGCAGGATCGCTGACCCCAGATTGAAAAAGAACTGTAAACATTTGGAGCAGCTGTTGCGTTTCTCAAAAAAATCCGCTATACTATGTCCTGTAGTCCACGAAACTAGGGCCTGCACGCAGGTTCAAAATAGGAAAGGGGAACAACAACCATGGCGTTTAATTTCGATGAACTGACCCGTAAGGCAAAGGACGTTGCCAACAAAGCCGCCGATCGGACCAAGGACGCCGCGGAGCTGGTCAAGCTCAATGTGGCCATCGCCGGGGAGCAAAAGGAGATCGATAAAAACTATCGCGCCATCGGCGAGTGGTTTGTTGGCGAATACGAGGGCGAGATTCCCGACGCCGTGCGGGAGGCCGTAGAGGCCGTCAACGCCAGCAAGGCCAAAATCGCCGAGCTGGAAGCCAGCAAGCCTGTCAAGGAAGAGCCCTCCGGGCCCGTGGAAGAGGCTCCTGCCGGAAAGAAGTGCCCCATTTGTGGCGCGGAGTCCGACAGTAAGTTCTGCCCCCAGTGCGGCGCGCCCATGGGCGAGTGAGAAATAACATAAACCATCCAGAAGAGGAGGCGTTTCGGCGCCTCCTCTTTTTGCATCCCGGCGTTGTCCTGCTATATTTCCAAACATCACCAAGCCTTCCACTGGCATAAGCCGTGGAAAACAGCGGATACTAGCTTTTGCCAGAGTGACATAGCAACCATCACTTTTCAAAGGAGTTTATCGATATGAAGGCAACTGGAATCGTGCGCCGGATTGACGACCTTGGACGGGTGGTCATCCCCAAGGAAATCCGGCGCACCATGCGTATCCGGGAGGGCGACCCCCTGGAGATTTACACCAGCCGGGACGGCGAGGTCATTTTCAAGAAGTATTCCCTGCTGGGCGGCGTGGAGGACTTTGCCGGACAGCTCTGCGAAACCATGAGCCGCTCCACCGGCTGCATCTGCGCCGTGACGGACCGGGACACGGTGATTTCCGTGGCCGGAGGCGGCAAGCGGGAGCTGCTTGGCAAGCGCATCACTCCTGAGCTGGAGCAGGTCATGGAGAGCCGCCGCATCTACCAATACAGCGGCGAGGGAGACGCCATTCCCGTATGCGACGGTTCGGACAAGCTGGTCACCAACGTGGCCGCCCCCATCCTCTCCGAGGGGGACCTGCTGGGCATGGTGCTCTTTGTGGGCTCCACTCCCGGCATCGCCACCGGGGACGCGGAGTACAAGCTGGCCCAGACCATTGCCGCCTTCCTGGGACGGCATATGGAGAGCTGAGAAGGTGCTCCCCTCTGACTGCGGCCAGGGGGGAGCACTTTCTATTCGGAAGTCAGACAACATGCGATTTGCTTGCCAAGAAAAGACATCATACAATTTGGCAAAAATATGACCACCGAGATTGCGAAATCTTGTACGCTTTGTCATTGACTTTCCCAGACCCAGCGTGTAAACTTTCACACAACAACACGATATGGCAATCGGCGCTGATGGAGAAAAGTATGGCGGATGTTTCGGTTCAGTGAGCGGGGGACAGTGGAAACCCCGTACCAGGAAGCCGCAGGAAGAACCCTCCGGAGCCCCAAGCTGAACCCAGGGACCCGCTCCCGGCAGTAAGCGCGGCGAGTTGTGATCGTTACCTCACACGGGCTTGTTGGAGCCTTGAAAGGGACCGTTCCCTGTCGGCAGGGGCGGTAAATTAGGTGGCACCGCGGATAGCAGCTATTCGTCCTAAGTTTTTAGGAGATAGCTGCGCTTTTGTTTTTCCGGACGGAAAAACGTGACATTTCGGAGGTGCTATTTATGTGTTCCATCATGGGTTTTGAGAAGAAAGACGTTACGAAAGAAGAGCTCCAGCCCTTCTTCCACCGCACACTGTCCCGAGGGCCGGATATGTCCCGCATTGTGGAAACGCCCTCCGGCTGGCTCTGCTTCCACCGGCTTGCCATTATGGGCCTGACGCCGGAGGGTATGCAGCCCTTCCAGCTGGGAGACAACCTGCTGGTCTGCAACGGGGAAATCTACGGCTTCCGGCCCCTGAAGCGGCAGCTCCAGGAGAAGGGCTATACCTTCCACAGCGGCAGCGACTGCGAAATTTTGCTGCCCCTCTACCGGGAGTACGGCCTGGAGCTGTTCGCCCGGCTGGACGCGGAATTCGCCCTGGTCCTCTACGACGGAAGGACGGATTCCCTCATCGCCGCCCGGGACCCCATCGGCATCCGGCCCCTGTTCTACGGGTATGACCGGGCTGGAGGCATCGTCTTTGCCAGCGAGGCCAAAAACCTGGTGGGCCTCTGCCGGGAGATTCGCCCCTTCCCGCCGGGACACTACTACGCCGGGGGACGCTTCGTCCGCTACGCCGATCTGACCGCCGTGGACGAATACTGCCGGGACGATCTGGAGACCGCCTGCAAAAAAATTCGCAATAAGCTCATTGCTGGCGTCGACAAGCGGCTGGACGCCGACGCGCCTTTGGGCTTCCTCCTCTCCGGCGGACTGGACTCCAGCCTGGTCTGCGCCATCAGCTCCATTGTGCTGGGAAAGCACATCCGGACCTTTGCCATCGGCATGGACAAGGACGCCATCGACTTAAAATACGCCCGGGAGGCGGCGGACTACATCGGGGCCGACCACACTGAGGTCTACATGACCCGGGAGGAGGTTCTGGCCACCCTGGATGATCTGATTGCCTTGCTGGGTACCTGGGACATCACCACCATCCGGGCCAGTATGGGGATGTACCTTTGCTGCAAGGCCATCCACGAGAAAACGGACATCCGGGTGCTGCTGACCGGGGAGATTTCCGATGAGCTCTTCGGCTACAAGTACACGGACTTCGCCCCCAGCGGCCAGGAGTTCCAGAAGGAGGCAAAGAAGCGGGTGGACGAGCTTTTCCTGTACGACGTGCTCCGGGCGGACCGCTGCATCTCCGTCAACTCCCTGGAGGCTCGGGTACCCTTTGGGGACTTGGATTTCGTGAAGTACGTCATGGCCCTGGACCCCGCGCTGAAGCAAAACACCTACGGCATGGGAAAATACCTGCTCCGCCATGCCTTTGAGAAGGACCGCCTGCTCCCGGAGAACATCCTCTGGCGGCAGAAGGCCGCCTTCTCCGACGCCGTGGGCCATTCCATGGTGGACGATTTAAAGGACTACGCCCAGCAGAAATACACGGACAGGGAATTCGAGGCCAGGCGGCAGCGGTACGATTACCACTGTCCCCCCTTCACCAAGGAGAGCTTGCTGTACCGGGAGATTTTCGAGAAGCACTACCCCGGTCAGGCGGCCATGATCCCGGATTTCTGGATGCCCAACCGGTCCTGGGCGGGCTGCGACGTAGACGACCCCTCCGCCCGAGCCTTGAGCAACTACGGCGAAAGCGGGCAATGAACGGCTCTTTCAAGGAGCGGCCCCTTTCGGACCGGAAGTTTAGAAGTATTACCAATTGTGTTTGCATGGTTTTATGTTACGATATAGTCAGAAAATGAGGAGGTAACGATTATGAGTACCAGCTTGCAGCTCCCTGAGCTCTTCGGAAGCCGGGTCTTTAACGAGGAGACCATGAAAGACCGCCTCTCTCCCGCCTCCTACGGCGCATGGAAAACTTGCGTTACCCAGGGCACGGCTCTGGACATCTCCACCGCCAACGAAATTGCCGAGGCCATGAAGCAATGGGCCGTGGAGCGGGGCGCCACCCACTTCACCCACTGGTTCCAGCCCATGACCGGCGTCACCGCCGAGAAGCACGACGGCTTCCTCACCCCCATTGGCGGCGGCCGGGTCATGATGGAATTTTCCGGCAAGGAGCTGGTCCGGGGCGAGCCGGACGCCTCCTCCTTCCCCTCCGGCGGTCTCCGGGCCACCTTCGAAGCCCGGGGCTATACCGCCTGGGACCCCACCTCCTTTGCCTTTTTAAAGGAGGGTTCCCTCTGCATCCCCACCATCTTCTGCTCTTACTCCGGCCAGGCCCTGGATAAAAAAATGCCGCTGCTGCGCTCCATTGAAGAGGTCAGCCGCCAGGCCATCCGCATCCTCCGCCTCTTCGGCGACACCGAGAGCCGGAAGGTTATCGCCCAGGTGGGCCCGGAGCAGGAGTATTTCCTCATTGACAAGCAGCTCTACAGCCGGCGGAAGGACCTGCGCATGACAGGCCGGACCTTATTTGGCGCCAAGCCCCCCCGGGGCCAGGAGCTGGATGACCACTACTACGGGGCCATCAAGCCCCGGGTAGCCGCCTACATGAAGGACCTGGACGAGACCCTCTGGGCCCTGGGCGTTCCCTCTAAGACGAAGCACAACGAGGTGGCTCCCTCCCAGCATGAGATGGCCCCCATCTACACCGACGCCAACACCGCCTGCGACCAGAACCAGCTGGTGATGGAGGTGATGAAAAAGGTGGCGGACCGACACGGCCTGGTGTGCCTCCTCCATGAAAAGCCCTTCTCGGGGGTGAACGGCTCCGGCAAGCACGACAACTGGTCCCTCTCCACCGACACCGGGCGAAACCTCTTCCACCCCGGCTCCACCCCCAGCCAAAACGCCCGCTTCCTTCTCTTCCTGGCGGCCTTCATCAAGGGGGTGGACGACTATCAGGACTTCCTCCGCACCACCGTGGCCACCGCTGGAAACGACCACCGCCTGGGGGCCCAGGAGGCCCCTCCCGCCGTTCTCTCCATCTTCCTGGGGGACGAGCTCAACGCCGTGGTGGAGTCCATCATCCAGGGCACTGAGTACACGGACACCAGCAAAAAGACCTTGAAAATCGGTGTGGACGTGCTCCCCGCCATTCGCCAGGACACCACGGACCGGAACCGCACCTCTCCCATGGCCTTCACCGGCAACAAGTTTGAGTTCCGGATGCTGGGCTCCTCCCAGTCCATCTCCGGGCCCAACATCGCCCTGAACACCATCATGGCCGAGGAGCTCAAGCAGTTCGCTGATGAGCTGGAGCCCTCCGCCGACTTCCAGGGGGACCTCCAGAAGTTGATTCGCCGGGTCTTTACGGAGCATCAGCGCATCATCTTCAACGGAAACGGCTATGACGGCAACTGGATTGCCGAGGCGGAGCTCCGGGGCCTCTCCAACCTCAAATCCACCGCCGACGCTCTGCCCGCCTACATCCAGCAAAAGAACATCGACCTTTTCGTCAAGCACGGCATCTATACAGAGGCGGAGGTCCGGGCCCGGTATGAGATCCACGTGGAGAACTACCGGACGGTTCTCTCCATCGAGGCCAGCACCATGATCGACATGATCCGCCACGAAATTCTCCCTGCGGTTTCCAAGTACGCCGCCGACCTCTGCGCCCGGGCGGAGCGCAAGAAGAGCCTGGGTATTCCCTGCGCCTACGAAACCAATACGGCCCTGGGGATTGCCGAGATCACCGACAATCTGATGGAGGAGTGCCGCCTCCTGGCCTCGGACCTGGAGGACATGCCCGCCGGGCCGGAGGAGGCCATGCGCTACTGCCACGACACCCTGATTCCCGACATGAACGACGCCCGCACCGCCGTCGATTCTCTGGAGGTTCTCACCGCCTCGGAATATTGGCCCATGCCGGTGTACTCCGAGTTGCTGTTCTCCGTTTAAACCATTCCCCCAAGCCAAAACGCTCAACGGCTTTGCCGTTGAGCGTTTTTTGACCGTATTCTTTTCTCAGGTCTTGGGCGAATCCCCGCCCTTGTTCCACCGGCGGCCGCCCCGATAGGGGGGACGGCGGCGCTTGTTCTCCCCGGCGGGCCGGTCCTCCCGCTGGTCCTTCTGGCCCTCGGGGCGGCCTTGCTGTTTGGGGGGACGGGGAGACTGGCCTCCCTGCTTCTTGGGCGGCTGCTGCATGGCCTGTCCCTCGGGACGGGGCCCGCCCCGGCGGCGGCCCCCCCGGTGGCGGTGGCGGGGCTTGCCGTCGCTCTCGACGCTCATCTTCTCCCGGCGGGGGGACTCCGCCAGATGGTCGTCGGTGTAATAGGTGGTGGAGAACACGGGCTGGATCAGCTCTTCCTCCTCCCGCTCCTCCACAAAGCGGGTGGTGCGCTCGGGAATCTCGATGCCGTCCCGGCTGCCCTTGCCGTTGCGGAGAACTTGAATCTCACAGGCACGGTAGGTTTTCAAGCTCTCCGGCGCGCTGTCCAGGCTCACCTTCACCCGCTCCCGCAACAGCTCCACGCCCTTCACGTTGCCGGGGCCGTCGGGGGTCTGGACGAAGGACTCCAGCTTGGGCATCCGCTTGGCCGCGTCCTCATAGGAATTTTGCTCGTACTTGAGGCAGCACATCAGCCGCCCGCAGGTACCGGAAATTTTGGTGGGGTTTAGGCTCAGGTTCTGGGTCTTGGCCATCTTGATGGAGACGGGCATAAACCCGTCCAAAAACTGGGAGCAGCAGAAGGGCCTCCCGCAGATGCCAAGGCCCCCTATCATCTTCGCCTCGTCCCGAACGCCGATCTGCCGGAGCTCAATCCGCGCCCGGAAAACGGAGGCCAAATCCCGCACCAGCTCCCGGAAGTCCACCCGCCCGTCGGCGGTGAAGTAGAACACAATCTTGTTGCTGTCAAAGCCCACGGAGACGTTGACCAGCTTCATCACCAATCCGTGATCCGCGATTTTTCCCTCGCAGATGTGGAAGGCCTCCCGCTCCCGCTTCCGGTTGTACTCCACCACCCGGAAGTCATTCTCCGTGGCCCGGCGGACAATGGCGCTAAGGGGCTTGACGATGGCCTCGTCGGCCACCTCGTGATTCCCCTGGGTGCAGGTG
Organism: uncultured Oscillibacter sp.; assembly: GCA_910587705.1. Taxonomy (GTDB): domain Bacteria; phylum Bacillota; class Clostridia; order Oscillospirales; family Oscillospiraceae; genus Oscillibacter. The sequence goes on from CAJUMX010000006.1 coordinate 91,620, forward strand.
GCAAACTCCAGGCCCTGGGCCGTCTGCACGATGACGTTTTCCCCCATGCGGACCTGGATGCCCCGGGGGTCGAAGAAATAGGTCTTGCTGCCGCCCCGAAAGCGGACGCTGATGACTTCAGTCAAAATATCTCCTCCAATTCAGCGGCCAGGGCCCCCAGCACATGGCCGGGACCCACGTTATAGCCGCACTCTCGCCGGTACTGTTTCATGAGCTCTATTGTGCGCAGAATCTGCGTTTTTGTCAAGCGGTTCCCGATTTCCCCCGCCAGCGCCCGGTCCCCCTCCTCCGCCGTTCCGCCATAGAGCAGGACCAGCGCCTGGGAAAACAGGGCCTCGCTCCGCTCCAGCAAGGCGCTCAGGGCCTCCCGGGAGAGCTTTTTCTTCTCCAGCCGGACCGCCAGCTCCGCGGCGCTTCCCCGCCGCCCTTTCAGCAGGCAGCGGCAAAGGGCCTCTCCGTCGCCGTCCTCCTCCCGAACTGGGGGCGCGTCGGGGTGGAGCTTTCGCTCCACGCAGCGGGACCGCAGGGTCTGGAGCACCGCCGCCGAATTCTCCGCGCAGAAGAGGAAGGCGGCATAGGGCGGCCCCTCCTCCACTAGCTTCAAGAGGACGTTTTGATCCTGCTCCGTCAGCAGGGCGCAGTCCGGAAAGAGGTAGACCTTTCGCGCCCCCTCGTTGGGGCGGATATAGGCGTCCTTTCGGACCTCCCGGATGACCTCCACCGAGAGGAACTTGTGGTCCGGGTCCCGGACGGTGATCACATCGGGGTGAATGTCCTCCCGGACCTTCCGGCAGGCGGGGCACACGCCGCAGGGGCGGTTCTGCCCGGTGCACTGAAAGGCCGCGGCGGCAAAACGGGCGGCGGCAAGGCGGTCCCCCGGCCCGGTGAAGAGCAGGGCGTGGGAGAGAGTTCCCCGGGCCGCGGAGGTCCGGAGGTGGGAGAGAACCGGGTCCTCCCTGGAAACGGCTGGGGCCATGGCGGAACTCCTTTCTCCCCCGAAACGCGGGGCACGGTTTTGATACAACGAGAGTATACCACAAAGTCCGGGAAAAGAAAAGCGGGGTTTTTCCGCAGGTCGTGCCCCCCTCGCGCGTGTTGTCCAAGGGAGGCGGGCGCTTCTTCACTCCGCCGGCCAGAGGATATCCCGGGCCACCGGCGTGTAGAAGAGGCGCTCCACCTCTCTGCGCTCCCGGGTCTGGCCCAGAATCCACATCAGCTTGGCCGCCACGGCCTCCGTGGTCATGTCATAGGCCTCCAGCACTCCCAGCTTGTTTTTCAAGGCATGTCCCACGTGGTAAACCCCCACGTCGCTGCCCTCGTTCTCCACCTGGGTGGTAATCACGATGGTTTTCCCCGTCGCCAGAGCCTCGTCCACACAGTGGTAAAAGCCCCCGGACTCCGGGAGGCCCCCCACGCCGAAGCTCTCGATGATGAGCCCGTCGTTTCGCTCCAGGAGGAAGTCCGCCGCCCCCCGGTCCATGCCAGGGAGGAGCTTTAACAGGGCCACCCGGGTATTCAGCGCGTCGTAAAACACCGGATAGGCTCCGCAGTCCGGGCGGATATACCGGAGGAGCACCCCGTCCCGGAGGATGCCGAGATAGGGATAGTTGATGCTGGAAAAAGCCTGAAAGCTCTTGGACCGGGTTTTCTTCGCCCGGGTACCGGGGATGACCTTGCCGTCAAAGACAATGGAGACCCCGGGAAGGTCCTCCGTCGCGCAGCGGAAGGCGTCCATCAGATTGGTCTTGGAGTCCGTGGAGTCAAAGCCGATGGGCCTCTGGGCCCCGGTGAGAACAATGGGCTTGGGGCTTCCCTGGATCAGATAGCTCAGAGCCGCCGCCGTATAGGCCATGGTGTCCGTACCGTGGGTGAGGACGAAGCCGTCGTAGCGGCCGTAGTGTTCCCGGAGGCACCGGGCCATTTGCAGCCAGTGGCTGGGGCCGATGTTGGTGCTGTCCAGGTTCAAAAGCTGGAGGCAGTCCACGGCGCAGATCTCCGAGATGCCGGGAACGTGGTTCAGCAGCTGCTCTGTGGACAGCTCCGGGGATAGTCCCCCCTCCGTCACCTCCGAGGCGATGGTGCCGCCGGTGCCGAGGAGGAGGACGCGCTTCTTTTCTTTCGTGCGGGGCATAGAGGAGCCTCCTTCGCGTCTCATTGGTTACAGGATATCCCATTTCCGCTCCCTTGGCAAGCCCTGGCGGGCCCTTTTTTACCCCGGCGCATAATTCTCCGGCATCCCGGGAAGCCTTTAGCGGTGGGATTTCCGCCAATTTCCACCACCGGGCCAGAGGCGTGCCGCTTTATTATCAAAAATTCACAATGGCCCTTTCAAATTGTTGTTTGAAATGATGATTGCCAAAAACTTCACGCTGTGATACTATGATCTCTGGAAAACACCCAAACAAATCGTTTACGCAATCGTTTATATGGCATTCCGGTACAATTTGTACCCAAAATTCGAAAGGAGTTCCTGTATTATGAAAGCGAAAATCGGCATCAATGGTTTTGGCCGCATCGGCCGCATCGTGTTCCGCGCCGCCCTGAAGCGTGACGACGTCGAGGTCGTCGGTCTGAACGACCCCTTCATGAACCCCGAGTATATGGCCTACATGCTGAAATATGACAGCGTGCACGGCAAGTTCCCCGGCGAGGTCTCCTACACCGCTGACGCCCTGGTGGTGGACGGCAAGGAGTTCAAGGTCTTTACTGCCAAGGAAGTCGGCGACATCCCCTGGGCTTCCGTGGGCGCCGAGTATATCTGCGAGTGCACCGGCCAGCACCTGGAAAAGAGCAAGTGCGAAGGCCACATCAAGGCCGGAGCCAAGCACGTCATCATGGGCGCCCCCTCCAAGGATGACACCCCGATGTTCGTCATGGGCGTGAACAACTCCAAATACACCTCCGACATGACCTATGTCTCCAATGCCTCCTGCACCACCAACTGCCTGGCCCCCATCGCCAAGGTTCTGAATGAGAAGTTCGGCATCGTCGAGGGTCTGATGACCACCGTGCACTCCGTCACTCCCACCCAGAAGCTGCTGGACGGCGCTTCCATGAAGGACTGGCGGGGTGGCCGCGCGGCCACCGGCAACATCATCCCCTCCTCCACCGGCGCGGCCAAGGCCGTGGGCAAGGTCATCCCCGAGCTGAACGGCAAGCTGACCGGCATCTCCATGCGCGTTCCCACCCTGGACGTGTCCGTGGTGGACCTGACCGCCCGCCTGGAGAAGCCCGCCACTTATGAGGACATCTGCAAGGCCATGAAGGAAGCCAGCGAGGGCGAGCTGAAGGGCGTTCTGGGCTACACCGACGAGGATGTGGTCTCCAGCGACTTCTTGGGTGATTCCCGCACCTCCATCTTCGACAAGAAGGCCGGCCTCTCCCTGACCGACAACTTTGTCAAGGTCGTCTCCTGGTACGACAACGAGTGCGGCTACGCCAACAAAATGGTGGAGCTGATCGCCTATATGTTCTCCGTGGACAACAAGTAAGATTCGTCTTTTGACAGGTCTTGAAGGCCCCGTCGCTCTTGAAGCGGCGGGGCCTTTTTCGCCGGGGCTTCCCTTGCGGGGAATGTCGGAATCTGGTATAATGATTCTGCCGTCCTTTCTCCGTCCCATAAGTGGGAAGGAGGTGAATTCCATGGACGAAGTGAGGAGCTTCTTCTTGTCCGTCGGCGCGGGCGTGATCTCGTATTACGTCTGCCAATGGCTCGACAAGCAGCGCAAAGGACGGTAAACATGGGAAACCCCGGGGAGTGCCAGCTCCCCGGGGTTTCATTTTCCATGGACGAAGTGAAATTTTCTTGTCTGCTATGATTATACCATAGCCCTTGCATGATATGCAAGCCGTAATTTTTTTATACCAGCCGAAATTTTCTGTTGCCATTTGGGAAAGAATATAGTAGAATAACAAAAGCAGTCCTCCGCAGGCAGCTGCGGAGCCGGTCTCGCGCAATGAAGCTCTGCGAACCATGTCAGGCGGGGAACCGAGCAGCATTAAGCGGAATGTTTCATGTGCCGCGAGGCAACCGGCTCCGCAGCTGCGTGGGGAGGACTCCCTTTTCTTTTGAACGGAAATTTACCGACGCCCTGCCGGGCAGCTGAAACGCTCCCGCAGGGAGGAAGGAGGGGACCGGCCGTGTATCAGGCCCTCTATCGAAAATGGCGGCCCAAGGCCTTTGCCGACGTCATCGGCCAGGAGCACATCACCGAAACCCTCCGCCGTCAGGTGGCCGAGGGACGGACCTCCCATGCCTACCTCTTCACCGGCACCCGGGGCACCGGGAAAACCACCTGCGCCAAAATTCTCGCCAAGGCTGTCAACTGTGAGGCCCCCGTGGACGGGGACCCCTGCGGGACGTGTCCCTCCTGCGTAGGCATCGACAGCGGCGGCTTCCTGGACGTTTTGGAGCTGGACGCCGCCTCCAACAATGGCGTGGATCAGGTCCGGGCCCTCCGGGATGAGGCGGTCTATTCCCCCGCCAACGTCCGCAAGCGGGTTTATATCGTGGACGAGGTGCACATGCTCTCCACCGCCGCCTTCAACGCATTGCTGAAAATCCTGGAGGAGCCGCCGGAGCACCTGATGTTCATTCTGGCCACCACGGAGCTCCACAAGGTCCCGGCCACCATCCTCTCCCGCTGTCAGCGGTTCTCCTTCCGGCGCATCCGGCCGGAGGACGTAGCCCGGCGGCTGCGCTATGTGGCGGAGCAGGAGGCTATTGATCTCCGGCCCGACGGGGCGGAGGTCCTCAGCCGTCTGGCAGACGGAGCCCTGCGGGACGGCCTGAGCCTATTGGACCAGTGCGCCGCCGCGGGAGGTATCATTGACGCCACCGCGGTGCTGGACGTGCTGGGGCTAGCGGGAAACCTCCAGACCGCCCGGCTGATGGAGCTGATCTTAAGCCGGGACGCTCAAGGGGCCCTTCTCCTGCTGGACGAGCTCTACAAGGGCGGCAAGGACCTGGGGTCGGTGCTCTCGGAGCTCTCCACCCTCACAAGGGACCTGCTGCTGCAAAAAACCGCCCCCAAGGGCGGCGCGGCCCTGCTCTCCGGTGGCTTTGACGCCGACACGCTGGACCGTTTGGGCAAGGGCGTGCCCGCCGGGCGCTTTTTGCATCTGGCCGCCACCCTGCAAAAGGCCTCGGCGGAGCTGTACGCCAGCGTCAACCGCCGCCTGGACACGGAGCTCTGTCTCCTGCGCCTCTGTGACGAAAGCCTTTCCGGAGACCTGACGGCCCTGGCGGCCCGCGTCCGCCGCCTGGAGGACAACCAGTCCGCCCGGGCAGAACTGGCCCGGCGGCCCTCCGCCCCGTCGCCGGTGAGGCCGGCCCCAGAGCCCCCGAAGGCCCCCCTCTCCGAACCGCCGGCCACGGACCCGCCCCCCTGGGACGAGCCCCCCCTGCCAGAGGAGCCACCCCCCATGGAGGAGCCGGGCCAGCGGATTTATGACATTCCCGAGGAGCTCCCTCCCCTGGCCCCGAAGGCGCCTCCGCCGCCAGCACCCCCCGCAGCCGAAATGCCGCCCTCCTCACCTGGACGGGCGTTGGACGGCGGCTGGTGGCGAACCCTGGCGGAAAACTGCAAGGGCCGCCTTTCCCCCATGTACCGGCCCTTCCTGGGCATGTGCTCCGGCTTTTTGGAGGGGGATCTACTGACGGTCTGCGCCCCTGACGACCTGACCCTGGGCCGTCTGGACAACGACCGGGTTCGAGAGACCATCACCCAGGAGGCGGAGGCCCTTGTGGGAAGCCCGGTGCGGCTGATGCTCCGCACGGGGGAAGCACCCAAGTCCTCCCCGGAGGAAAACCTGAAAAATCTGGTGGCCTTTGGCCGGCAGTTTGACAACATTGAAATCAAATAGATAAAAAGGAGAAGATCACTATGGGTTACAGCGCCCGCCGCGGATTCACCAGCGGCAATATGAAGGCCACCGGCGCACAGCGCCAGGCCGCCGTCCAACAGCAGATTGCCCAAATGCAGGAGGCCATGAACGCCGCCCAGACGGAGGTGGAAAACCGCTCCTTCACCGCCAGTGTGGGCGGCGGGGCCGTGGAGGCCGTGGCCAGCGGCAAGAAGGAATTGACTTCCCTCACCATCAAGCCGGAGGCTGTAGACCCCGAGGACGTGGAGATGCTCCAGGACCTGGTGGTCTCCGCCGTCAACGAGGCTCTGCGCCAGGCCGGGGATGCCATGGACAAGGCCATGGACAGCATCACCGGCGGGTTGAACCTGGGGAACCTGGGTATTTGATGGAAGGGCGGGGCCAGGATGGTCCCGCCCTTTTTTACAGGAGGTTTTATGGAACGAACGAAACGCCTTTGGGCGGCGGTCCTGGCTCTGATTCTGCTGGCGGGCTGTGCCCCCAGGCGGACGGAGCCCCTGCCCTATCCGGAGCCAGCGGCCTCCGAGCCGGGGAAAACCATTGCCTATGTGCCTCTGGACGACCGGCCGGACAACGTAGAGCGGGTGGAGTACCTGGCGGAGTCCCTGGGCTATGCCCTGGCGATGCCGGAGGAAGTGCTCTACCGAACGGCTTTGGACCACCAGCCGAAAAATTTCGACAGCCTTCAGCGGGGAGAGCCCTGGTCCTTGTCCACCTGGGTGCTGGAACAGGAGGCGGCAGGGTGTAACCGCTACATCCTCTCCCTGGATCAGCTCCACTCCGGGGGGCTGGTCAGTTCCCGCTCCATGACGGGGGATGAAATGGAGTTACCCGGAGGCGGAACGGTTTCCACTTCCCAGCTTTTGGAAAATCTGCTGGCAAAACTGGCGGAGGACCCAAACAACGTGGTCTGGCTGCTGGATTCTGTGATGCGGCTGGCCCCTACGGTAGGCTATGAGGGCGGGACGCTGGAGGCGTACAACGCCCTGCGGGACTATGGCTCGCAGCCCCGGGAGGCTCTGGAACACCTGACCCTTGTCAACGTCTGTCTCGGCTACCGCTATGGCGCGGACGGCCAGCTCCTGCCGGAGCCAGAGAGCAGCCCAGAGCTTCTGGATAGCTACCTGGCGGCGCGAGAGCGGAAGCTGGGGCTCTCCGATGAGGTTCAGCGCATCCTGGCCCAGCCGGGTTATGAGCGCTTCCGGCTTCTCATCGGCATCGACGATTCCTCCCTGGAGGACTGCATCCAGAAAAACGAGATTGCCTTCCTCCGACACGGGCTGCGGACTGGGGAGGATGGGAAGCAATGGGACTGGCTTCTCTCCGGGGTGGACGATCTGGCCTTCAAGGCCGTGGCCCGGCTGTATCTGGACGAGACCGGCTGGACGGGGGCGCGGACGGCGGTCACTTACCTAGGCGGCGCCGAGGACCGGCCCGCCTGTGAGTACGACTTCCAGCCCCTGACGGAAATCATGGAAGAACACCTGGCCTTCTTCGATTTGCGGGAGGCCGACGCCGCGGAGCTGCAAATTCTGGTGCTGACCCAGCCGGAGGACCCGGACCAAATGAACGCTTACCGCAAACATCTCATAGAGGCCCTGCGGGACTACAGGAAGGCCCAGCGGCCCACCATCCTCATCGACGCCAGCAACGGGACCTACGGCACGGCGGTCTATGAGGCCCTGACCAAGGACACGGAACTGGGATATCTCATCGCCTATTCCGGCATGCTGGACATGGCCATCGTCACCGGCACCGCCCTGAGCCACGGGGCGGCCCGGTATGCCGTTTTGAGAAACGAAGAGAACACCGACGCTATGGACCGGGCTTGGGCCAGGACCCTGGCGGACAGCGTGCTCAAGGACTTTTGCTACAAGGGCGTGGTGCGGAACGACCTGCTCAGCTATATCCGAAACGACCTAGGCGGGGACGCCAACAACTTCTGGTTCCCAGAGCTGGACCGGGAGGACCTGCTCCGCCGCCTGAAGGAAGGTATGAAAGAGGAGACTGCCGCCGCAATCAAAAATCTAGAGCGGAGCCGTCTTATCACGTCACTGGAACCTTATGCGGAAAAAAGCTGGGGCGGCATTGCCCTGGAGAACTACCGCTTCCCCTGGGACCGGGCCTTTGAGATCGGCATGGACATCCGGCTGGGAACCTTTCAATAGCAAGCCGCAAAAAGCCCGCCGTCCATCGGACGGCGGGCTTTTCACATTCATGCAGGGGAGACGCCTTACAGCTGCTTCACCGTGTAGTACACCGCCAGGGCGAACACCACAATCCCCAGGGCCCACATGGCGTAGTACGCCACGGCGGCGCTGAACAGCCCCAGGACCACCGCTACGGCAGAGAGACCCGCCGCGGCGTAAATGGGCATCAGGTCCGCATCCGCAGGGAGCAGCTTTCCCAGCTTCTTGTTTTTCGCCAGCCAGCAAAGCCCCGCCAGCAGCAGCACATAGGCCACGGCCAGCGCCTTTACGGGCAGGCCCAAAGTCAGGTGATTGAACAGGCGGCGGCACATCCACAGAAGAATCAAGGTCCCGCTCAGGGCTGTCATGGCAATGGAGCACTCCCGGTCGTAGAAAGCCCAAATGACCGTCAGAACCATGGCCACCGGCACCACCACGCTGAGGAGGGTGACGGCGGACTCGAAATACAGGCGAATCAGCATGCTGCCGCCGCCGAAGAACACGCCCAAGCCCACAAGGCACCAGCCGATCAGGCGTTTACGCTCATCCGCTTTCCAAAGCACGCTTAGAACCACGCCCAGAACCAGCGCCGCCGCGCCCAGGCCCGCAAAAATCAGCAGCCGGTCATGCCACACCAGGGCCTCCGTCACCACGTCGCCGTGGATGTAATATTTGCGGAGGATCAGCAGATAGAACTCCGCCAGGCAGGCCGCAAGGAAAAAAATGGTGGCGCCATACAGGGAATTGTCCCGCTTCATAGACTTTCCGTTCGGATTCTTTGCCATTTATCAAGACCTCCAAGGTGTTTTTTCTTTTCAAAATGCCCGGCGAAACAGACCTCCGCCGACACGCTTAAATAGTATAGCAGACTTTTTCCTCTTTTGCAAGGCCCTTCCTGCCAGGTTTTTTATTTTTTCGCCCAAACTTTCGTTTTTCGTTGAGATGCGCTTCCAGCCGTGCTATACTATAGAAATCACGACCAGACCGACAAGAGGATTGCTATGAAACGTTTTACCGCATATGTTTTTCTGCTGGCCCTGCTGCTCACCGGCTGCGGCGGGCCTGCGGACCCGGATACGGCTCAGGAGAGCATCCAGGTCCTTGCCATGGACACCGCTATGCTCATCACCACCTATGGGGAGCGCTCCCCCGCCGCCGCTTACGCCTGTGAGGATGTCATCCGGGGCCTAGAGGCTAAGCTCTCCCGGACCTTGGCAGACAGCGAGGTCTCCCGGCTCAACGCCGCCGGGGGAGAGCCGATGGAGATTGGCTGGGATGCCTATTCCCTTTTGGAGCGGGCCGCCGCTTACAGCTCCTCCACCGGTGGGGCCTTCGATATCACGGTGGCCCCGGTGGTTTCCGCCTGGGGCTTCACGGAGGACAGCTTCCGCGTCCCCTCTCAAGCGGAGCTGGATCGGCTTCTCCCCCTGGTGGACAGTTCCCAGGTCTCCGTTACGCCCTCCCTTGATTCCAACGGGGACGGACCCAAGGCCATGGTCACCCTGGGCCCCGGGCAGGCCATCGACCTGGGGGGCCTGGCCAAAGGCTACGCCGCCGACAACATCCTGGAGGTTCTTCAGGAGTACGATGTCCCCCGGGCCAACATCAGCTTAGGCGGCAACGTGCTGGCCTATGGCGACCGGCCCGACGGCACCCCCTGGCGGGTGGGTATTCAGGACCCGGCTCGGGTGGGCGAGCAGAACGCCTTCGCCGGGGTGCTGGCGCTGACGGATTCCTTTGCCGTCACCTCCGGGGGCTACCAACGGTATTTTGAACAGGATGGGAAAACCTATCATCATATTATCGATCCCGCCACGGGATACCCGGCGGACAGCGGCCTGACCTCCGTCACCGTTGTTGCCGGCCTTGGAGAGGGGGACGGCAGCGGCTTCCCCGGCACCATGTGCGACGCCTATTCTACCGCCCTCTTTATCATGGGGGAGGAACGGGCTCTGGCCTTCTGGCGGGACGAAACAATGTGGGGAGAAGAAGGCTGTCCTTTCGACCTGGTGCTGGTGACAGAGGACGGCCGGGTGGTGGTCACGGAGGGGCTGGCGGACCGCTTCACCCTGGACGAGGGCAGCGGGTATTCTCTGGAAACCGTCTCCCGGAACGGCCAATGAAGCCCTTTCCGAAGCTCCGGCCCACGGCCTGGGATGGGCTGGTGGTCCTCTGCGTAGCGGCCCTGGCCATTGTCCTGGCCCTATTTCAGTGGCGGACCGGACCCTCCCAAGGGCTGACGGCGGTGGTGTCTGTGGACGGCACGGAGGTGGACCGCTTTTCGCCAGAAGCCCTGCGGGAAGGCCCCAGAACCTATACCGGCGGCGGCTATACCCTGGAGGTGGCGCTGTCCATAGACTATGAGCACCCGGCCTCAAGCGCCCTGCCCCCCTCCGGTCAGACCGGCCTCTGCGTAGCCGCCTCCGACTGTCCCACCCAGGACTGCGTCCACACCGGGACGATCACCAGAAGCGGGCAGAGCATCGTCTGCCTCCCCGCCCGGATCATCGTCCGGCTGGAGGGCGGCGAGCCGGACGTGGAGGGCGTGGACGCCGTATTGGGTTAGGAGGCGCGGAATGAAGCTGACTACCAAACAATTGACCCTCTGCGCCCTGCTGACGGCTATGGCCCTGGCGCTGAGCTATCTGGAAAACCTGTTTCCCCTTTCCCTGGCCGTCCCCGTCCCCGGCGTGAAGCTGGGCCTTGCCAACATCGTCACGGTGTTTGCGCTCTACGCCCTGGGACCGGGGGAGGCGCTTTTGATTCTCCTGGCCCGGTGCTTTCTGGGGGCCCTCTTTGCCGGGAACATGAACGCGCTGATTTTCTCCCTGCTGGGGGGGCTCTCCGCCCTGGGGACCATGGCTCTCCTCTCCCGGCGGCGGGGCCTATCCGTTTACGGTGTGTCCACCGGCGGGGCGGCAGCCCACAACTGTGGGCAGATTGCCGCCGCCGTGTGGACCCTGGGCAGCACCGCTCCCCTCTATTATCTGCCTGTTTTGCTGGCGGTATCCCTGCTCACCGGCGGATTGACCGGACTGGCCTCCGCCTGCCTGTTTCAGGGACTTCGCTCTACCAATCTCATGAAAGGCTGACGGCTATGGACAAGAAGGACAAAAAAGACGAAATCATCCTCCAGCAGCTGGAGGTCATCCAAACCCTGACGGAGCACAACCTCCGCCGGATGGGAACGGATTTCTGGGGCTCCCCCCTGACCCCGGAGGTCAAAACACCGGAGGCCCCCTCCCAGGGCGCCCCCACTCCCCCGGCCTCCTCCCAAGGGAAGCCCGACGCCCCGGAGGCCCCCCAGACCACAGGCGCGCGCACCGAGCCCCAGGAGGAAGCTCCTCCTCCGGAGAAGCTGGAGGACCTGCAAAAGGAGCTGGATGGCTACATTGGCCTGGCCGCTGTGAAAAAGGAGGTCCGGAACCTCATCGATCTGGTGAAGGTCCATCAGCTTCGGGAGAAAAATGGCCTGCCGGTGACGGACCTGTCCCTCCACATGGTCTTTTCCGGCAGCCCCGGCACCGGCAAAACCACCATCGCCCGGCTGATGGCCCGCATCTTCCACACCCTGGGCATCCTCTCCAAGGGCCAGCTGGTGGAGGTGGACCGGGCCGGGCTGGTGGCGGGCTACGTGGGCCAGACGGCCCTGAAAACCAAAAAAGCCGTGGAAAAGGCCCTGGGAGGCGTGCTGTTCATCGACGAGGCTTATGCCCTCAACGGCTCCTCCGGAAACGACTTCGGCCAGGAGGCCATTGACACCATCCTCAAGGCTATGGAGGATCACCGGGATGACCTGGTGGTCATCGCCGCCGGGTACGACGATTTGATGGACCGCTTTATCCACTCCAACCCCGGCCTGGAGTCCCGGTTCAACCGCTTCCTCCATTTCGAGGACTACTCGCCGGAGGAGCTGCTGGAAATTTTCAAGATGCGCTGCAACAAGGGCTGCTATGCGCTGGAGGAGGAGGCCGAGGGCCTTGTCCGGGACTTCCTCCGGGAAGAAAACCAGGACCCCGCCTCCTTTGGCAACGCCCGGGGCGTGCGGAATGTCTTTGAGCGGATTTTGGTCTCGCAGGCAAACCGGCTGGCGGGACAGGAGGCCGTCACCCGGGAGGACCTGATGAAGCTGACAGCGGCGGATGTGCTGGCCGCCCAGGGCCGCCCGCCCCGGGAGCCAGAGGCCCTGGCCGGGGAGGAAGCATGAAAACCGCCAAGCTCTTTCTCGCGGGCATGTATGTCCATCTGGTTCTCAGCGTCGCCGCCCCCATCGGCATTTTGTACCTGGGCTGGGGCGGGGCCGGGTGGGGCCGCTCCAACGGCATGCTGCTGTTGGCCTATCTCCTCGCAATCGCTCTGGTTCAGCTCCTGGGCTGGGTCAGCGTCGGGGCCTCCATCTTTGCCTACCGGCAAAACGACATGACCCGGCTCCTGTCCGGCTGGCGAGCTTTGAAGCTGGGGGCTATCCCCTTCTACATGTTGAACTTCCTCTGGAGCTTCCTGGCCTGGGGGGCCATTGTGGCCGCCTCCCGGGGAATCTTTCTCCTGCTAATCCCCATTCCCATCGGCGTCACCTGGCTGATGGTCATTCAAAGCGGCTTTACCGGCTGGCTGTACATCCGCTGTCTCCGGGAATCCGGGGAGGACGCCGCCATCCTCCACAGCGTCTGCCAGTTTCTTCCCGTGCTGGACGTTCTCAGCACCCTCCTTCTGCTCCGGCGGCAGAGGGAGGGCGCATCCTGACCCTTATGGAGGTTTCTCTATGCTGAAACAAGCCCTCTGCCTGCTGCTGGCCCTGGCTCTGCTCTCCGGTTCGGCGGCGGCCCTGACCTGGGAATATCCCGTCTCCGCCCACCCGGAGGTGGATTACGCCGACATGCTCCCTGTCACCGGCTTCGACGAGACGGCCCTGTTAGCCGCCCTGAAGGAGCTGGAAGGAGTTTGCTCCCGCCACAGCCGGGACCGGGGAACCCGGGAGACCCGCCGCCGGGTCCAGGCCCTCTATGAGCTGGTTCTGGAGGAAATGGACCTGCTGGCCACCAAGGCAAACCTCAGCGGTGTTCAATACGACGCCAGCGGCGGCGCTCCGGCAGAGGCGGCTTTGTACCTGGAGCTCTCCGCCCAGCAGACCCGGCTCTATGACCGCTGTTATCAGGTATTGTCCGCCATGGCCTCCTCCCCCTACTCCGACATTCTGGACGAGGACGCGGGAGAAGGCGCCGCCGGGAGCCTCCAGGGCTATCGGGGCTTGACGGAGGAGGAGGCCGCTCTCTATGAGGAGGAGGACCGGCTTACGCAGACCTATGACCAGATCATGGAGCAGGGCGTTCCCGTTTCGGTGGAGGGGCGCGTCTGGACGGCGGAGGACCTGGAGAGTGCCCAGGTGGACGGAGAGACCTATCAAGCCATCCGGGAGGCTCTGGCGGCGGAGCGCTACCGGGCCGCCGGGGAGCTCTACCTCCAACTAGTCCGGCTACGGACGGCGCAGGCCCTGCGGGCGGGCTATGACGATTATGCGGAATACGCCTACGAGGCCCTCTACACCCGGGACTACGATCTAGAGGATACGGCGGCCCTCCGAGAAGCGGCGAAGCAGTACATTCTCCCCCTCCAGCTCCGCCTGCTGGAGGAGACCAGTGAGCAGGAGCTCCGATCCCTCAGCGTCCAAAGCCGCATGAATGGCGAGGCTGTGCTGGACGTTATTCAGCCCTTCGCCCGGGACTTTGACCGGGAGATGGGAAAGACCTTCGACTTCCTCCGGGAGCACCACCTCTACGACATCGAATACGGGGAGACCAAGCTGCCCACCGGCTACACCGTGGCCCTGCCCGCCTACGGCAGCGCCTTTATTTTCAACAGCCCCTACGGGGACTATCAGGACCTCAGCGACACGGTGCACGAGTTCGGCCACTTCTTCGAGACCTTCCACTGTGCCCAGCATGACCTCTGGACGGACTTCAACATCGACGTGGGGGAAATCGACTCGCAGGCTCTGGAGCTGATGTTTACCGAACGGGCCGAAGCACTCTTTGGGGAGCGGTACGGAACCGTTTACCGGGATACCATCCTCTACAACATTCTGGACTCCGTTCTAGACGGCTGTCTTTATGACGAATTCCAGGCGGCGGCCTACCAAAACCCGGAGATGACCGTGGAGGAGCTGGACCGGCTTTTCAAGGTCTTGTCGGAGGACTACGGCTATTCCTACGCCCCCGGTGTGAACGCGGACCCCACTTGGGTGGAGAACGCCCACAACTTCCAAAGTCCCCTGTACTTCATCAGCTACGCCACCTCCGCCCTCTCCGCCCTGGACCTGTGGTTCCTCTACCTGGACCGCCCCCGGGAGGCCAAGGAAACCTACCTAGAGCTCTCTGCTCTGTCCCTCTCCCTGCCCTACATGGCGGCGGTGGAGGAGGTGGGCCTCCGGGATATCTTTGAGCCGGAGACCGTCCCCGCCCTGGCGGAGACCCTGGAGGCTTATCTGGACGGGGAACCGGTCTCCTACGGCCAGCGGCGGGGCAGCACGGCGGGGCGTTTTGAGGGAATTCTCCTGGTTCTCTGCTTCGTTCTTGTCGCCCTGGGGGCTGCGCTCCGCCTCCGGCGCACCGGGCAGAAGCGGGCAGAGCGCCGCCGCTGGGATGCCAAGGACCCCTGGTCGCCCCAGCAAAGCCGGGAATCGCCCCGTCGGACCGGGCCGGACCCTTGGTCCGCATCGGACAAAAAGCCCCCTTGGGAGCTATAATGTGCAGAGACCGCCTGTTTCCGGCGGTCTCTTTTTGAAGAATTTTCCCCGCCTGTTTCGTTTTAACATTTGAGGCTTGACTTTGGCTGGTCTCTGATGTATCATTGTATTATTGAACTAGTGAAATGGAGGGCGATTTTTATGAAACCTTGGAGCAATCTGCTTCGGCAGGCCGCAGGACTGTGCCTCACGGCGCTATTGGTGGTCCCGGCCCTGGCGGCGGAGCCGCTGGATGCCGAGCAGCGGCAGGAGGACCTGGACTTTCTCTATGAGACGGTCCTGGTGGAGCACCACCCGGACGCCTTTGCCAGCACGCCGGAATCGGAGTTCCTGCGGGTGAAGGCGGAGATTGAGGAACGCTTGGAAACCGTGAGCGGCACGGAGTTTCTGCTGGACCTGATGCGCCTGACGGCGCTGGTGGGGGATTCCCACACCAGCATTGCCATCGGCGGAGCGGCGGAGCTCCGGGCCTATCCCTTCGCCATGGTCCGGCGGGGGGAGAGCTGGTATCTCTCCGCCGCGGTCCCGGAGGACGAGGCCCTGCTGTGCCAGGAGGTCGTAAAGCTGGCCGGGAAGCCGATTGAGGAGGTCATTGAGGCTTACGGTACCCTGTTTGCCTCCGACAACCCGGTGCATCTCCGGCGGAGCTTCCGACAGGCGTGCAATGTAGCGGATATTTACGAGTACTTGGGACTGGTGGAGACCGGGGAGCCTCTGACCGTCGGCTTGAAAAACGGGAAAACCATCAGCCTGGATCCCATGGACCAGAAGGCCATGAATGAGCTGGAAGCTGTACGAATTTCGGACCGGATCAAGGGCCAGCCGGAGACGGCGGCGGCGGACGCCTATTACTTGGCCAAGCCCTTGACGGAGGATGTGTACTACATTCAGTACAACACCTGCCGGGAGGCGGAGGACCTTCCCATGGAGGAGTTTGCCGCCCTGGTGGCAAAGGACCTGGCGGACGGGGACTACAGCCGGGTGCTGCTGGACCTGCGAAACAACGGCGGTGGGTCCGACGGGGTGATCTGGCCCCTGTTTGAGGTGCTGCGCAAGGAGATGGACGGCGGCGTCAAGCTGGTGGGCCTCATCGGGGAGGCCACCTTCTCCTCCGCCCTCATCAACGCCGTGGAAATCCAGGAGATGGGCGGCGTGCTGGCCGGAGAGCCCGCCGGGGGCAGCGTCTGCCACTTCGGGGCGGTGCAGGGCTTCTCCCTGCCAAACTCCAAGGTACGGGGCCAGCTCTCCAGCAAGTACCTCGACCTAAACACCCTGCTGGACGCGGCGGCGGGACGGGGCGTGGTGGCCCTGGAGCCGGACGTTTTGGTGTACCAAACTTTGGAGGACACGCTGAACGGCAAGGACACCCTGGCGGACTGGTGCCTTACCGCCCCGGACCAGAAGCTGATTCCCGCCAGCCACGACCTTGCGCCCCTGACCCGAGGGCGGTTCATCGGCCAGCTCTATGAGGCGGCGGGAAGCCCGAAGGTGGAAATCGGGGAGGAGCTTCCCTTTAAAGACAGCTTCGGTATTGAATGGTACCTCCCCGCCGTGGCCTGGGCCAAGGCGGAGGGCATCGCCAAGGGCGGTGCGGAGGGAACCTTCTCCGCCGCCCGGCCTCTGACCTGGAAAGAAGCCGCCGTATTCCTGGGCCGGACGGCAGAGGCGCTGGACCTCCAGCCGGATCCGGCGGAGAAGCGCACGGGTCCCATCCCAGAAGCTCTAGCCCAGGGCGGAAGCCAGGAGACCGTGGCCCGGGCCTGGGACCTGGGGCTTCTTCCGGCGGACGCGGACTTCACCGGAGGGCTCACCCGGAGCCAGGGAGAGAAGCTGGCGGAAGCTCTGAAAGCCCTGATTGCTTGAGAATGGAGGGGAAAAATGGCCTGACCTGGGGTCAGGCCCCACCCCCCTTCTACCAAAGAAAGAGGACCACGGGCTTTGCCCGTGGTCCTCTTTTGTTGAAAATTCTGCCGATACCATTCTTCCGTCTTACGTCCCTCGTCCCCCCCGCAGGGGGTGGGGGTTGCTCAAGGGGGAGCCTGCTCCCCCTTGAAGGGAGGCGGAGCAAGGAAGCGGGCGCAGTTCTCGCCAGAGGCCGCAGGCCGGCGGCGGGAACGGAGCTTAGCGGACTTTGCGACGCCTCAGGCGTACATTTCCTTGAGCTTCAGCAGGTGCTGATAGCGGTCCATGGCCGCCTTCTCGTTGCGCTGGAACAGCTCGCTGGCCCGGTCTGGGAACTCGCGGGTCAGGCGGCTGTAGCGGGCCTCGTTCATCAGGAACTCCTGATACCCGCCGGCGGGCTCCTTGGAATCCAGAGTGAACTTGGCGCCCTCGGCGGCGGGGTTGAAGCGGAACAGGTTCCAGTAGCCGCACTCGACCGCTTTCTTCATTTCCGCCTGGCAGTTCATCATGCCGCCCTTGATGCTGTGCATCTCGCAGGGGGAGTAGGCGATGATCAGGGACGGGCCGGGATAGGCCTCGGCCTCCTGGATGGCCTTGAGGGTCTGGGCGGGGTTGGCGCCCATGGCCACCTGGGCCACGTAGATATAACCGTAGCTCATGGCGATTTCCGCCAGGGACTTTTTCTTGATCTCCTTACCGGCGGCGGCAAACTGGGCCACCTGGCCGATGTTGGAGGCCTTGGAGGCCTGGCCGCCGGTGTTGGAATAGACCTCAGTGTCAAAGACGAAGATGTTCACATCGTTGCCGGAGGCCAGGACGTGGTCCACACCGCCGAAGCCGATGTCGTAGGCCCAGCCGTCGCCGCCGAAGATCCACAGGGACTTCTTGGACAGGTATTCCTTGTCCTTCAAAATCTCCAGGCAGAGCTTGCAGGCGTCGCAGTCGCAGTACTTCGCACCGCTGTCCTTGAGCTCCTTGGCGTGAGCCTGGAACTTGGGCAGCTGGTCGCCAAAGACCTTGGCGGCCTCGGGGCTGCCTGTGAAGGCCACGACGGCGTCCACGGTCATGACGCTCTCTTCCAGGAGCTTCACATACTCGCAGGTGGCTTCCGCGTTGGCCTTGCCATCTTCCATGGTATCCAGCCACTTCTGGGCGGCGTCCTTCAGGCCCTGGTAGGTGTGAGGCACCGCGATGAGCTGCTTGGTCAGGTCCGCCAGGCGGTCGCGAATGGCCTTCTGACCCAGATACATACCCAGGCCGTGCTCGGCGTTGTCCTCGAACAGGGAGTTGGACCAGGCGGGGCCGTGGCCGTCCGCGTTGGTGCAGTAGGGAGACGTCGCCGCGGGACCGCCCCAGATGGAGGAGCAGCCGGTGGCGTTGGAGATATACATCCGGTCGCCGAAGAGCTGGGTGACGAGACGGGCATAGCTGGTCTCGGCGCAGCCGGCGCAGGAGCCGGAGAACTCGAGGAGGGGCTTGTGGAACTGGCTGCCGGGCACCGTGTTGTCCTGGAGATCCTTCTTTTCCGCCACGTTGGCGTTGCAGTAGTTGAAGACCTCCTGCTGGGCGGCCTCCTGCTCCTGAGCCACCATCTTCAAGGCCTTCTCGCCCTTGCGGCCCGGGCAGACGCCCACGCACACGCCGCAGCCCATGCAGTCCAGAGGAGACACAGCGATGGTAAACTTGTAGCCCTTGCCCTTTCCGGTTTTGTCGATGACCTTGGCGGCGGCGGGAAGCTTAGCAGCTTCCTCCTCCGTCATGGCATAGGGACGGATGGTGGCATGGGGGCAGACATAGGCGCACTGGTTGCACTGGATGCAGTTCTCGGGCATCCAGGTGGGAACGGAGACGGCCACGCCGCGCTTCTCATAGGCGGCGGCGCCCAGCTCGAACTGGCCGTCGGCGTGCTTGACGAAGGCGGAGACGGGGAGGCTGTCGCCGTCCATCTTGCCCACGGGGTTCAGAATGGTCTTGACCTGCTCCACCAGCTCCGGCTTGCCGGTCAGGGTGGTGGTGTCGGGGGTATCCTGGGCGTCGGCCCAGTCGGCGGGAACCTCGAACTTCTTATAGGCCGTGGCTCCGGCGTCGATGGCCTTGTGGTTCATATCCACCACGTCCTGGCCCTTTTTCAGGTAAGAGTGGGTGGCGGCGTCTTTCATATACTGGATGGCCTCGGACTCGGGCATGACCTTGGCCAGGGAGAAGAAGGCGGACTGGAGGATGGTGTTGGTCCGCTTGCCCATGCCGATTTCTTTCGCCAGGTCGATGGCGTTGATGGTATAGACCTGGATGTTATTTTGGGCGATATACCGTTTCGCCACGGCGGGCATGTGCTTGTTGACTTCCTCGTCGCTCCACTGGCAGTTGATCAGGAAGGTTCCGCCGGGCTTCACGTCCCGGACCATGGGGAAGGCCTTGACGATATAGGCGGGCACGTGGCAGGCCACGAAGTCGGCCTTGTTGATATAATAAGGAGCACGGATGGGCTGATCGCCGAAGCGCAGATGGCTGACGGTGACGCCGCCGGTTTTCTTGGAGTCGTACTGGAAGTAGGCCTGGACGTATTTGTCCGTGTGGTCGCCGATGATTTTGATGGAGTTTTTGTTGGCGCCCACGGTTCCGTCGCCGCCGAGACCCCAGAACTTGCACTCGATGGTGCCCTCCGCCGCGGTGTTGGGGGCGGGCTTCTCCTCCAGGCTCAGGTGGGTCACGTCGTCCACGATGCCGATGGTGAACTGACGCTTGGGCTCCGCCTTAGTCAGCTCCTCATAGACGGCAAAGACGCTCCGGGGCGGGGTGTCCTTGCTGCCCAGGCCGTACCGGCCGCCGATGACGGTGATGTCCGTCCGGCCCGCGTTGGCAAGAGAGGCCACCACGTCCACGTACAGGGGCTCGCCCAGGGAGCCGGGCTCCTTGGTGCGGTCCAGCACGGCGATCTTCTTGCAGGTGGCGGGGATGGCGGAAATCAGCTTGTCGGCGCGCCAGGGGCGGTACAGACGGACCTTGATAAGGCCCACCTTTTCGCCGTGGGCGTTCATATAGTCGATGACTTCCTCCGCCACATCGCAGATGGAGCCCATGGCGATGATCACCCGATCCGCGTCGGGGGCGCCGTAGTAGTTAAAGAGCTGGTAGTCGGTGCCCAGCTTCTCGTTGACCTTGCCCATATACTTCTCCACCACGTCGGGCAGGGCGTCGTAATAGGGGTTGCAGGCCTCGCGGTGCTGGAAGAAGATGTCGCCGTTCTCGTGAGAGCCCCGCATGTTGGGCCGCTCGGGGTTCAGCGCATGCTTGCGGAAGGCGTCCACGGCCTCCATGTCGCACATTTCCTTCAGATCGTCGTAATCCCACACGGCGACCTTCTGAATCTCGTGGGAGGTACGGAAGCCGTCGAAGAAGTTCACGAAGGGAACCCGGCCCTCAATGGCGGCCAGATGGGCCACGGGACCCAGGTCCATGACCTCCTGGACGTTGCCCTCGCACAGCAGGGCGAAGCCCGTCTGGCGGCAGGCCATGACGTCGGAGTGGTCGCCGAAGATGTTCAGTGCGTGGCTGGACACGGTACGGGCGGACACGTGGAACACGCAGGGCAGCAGCTCGCCGGCGATCTTGTACATGTTGGGGATCATCAGCAGCAGGCCCTGAGAGGCGGTGTAGGTGGTGGTCATCGCGCCGGTGGCCAGGGAGCCGTGAACGGTGCCGGAGGCGCCGGCCTCGGACTGCATCTCGCAGACCTTCACGGTGGTGCCGAAGATGTTTTTCTGACCGGCGGCTGCCCACTGGTCGACCAAGTCTGCCATGGGCGAAGACGGGGTGATGGGGTAAATGCCCGCCACCTCGGTAAACGCGTAGCTGACATATGCCGCCGCGTTGTTGCCGTCCATGGACTTGAACTTTCTTGCCATAAACTTACCTCCTGTAAATTTGCCGCCCGGGGACGGCAATCTCTCCAAGACAGGGGACCGGAGCGCTCTCTTGCCGGACCCCATGCGGTTCCATTATAGCACGGCTGTTTCCCGGTGTAAACTGCCGCTTTGTTATTTTTTGCACAAATTTTCCCAGAGATTCTTGGAGGGCCGGATTTTCGCCCCGGCCTTCCGTGCATCCCCACCTTTTCCGGCATGAAATTCCCGCTCTTTCATTCCGCGCTTTCCCTCTCCTCCATTTTGTGGTATAGTAAAGTCTATAAAGACATAGGAGGGCTCCATCATGGTGGTCACGGTACGTTCCCTTGGCTTAAACGGCGTCTCCGGCTACGAGGTCAGCGCCGAGTGCTTTCTCTCCGGCGGCCTCCCCGCCTTCGACGTGGTGGGCCTACCGGACGCCGCCGTCCGGGAGGCCCGGGAGCGGGTCCGGGCGGCGGTGAAGAACTGCGGGGCCAAGTTCCCCATCAGCCGCATCACCGTGAACCTGGCCCCGGCGGGGCAGAAGAAGGCGGGGACCCTCTACGACCTGCCCATCTTCGTGGGCCTCCTGGCGGCAAATGGAGACCTCCCCGCGCCCCCGGCGGACGCGGCGTTTGTGGGAGAACTGTCCCTCTCCGGGACCCTGCGGAGCGTGGCGGGGGTTCTCCCCATGGCCCTGGCGGCGGAGCGGGCGGGAGTGCGGCAGCTCTTCGTCCCGGCGGGCAACGCCGCCGAGGCGACGCTTGCCGGAGGGGTGACGGTGTACGGCGTGGAGGATGTGGAGGCACTGACGGCCCACCTCCGGGGAGAGAAGCCCCTCTCCCCCGCCCCGGCCTGGACGCCGGGAGAGGACGAGGCGGGCCTTTTGGACCTCCGGGACGTGATGGGCCAGGAGAACGTGAAGCGGGCCCTGGAAATCGCCGCCGCCGGGGGGCATAACCTTTTGATGATCGGCTCTCCCGGGGCGGGGAAATCCATGCTGGCAAAACGCCTGCCCTCCATTCTGCCGGACATGAGCCGGGAGGAGGCCCTGGCGGCCTCCGGTGTGTGGTCCGTGGCGGGTCTGACGGACCCGGCGCATCCCCTGCTGACCCGCCGCCCCTTCCGCAGTCCCCATCACACCGTCTCCGCCTCCGCCCTCACCGGCGGCGGGCCCGCCATGCGGCCCGGGGAAATCTCCCTGGCCCACAACGGGGTCCTCTTCCTGGACGAGCTGCCGGAGTTCCGCCGGGACGCTCTGGAGATTCTCCGCCAGCCCCTGGAGGACGGGGAGGTCACCATCTCCCGGGCTGGGGGCACCCTGCGCCTCCCCGCCCGGTTCCAGCTCATCTGCGCCATGAACCCCTGCCGCTGCGGCTGGCGGGGGCACCCGGACCGGCGGTGCACCTGCTCCCAGCGGGACCGGGAGCGGTATGTGGAGAAAATCTCCGGCCCCCTGCTGGACCGGATTGACCTCCATGTAACGGTGCCCTCGGTGGAGTACGAGGCCATGCGCCGCCGGGAGACCCCGGAGTCCTCGGCGGAGGTGAAGGCCCGGGTGGACGCGGCCCGGGCCATTCAGGCGAAGCGCCTAGCGGGGTCCGGCGCGGCCTGCAACGCCCAGATTGCCCCGGCCCAGCTGGGGGCCTTCTGCCGGCTGGACGAGGCCGGGGAAAGGCTGATGAAAAGCGCTTTCCAGCGCATGGGCCTGACGGCCCGGTCTCACGACCGGATTCTCCGGGTGGCCCGGACCATCGCGGATTTGGACGGGGAGGCGGATATCGGAGCGACTCATCTCGCGGAGGCGATTCAGTATCGAAACACGGACATTTTAAAGGGCTGACAAAAAGCGGAGGTTCCAAATGGAACCTCCGCTTTTCACTATCCGCCGTTTTTTCAATCCATGGAAAGGGGGGAAGTTTCCGCCGCCTGGCTGACGGCATTCCCCAAAATCACCGGCTCCGGAGCCACTTCCTCCGGGGCGGCTTTCTCCGCCTCGGGAATCAGCTGCTCCGCCGCGTTGTGGTAGGCCGTCAGGCCCGTGCCGGCGGGGATGAGCTTACCGATGATGACGTTTTCTTTCAAGCCCGCCAGGCGGTCGCTCTTGCCCTTGATGGCGGCCTCCGTCAGCACCTTCGTCGTCTCCTGGAAGGAGGCGGCGGAGAGGAAGGAGTCCGTAGCCAGGGACGCCTTGGTGATGCCCATGAGGAGCTGGGTGCCCACGGCGGGGCGCAGGGGCTCGCCGTTCTCCTGGGTCTCCCCTTTCGCGTTCCGGTTCTGGATGTCCTCGTTGGCGTTCTCCAGCTC
The DNA here is from genome assembly GCA_910587705.1 of uncultured Oscillibacter sp. GTDB lineage: Bacteria > Bacillota > Clostridia > Oscillospirales > Oscillospiraceae > Oscillibacter. Next base: position 114,530 of record CAJUMX010000006.1, read on the forward strand.
CAGGACGTCCACCATGGAGCCGTCCAGCAGGTTCGTGTCGCCTGCGTCCTCCAGGCGGACCTTCCGCATCATCTGGCGGACGATGACCTCGATGTGTTTATCGTTGATATCCACGCCCTGCTGGCGGTACACCCGCAGGACCTCCTGAATAAGGTAGTTGTACACCGCGTCCGCGCCCCGGATGCGGAGCACGTCGTGGGGGTTCAGGGCGCCGTAGGTCAGCTGGCGGCCCATCTCGATGACGTCGCCGTCTCTTACCAGCAGTCCCGTGTGGGGCACGGCGTAGGTCCGGGTGTCCCCGTCGGGGGCGGTGATGATGATATTCAGGAGGCTGCCCTTGGTGGCCTCCTCGAACTTGACTGTGCCGCCGATTTCCGCCAGGGTGGCCATCCGCTTGGGCTTCCGGGCCTCGAAGAGCTCCTCGACACGGGGAAGGCCCTGGGTGATGTCCCCACCGGCCAGGCCGCCGGTGTGGAAGGTACGCATGGTCAGCTGGGTGCCGGGCTCGCCGATGGATTGGGCGGCGATGATGCCAACGGCCTCGCCGGGGCCCACGGGCTTGGAGGTAGCCAGGTTCATGCCGTAGCACTTGGCGCACACGCCGCTGGGGGCCTTGCAGGTCAGGACGGTGCGGATCATCACCGTGGGCTTCTTATCCGGGTCCCCGGCGGGGTCGAACTCGCAGCGATCTCCGGGACGGACGTTCTCCTGGACCCACTTCCGGGACTCCAGCAGCTTATCCTCGCTTCCGTCCATCATTTTGTCGTTGCTCAGCAGCACCTCGCCGGTCTCCGCGTCCACCACGTCGCCCACCAGGAAGCGGCCCCGGAGGCGGTCGGACAGCTTCTCAATGACCTGCCCGTTCTCGCTGATCTCGGAGACCTTGATGCCGTGGGTCACATGGCAGTCCTCCTCCCGGATGATGACCTCCTGGGAGACGTCCACCATGCGGCGGGTCAGGTAACCGGAGTCGGCGGTCCGCAGGGCGGTGTCCGCCAGGCCCTTCCGGGCGCCACGGCTGGAGATGAAGTACTCCAGGGCCGTCAGGCCCTCTCGGTAGTTGGCCTTGATGGGAATTTCGATGGTTTTGCCGGCGGTGTTGGCGATCAGGCCCCGCATGCCCGCCAGCTGGCGGATCTGCTTCATAGAGCCACGGGCGCCGGAGTCCGCCATCATGAAAATGGGGTTGTAGCGGTCCAGGTTCTTTTGCAGGGCGTTGGACACGTCCTCGGTGGTCTTTTCCCACTCCTGGACCACATTGCGGTAACGCTCCTGGTCCGTCATGAAGCCCATCTTGTACTGGGTCTCGATGTCCAGCACCTTCTGCTCCGTATCCCGGACCATCTCGTACTTCTTGGGGGGAATGGTCATGTCAGCAATGGAGACCGTGATGGCGGCCCGGGTGGAATATTTGTAGCCCGTGGCCTTGATGGCATCCAGCACCTCGGCGGCCATGGTGAAGCCGTGCTTATTGATGGTTTTGTCTACGATTTTGCCCAGCTGCTTTTTGCCGCAGGTCTCGGTAATCTCGTAGTCACAGATATGGGCGGGGTCACTGCGGTCCACAAAGCCCAGGTCCTGGGGGATGTTGTGGTTGAAGAGGATGCGGCCCGGGGTGATCTCCACAATACGGGTATGCTCCGCGCCGTCCACGGTGCAGGTCCGGCGGACCAGGATGGGGCAGTGGGGGCCGATGACGCCCTCGTTATAGGCCATGAGGGCCTCATTTTCATTGGCGTAAATCCGCAGGGGCTTGTAGGTGGCCTTCCGCTTCTCCGGCTCGCCGGCCTTCCGGGCCGCCTTGTTTTCCACCTCGATGGCCTCGTTGGCGGCCAGGAACTCGTCGGCGTTCACCGGGCCCCCGGCGGTGAGGTTCGTGTCTCCTGCGTCCACGCACCAGACCTCCGCCGCGCCCTTCTCGGCGCTGCCCATGCGGTCCATGGTCAGGTAGTAGCTGCCCAGTACCATGTCCTGGGTGGGCACGGTGACGGGGCCGCCGTCCTGGGGACGGAGGAGGTTGTTGGCGGAGAGCATCAGGATGCGGGCCTCGGCCTGCGCCTCGGCGGAGAGGGGCACGTGAATGGCCATCTGGTCGCCGTCGAAGTCGGCGTTGAAGGCCGTGCAGTTCAGGGGGTGGAGCTTGAGGGCCCGGCCGTCTACCAGCACCGGCTCGAAGGCCTGGATGCCCAGGCGGTGCAGCGTCGGCGCCCGGTTCAGCATGACGGGGTGGTCCTTGATGATGACGTCCAGGGCGTCCCAGACCTCGGTAACTCCCTTATCCACCATTTTTTTGGCAGACTTGATGTTGTTGGCGGTACCGTCCTCCACCAGCTTTTTCATGATGAAGGGCCGGAACAGCTCCACGGCCATCTCCTTGGGCACACCACACTGGTAGATTTTCAGCTCGGGGCCGACCACGATAACCGACCGGCCAGAGTAGTCCACCCGCTTGCCCAGCAGGTTCTGGCGGAAGCGGCCCTGCTTGCCCTTGAGCAAATCGCTGAGGGATTTGAGGGCCCGGTTGTTGGCGCCGGTGACGGCCCGGCCCCGGCGGCCGTTGTCGATGAGCGCGTCCACCGCCTCCTGGAGCATCCGCTTCTCGTTGCGGACGATGATGTCCGGGGCGTTGAGCTGAATGAGCCGCTTGAGGCGGTTGTTCCGGTTGATGACCCGGCGGTACAGGTCGTTGAGATCGCTGGTTGCGAAGCGTCCGCCGTCCAGCTGGACCATGGGCCGGATTTCCGGGGGGATGACGGGCAGCACGTCAATGATCATCCACTCCGGCTTGTTTCCGGAGAGGCGGAAGGCGTCCACCACCTCCAGCCGCTTGACAATGCGGGCCTTCTTTTGGCCGGAGGAGCCCTTGAGCTCCGCATGGAGCTGCTGGGAGAGCTGGTCCAGGTCCACGTCCTGGAGAAGCTGCTTCACGGCCTCCGCGCCCATGCCGGCCTGGAAGTCATCCTCGTACTTCTCCCGGTAGTCCCGGTACTCCTTCTCGGAGAGAATCTGGTTGCGGCTCAGGGGCGTCTCGCCGGGGTCTGTGACGATATAGTTGGCGAAGTACAACACCTTCTCCAAAATCCGGGGGCTGATGTCCAGCAGCAGGCCCATCCGGGAAGGGATACCCTTGAAGTACCAGATGTGGGACACCGGGGTGGCCAGCTCAATGTGGCCCATCCGCTCCCGGCGGACCTTGGCCCGGGTGACCTCTACGCCGCAGCGATCGCAGATTTTACCCTTGTAGCGAATTTTCTTGTACTTGCCGCAGTGGCACTCCCAGTCCTTGGTGGGTCCGAAGATGCGCTCGCAAAAGAGGCCGTCCCGCTCGGGCTTCAGGGTGCGGTAGTTGATGGTCTCGGGCTTTTTCACCTCGCCGTAGGACCAGACGCGAATCTGCTCCGGGGAGGCCATGCCGATTTTTATGGTATCGAAGGCGATATTTCCGCCGGTTTTGTTGTCGGTCATCTTGCGCGTTCCTCCTTCATTGCTCCGGCCCTGCCGGAATATTCAACGAACGCATCATTCGTCGTCCTCGCCGTCGTCGAAATCGGCGCCGATATCCGCCCCGGCGTCCTCGGGGGCGTCCTCGATGTCATAGCCGGACTCCTGGAACTCCGCTGCCATGTCCTCGGTGTAGGCGCTGCGGCTGCGCTCGTCGTCCGCATCCATCCGGGCCAGGTTGAAGGTGTCCATGGCGTCCTCGTCCTCTCGGAGCTCGATGGGATTCCCCTGGGCGTCCAGGACCTGGATGTCCAGGCACAGGGACTGAAGCTCCTTCACCAGGACCTTGAAGGACTCGGGCACGCCGGGCTGGGGCACGTTGTGGCCCTTGACAATGGCCTCGTAGGTGCGGACGCGGCCCGTCACGTCGTCGGACTTGACCGTCAGAATTTCCTGGAGGGTATAGGCCGCGCCGTAAGCCTCCAGGGCCCAAACCTCCATCTCGCCGAAGCGCTGGCCGCCAAACTGGGCCTTGCCGCCCAGAGGCTGCTGGGTGACCAGGGAGTAGGGGCCGGTGGAGCGGGCGTGAATCTTATCATCCACCAGGTGGTGGAGCTTGAGGAAGTAGACATAGCCCACCGTGACCTTGTTGTCAAAGGGCTCGCCGGTGCGCCCGTCGTAGAGAACGCTCTTGCCGTCGGGATCCAGCCCCGCCTCGGCCAGCATGGCCTGGATATCCTCTTCCCGAGCACCATCGAAGATGGGGGTTGCTACCTTATAGCCCAGGGCATGGGCGGCGTAGCCCAGGTGAACCTCCAGCACCTGGCCGATGTTCATACGACTGGGCACGCCCAGGGGGTTCAGCACAATGTCTAGCGGCGTGCCGTCGGGCAGGAAGGGCATATCCTCCTGGGGAAGGACCCGGGAGACCACGCCCTTGTTGCCGTGGCGGCCGGCCATCTTGTCGCCCACCTGGATTTTCCGGCGCTGGGCAATATAGACCCGGACCACCATGTTTACGCCGGGCCCCAGCTCGTCGCCACCCTCCCGGGTAAAGACCTTGGTGTCCAGCACAATGCCGCTCTCGCCGTGGGGAACCTTCAAGGAGGTGTCCCGGACTTCCCGGGCCTTCTCGCCGAAGATGGCCCGGAGGAGGCGCTCCTCGGCGGTGAGGTCCGTCTCGCCCTTGGGGGTGACCTTTCCCACCAGGATGTCCCCGGCCTTGACCTCCGCGCCCACGCGGATGATGCCGTTTTCGTCCAGGTCCTTCATGGCGTCCTCGCCCACGTTGGGGATGTCCCGGGTGATCTCCTCGGGGCCCAGCTTGGTGTCCCGGGCGTCGATCTCGAACTCCTCAATGTGGATGGAGGTATACAGGTCCTCCCGGACCAGGCGCTCGTTCAGAAGAACGGCGTCCTCGTAGTTATAGCCCTCCCAGGTCATGAAGCCCACCAGAATGTTCTGGCCCAGGGCGATCTCGCCCTGCTCGGTGGCGGGGCCGTCCGCCAGGACGGTGGGGTCTCTCATCTGGCCGTCGGGGCCGATGCCCCGGCCATGGACCCGCTCGCCCACCTCCACAATGGGGCGCTGGTTGATGCAGGTGGTGTGGTTGGAGCGGAGGAACTTAATGAGCTTATAGGTTTTCTTCTCTCCCCGGATGGGGGCGGGGTTGCTCTCGGTGCTGTCGTACTGCACGGTGACATGGCGGGCGTCCAGGTCCGTGACCACGCCGTCGCCCTCTGCCAGGACCACGATTTCGGAGTCGATGCAGATTTTGTGCTCCATGCCGGTGCCCACAATGGGGGCATGGGGCCGCAGCAGGGGCACCGCCTGACGCTGCATGTTTGCGCCCATCAGGGCCCGGTTGGCGTCGTCGTTGGGGAGGAAGGGAATCATGGCGGTGGCGATGGAGACCATCATCCGGGGGCTGACGTCAATATAGTCCACCATCTCCCGGTCCACGTCCACGATCTCGTCCCGGTGCCGTCCGGTGATACGGGAATTCACCAGGCAGCCGTTTTCGTCCACAGGCTCGGCGGCCTGGCCGACGATGAAGTTATCTTCCTCATCGGCGGTCATATAGGTGATGGCGTCGGCGACTTTGCCGGTTTCCTTGTCCACGGCCCGGTAAGGGGCCTCAATGAAGCCGTATTCGTTGATGCGGGCATAGGTGGCCAGATAGGAGATCAGGCCGATGTTGGGACCTTCCGGGGTCTCGATGGGGCACATGCGGCCATAGTGGCTGTAATGCACGTCCCGGACCTCCATGTTGGCCCGCTCACGGCTCAGGCCGCCGGGGCCCAGGGCGGAGAGGCGGCGCTTATGGGTCAGCTCCGCCAGGGGGTTCGTCTGGTCCATAAACTGACTTAAGGGGCTGGAGCCGAAGAACTCCTTGATGGCCGCTGTGACGGGGCGGATGTTGATGAGGCTCTGGGGCGTGACGATATCCATGTCCTGGATGGTCATGCGCTCCCGGATGACCCGCTCCATGCGGCTAAAGCCAATGCGGAACTGGTTTTGCAGCAGCTCGCCCACGCAGCGGAGGCGGCGGTTGCCCAGGTGGTCGATGTCGTCCTTCACGGAGACGCCCCGGGCCAGCCCGTTCATATAGTTGATGGACGTGAGAATGTCGTCTACAATGATGTGCTTGGGGACCAGCTGGTCCTTGTGGAGGAGAATCTGGTCAATGAGCTCCTCGCCGCTGTACTGGCTCAGCAGCTCCTGGAGGACGCTGAACCGGACCCGCTCCTTGATCTTGCAGGTCTCGAAGGGGTCGAAGCTCACAAAGCGGCTCATATCGCACATGCCGTTGGAGATCACCCGGAGCGGCGTGCCGTCCACGTCGATGGTCACATCGCTGACGCCTGCGGCGTCCAGGGTCCGGGCGTCCTCCTTGCTCAGCAGATACCCCTCGTCGAAGAGAATCTCGCCGGTGGCAGGGTCCGCCACGGGATAGACCAGCTTCCGCCCCGTGACCCGCTGCCACAAGGAGAGTTTCTTGTTGAACTTATACCGGCCCACTACGGAGAGATCGTACCGCCGGGGGTCGAAGAAGAGCCCGTTTACCAGGGTCTCGGAGGCCTCCACCGTGGGAGGCTCACCGGGACGGAGGCGGCGGTAGATTTCCAGCATCGCGTCCTCATAGCTCTTGCAGGGGTCCTTCTCCAGGGTGGCCACGATGCGGGGGTCGTCTCCGAAACGGTCCAGAATCTCCTGGTCCGTTTTCAGGCCGATGGCCCGGAGGAGACAGGTAACGGGGATCTTCCGGTTCTTGTCGATGCGGACCCAGAAAAGCTCGTTGGCGTCGGTCTCATACTCCAGCCACGCGCCCCGCTGGGGGATGACCTGGGAAGTGAGGATGGGCAGGTCTGTCTTGATGTCCACCTCATACCCATAGTACACGCCGGGAGAGCGGACGATCTGAGAGACCACCACCCGCTCCGCGCCGTTGACGATGAAGGTGCCGGAGTGGGTCATCAGGGGGAAGTCCCCCATGAAAATCTCCTGCTCCTTGATCTCCTCCGTCTCCTTGTTCCGCAGGCGGACCTTGACCTTGAGGGGGGCGGCGTAGTTGGCGTCCCGGGCCTTGCACTCCTCCACGTCGTACTTGGGCTTTTCGTCCATTTTGTAGTCGATGAAGGTTAGCTCCAGGTTGCCCTGGTAGTCGGAAATCGCGCCTACGTCGGCGAAAACCTCCCGGAGGCCGGTGTCCAGGAACTCCTGATAGGAGGTTTTTTGAATCTCCAGGAGATTCGGCATGGAGACGACTTCCTCATACCGGGCAAAGTTCTTGCGAAGGGTTTTCCCGTAATACTTGTCTTTGGCCATCTTCACATTCACCTTTCTGCCGCCGTCGGCGGCGGGGATCGAGACACGCCGGGCGCTGTTGTTAAAAACCCTTCGCCCTGCTCTTGCATTCTTCTGGGAAATGTGCTATACTCCGATTAAGGTATGGAGCGGGAGGCTTTCCACCCGCTGTCAATAAGTGCTTTATTTTACCACGCCCGTTTCCTTCTGTCAAGGGGAAACGGGCGTTTTGTGTAAGGTTTTTGGATGCGATTTCCCTAAAAAGGCCTGTGGAAAGGATTCCACAGGCCCTTTTCTGCTTGCACCGACTTTCAGCCTCGTCCACACCTGCCACCTTGTGCTGTCTGCCAGCTTGTTTTGAGGTGGGGGTAGAAAGACGATCCTTTTTGGGTGGTTGGCGGCGGCAGCCAGGAAAATCGAGGAGGGGTTTTCACTGTGTCCGAACTGTGCTTTTATATTTTAGAGAAATGAACAACAAGAAACAACAATAAAAACCCTTGGTATGACAGGCTTTCACCTGATACCAAGGGTTTTATTGTTTGGCGCGGAAGGAGGGATTTGAAGAGTATGGGTTGATTTTTTGAGAACTTATTTCTTTGGAAAAACTGCGTATTTTTTATTTCTGTTGGCTTTTATATCATCCAAAAATAACATATAGAATTTATGCGATTACCATGAATTAGGGTAAAAATTAGGGAAACCATAAGGCCACGCTGATTCAAAAAATAGGTGCGTCATGTGAACAGGGAGGGGAAAGAAATTTCCTCTCCCTTTTTTTATTTCTATCCCTATGTCTGCCTCATACAACAATAATCAAAAGCGAAAATCCCTTTGAAAATGTAAATTCACCTCTTTTGAATATGATGATTCAAGACCGCTGGAGACTTCATCCTCTGGCGGCCTTTTTACATATATGCCCCTACCGAAATTAATAGAAAGGAGGTTTCCCACATGATTCTGCTCTATATCGTCATGATCTTTCTGGTTGTCTACTTCGACCAGCATGGTCCCTATCTCAATGTTTTTGACGTAGCTCTGATGTCCACCGCCGCTTTCTTTGTCCTGCTTGCCATTGTTATCCTGATTGCCGCATGGAAGTACAAATAAAAAAAGCCCTCTATCTAGCCTCCTACAGCAATAGACAAAGGGCACCACTCACACTAAAGGAGCGGGTAAGATCATTGTATCTTATCTGCTCCTCAAAATCAATATGAAGGAGCAAAATCACATGAAAGAATTGACCACATATAACCGTGTCGCCGGATATCTGAACAAGGTTTTCGATCAGCTGAACGTAGAATTTTTTGAAAGTGCACTTACAAGGCCCACCATTACAATTCAATCTACACCTAGAATGTACGGCCACTTTTCTTTGCGTGAAGATACATGGCTTTCCAAGCTGGGCGGGACGCATGAATTAAATATCGGAGCCGGAACCCTGGCAAGACCTATTGAAGATGTTGCTGCTACCCTGCTTCATGAAATGTGCCATTTGTATTGTTACGAAAATGGGATTAAAGACACCAGCCGGAACTACACCTATCACAACAAAAGATTTAAAGCAACAGCGGAATCCCACGGACTGGCTGTAACTCACCATGATAAATATGGTTGGTCTATTACCAGCCCTGGTGATGATCTGTTGGACTTCGTTCTGAGTGCTGGCTTGACCGATATTCTTATTTCCCGAAATGAATACGGCGGAATTTCTGCTACGCCTAAAAAATCCAGTAGCCGAAAATACATTTGCCCTTGCTGTAGGAACTCTGTCCGAGCAACGAAAGTCGTAAATATCGCTTGCCTGGACTGCCAAATCCCTATGGCGGAAGCCTAATTTTTAAAAGTGTACAATTATCGTTATCAATTTTTTTATTCCCAGATTTTATCCGAGGCGTGGGGGATATACAGATACCACCCCCTCCCCTGAAATAAAACCCTGGAGAAAAAATTATGAGAATTGCCAACAAAATTTTTTAAAGGAGGGTGTTGAACCATGGACCCAAGCCTCATGTCTGACGGTGGAATTTTACTTGGCATTTTGTTCCCGTTTTTTGCGTTTGCCTTGATGCTGTTTTTGCACAGATAATGAAATGCGCTCCATAAAAGTACACCTTTAGGAACATAGGAAAAGGCCCTGCAAATCATGTCCGTAAAGTACGAAAATCAGTAAACGGATATGTTCGCAGGACCTTTGATTTTTATGAACACAAGGAGGATTTACATGGACAGTAGGACCTATTACTACGCCAGAGTTTCCAGCAAGGAGCAGAACCTAGATCGACAGCTTGCCGTATTTGCTTCTCTAGGGGCCTCTGAGCGGGATATTATCACCGACAAGGAATCTGGCAAGGATTTAAATAGAAGCGGCTACACAGCCCTTAAAACGGCTATGCTGAGGTCTGGGGATACTTTGGTAGTAAAATCTCTCGACCGACTGAGCAGGAATAAATCCGATATCAAAAATGAGTTACAATACTTCAAGGATAATGGAATCAGATTGAAAGTTATTGATCTTCCTACAACTATGATGGAACTTCCAGAGGGACAAGCCTGGGTTTTCGATATGGTCAACAATATTCTGATAGAAGTGCTGGGAACGATAGCAGAGCAAGAGCGTGTTACCATACGCCAGAGACAGCAGGAAGGAATCAGAACCGCTAAAGCCAAGGGAAAGCATCTTGGACGGCCTGGGCTTGTGATACCTGAAAATTGGAGAGAAATTTATTCGGCCTGGAAGAATAAAGAGATTACAGCGAAGATTGCTATGGAGAGGACAGGGTTAAAGCGGACGAGCTTCTATAAGCTGGTGAAGGAGGTGGAGAGATAAAAGAAGTGCCCCATTAGAGCCGCCCAGAGATTGAAAAGTGTATTGCAAAATCTGGAACTGGTTCTAATGGGGCAGATATAAACCACAGTGTTAAGAATTTACTAGTAAAAGCCACTCTACGGATTCTTTTTTATCCAACACTTTTCGCTGCGTTACTTCTCCGTTTGCAAAGTCTTGGAGCATCCTAAAAAATTCCACTACTTCATAATATGGATCTGATTCCTCAACAAATAGTAGTGATACTTTCAACGCAGAGTTAATCCTAGTATATTGTTCACCAACATCTTTATATGTGCATCCTTTGGATATTATTTCCTCAAAAAGTGTTTTAAGCATCATTTTCACTAATGGTTCTTGGATAATACTGTCAGCATTTTCTACAATTTTTTTTAATGCTGTATAATCGCCTATTGTCATGCACCGTTCTCTTTCTGACAGTATTTTTTCCAGTAGCTCTGGTATTTCAAACTCCATTGCATATTTTTCTTGTGCATTTTTTAATAGACTATAATTCTTAACATAGGCCTTTAGATCATTGTCCAAATCATAATAAAGTCGCCAAGCATATAAAATAACTTGTTCACTTTCTGCGCTTAAAGTTCCAATACTTTCAATAGCTGTCTCTACTTCGTGGATTTTTTGCTTATGTTCTTGCCTATATTTATATGTGCGGTAGGATTGAATACCTCCAACAGCTACCCCGGCAACCAGTAAAAACACAATCAGCACCGTAGCTGCTTTCTGTGCAATCTGTTTCTTTTGTTTCTTTTGCGTCGCTTTTCCTTGCTCAACAATCGCTCCAACATCAGTATTTAAAATATCTTGGATGGATTTATTTTCCACAGCTCAATCCCTCCTTACCGCTCACGGTTCAACTCTGTATCAATTTTTTGAATCAATTCCTCTAGCTGTGATTTCTCTTTGGCTGGCAGTTTACCAGCAGTCCGCAGCGCCTTTTCTGCTTCTTCTCGTTTAGCAAGCAGCATATCCTTTTCCTTAGAGTGCTCTTGCCAATATGCTTCTTTCCGCCTAGCAGCTTCTCGTTTCTTCTCGGCTTCAACACGTTCAGCTTCTTTCCTTCTCTGTTCAGTCCGTTCCCTTTCCAAACGTGTTTCTTCCGCTATGGTCCTTTCAGTAGCCTGGATATTGCCTAAAAAGGCTTTTTGAATATTGATATTCAACTGCCGGAGTTCCAACGTAGTCTCTCGGGTATTTTGTGTGATATCTGCAAATGCCGAAGTCAACCTAGCAACAAAATAATACAGCATGAATATGCTAGCAGCAACAACTATGATGATTAAAAACAAAGGAAAACTTTCTTCTTCTCTTTCTCCCAGTACCAAAAAGGCCAAGATAAAGAGCAAAACCGCTCCAATCCAGCCAAAGATTATTATAATTGATGCCCAGCCCCTTAGCTTGTCCTCTATATGCTCTTTCATAGTTAAATCCCCCTGTTAAGATGTTTTGTTATTTGCTATTTCCCTCAAAGAAAGCAATCACTTCTGTCCACTTCTTTTCGATGCCGTTTTCGGGAGTAGTCTTGCCTTTACACCAAATTATACGTCCTCTTCCAATCACTAAATCACCCAGAAATACGCCTTTCGGGTCTTTAACCTCTATTTCTATTCCGTTGTTTTTGAGTTCAATAGGTGTGTTCATCTTTTTGATACTGATTTTCATATCCCCATCTCCTTTATAGATTGATATCCAAACGGATATATCTCCCACATTTTCGCACACTTCTAATGTATTGTCAAGATATCCAAACGGATATTGGCGGAAATGGGAGAACAGCATGGGATACTACAAGAGAATCCGTGAACTGCGAGAGGACCATGATTTAACGCAAAGACAGATTGCAGCCTTTCTTAATATTACTCAGCCACAATATTTTCGTTATGAGCAAGGATACCGGGATATCCCCACAGACCTTCTAATCGCCCTGGCTCAGAAATACCAAACTTCCACTGATTATATTCTGGGCCTCACAAATAACCCAAAACCTATTCCATAGCCCTTTGAACCTCAACATTCAACGTCCCCCTAAATAAAAGACCTCCCCAGACCAAGGCCACTACGACCTACAGTCCAGGGAGTTTCTTTTATCTAATTTTCATTCCACCAAATCCAGCTCTAACGATCCTTCTACCTGATTTCACCTGCAATTCTCTGCAATAGAAATATCTCTGAAACAAACCTCCCACATGAACCAAGTGTTTTCAAGTCCCTATGGCTCCTTCTGTCGATAAATAATACATTCTCCCCATACTCTCTTCCCTCGAAAACACTTCCCCACATATCCATGTTTCCCTTTATTTTTTCTGACAAATCGTCGGCTTTTTTCTCTATTTAAGCTGCCTCTGTTTCCATATAAAGCTATTTTAATATATGTAAACAGTCACACCTTGTTTCCGTAAAAATCACTCGTTTTTGCCCTTGATTATATACAGAAATCCCCCTGTTTGATATTGTGTTTTCAAATGGGGATTTTATGAGGAAATGTAAGGTTCAAAGCGTCAGCTGAGCCATAGGAGCCAAAGTTAGTTGCTGTCAGCACTCTTGTATCTGACCTCATTCGGACAGCTCATGTTGAACAAACTTTTCAAGGGCCTCCTCCTGCTTCTTTAACCTGGCTTTTCGATCAGCGTTTTCTTCTTCGGTCAGATTCGACAGGGTGTAAAAGTTATATTGCTTCTTGCCGTCCCCATCGATTTCATCATAAAAGTCGGCAACATCGCCCTCCTCATATTTAGTTTCATCCGTATCATGCGAATAGTCCAGAGCTATAGAAAAATCAATCGTTTCGCCATAGTATTCTTCCAGTTCCTTGATGGAATAAAAGGCTTGCGCTATATCGTTAATTGGTCTGTTCATATAGGCGCAGTAGGTGTTTACAATTTCAGCGACCTCCTCAAAATGCTCCTTCCGAAATTTACATTCTCTGATGTAATCCAAAGAGACGCGTGTCTTTGCGTTCTTGGGATTGGTTTTCTTCTCAAAGTCATAAATCGCTTTTTCTCGAAAGATGTCAAAGAAGCTGGTCAGGATGATCTGGATATCTTTATTTGTCAGATCGGCAATAACCATACCATCCTCGTCCTCATAAGAATCCCTCGCTTCCAAATGAATCAGGGGTTCGATATGAAATTTTTTGCTGATAATCGGCCTTCCGCCATTTCTCTCATAAAGACTGCTTCGCAAATCCAGAAATTTCTCCCGGCAGTCTTTGTTTGCGTAAGCCTGGAACTCTCTTTTCAGCTTCATCTCTTTTAACGCCTGGTTCACATATGGCTGGACCTCTTCGATACTCGCCTCGCTATTTCCCTTCAACAAATAATACCGTCGTGTTCGTATGTACCCCTTTTCCTCAAACCGGGCCAGTCTGGTATTGACCATGGCAAATAAACGGCTGACAACCAGTTCATGAACCAAGTGGATACTCTCGACTGAATAATTCCCACTCTCCAGACTGTCCCGGTCCAGCAATTCCCGGAAAAACTTCGTCCGGTCAAAGCAGCTGATAACAAAACCCTCCTTGGTGTCGATTCTGTCCTTTGCCATCAAGGCCCTGTATAAAATCAGTTGATCGATACAGGTATCCTGGTAAAGGAGGTTCGACCCCAGGTCCACTTCTCTGCCATCAATTACTCTGATCTGCCCCTGGTCAAGTTTATCCTGCCGGGTTGCTTTCTTTTGTGGTATCCGTGTCAGATCAATCGAGTTATTCGCATGAACGTCCATCTGATAAAGTTTTGCGATGCTTCTCTTTTGTTTCTCACGCTCCTGCCCCCTTGGAGCCGGGTCAATATCCAGCGCCGCACATAGTTCCTTGTAGCTTTTATAGTGGTGCTTTCCTCGCAGCTTCTTCATACGCAGATAAGATTCCTCCTGACAATTTTTTCTTTTATTGTAGCATCAGGGGGGAGGCTTGTCTATAGGAGGATATGGACGTTTTGTAAATAAAGATTCAAGAAAAAAGATAAACTAAACAAAAATAGATTGTTTCTACATCAAAAAAGTTATGAACAAACTTTATATTCCCTTGACACTTTATGTCCGCCAGCCTATACTAAGCACATCAACCAAATTTTTCAGAAGGAGGACACATCATGACAAATATTTATTACGATTACTCAGGCTACAGTTAGAGTTATAGGTTGCTAACTCTCGTGACGCATCTGACTTGTGTCAGCGTGGCCTGGAAGGAGGAGTTATGCCACGCACAAAGAAAAAGATTACCGCTCAGAACAAGAAACCGGAGCCTGGGCGCAACGCCAATGGTATGGGTTCGCTCAGGCAAATAACCAGAAAAGGCAAGGAGTATTGGGAGGGCCGTTATTCCGTAAAGGACCAATTAACCGGAAAGAATATTCAACGTTCCGTTTATGGAAAAACGAAAGCGGAGGCCAGCAAAAACCTAAGCAAGGTTCTGTTGACGATTGACGAGGGAACCTATGTTGCTCCCTCTAAGCAAACCTTGGGGGAATGGCTGGATATTTGGCTGGACACTTATATTACGCCCTCTGTAAAGCCCTACACCCTGGATTCCTATACTTCCGCTTGTAAGAATCACATTAAGCCCTCTTTAGGCGCTGTAAAGCTCTCCACACTCTCCGCTCTGCAAATTCAGCAGTTTTACAACCGTGTTTTGCTGAGGGACAAAAAGCTCTCCCCCAAAACTATCAAAAATATTCACGGTATTTTGCATAGAGCTTTGGCTCAGGCGGTCAGAATCGGAAACCTGCATCATAATCCTGCCGATGCTTGCGACCTCCCCAAAATCTATAAAAAAGACATCACCCCATTGGAACAGGATGATGTCGAAAAGTTCCTGAAAGCAATTCAAGGAACGCCCTTTGAATGTATCTACCAGGTAACGCTCTTTACTGGTATGCGGCAAGGTGAAGTCTTAGGGTTGACCTGGGACTGCGTAGACTTTGAAAAAAATACGCTCTATATCAACAAGCAGCTCCAGAAGAGCCAGAAGGTAGGAGGGACGTACCAGCTTGTTCCTACTAAAAACGGCAAGTCCAGGTTGATTACAGTGGCCGCTTCTGTTACAAAACTCTTGAGAAAGCAAAAGAGCCAGCAAGCTCAGGACCAACTTTTAGCAGGACCCGCTTGGAACAACACGGATAATCTTATATTTACCAATCAGACAGGCGGGCACCTCACTCATGTAACGATTTATAAGCATTTCAAAAAAACCGTCCGAAATCTGGGACTGGACCATATCCGCTTTCATGATCTCAGACATTCCTACGCCGTTGCTATGATTGAAAACGGAGAGGACATAAAAACCCTGCAAGAAAATTTGGGACACGCTACCGCTTCGTTTACCATGGATATTTACGCCCATGCCAGCCGGAAAATGAGACAGCAGTCCGCTGACCGAATGGAGCAGTACATCCAACGGGTTTCGGGCCAAAAATCAGAATTAGGGTAACCATTAGGGTAACCAAAACGAAAAAGTCCTGGAACCATTGCGATTCCAAGACTTTTCGTGGCGCGGAAGGAGGGATTTGAACCCTCGCGCCGGTTTTATCCAGCCTACTCCCTTAGCAGGGGAGCCCCTTCGGCCACTTGGGTACTTCCGCATATTCCTATGCCGTTTTAAAAATTTGGCGGAGAGAGTGGGATTCGAACCCACGGGCACTTGCGCACCGCCGGTTTTCAAGACCGGTTCCTTCAACCACTCGGACATCTCTCCACAGGAAGGCGCCGTCTCTTGAACACGCATAGTATCATAGCATATTCCACCCCCTTTTGTCAACAAATTTTTGCCAGACTTCCGGAAATTCCTTTAGCCTCTCCCAGTCCGGTACATCCGCCCCGCCTCCGGCTTCACGCCGTTCAGCCACAGCAGCTCCTCCACCGTCACAAACCAGTATCCCTCCGCTTGGAGCCGGTCCACCACCCGCAGCGCCGCGTCCACCGACGTGGGGTAAATGTCATGGAGCAGAATAATGCTGTTGGGTCCCACACAGTCTAAAATCCCCTGGGTCACCTTTTCCACGTCCCTGCTCTCCCAGTCCCGGGGGTCCACGCACCATTTCACCATGGGCACGCGGAACTCCGCCCCCTCCGGCACCTGACCGTAAGGGGGCCGCAGCCAGTATTCCCCGCCTCCCAGCAGCGCCTCCAGAGCCGCCTCCGTCCGGGCGATCTCCTGCGCCGCCTCATCCGGCAGGACACTGTCCAAGCGCTGGTGGCTCCAGGTATGGTTGCCGATCTGGTGCCCCTCCTCCGCCATCCGGGCCACCAGGGCGGCGTTGTCCTCAATCTGTTGGCCAATGAGAAAGAACGTGGCCTTGGCCCCCCGCTCCTTCAAGCCATCCAGCAGGCGCTCCGTGGTGCCCCGCCGGGGGCCGTCGTCGAAGGTCAAGGCCACAAACTTTTCTCCGGCTGGAATCGTCGCTCCACCTTCCGCGGGCACGGCCTTTTCACCGGCAAGACACAGCGCCGTCAGCATAGCCAACACCAAAATTGAAAGACTTTTCTTCACCATTGCGCAGTTCCCCCCTATTTCTTCGGGGTTAGTATGCGCAGTTCTCCGGTGATTGTCCTTGGAAAAATTTCGAAAAGTAAGAGCGCTTTGTCATGAGCCTAGGTTCTCATGACAAAGCGCTCTTATCGTTTTACGCTTGCTCTTACACCAGCTCGATCACTGCGGTTTCCGCAGCGTCGCCCCGGCGGATGCCGGTGCGGATAATGCGGGTGTATCCGCCGTTGCGCTCTGCGTAGGTGGGCGCAATCTCCTTGAAGAGCTTCTTGCAGACATCCTCCCGGGTGATGAAGCTCATAGCCTGCCGATAGGCGGCCAGGTCGCTCTTCTTGCCCAGGGTAATCATCTTCTCAGCCAGGGGCTTGATCTCCTTGGCCCGGGTGACGGTGGTCTCCATCTTCCCGTGATCCAGGAAATCCGTGACCTGCTGACGCAGCATGGCTCTGCGCTGGTCAGAGGTCTTGCCGAGCTTACGAGGCATTTCGGTTTCCTCCTTACTTGTTTATCTCGTCCGCCGAAAACGCTTTTCGACGTATGCGCGCTTTTCCGCTATCTGAAAAGCATGTTTTTGAACGGAAAGACACCCCTCCTGGGTTCACCCGCGAAGGGTGCTTCTCCAAGCGGGAACGCCGCTAAGAGCCGCCGGGTCTTTCCAACGACCTTCCTTCCCATCGAGGAAAGATGGTTAATTGTTCTCCTCGTCGGCCAGGTGCAGGCCCATCATGGCCAGCTTGTTGATGACCTCCTCCAGGGACTTGCGTCCCAGGTTGCGGACCTTCATCATCTCGTCCTCGGTCTTGGAAATCAAGTCCTCCACCGTGTTGATGTTGGCCCGCTTCAGGCAGTTGAAGCTCCGGACGCTGAGGTCCAGCTCTTCAATGGTCATCTCCAGCACCTTGTCCCGCTGGGCTTCCGCCTTTTCCACCACGGTGGGGCGGCTGCCGACGTTCTCACTCAGGTCGGTGAACAGCGTGAAATGGTCGCAGAGGATTTTCGCTCCCAGAGAGACGGCGTCCCGCGCGGAAATGGTGCCGTCCGTCCAGACCTCCAGCGTCAGCTTGTCAAAGTCGCTGGAAGCGCCCACCCGGGTGGGCTCCACGGTATAATTCACCTTATACACCGGCGTGTAGATGGAATCTACCCCAATGGTCCCGATCACATTCTGCTGGGGCTTGTTGCGGTCGGCGGGGACATAGCCCCGGCCATGGGACAGGGTGATCTCCATGTTGAGAGACGCCCCGTTATCCAGTGTGGCAATGCGCAGATCCGGGTTCAGGACCTCCACCTCGCCGTCGGCCTTGATATCGCCGGCAGTCACCACACAGGGGCCCACCGCCTCAATATAGACCGTTTTCACCGAGTCGCTGTGGAGCTTCGTCAGGAGACTCTTGATGTTCAGGACAATCTCCGTAACGTCCTCCTTCACGCCGGGAATGGTGGAAAATTCGTGCTGGACGCCGGCGATCTTAATGGTAGTCGGCGCGGTGCCGGGCAGCGAGGAAAGCATGATCCGCCGCAGGGCGTTGCCCAACGTCGTTCCATATCCCCGCTCCAGGGGTTCCACCACGTATTTGCCATAGGTTACATCACCAGGCGCTTCGATACATTCGATCTGGGGCTTTTCGATTTCAATCACGCAGTACCCTCCTTCATCTTCTCAACGGGCGGCGCGAAACGCCGCCTCTGGTTCGGCTCATTATCGAGGGTATCCTCCGCTTACTTGGAGTAGAGCTCGACGATCAGGTGCTCCTCCACGGGGATGTCGATATCCTCACGAGCGGGAAGGCGGGTCACGGTGCCCTTCAGGCCGTTCTTCTCCCGCTCCAGCCACGCGGGCAGGAGGAAGATAGGGGCGTCCTGGCCGGTAAGGCGCTTGAACACCTCGGAGGAACGGCTGCCCTCAGCCACTTCCACCACGTCGCCAGCCTTCACCTGGTAGGAGGGGATGTCGACCTTTTTGCCGTTGACAGTGAAATGCCCATGGTTCACCAGCTGACGGGCCTGACGGCGGGTCATGGCGAAGCCCATGCGGTACACCACGTTGTCCAGGCGGCGCTCCACGTTGATAAGCAGGTTGTCGCCGGTTTTGCCGGGGGCGGCGGCGGCGGCCTCATAGTAGCTGTGGAACTGCTTTTCCAGGATGCCGTAGATGAATTTGACCTTCTGCTTTTCGTTCAGCTGAATGCCGTACTCGCTCTTTTTCTTCCGCATCTGGCCGCCGGGGTTCCGGTTGGTCTCCTTTTTGGCGTAGCCCATGACGGCGGGAGAGATGCCCAAAGCCTTGCAACGCTTGGCGATGGGCTGCATATTCCTTGCCATATTGCTTCTTACCTCCTCTTTCGATCAGACGCGGCGGCGCTTCGGGGGGCGGCAGCCGTTGTGGGGGATGGGGGTGACATCCTTGATCATCGTCACTTCCAGGCCCACGGCCTGCAGCGCCCGGATAGCGGCCTCACGGCCCTGGCCGGGTCCCTTGACGAACACTTCCACGGTCTTGAGCCCATGCTCCATGGCGGCGCGGGCGGCGGTCTCCGCCGCGGTCTGGGCCGCGAAGGGGGTGGACTTCTTGCTGCCCCGGAAGCCGAGGCCGCCGGAGGAGGCCCAGGAAATGGCATTGCCCTGGGCGTCGGTGACGGTTACCATGGTATTGTTGAAGGAAGAACGGATATGGACCTGGCCACGCTCAATGTTCTTCCGCTCACGGCGGCGGCGGATGACTTTCTTACCGCCGGATTTCTGTGCTGCCATACTGTTTCTCCCTCCTTACTTCTTCTTGTTGGCGATGGTCTTTTTGGGTCCCTTCCGGGTGCGGGCGTTGGTTTTGCTGCGCTGGCCCCGGACGGGCAGACCCTTGCGGTGGCGCAGGCCGCGGTAGCAGCCAATTTCGCTGAGCCGCTTGATGTCCAGGGCGGTCTGCCGCCGGAGGTCGCCCTCGACGGTGTAGTCGTCGATGGCGTCACGGAGCTTTTGCTCGTCGGCGTCCGTCAGGTCCTTCACCCGGGTGTCGGGGTTCACGCCGGACTTCGCCAGGATGTCCTTGGCGCTCTTGCGCCCAATGCCGTAGATATAGGTGAGGCCGATTTCGATACGTTTATCCTTCGGCAGGTCAATACCGGCAATACGTGCCATACTTTTAAAGCACCTCCAATTTCAATTCTCAGCCCTGTCTCTGCTTGTGCTTCGGGTTCTCGCAAATGACCATAACACGGCCTTTGCGGCGGATGACCTTGCACTTTTCGCACATGGGCTTCACGGACGGTCTTACTTTCATAGTCTGCAACCATTCCTTTCAGCGGTTTACGTCGTTTGATGTCATTTGCTGCGCCAGGTGATCCGGCCCCGGGTCAGATCGTACGGGGACATCTCCACCGTGACCTTGTCGCCGGGCAGAATCCTGATGAAATTCATCCTCAGTTTCCCGGAAATATGCGCCAGAATCATGTGACCATTTCCAATGTCAACCTGGAACGTCGTGTTGGGCAGGGCTTCCACCACAACACCTTCCACTTCGATCATATCGGATTTTGCCAAACGTTATCCCTCCTGGTCCGGCTGGATCACCTCGCGGCAGGCCGCGAGTGTCCTGCGAAGCTCACTGTTGGTGATCTTCTCCTCGCTCTTGATCTTTTCGGCGAGGCGGGTCTCCTCCGCCGAGACGAAGAGCACATGCCTGCGCTTCTTCCGCTTCGGGGATTCCACCTTTCTCGATTTTCCGTCCGCCAGCAGGAGGTATTCTCCTTCCACCGCCAGGACGACGAAGAGCTTGCCTTTGTCTCGCCCCGCGTTGGAGCGGACGATGTTTGATTTCGCAATCTCCATGCGTTCTCTCTCACCTGTTGTCAAATAGCGGGGGCCGTCAAAATTTCCGGCGCGCCATCGGTAATCAGGATCGTATTTTCATAGTGGGCCGCCCACTTTCCGTCGGCGGTCTTCACCGTCCAGCCGTCGCTCAATTGGGTGATGGCGGCGGAACCGGCGTTGACCATGGGCTCGATGGCCAGGGTCATTCCCCGGAGAAGCCGGGGGCCGTGGCCTGGGCGGCCGTAGTTTGGGATCTCCGGCGATTCGTGCATTTTGGCTCCCACGCCGTGGCCCACGTATTCCCGGACCACGGAAAAGCCGTTTTGCTCCACATAGGTCTGAACCGCCGCGGAGATGTCTTGGAGACGCTGTCCCTCCCGGGCGAGGCGGATGCCCTCGAAGAAGCTCTGCCTGGTCACGTCGATCAGGCGCTGGGCCTCCGGGGAAATCCTTCCGCAGGGGAATGTCGCCGCGCAGTCTCCATGAAAGCCCCCGATGTACGCACCCACATCCACGCTGACGATATCGCCCTCCCGCAAAACCCGTTTGCCGGGGATGCCGTGGATGATTTCGTCGTTGACGCTGATGCAGACGCTGGCTGGGTAGCCGTTGTAATGGAGAAAGGACGGGACCGCCCCCTGCTGGCGGATAAACCGCTCCACCGCGTCGTTGATCTCCTGGGTTGTCACGCCGGGCTTTACCATTTCCCCTGCCAAGGCACGGGCAGCCGCGGTAATTTTTCCACTCCGGCGCATCAAGTCGATCTCGTGGGAGGATTTCAGGGTGATCATCCCGTTATCTCCCCAAAACGCGGAGGATCGCCTGGGAATTGGCTTCCACTGTCGGCTGGTTCTCCACCGTCTTTAGCAGGCCCCGCTCCGCGTAAAACGCCTTGAGGGGCTCCGTCTCCTTATGATAGACCTCGAGGCGGGACTTCACCGTCTCGGGGGCATCATCCTTGCGCTGGATCAGCTTCCCACCGCACTTGTCGCAAACGCCTTCTGCCTTGGGGGGCACCGCTACCACGTGGTAGCTGGCGCCGCAGTCCGGGCAGACCCGGCGACCGCTCATGCGCTCCATGATCGTCTCGTCGCTGACCTCCAGTGAGACCACGCTGTCAAAGACGATTCCGGCCTTCTCCAGCGCCTCGGCCTGGGCGATGGTGCGGGGCACCCCGTCCAGAATGTAGCCCTTGGCACAATCCGGCTCCTCCAGCCGTTCGGAGATGATGCCGATGATGACCTCATCGGGCACCAGCTGCCCCGCGTCCATGAAGGCCTTGGCCTTCAGGCCCGTGGGGGTGCCGTTCTTCACGGCGGCGCGGAGGATGTTGCCGGTGGAGATGGTGGGAATATCCAGCTTTTCACACAGGATGTCGGCCTGTGTTCCCTTTCCGGCGCCCGGGGCGCCCAACAGGATCAATTTCATAATTAAAACCTCCTGTATTCCGGGCGCGGGCGGAGCTCACGGCCCCGCCCGGCGCCGGCATCCAATAATTTTTTGATTACTCCAGGAAACCCTTGTACTGACGCATCAACATCTGGGATTCCAGGGCCTTGACCGTCTCCAGCGCCACGCCCACCACGATGATGACGGAGGTGCCGCCGATGGCTACGGAGTTGTTGCCCAGAATCCGGCCGATGATCAGGGGGCAGATGGCCACGATGCCAAGGTAGATGGCACCAAACAGAGTGATCTTGTTCAGCACCTTGCGGATGAAGTCCACCGTGGGCTTGCCGGGACGGAAGCCGGGAATAAAGCCGCCCTGCTTCTTCATGTTGTTGGCAATTTCCACGGGGTTGAACTGGATGCTGGAGTAGAAATAGGCGAAGCCGATGATCAGGATGAAATAGACCACCATATACATCACCGACTTCGTGTCGATGGCATCATAGACACTCCGGGACAAGGTGCCCTCGGCGGGGATGCCCACGAAGCTCCAGATGGTGATGGGCAAAGAGGCGATGCTCTGGGCGAAGATGACGGGCAGAACACCGGCCATGCTCACCTTCATGGGCAGGTTGCTGCTCTGGCCGCCGTACATCTTCCGGCCCACCTGACGCTTGGCGTACTGCACGGGAATGCGGCGCTCGGCGTCGTTGATGAACACGATGAAGGCGATGAGGGCCAGGCTGCCCACCAGAAGGAGGATGACCGCCCAGGGAGCCATAGCGCTATCCAGGACCTGCTGGGCCTGGTCGGCGGTATAGCCGGCCTCGGTCAGGGTATCCTGCGTCATGTCGCCGCTGTTGATGGCGGACCACCGGCTCACGCCCTGGATCATGCTGGAAACCATAGTGGGAACCCGGGAGACGATGCCCGCGAAGAGGATGATGGAAATGCCGTTGCCCACGCCGAACTCGGTGACCTGCTCGCCCATCCACATCACGAAGGAGGAACCGGCGATGAAGGACACGATGATCACCAGGGCGGGCCAGATGCCCTCGGCCCCGGGGGCCAGGATGCCGTAGCGCTTCATCATGAAGTAATAGCCCACGGCCTGGAGAATGGCGATGGCCACAGTGGTATAGCGGGTGATGGACTGAATCTTTTTCCGGCCCTCTTCGCCGCCATCCTTCGCCAGCCGCTCCAGATAGGGGATGGCCACGGTGAGCAGCTGGATGATGATGGAGCTGTTGATATAGGGCTGGATGCTCAGGGCAAAGACCGTGGCGGTGGCAAAGGCGCCGCCGCTCATCACGTTGTACAATCCCAGAATCGTCGCGCCCATGCCCTTGAGCTGGGCTTCCAGCTGGGCCACGTCGATATAGGGGACGGTGATGGCGTTGCCGATGCGGAAGATCAGCAGGATCAGCAGCGTGAATACGATCTTCTTTTTCAGCTCAGGGATGGCCCAGGCTTTGCGAACGGTTTGGATCACGTTACTTCACCTCCGCCTTTCCGCCGGCTGCCTCGATGGCCTCCTTGGCAGACGCGGAGAAAGCGTTGGCCTTGACATTGACCTTTTTGGAGAGCTTCCCGTTGCCCAGGACCTTGAAGCCGTACTCGCATTTGCTGAGGACGCCCTTTTCCAGCAGCGCCTCGGCAGTCACGGTATCCCCATCGTTAAAGGCGTTCAGGGCGCTGAGGTTCACGACCTCCAGGGGTTTGGCGAAGATGTTGTTGAAGCCGCGCTTGGGGACCCGGCGGGCCAGAGGCATCTGGCCACCTTCGAAGCCCACGCGGACCTTGCCGCCGGAGCGGGCCTTCTGGCCCTTGTGGCCCCGACCGCCGGTCTTTCCGTTGCCGCTGCCGGCGCCCCGGCCCTTGCGGTATGCCTGCCGGACGGAACCTTCGGCGGGAGACAGTTCGCTTAATTTCATTGTTTGGCGCCTCCTTACTTCTCTTCGGTAACTTGCAGCAGATAGCCGATCTTCGCCACTTTTCCGCGGGTGGGATCGTTGTCGGGCTGCACGGTGACGTCACCGATCTTGCGCAGACCCAGGGAATGCGCGGTGGCAACCTGCTTTTCCAGGCGGCCGTTCAGGCTCTTGACGAGCTCAATCCTTAAGTTTGCCACGTTTGTTGCCTCCTTAACCCACGATGTCTTCGACGCTCTTCCCGCGGATGCGGGCGACCTCCTCGGGACCGCGCATGCTCTTGAGTCCCTGGAAGGCGGCGGCGACGACGTTGTTGGGGTTGTTGGACCGGAGGCTCTTGGCACGGATGTCCTTGATGCCCGCGGCCTCCACGACGGCGCGGACCGCGCCGCCGGCGATGACGCCGGTACCGGGGGCGGCGGGCTTCATCAGCACCCGGCCCGCGCCGGCTTCCCCGATGGTCTCATGGGGCAGGGTGGTGCCCGCCAGTGTGACGGTGATCATATTTTTCTTGGCGGCCTCGATACCCTTGCGGATGGCCTCGGGAACTTCGGCGGCCTTGCCCAGGCCGTAGCCGACCTTGCCCTTGCCGTCGCCCACGACCACCAGGGCGGAGAACTTCATGACCCGGCCGCCCTTCACGGTCTTGGAAACGCGGTTCAGGTACACGACTTTCTCGATATACTCGCTCTGCTCTCTTTCAAATCTAGGCATTGAATGTTCCTCCCTCCTTAGAACTGCAGGCCGCCCTCACGGGCGCCCTCGGCCAGAGCCTTCACACGGCCGTGATACAGGTAGCCGCCGCGGTCAAACACCACGGTCTCGATACCCTTGGCCTTGGCCCGCTCGGCGACGAGCTTGCCCACGGCGGTAGCGGCGGCCACATTGCCGCCGTAGCCCTCTACGGCCTTATCCAGGGAGGAAGCGGAGACCAGGGTCACGCCGGACACATCGTCGATGATTTGGGCGTAGATGTTGGCCTCGCTGCGGAACACGTTCAGACGCGGCATCTCGGGAGTGCCGGAGATCTTGGCGCGCACTCTCTTGTGGCGCTTCATACGCTGGGCGTTGGTATTGGGTCTTTTAATCATTTCGGCACACCTCCTTACTTCTTGGCGCCGGTCTTACCGACCTTGCGGCGGATGGTTTCGTTGGAATACTTAATTCCCTTGCCCTTGTACGGCTCGGGCGGGCGCTTCTCGCGGACCTCGGCGGCAAACTGGCCGACGGCCTCCTTGTCGCAGCCGCGAATGATGATTTTATTGGGGGAGGGAACCTCGATGGTGATGCCCTCCACCTCCGAAACGATCACCTGATGGGAATAGCCCAGGTTCATGACCAGGTTGCTTCCCTCCTTGGCCACACGATAGCCCACGCCGTTGACCTCCAGCTCCTTGGCATAGCCGTCGGTCACGCCGACCACCATGTTGTGCAGAAGCGTGCGGGTCAGGCCGTGGAGGCTGCGGTGCAGCTTATCCTCGGAAGGACGCTTCACGGTGATCGTGGTGCCTTCCTGTTCAATGATCATCTCCGGGCGCAGCGCACGGGTCAGCTGGCCCTTGGGTCCCTTCACAGTGACCACATTACCCTCGGCGACTTCCACGGAGACGCCGGCGGGGACGGTAATGGGCATTCTGCCAATTCTAGACATTGTTCAATACCCTCCTTACCAGACGAACGCCAGGACTTCGCCGCCGACATGGAGCTCACGGGCCTTCTTGTCGGTCATGACGCCCTTGGACGTGGAGATGATAGCGATGCCAAGACCCCGGAGCACACGGGGCAGCTCGTCGGCGCCCACGTAGACCCGAAGGCCCGGCTTGGAGACGCGGCGCAGGCCAGTGATGACCTTTTCCTTGCCCGCGTTGTACTTCAGGGTGATGTGAATTTTGCCCTGGGTGCCGTCGTCCACGATCTGGAAGTTTTTGATATAGCCCTCGTCCAGCAGAATCTGAGCGATGCTCTTTTTCATGTTGGAGGCGGGGACGTCTACGGTGTCGTGTTTCGCGCTGACGGCGTTGCGGATGCGGGTGAGCATATCCGCAACCGGATCGGTGATATGCATGGTGTAAGTTCCTCCTATTTTAGAGTTGCGGCCTTTGGCCGCTTCAGCAGCGAGGTATCATGACCAATTGGGGCCTATTCCCCCCGATTGGCCATGACCTTTCGCCGTCTGCTCTTCCTTTTTCTTGAAAGAAAAAGGAAGCGAAAAAGAACTTTATCACGCTCTATGGCTTGGCGCTTATTCCAAGCCAGAGCGACGACAACTTACCTCTGCCGTTCCAACCCCCCGTCCTTCGTCTCCCGTCCCCCGCAGGGGGTGGGGGTTGCTCAAGGGGGAGCCTGCTCCCCCTTGAAGGGAGGCGGAGGGAATGGAGCAGAGCGGAGCTTTCGCCGCCGGGGCGGCGGAAGCGGAGTGGGCGGAATTTCCGACGCCTCAGCCTCAGAAGGACGCTTTGCGGACGCCGGGGATCTCGCCCTTATAGGCCAGCTCCCGGAAGCAGATACGGCACACGCCGTAATCACGGAGATACGCGTGGGGACGGCCGCAGAGCTTGCAGCGGTTGTACTTCCGGCTGGAGTACTTGGCGGGGCGCTGCTGCTTCAGAATCATGGATTTCTTAGCCATTCTTCTCTCCCTCCTTAGCGGGCGAAGGGCGCGCCGACCTGGGTGAGCAGGGCGCGGGCCTCTTCGTCGGTGTGCGCGGTGGTGCAGATGACCACGTCCATGCCCCGGATCTTGTCGATTTTATCATACTCGATCTCAGGGAAGATCAGCTGCTCCCGGATGCCCAGGGCGTAGTTGCCCCGGCCGTCAAAGGCGTTGGGGCTGATGCCCTGGAAGTCACGGACGCGGGGCAGGGCCACGTTAAAGAGGCGGTCCAGGAACTCCCACATCTTCTCGCCGCGGAGGGTGACCTTCGCGCCGATGGGCATATTTTCACGGAGCTTGAAGTTGGCGATGTTCTTCCGGGAACGGGTGATGATGGGCTTCTGACCGGTGATCTGGGCCAGGTCCCGGACCACGTTGTCCAAAATCTTGACGTTTTCCTTAGCCTCGCCGCAGCCCACGTTTACGACCACCTTGTCGATTTTGGGAATCTGCATGACGCTCTTGTAGCCAAACTGCTTCATCAGGGCGGGAGCGACCTCGGAGGCGTACTTCGCCTTGAGGTTGGGCACTTTCTTATCAGCCATGTTTCACTCCTCCTCCCTTACAGCTCGGCGCCGCACTTCTTGCAGATGCGGACGCTGACGTTTTTCTCTTTGCCGGCCACGGTTTTCTTCTCTACCTTGTGGCCCACCCGGGTGGGCTTGCCGCACTTGGGGCAGACCACCTGGACCTTGCAGGCGGCGATGGCGGCTTCCCGCTTGACGATGCCGCCCTCCTCGCCCTGGCGGCGGGGCTTGATGTGGCAGGTGACCAGGTTCATGCCCTCCACCACGACTTTATTCTCCTTCGGCAGGGTGGCAATGACCTTGCCCTGGTGGGTGCTCAGGTCCTTGTCCTTACCGCCGTCGCCGGAGAGGCGGACGACCGTGTCGCCCTTTTTGATGTTCATAGACATTTCCTTGCCCTCCTCAAATCACTTCGGGCGCCAGGGACAGGATCTTCATGTAATCCTTGTCCCGCAGCTCGCGGGCCACGGGCCCAAAGATACGGGTGCCGCGGGGGTTCTTGTCGTCCTTGATGAGGACCGCCGCGTTGTCGTCAAACCGGACATAGGTTCCGTCGTTCCGGCGGATGCCCTTGGCGGAGCGGACGATGACGGCCTTGACCACTTCGCCCTTTTTCACGGTGCCGCCGGGGGCGGACTTGCGGACGGAGGCCACGATCACGTCCCCGATGTTCCCGTATTTGCGCTTGGAACCGCCCAGGACGCGGATGCACTTGATTTCCTTGGCGCCGGTGTTGTCGGCGACCTTCAGGAAGGTTTCCTGCTGAATCATGTCTCGACGCCTCCTTACTTCGCTTTCTCGATGATCTCAACCACACGCCAGCGCTTGTCCTTGGACAGGGGGCGGGTCTCCATCACCTTTACCTTGTCGCCGATTCCACAGCTGTTCTGCTCGTCGTGAGCTTTCAGCTTGTAGGTACGGCCGACGATCTTCTTATACAGAGGGTGGGCTACCCGGTCCTCGATGGCGACCACGACGGTCTTGTCCATCTTGTCGGAGACCACCTTGCCAACCCGGGTCTTACGGGAGGAAGTTCTCTTCTCGTCCATGTTTCCTTACCTCCTTCTCACTGCTTGCCGGAAGCGGAGAGCTCCCGGAGCACGGTCTTGACTCGGGCAATGTCATGCTTGGTCTCCCGGATTTTCACGGGATTGTCCAGCTGGTTGGTGGCGTGCTGCATACGAAGGAAAAACAGGTCCTTCTTCAGCCCCGTCAGCTTCTCGTTCAGCTGCTCCGGGGTCATCTTGCGAATCTCACGAATTTCACTTGCCTTCATCTTACTCACCTGCTTCCTCGGCGCGGGCGATGACCTTGGTCTTGATGGGCAGCTTGTGGCTGGCCAGACGCAGGGCCTCGCGGGCAACTTCTTCCGACACGCCGGCGATCTCGAACATGACGCGGCCGGGCTTCACAACGGCAACCCAGAACTCGGGGGAGCCCTTACCGGAACCCATGCGGGTCTCAGCAGGCTTCTTGGTCACGGGCTTGTCAGGGAAAATCTTGATCCAGACCTGGCCGCCACGCTTGGTGTAACGGGTCATGGCGATACGGGCCGCCTCAATCTGGTTGCTGGTGATCCAGGCGGGCTCGGTGGCCACCAGGCCATACTCGCCGTACGCCAGGGTGTTGCCACGGGTGGCCTTGCCGGTCATACGGCCGCGGTGCACGCGGCGGTATTTGACTCTCTTCGGCATCAGCATTAGTTGCTTCCTCCTTCCTTGGGGGCCGCGGGAGCGGCGGGCGCTGCGGGAGCGGGACGGGCGGGGGCGCGGTTGAAGCCGCCCTGGGGACGGGGGCCGCCGCCGGCGCGGTTGAAGCCGCCGCCCTGGCCGGGCCGTCCGCCGCCGGGGCCGCGGTTAAAGCCGCCGCCCTGGCGGTCCCGATTGAAGCCGCCCCGGCGGTCGCCGTCGCGGCGGGGACGACGCTCCCGGCGCTCCTGATAGGGCTTGGAGGTGTCCATGGTGCGGGGAGTGGTGCGCAGGGTCTGGCTCAGCACCTCGCCCTTGTAAATCCACACCTTCACGCCGATGCGGCCAAAGGTGGTGGCGGCCTCCGCGAAGCCGTACTCGATGTCGGCGCGGATGGTCTGCAGGGGGATGGTCCCCTCGTGATAGTGCTCAACGCCCGCGATCTCGCGGCCGCCCAGACGGCCGGAGCAGCAGGTCTTGATGCCCTTGGCGCCGGCCCGCATGGCCCGGGCCATCGCGTTCTTCATCGCCCGGCGGTGGGAGATGCGCTTTTCCAGCTGCTGGGCGATGTTCTCCGCCACCAGCTGAGCGTTCATGTCGGGGTTGCGGACCTCGACGATGTTCAGGCGGACCTTCTTGCCCACCAGCTTCTCCACGGCCAGGCGGTACTGCTCGATCTGCTCGCCGCCCTTGCCGATGACCATGCCGGGCCGGGCGCAGTGCAGGAATACCGTCACCACGTCGCCGCTGCGCTCAATTTCGATCTTGGGCACGCCGGCGCCGTACAGGGTCTTTTTGAGGTATTTGCGAATCTTCTGGTCCTCCACGATCAGGTCGCCGACCTTCTCGTCACTGGCGTACCAGCGGGAATCCCAGTCTTTAATGACGCCCACGCGCAGGCCGTGGGGATTGACTTTCTGTCCCATAAACGGTTCTCCTCCCTCTTATGCCTTTTCCGCCACAGCCAGGGTGACGTGAGAAGTGCGCTTGTTGATACGGTAGGCGCGGCCCTGGGCCCGGGGCATCATCCGCTTGAGGATGGGGCCGGGCGTGGCGTAAACCTCGGACACCACCAGCTTGGCGGGGTCCATGCCGAAGTTGTTCTCGGCGTTGGCAACGGCGCTCTTCAGAAGCTTCTGCAGGGGCTCGGAGGCAGCCTTGGGGGTCTGCATCAGGATGGCCATGGCGCTGCCCGCGTCCTTGCCGCGGATCAGGTCGCAGACAATCTGGACCTTCCGGGGGGCGATGCGGACGTAGCGCAGATAGGCCTTCGCAACTTTATTTTCCATGTTCTGCATCCTCCTTCAACTCAGTCCTTCCGGTGTCCGCGGAAGGTGCGGGTGGGGGCGAACTCACCCAGCTTGTGGCCGACCATGTCCTCCTGGACGTAGACGGGCACGTGCTTCCGGCCATCGTGCACGGCGATGGTGTGGCCCACGAAGGAGGGGAAGATGGTAGAGCTGCGGCTCCAGGTCTTGAGGACCTTCTTCTCGTTCTTCGCGTTCATTTCCTCGACCCGCTTCAGAAGCTCGGGGGCAACGTACGGGCCTTTCTTAATGGATCTGCTCATGTTTCATCTGCCTCCCTTACTTCTCGTTGCGGCGCTTGACGATGAATTTGCTGGTGGGGTTCTTCTTCTTCCGGGTCTTGTAGCCCAGAGCCGGTTTGCCCCAGGGGGTCACGGGCCCGGAGCGGCCAACCGGGGCGCGGCCCTCGCCGCCGCCGTGGGGGTGGTCGCAGGGGTTCATGACGGAGCCCCGGACGGTGGGACGCCAGCCCATGTGGCGCTTGCGGCCCGCTTTGCCGATGTTGATGTTGGCGTGGTCAATGTTTCCCACTTGGCCGATGGTGGCCATGCAGTTGGTCCGAACAATCCGGACCTCGCCGGAGGGCATGCGGATCTGGGCGTCTCCGCCCTCTTTCGCCATGAGCTGAGCGGCAGTTCCGGCGGAGCGCACCAGCTGGGCGCCGTTGCCGGGGTGAAGCTCGATGTTGTGGATCATGGTGCCCACGGGGATGTTGGCCAGGGGGAGGGCGTTGCCCTCCTTGATGTCGGCGTTGGGGCCGGACTCCACCTTGTCGCCGGCCTTCAGGCCCACGGGGGCCAGAATGTAGCGGCGCTCGCCGTCCTCATACTCCAGGAGGGCGATGTTGGCGGAGCGGTTGGGATCGTACTCCAGGCGGAGGACGGTGGCGAAGCAATCGTGCTTGTCGCGCTTGAAGTCGATGACACGGTATTTCCGCTTGTTGCCGCCGCCCCGGTGGCGGACGGTGATACGGCCGTAGCTGTTCCGGCCGGCGCTCTTTTTCAGGGTCTCGGTGAGCTTGGGCTCGGGCTTGGCCTTTTTGTCAATGCCGTCGAATCCGGAGACCGTCATCTGACGCCGGGAGGGAGTCGTCGGCTTAAAGGTTTTAATAGACATTTGTCGTTACACTCCTTCCGTAGAATCAGACCATGCCATCAAAGAACTCGATGGTCTTGGAATCGGGGGTCAGCTGGACGTAGGCCTTTTTCCACGTCTTGGTCATGCCGGGACGGCCCGCGCCCATGCGCTTTTCCTTGCCAGGCACCGTCAGGGTGTTGACGGCGGCCACCTTCACGCCGAAGATTTCCTCTACAGCCTTCTTGATTTCCACCTTGCCGGCATCCTTGGCCACCTCAAAGACGTACTTCTTGTCGGCGGCTCCGGCCATGGCCCGCTCGGTGATGACGGGGCGGATCACGATATCGTATGCGGTCATTACGCGTACACCTCCTCGATTTTGGCGAGGGCGGCCTGATCCACCACCAGGTACTTGGCGTTCACGATGTCATAGACATTCAGCTGCGCCGCGGGGGTGGTCAGCACGCCGGGAAGGTTCCGGGCGCTCTTGACGATCGTCTCGTCCATGGCGGGGGTCACCACCACGGCCTTGCCGTCGACCTTGACAGCGTTCAGGAACTTGCGGAACTCGGCGGTTTTGATTTCCGTCTGCTTGATGGCGTCGATCACCACCAGGCAGCCCTCGGCAGCCTTGGCGGAGAGGACGGACTTCAAAGCCAGACGGCGAACCTTCTTGTTCAGCACGTAGCGGTAGCTCCGGGGCTTCGGCGCAAAGACGATGCCGCCGTGGGTCCACTGGGGAGCCCGGGTGCTGCCCTGGCGGGCGTGGCCCGTGCCCTTCTGGCGCCAGGGCTTCTTGCCGCCGCCGGAAACTTCCGCGCGGGTCAGGGCGCTCTGGGTGCCCTGGCGGCAGTTGGCCAGGTGGTTCTTTACCACCTCGTGGACGACGGACTCATTGGGCTCAATGCCGAAGATCGCGTCGCTGAGTTCCACAGTGCCGACTTCTGCGCCGGCCATGTTCAAAACTTTCACAGTAGACATTTATTCAGCACCCCTTTCTCACTTGCTTCTGGCGGAGGCCTTCTGCGGGTTACGGCCGGAAGCCTTCTGCGGGTTCTTGCTGATGTCCGCACCGGCCTGCTTGACCTTGTGGACCTTGACCGTGGACTTGATGGTTACCAGCCCGCCCTTGGGGCCGGGCACCGCGCCGCAGACCACCAGCATGTTCAGCTCGGGGTCCACCTTGACGACGGAGAGGTTCTGCACAGTGACCTGATCCACGCCCATGTGGCCCGCGCCGTCGCGGCCCTTCATGATGCGGCCCGGGGTCGTGCCCGCGCCCAGAGAGCCCTGGTGGCGGTGAACGGGGCCGCCGCCGTGGGTGTTCCGCTTCACGGCCGCGCCGTGGCGCTTGACAACGCCCTGGAAGCCATGGCCCTTGCTGGTGCCGGTGACGTCCACGAAGTCTCCCGCGGCAAAGGCGTCAGCCTTGATGATGTCGCCCACGTTCAGTTCGGCGGCGTTCTCCAGGTCGAACTCCTTCAGGTGCTTCTTGGGCGCTACGCCCGCCTTGTTCAGGTGGCCCAGCTCGGGCTTGGTGAGCTTGCGCTCTGCAATGTCCTCGAAGCCCAGCTGCACGGCCTCGTAGCCGTCCTTCTCAGCCGTCTTCTTCTGCACGACCACGCAGGGACCCGCCTCGATGACCGTGACAGGGATCACATGGCCGTTCTCGTCAAAAATCTGGGACATGCCCACTTTTTTGCCGATGATCGCTTTCATGTAGGTTCCTCCTTAAATAAGGTTATTGGTTGGGCGAGGCGGCCATTGGGAACCGTTGCTCGGCCAACTTGACCCGCTCATCTCAAAAACGCGATGAGCTGCGGTACAAACATGGGAATGGGGCTTAGAGCTTAATCTCAATCTCCACGCCGGCAGGGAGCTCCAGGGCCATCAGGGCCTCCACAGTCTTGGGGGAGGACTTGGTGATGTCGATGAGCCGCTTGTGGGTCCGGCGCTCGAACTGCTCCCGGCTGTCCTTGTGCTTGTGGACGGAGCGCAGGATGGTGATGATCTCCTTCTTGGTGGGCAGGGGGATGGGGCCGGAAACCTCGGCGTCGGTGCGCTTGGCGGTTTCCACGATCTTCTCCGCGCTCTGGTCGATTACCTGGTGATCATACGCCTTCAGGCGGATACGGATCTTTTCCTTCTGTGCCATGTTGGGGTTCCTCCTAATTCGTACGGTTTTTTGAATGGGCCTCGATTCCGTACGGCGAGAAAATTTTTCTGTCCACTCATCCGTGCGTATCATTCCAGCTCATGAAAAAACCCGGCGCAAAGCAAGCCGGTTCCGTCATGGCGCGGCGATCTACGCTCGCGTACAGACCTTTCTCAGCCGCCCGATTATCGGACATACTCCCCGGAAGTTACCTCTTTCGAGCAATCTCCCGGTTCATCGCGGTCGCAGGGCGCAGAGGATGTCCTCTCCGTCGCATGCCCATACATAATAATTGAAAATCGCTCCCATGTCAAGAGAAATTTTGCTGTAATTTCTCTTTTTTTCATGGAATGCACCGTCGCTTTGCCGAAGGTCTCACTGAACCTCCCCTCCCAAACGGGCGATCCGCAAAGACGCCTCAAAAAAGCCTCACGAAGCTGGCAAAATCGTGCGAGGGCCATCAGGAGTCCCTTGAAAACAGGGCTTGACGGCAGGGCGGAGATATGCTATACTCCCCCGTGAACAGACCGGAAGGGGTGGAAAAGTGAGACTGATTTCCTGCTGAACGCCAAGTGACTTGGCTTCCGGCGCCGCGTAGACGGGGCCGGGGCGGCGTTGTGCCGTCATGCGGGAAAGCACAGCTCACCTCCAGCCCTCGCGTCAGATACCGCCTTGCCGCCCGTTTTGGGGCGGCTTGCGCCGTGCTGCAATGGGCCGCGGGAGGCTTTCCCGCGGCTTTTTATCTTTTCACGGCAAGGAGATGACGCGTATGTCTATGATTCAGGCGGAACGCCTAACCTTTTCCTATCCCGGCAGTCCTGATCCTGTTTTTGAAAACGCCAGCTTTCAGATTGATACCGACTGGCGGTTGGGTCTTGTAGGTCGAAACGGCAGGGGGAAAACCACCCTGCTACGGCTGTTGATGGGGGAATATCCCCACGAGGGAACGTTGGTTTCCTCTGCGCTCTTCGACTATTTCCCCAGTCCCATTCCGGAGCCAGAGCGGCTGACAGCGGAGGTGCTGGAGGACCTCTGCCCCGAGGCGGAGAGCTGGCGCTTCCCCAAGGAGCTGAACCTCCTGGGCGTGGAGGAGGAAGCCCTTTGGCGGTGCTTCTCCACCCTCTCGGGCGGGGAGCGGACCAAGGTTCTCCTGGCGGCCCTGTTCCTCCGGGAAGGACGCTTCCCTCTGATCGATGAGCCCACCAACCATCTGGACACCCAGGGCCGGGAGCTGGTTGCCGCCTATCTCCGGCGGCAGCGGGGCTTTATCCTGGTGTCCCACGACCGGCGCTTTCTGGACGGCTGTGTGGACCACATTCTGGCCCTGAACCGCTCGGACATCCAGGTACAGGCGGGAACCTACAGCTCTTGGAAGGAGAACTTCGACCGTCTCCAGCAATTCGAGGAGGCGAAAGACGATCGCCTCCGGAAAGACGTTCGCCGCCTCCAGAAGGCGGCCCGGCGGACCTCCGTCTGGTCCGACCGGGTGGAAGCGTCCAAAATCGGGGCCGCCGACAAGGGCTATGTGGGCCACAAATCCGCCAAGATGATGAAGCGGGCCAAATCCCTGGAGGCCCGGCAGGAAAAGGCCCTGGAGGAAAAGCAGGGGCTGCTTCAAAACCGGGAGATGGTGGAGGCTTTGAAGCTCTCCCCGCTAACCCACCATGCCAAGCGGCTGGTCTCCTGCGGGGAGCTGACGCTGTGGTACGGAGACCGGAGGGTCTGCGGGCCCTTAAGCTTTTCTTTGGAGCAAGGGGAGCGGGCGGCTCTGGAGGGCCGGAACGGCAGCGGGAAAAGCAGTCTCTTGAAGCTGCTGCTGGGACAGGATATCCGCCGGGAGGGGGAGCTATCCCTGGCCCCAGGGCTGAGGATTTCCTATGTACCCCAGGACACCACCTTTCTCCGGGGAACGCTGGGGGACTTTATCCTGGAGCGGGGCATCGACGAGAGCCTCTTCAAGGCCATTCTGCGGAAGCTAGGCTTTTCCCGAGAGCAGTTCGGCCGGAATTTGGAGGACTACTCCGGTGGGCAGAAGAAAAAAGTACTCATCGCCGCCAGCCTCTGCGAGCAGGCCCACCTGTATATTTGGGACGAGCCGCTGAACTTTGTGGACATTGACTCCCGGCTCCAGATTGAGGCGCTGCTGCGGGACTTTGCGCCCACGATGATCTTTGTGGAGCATGACCGGGCCTTTCAGGAAGCCGTGGCCACAAGGGTCATCCCTCTGTAACCCTTTCATTGTATAGAAAGGACCCTGGAAGCCCTCCGATTGGAGGAGCCTCCAGGGTCCCTTTCAAATCAGCGCCACAATCAGCCACAAAAGGCCAATGGCCCCCGCGCCCATGAGGGTATAAACCGCCGGGCTCAGGTCCCGCCAGGCCCGGCTGAACCTGCCGTGGTCCCCCCCCGCGTAGTTCCGGGCCACCCGGCGGGCCTCCTCCACCAGCTCCCGGGAGGTAACTCCCTCCCCGGCGGCGTCGTTTCGTACAATGAAAATCGCCTGTTCAAAAAACCGCTGGTCCGGGGAGTCCACTACGACCACCCGTCTGGAAATACCTTTCACCATTTCGTGTGTATGCCTCCTGCAAGTTGATGCTTCCAGTTTTCCAGCAGCAGGGGAAATTTATACCTGAAACGGAAAAAGGAGCAGGGTGGCTTTCCGTCGCGATCCTTTATCTTCTGCCGATTCCCATAGTCCAAAGTTCATCTACATAACCGTCCACCCACTTGACGCCATGTGCGAGCCACTCCTGTTTTTTATCGCCCGGGTCCGGTGCCCAAAGGACTAGCCTGGCCGGGGGCGCTGCATAAATATCGTTGAGCAGCGCCATATCCTCCGGGTAGCAGAACCAAAGGGATCTGTCCGGCTCTGCATGCTCCTGTCGCCACAGGGCAAATTCAGGGAGAAATTTTTTGTGCTCCGGCACTTGAAGGGCTTGGAACTTCTCCTCCGGCAGCAGAAGCTGTGCCAAACAATAAAGTCCATGGGCAAAGGTACAGAAGGGCCGGGACCCCAGCACATATTTCTGGTCCCTGGGATAGCCCTTGCACACCGCAAGCAGGTCCGCACCGCCCTTGTCCATATCGCCGCTAACCAAGTCCAACAGAAAGGAGACCATGCCTTTTTCCAGTAAGGTAGACTTCTTCCTCTCCAGAAACCGCTCCGCCTCAGGGGCCGCCCATTCCAGCACAGCCTCATCCTTGTACCACAGCCCAATCAGCACATGGGCGGCGGCGGGGAAAAAGGGGTCGCGGCAGTTTTTCACCTGGGCAAGCTCCAGAGGCAGAATCCGCTCTATAGCCTGGACATTCCCGCACGCAAGGCACTCCAGCGCACAGTGGACATTCTTTTCATAGTTGTATCCACCGTAAATGACAGGCATCATAGAGCTCTTGCTCCGTTGGTTTATCACCCGGCACAGCCCAGGCCAGTCCCCCTTTTGGATACAGTCCTCCATCCAGGCGTTCCAGTCTCCCGGCTCCGGGGACAGGGAGGAGATCGAGGTTATTTGATTGCGGAACAGATGCCGCAGACGCTCCTTGGCCTCCGGCTCTTTGCCCTGGTATGTGCATTTCGCCATGATTCTCTGATACTTTTCCCGCAGGGCCTCGAGATTCGTTTGCTGATCCATTCGCACTCCCTTCCGGCTTTGTTGGAATGTCTTTCAATGCTTGCGCGTCCGTTCCCGTCGCTCCTTTTTATTTCATCAGCTCGTACATCACGGCCTTGATGGTGTGCATCCGGTTCTCTGCCTCGTCAAAGACAATGGACTGGGGAGACTCGAACACCTCGTCCGTCACCTCCATGGCCTCCCGGCCGAAGCGCTCGCCCATTTCCTTGCCCACCTTGGTCTTGTGGTCGTGGTAGGCGGGAAGGCAGTGCATGAACCGGCACTGGGGACCCGCCGTGTCCATAAGGGCTTTTGTCACCTGATAGGGGCCCAGGGCGGCGATGCGCTCTGCCCAGACCTCCGCCGGCTCCCCCATGGAGACCCAGACGTCGGTGTAGAGTACATCCGCGCCGTTCGCCGCCTCCTGGGGGTCCGTGAGAAGCTCCAGAACCGCGCCGGTCTCCTTGGCAATGGCCTGACAGGTCTCCACCAAAGACGGGTCCGGCATGTAAGCCTTCGGAGCGCAGGCAACGAAGTGCATCCCCAGCTTGGCACAACCCACCATGAGAGAATTCCCCATGTTGAACCGGGCGTCTCCCAGATAAACCAGCTTCACGCCCTCCAGCTTCCCGAAGTGCTCCTGAATGGTCAGGAAATCCGCCAAAATCTGGGTGGGGTGGAACTCGTCCGTGAGGCCATTGAACACGGGGACCCCGGCATACTCCGCCAGCTCCTCAACAATGGTCTGGCCAAAGCCCCGGTACTCGATGCCGTCATACATCCGACCCAGCACCCGAGCGGTATCGGCAATGGACTCTTTCACGCCGATTTGAGACCCAGTGGGGCCCAGGTAGGTGCTGCCCATGCCCAAGTCCTGGGCGGCCACCTCAAAGGCACAGCGGGTTCGGGTGGAGGTCTTTTCGAAAATCAGGGCCACATTCTTCCCCTCCAGGTACTTGTGGGGAATGCCGGCTTTTTTCTTGGCCTTCAGGTCTGCCGCCGTATCCAGGAATTTCCGGATCTCCGCCGGGGTAAAGTCCAAGAGCTTTAAAAAGTGCTTGTGGTTTTCCATCGATCGCGCCTCTCTTTCATTCTTCTCGCGGCTTGGTTCAAAATGGGAAACGGGCCGGCAAGGGCGCCGGCCCCTATGGTTTGTTTTCCCGCAGCCCTTAGGTCAGGACCGCTTTCATGATCTCCAGACCCTTGTCCATCTCCTCCTTGGTGATGACCAGGGGGGGCAGCAGCCGCATGCCCGGCCCGGCGGTGAGAATCAGCAGGCCGTTTTCAACGAGCTTCGTTGCGATTTCCTTGTTGCTCCAGCCCTCCCGGACCTCAATGCCGATCATCAGGCCCAGGCCCCGGGTTTTGCCAAAGCAGGGAAGATTCAGAGCCTCAATGCCCTGGCGGAGATACTCGCCCTTCTCCCGAACCTCTTTCAGGAACTCGTCGTTGAGGACCTCCTGCACCACCAGCCCCGCAGCGGCGCAGACGGGATTGGCGCCGAAGGTGGTGGCGTGCATCCCAGGGCCCAGCACGTCTCTGCATTTCTCATTGGCCAGAATACCGCTCATGGGCAGGCCCCCGGCAATGCCCTTGGCAAAGCTCACCACGTCGGGGAGAATATCATACTGCTGGAAGGCAAATAGCGTGCCCGTCCGGCCCACGCCGGTCTGCACCTCGTCCACCAGGAGGAGCCAGTCCTTTTCCGCGCAGAGGGCCTCTACAGCCTTTACATAGCCCCTATCCAGGGGGAGCACGCCGCCCTCGCCTTGGACCAGCTCCACCATGACGGCGCAGACATCCCCCTGGTCTTGGGCGCGCAGCGCTTCCAGGTCGTTGGCGGGAGCGTAGCGGAAGCCCTCGGTGAAGGGGAAGAAGTAGTTGTGGAACACATCCTGTCCCGTGGCCTTTAAGGTGGTAATGGTCCGGCCGTGGAAGGAGTTTTTCAGGGTGACAATGGCGCTCCGGCCCTGGCCGTATTTGTCAAAGCTGTATTTCCGGGCCAGCTTGATCATGCCCTCGTTGGCCTCGCCGCCTCCGTTGGCGAAGAATACGGCGCTTTCCCCAGTGCGCTGGCAGAGGATTTCCGCCAACTGGGCGGGGGGCTCGGTATAAAAGAGGTTGGACACATGGCCCAGCTTCTTTGCCTGGTCCGCGATGGCCTCCGCCCAGGGCTGGTTTCCATAGCCCAGGGCGGTGACGCCGATGCCGCTGGTAAAGTCGATGTAGGCCCGGCCCTCCGGGCTGTAGAGGGTGGCGCCCTCTCCGTGGTCCAGGGCCACGGGGAAGCGGCCGTAGGTATTCATAATATGCTGATGGGTCAAGCCCTTGATGGCTTCGGACGTCATGGGGTCTCCTCCTTTTTCATCATGGTGCCGATGCCCTCGTCGGAGAGCAACTCAATGAGGATGGAATGGGGAATGCGGCCGTCCAGAATGTGGACCCGTTCCACACCGCCGTGGATGGCGTCTACACAGCACTGCATTTTGGGGATCATGCCGCCGGAGATGATTCCCGCCTCCACCAGGGCCGGAACCTCTTGGGTGCGGACCACGTGGATGAGGGTGCTCTCGTCCTTGGGGTCTCGGAGGAGCCCCCGGACATCGGTGAGCAGAATCAGCTTTTCCGCCCCCAGGGCCTCCGCCAGCTTGGCGGCGGCGGTGTCTGCGTTGATGTTATAGGCTGTGTCGGAATCCACCCCTTGGGCCACAGTGGAGACGATGGGGATATAGCCGTGCTCTAGTGCGTTTTTCACTGGCTCGGGGTTCACGCCGGTAATCTGACCCACCAGGCCATATTTTTCGTCCATCTGCTCCGCCTGGAACAGCTGGCCGTCCATGCCGCACAGGCCCACGGCCCGGCCTCCCAAGCGGTTAAGCTGGGACACCAGGTCCTTGTTGACCTTGCCGCAGAGGACTGCCTGGACGATGTCCATGGTGGTGACATCGGTATAGCGCAGGCCATCTACAAATTTGGACTCGTGGCCGATCATTTTCAGCATGGCAGAAATTTCCGGCCCGCCGCCGTGAACGGCTACCACCCGGATGCCCACCAGGTTCAGTAGGATAATATCGCTCATCACCGCCTGGCGCAGCTCGTCGGAGATCATGGCGTTGCCGCCGTATTTGACCACAATGGTTTTTCCGGTAAACTTTTGTATGTAAGGCAGGGCCTCAATCAGCGTCTGGGCCTGCTGCTCATGGGAAGACATGGCGTCCGCCCCCTTTTTATGTTCGGTAGTCGCCGTTGATTTTGATATAGTCGTAGGTGATGTCACAGCCCCAGCAGGTACAGGAGGCTTCTCCCTCGCCCATGGAGATGTTGATTTCCACGTCGTGCTCTGTCAGGACCTTCTTAGCGAGGTCCTCGTCGAAATCCAGGCCCCGGCCCTTGGCGCAGACCTGGATGTCCCCAGCGGCGCTGGCGAAGTGGACGCTCACTTGATCCGGGTCAAAGTCCTCCCCGGAGTAGCCCATGGCGCAGAGGACCCGACCCCAGTTGGCGTCCGCGCCGAAAATCGCCGCCTTGGTCAGGGTGGAGGACACTACGGACTTGGAGATGGTCTCGGCGCTTTTTTCGGACTTTGCGCCTTGGACGGTGCAGGTGATGAGATGCCGGGCCCCCTCGCCGTCGGAGGCCATTTTCTTGGCAAGCTCCGTGCACAGGGCCCGCAGGGCTGACAGAAAGGCGTCGTAGTCCGGACCCTTGGCCGTAATGGGTTCGTTCCCCGCCAGGCCGTTGGCCAGGACGCAGCAGGTGTCGTTGGTGGAGGTATCCCCATCTACGCTGATGCGGTTGAAGCTGACGCTTACCGTTTCCAGCAGAGCGGTCTTGATCATTTCCGGAGAAATGGCGCAGTCCGTGGTGAGGAAGCAGAGCATGGTGCCCATGTTGGGGTGTATCATGCCGCTGCCCTTGGCTATGCCGCCCATGCGGACGGGTTTGCCCCCTACTGTAGTCTCCACCGCCGCCTCTTTTTTGGTGGTGTCGGTGGTCATGATGGCATGCCCCGCCGCGTCGCTGGCCTCTGCCGACCGCTCCAGGGCGGCGCAGAGGGTCGGAATCGCGGTCTCGATGGCTTCTACGTTGATGCGCTGGCCGATGACGCCGGTGGAGCTCACCAGCACGTCCTCCGGCTTGCAGCCCAGGGCTTGGGCCACGGCAGAGCACATGCGCTCCGCATTTTCCTCCCCCTGGGGGGCACAGGCGTTGGCATTTCCGCTGTTGGCGATGACGGCCCGGGCTTTGCCGTCCGCCAAGTGCCGGAGGTCCACATGGATAGGGGCGGCCTTAACCACGTTCTTCGTGAATACCGCCGCCGCCGTGCAGTCCACGTCGGAGACGATCAGGGCCACGTCCTTCTTCCACTCCGCGTGGGTTTTGACTCCCGCATGGACCCCCGCCGCCCGGAAGCCCTGGGCGGCGCAGACGCCGCCGTCAATGAAGTTCAGCATATCCGTTCCTCATACTTTCTTAAAGCGTCAGACCCGCCGTTTCCGCGAAGCCCAGCATCAGGTTCATGTTCTGCACCGCCGCGCCGCTGGCACCCTTGCCCAGATTGTCCAGACGGGCGGACAGCATCCGCTGTTCCCGGTTTCCGTTGACAAAAATCTGCAAGCCATCCGTCCCGGCCAGATTGTTGGCGCCGATAAAACCACAGGAGGGCGCGTCGGCGGGGCGGAGGGTCACCACGGGGCTGCCGGCGTAGTAGTCCTCGTACAGAGTACGCAGCTCCTCAATGGACCAGGGGCCCTCCAGCTCCTCCGCCCATAGCGGGACGGTGACCACCATCCCCTGGGGGTAATCACAGATCATGGGCGCAAACAGGGGCGGACGGTCCAGTCCGGCCATGGCAGCCATCTCCGGCAGATGCTTGTGGGCCAGGGCAACCGCGTAATGCCGGGGGCTTTCCAGCTCCTTGTCCCGGTCCGGATCGGTATATTGGGCGATGGCCTTTTTTCCCGCCCCCGTATAGCCCGACAGGGCGTGGCAGGTCAGCCGGGCTTTGGGGGACAGCGCCCCCCTCTCCACCAGGGGCCGGGCCAGCGAGAGGAAGCCCGTGGCATAGCACCCCGGATTTGCCACCCGGGCCGCCGTTCGAATGGCCTCCCGCTGTCCGGACAGCTCTGGGAAGCCGTACACCCAGCCCTCTGCCGTCCGGTGGGCGGTGGAGCAGTCGATGACCCGGGTGTGCTCATTTTCAATCAGGCCCACCGCCTCCACGGCGGCGGCGTCCGGCAGGCAGAGGAACACCAGGTCGGCGGCGTTGAGAAACTTCTTTCGCTCCGCCAAGTCCTTGCGTTTATCCTCGTCGATGAGGAGGAGCTCTATGTCCTCCCGGGCCGCCAGGCGGTCGTAAATCTGGAGGCCGGTAGTGCCCTCCTTGCCGTCTATATATACCTTTGGTTTCATGGGACGCCTCCCTTTCACTTGCTCCGGGCCTGGATAAACGCCTCGATCTCCGCAATCTGCCGGGTGGTCTCGTCTACCGCCGGGCCGCCAAAGCTCCGGCGGAGGGCCATGCAGTTTTCCAGCTTCAACGCCTCGTACACGTCCTCTCCGAACAGGGGGGAGACGGCTTGCAGCTCCTCCAGGGTCAGCTCCTCCAGGGTTTTCCCCTGGGCGGTGCAGGCGGCCACCAGCCGCCCGGTGGCGGTGTAGGCGTCCCGGAAGGGCATGCCCTTCTTGGTCAGGTAGTCGGCGCAGTCCGTGGCGTTGATGAAGCCCCGGCCCGCCGCCCGGCGGAGGTTCTCGGGGAGGACCCGCATGGTGCCGATCATCCCCGTGAACACTGGGAGGCACAGCTCCACCGTATCCAGGGCGTCAAACACCGGCTCCTTGTCCTCCTGCATATCCTTGTTATAGGCCAGGGGCAGGCCCTTCATCACGGTGAGAAGGCCCATCAAATCGCCGTAGACCCGGCCCGTCTTTCCCCGGACCAGCTCCGCCATATCCGGGTTCTTCTTCTGGGGCATGATGCTGGAGCCAGTGGAATAGGCCTCGTCCAGCTCCACGAACTTGAACTCCCAGCTGCACCAGAGGATGACCTCCTCGGAGAAGCGGCTGAGGTGCATCATCAAAATGGACAAATCGCTCATCAGCTCCAGGGCATAGTCCCGGTCGGACACACCGTCCATGGAGTTGCCGCAGGGGCGGTCAAAGCCCAGGGCCTGTGCGGTCTGGAAGCGGTCGATGGGATAGGTGGTCCCCGCCAGGGCCCCAGAGCCTAAGGGACACTCGTTCAGCCGCTTCTGGCAATCCTCCAGCCGGGTCACGTCCCGGGAGAACTGGGCGGCGTAGGCCAGAAGGTGCTGGGCGAAGGACACGGGCTGGGCCCGCTGCAAGTGGGTATAGCCCGGCATCACCGTGTTCTGGTGCTGCTTGGCCTGGGCGCAGAGAACCTCCTCCAGGTCCAGGAGCTGGCCTATGACGGTTCCAATCTCCTTGCGCACGTACATGCGGAAATCCAGGGCCACCTGATCGTTCCGGGACCGGGCGGTGTGGAGGCGCTTTCCCGCTTCGCCGATCCGCTGGGTCAGCAGGGCCTCGATGTTCATATGGATGTCCTCGTTGGCAGGGGAGAACTCTACCTTCCCCGTCTCGATGTCCGCCAGGATATCGGTCAGCCCCTTCTGAATCGCGTCCTTATCCGCCTGGGAGATGACGCCCTGGGCCGCCAGCATCTCGGAATGGGCCATGCTGCCCTGGATGTCCTCCCGGTAAAGCCGCTGGTCAAAGTGGATGGAGGACTGGAAGTCGTTGGCCAGGGTATCCGTCTCCTTGCTGAACCGTCCGCCCCAAAGTTTCATGGATGCTACTCCTTTAAATTAAAGTTTCCCCTGCTCCCGCAGCGCGAGAACGGTATCCGGCAGGCCCCACAGGTTGATGAAGCCCGTGGCGTTGGTCTGGTCATAGGCGCTTTCGTTGAAGGTCACCAGCTCCTCGGAGTACAGGCTCTCGGGGGAGGTGATGGAAGCCGTGATCATGTTGCCCTTGTAGAGTTTCAGCTTCACAGAGCCCGTCACGTGCTCCTGGGTCTTGTCGGCGAAGGCGCTAAGGGCCTCCCGCAGGGGGGTAAACCATTTGCCGTTGTACACCAGGTCCGCGAAGTCCACCGCCAGCTTGCTCTTCATGTGGGCGGTGTCCTTGTCTACCGTAAGCATTTCCAGGCACTCGTGGGCCTTATACAAAATCGTGCCGCCGGGGGTTTCGTACACGCCCCGGTCCTTCATGCCCACCAGCCGGTTCTCCACGATGTCCAGAAGGCCGATGCCGTTTTCCCCGCCCAGCTTGTTCAGCTTGCGGATGATGTCGCTGGCCTTCATTTTCTCGCCGTCCACCGCCACAGGAACGCCTTTTTCAAAGTCGATGGTCACATATGTGGCCTTGTCCGGGGCGGCCACGGGGCTGACGCCCATCTCCAGGAAGCCCTCCTTCTCATACTGGGGCTCGTTGGCGGGGTCCTCCAGGTCCAGGCCCTCGTGGCTCAGGTGCCAGAGGTTCTTATCCTTGGAGTAGTTGGTCTCCCGGCTGATTTTCAGGGGGACGTTGTGGGCCTCGGCATAGTCGATCTCCTCGTCCCGACCCTTGATGTCCCACTCCCGCCAGGGGGCAATGATGGTCATTTCCGGCGCGAAGCGCTTAATAGCCAGCTCGAACCGAACCTGATCGTTGCCCTTTCCGGTGCAGCCGTGGACAATGGCGTCCGCCCCTTCCTTTTTGGCAATCTCCACCAAGCTCCGGGCGATGATGGGCCGGGCAAAGGCCGTGCCCAACAGGTACTGCTCGTAGCTGGCCCCCATTTTCAAAGACGGGATGATCACCTCGTCCACCATCTCGTCCGTGAGGTCCGCGATGTACAGCTTGCTGGCTCCGGTCTTGATGGCCTTTTCCTCCAGGCCCTCCAGC
The DNA here is from genome assembly GCA_910587705.1 of uncultured Oscillibacter sp. Taxonomy (GTDB): domain Bacteria; phylum Bacillota; class Clostridia; order Oscillospirales; family Oscillospiraceae; genus Oscillibacter. The sequence continues at coordinate 159,157 of CAJUMX010000006.1, forward strand.
TCCTGCTCCTGGCCCACGTCTCCGGCCACGGCGATGATCTCTACATCGCCATAGTTCTCTTTCAGCCAGGGGATAATGATGGATGTATCCAGTCCGCCGGAATAGGCAAGGACGACTTTTTTGATATTCTTTTTCATAACTGCGCCTCCATTGGTTTTAATGATGAATGAATTATACAACTCCTATGAATATTTATGCAATTGACGGAATGCACAAGAATGCCGCCGGGAGGGCGGCAAATTTTGCCGGAAGGGATGGTACAAAAGAAATCCCCCGGAGAGGCCCAACTCTCCGGGGGAGCCCTTCGCTGTGGACTTCTTCCATTATATTAAATGGCTAGACAAACACAACAAGGGCAGCTTGTAATTATTATACCACCCGCTGCAAGAAAAGGCAAGGGGGTATTTTCCCGCCCTTGCGGTTTCTGTCGAACGGCGGTATAATTAACCTGCCGCCCTCTCCAAACTGGCAGCAGGGAGGAGGTGAATGCCGTGGAAAACCTAATTGATTTCTTAGTGGCAGTCGGAGCGAGCATAGCCGGCAACTATGTGAGCAAGTGGCTTGACCGCCACCGCAAGGGCAGGTAAGCACAATGAAAAACCGGAGGGCGGCATCCCTCCGGTTTTTCTTTTGCGTGTCTGCCGTGGACCTAATTGAATTCTTGGCTGTGATGATTATACCACACCCCGCCCAGTATATGCAAGCCCTATTTTTTCATTCCGTTTTCCGCCTCCGTTGCCCTCCCCCGTGCAACTCCTCCCCTCCCGGGCCCTTTCATAAGTCTGAACACAAGGAGGATTTGCCACATGAAACAAACCGAACACTTCTGCCTGAACCAATGGGAGCTGACGGACCGGATTCGCATGGAGGACTTCAACGCCGACAACGCCAAAATCGCCGCCGAACTGGCCCGGCTCCGCCGGGACGTGTTCGCCTTGGCCTACTACATCGGACAATATGGTCTGGCGCTGGACAATGACGACAAGCTCCACGCCGGACAGCACTATGTCCTTAGCGCCGGATTCCACCACCCGGACCACTTCACCTGCACCGGCGGCGTTACCGTCCAGGACCACAAGGCCACGCTCACCGGCAAAAACGCCGTGGGCGCCGTCACAACGAACCGCGTCTTTTTCGCCGACCCCACCGGCGGAACCGTCACCCTCTGGCTGCACCACAAGGGCGGAAACGTCGTCCCTTACATTAACGGAAAGGCCATGGCCCTATCGGACCAGTTCAGCGACGGTTCCCCCAGCGGCGGCTTCGGGAACTGCAAGGTATACACATTGGAGACGCCTTACACATCGGACCTCCAGGTGATGCTGGAAATGAGCTGTGGAAACAGCAGCTCCATGCAGCTGTTCGATTTCTTCCTCGCGCGGCTTTGAACGAAAAGACGCCCCAGGCCGAAGCCCGGGGCGTTCTTTCGCTTAGGTCAGGGAGTTCGCGTAAGGGTCATCTCGCACAGAGGAGTAAGCTTAGGACTCCTGCGCGAAGCTCAGAGCGCGATCCGCAACGATGATGGTCGCAGTAGGCGGAGTGCTAGCGGTGCCAATTTCGCCTGCCACGATCTCGGAAATCTTGTCGCTGGCATCAACCGCATCCGCCTTGATTCCGGTTTCGGCGCCGGCAGAAACCAGCATGCTCTTCACAGCGTTCGTACCAACGACCTGGAACTTGGAGCCGCTCTCGAAGCCGTAAACCTTAGCAGCACCAATGGTAATCTCCGGTACGTTGCCGAATTCATCGGTGGGCAGCTTGATCTTGGCAACACTGTTAGCCAGAGTGACCTTGGTGTAAGCCTCATAGACCTCGCCCTTGGTAAGAGAAGCAGCAGCCGTGATGGCCTCGCCGTAGCCCAGGCCAGCCTTATCCGCAACCACAGCCTTATCGGAGGAAACGGTGAAGGTCACATTCTCAGTAGCGTCCACGAGGTCGCCGTTGGACAGAGTCTGTCCGTCAGCCGTCGCAGAGACACCCTCGCCCAGGTTCGCCTTGATCATGCTCACAACGCCGTAGTCCTTATCGCCATCCAGGGTAATCTTCGCCTCGACTCCATCGTCAGCCGCAGCCGTCTTGGGAGCGGTATTGCCCTCATACATGACATACGCGTCACCAGTGCCGCCGCTAAGAGTCAGCTCAGCGCCGACAACAACGTAGGTGGCAGCAGCCGCAGAAACCGTAATGGCAGTGCCGTCAGAAGCCTTACCAGAGGCGGAAATGCCAGTGCCGGGAGTCAGCTTGCTGACAGAATACAGGGTAATATCCGTGCTGCTGGCAGTGGTGGCAACCTGCTTGTTGGCGGCAGTCGAATCGTTTGCGTCGTACCAGTTGGTACCCAGAGAGCCGGAGGCCGCAGTCGCGGTACTCGTGGCAACAAACTTACCGGTACCATTCTTGGTAAGGGTAATCTTACCGGCAACCTTCGGGATGCTCACGCTTCCGTTGGCCGGCAGCTCGACCTTGGCAGGAATACCGGCGGCGACAGGCGCATCGGGAACCCACTCCGCGGTAACACCGCCAACGCTGGTCAGCTTAATAACCTCGGGAGCAAGCGAGCCAGGAGCAGTGTTCTTAGCCGTGAGGATCAGAGCAAAGCTCTTGGTCATCTTAAAGGACGCACTGTTGTCGGCACCCGTAAGGGTAACAGTCACTCCATCGAAGTCCAGCGTCTTGTTAGCGTCAATCTCGTTGGCAGAAGCATAGACGACGACCTCAGCGTCCTTGGGAATCTCGTAGACATTGTTCGTACCATTGATGATCTGCTTGTTGGCATAAACGATGCCCTTACCGGCCAGAATGCCGCCCAGAGTCAGCTCATAGGTATTGCTCTCGGGAACGCCAGTCACCAGATTGACGTAGACATAAGAGGTAGCGGTCTTGCTGTCCTTCTTGGAGTCGTCGCGGTTCACGATGGTCAGACGCAGCTTGATGGTATCGCCATCCTCGCTGCCGGGCATGACCTTGATTTCCTCAACGTTCTTGCCGAAGGTCAGTTCGTCACCCAGATCAGTCCACTGGACGCTGTCCTTCGTCACGATGCCGGTGAGGGTGGGAGTTACGGTAACTTCCACATCGGGCTTAACGGTGTAGACATAAGGAGTCGCTTCCTTGCCGTCGCCACCAGCGGCCGGGGCCAGCTTCTTGCCGTCCTGCCGCACGTTGAGGGTCGCCCAAGCTTCGCCAGCGTTGTCCTTCTTAGAGGGAGCCTCCAGAATAACGATAGCGTAAGCGCTGCGGAAGCCAGCGTCAGAGCTCTTGCCGTTCAGCAGAACCTTCAGAACGACCTTGCTCAGGTCATAATCGAACAGGTCCTTCAGCTTGGTGATCTCGCCCTCGTGGCCCACGCGGACGTCGATAACCTTGGCGCTGCCGCCCAGAACCACGCCAGCCTGGTGACGGTCCGTAATGACCTCATCGTTGTTCTGGTTCAGCAGAGCCTGAACAGCGGCGTTGGCGCTGGTCGTAGCAGAAGCGCTCTTCAGGACGATGCTCTCATCCAGAGTCCGCAGCTCGCTGCCAATGATGCTGAAACGATCCTTCAGGGTGTTATCCTGCGTGTTCTCAACCTTGCTGATACCCTTGATGTAGAGACCGTCAAGGCTGTTGCCGCGGTAGCTGTCGCCGTGGAACTCGCGGGCATAGAAGATGCCGTTGCGCTCAGAGCCGATCAGGATATCGCCAACATCATATTCCTTGTCGAAGATGCCGGTCTTGTTCTCCTTGAAGTCGGGGCCCTGGACGTACTCGCGCTCGGTCCACTTGCCCTTGAGCAGCTCGCTCTCGGTGGCATCGGCGCCGACGCTCTTCACGTAGTTGTTGGAACCGGTGTTCTTGGTGATGACGCGGATGCCGGACAGGTCAGCGTCAGCGGAGTCGGTCTTGATGACCACGGTCTCCACGTTACCGTCCTCGTTGACATACGCCTCAGCAGTGGTAGCAACGAAGTCGTCGTTGTTGGTGCCGACGTTGCGCCAATCGCTGTTGTAGGCGCGCAGCTCCACATTGTCGACGTCCTGCTTGCCGTCCGCGAAGTAGATGCTCTCAACCTCGCCGGTAGAATCGAAGCTCACATAGACGAACTTGACGCCGGAAGCATAGTCAACATCCTGGTAATCCCAAGTGTAGCCATAAACGGGGCTGTTAACGGTGTCGCCAACGTTCACAAGCTGACGCTCGGGGCTGGAGAACCGACGGTTGGTGTGGCCGGGGGCATTCTCGTTAGAGCCGTTGGCCTTCACACCATAGCCGTCCAGCAGCAGATACTGGCTGCTCTTTCTGATGTTGTAGTCATCAGCCTGGCCGGGATTGCTGGCATCATCGCCATAACCCAGGGCGACACGATAGACGCCTTCCCAGTTCTTGTCGATATCGTCGCCATTCGCGCGAGGATTCTCGGCAAAGCTGTTGGAGGTGGCAGTCACGGCATCCCAGGGATGGGTGTACTGACCGTCAGTCGTCTTAACAGCGTTGGGCAGGTTGTACATGCCAGCCTTCTTGACGCTGGAACCCAGGTTGTTGGGCTTGGTCAGGATGTACTCGCCGCCGCTGGCGGTGTTGATCTGGCAGCGAACCAGTTCGCCGGGAGCGTACTTCTCAGCCGCGCCGCGGATGGTGCCAAGGTCGAGATCAACCTCGTCGCCGCCGATGGTGTAGCCGTGGACATACCAGACAACCTTGCCGGCGTCGTTGGTGCCCTGCCAATAATCCGCAACGATCATCCACTCGCCAGCATTGCCGACGTCGGTGACCTGCAGAGCAGTGCCGTCCTTGGCCAGGTACAGGGTAACGTCCTTACGGGTGGACTTGATGTCGTTGGACTTGATGTCCAGCATGCCGTCGTTCCACTCGTTGATCTTGTAGCTGGTGCCGCCAACAGTGATGGCAACGGCGTTGCCGTCACGCTTGGCCTCGCTGTTGTAGATGTCAACGCGAGTCAGGGTGCCGGAAACGGTCTCGGGAGCATAAGCCACGCCCACTTCCCAAGAAACATTGTCGTCCTCGGTGTAGGGGATGACCGCAACCTTGTCGCCAGCCTTCATGTCCTTCAGGACCTTGTAGGCGTCATAGTTGTCGTCCTTGACATCCTCGATACGGCGATTGCTGTAGAGGTTGTCGTCGGTGCAGTCAATGGCGAAGGCATTGTAGCCAGTGATATCGCCAATGCTCTTGTCGCGGCTGTCGGGCTCGATGTCCTTCAGGCGGACATAGTCGGCGGCCACGCGGTCAACTTCCATGAGCTGGGTCCGGGTAACGACGACGTCGGTGATGAAGTCGGCGTCAACGGGGCAGACATAGACCTCGACGGTCACGCCGTTGTCGGTCAGGTCGGCGATCTCGGACAGAGTGAGCGCGTCAGCAGGACGCTTATCGGAACGACCCGCAATGTCGGTATAAGGAACGCCGGTGGTGGGATTCACGCGGGCGTGCCAACCGTTGATGTGAACCTGGGTCTCATCCGCGAAGGGGCTGGCAAAATTGTTGATGCCGCTGGAAGCAGTGCTCCAGTTCGCCCAGTTGTTGCGGTGATCGGTGCTCCAGGTGTCATAGCCGCGCAGGCCCAGAGCCTTCTCCTTAGAGGCAGCAGTAGCCTCGCGGTGAACGATCTGGTCGGTGTAGGTGAAGTCGGCCTCCAGGGGGAAGGTGCCGATGGTGACCTTCTTGTAGCTCCA
>CAJUMX010000007.1 GCA_910587705.1 uncultured Oscillibacter sp.
ACACCTCATAAAGCCGCTGCTCCAACTCCCGGCGTTTCGCCGCCTCCTGTTCCGGGGAGAGAATGGGCGTGAGATTTTCCAGAGGGATTTCCCGGCCCTGGAAATTGACAATCTCGGTCTGCTTCTTGTAGCTGATATGCTCCATAGGCAACTCCTTATTTTCAAATTTTCAAACGGACCTGTGATGTAGTAGCGGACATTTGTCCGGCGTTTGTCCGAAAAGTGGGCGCTATTTACTCCCACTCGTTTGGTTCATTTATTTGTTTCTATTTGTTTGATTTGGGGGTAGTTTTCTATCTGCGGAAGGTCTTGTTTTCTAACTGTTCCGAAGGTCATTTTCTGCCCCCGTGATGGACAATCCTTTGTCCATCTGGGATGGGATAATTCTTTGTCCATCAGGCAGTTTCACATAAATCAGATTGGGCAAGAACTGTCCCCGGCGCTTACGCTCAATCAGCCCCGCCGCCGACAACTCGGCTAAAGCGTTCTTGGCAGATGAAAGGCTCCTATTCAGTGCCTCCGCTATCTTCTCCACCGGGAAAATGATGTAGACCCAGCCCGCTTCGTCCGTCCAGCCGTTGAGCTGGGAGAGGTGCGCCCTGTCCAGCAAGAGTGCGTAGGTCAAGGCGGCGGTATGGGACAATGCCATATCCATCAGGAATTGGGGGTAGGGAAAATAGGGCGGCAAAGTGGTATCGACTGTCATGTAATCGGTCATGGTGTTAGCCTCCTTCGTGCTGGCTGTTCAGACCGCCGCTGTGGGCCGTTAGAGGCCCGTTTTCGGGGCCGGGAAGGAAATGTATCAGGCCCCCGTCGAGGGCGGTCTTGAAAGCCTTGATTTACAAGGGCTTTTTAAGCCCTAAAGCGTGACACTTCTGCCTTTGTCTGCGCTTGCGTTCGGTGGCTTTAGCCCGCTTCATATGTGCGGCGCAATCAGGACAGTATTTCGCCCGATTGGATTTTGGCAGATAGAGGCCACCGCATAGGACGCATTTCTTCATGTCGGCCCGACAGAGCAGGGTAGCGCACAGGCCAGCGTCCAGAGGGAGGACGGCGGCGCGGAACCATTTGCAGATTAGGGAATAGGTGATGCTCTGCGGGCAGACACATTCCTCGCCGTTGTCCAGAAGCAGGCAGTTTCCGCAATCGTAGTTACAGCATTCATGTACTAATCTCCGGGCCGTGCGGTACTGCTGATAGGTCATGTGAGAGATTTCGGGCGCTGTCATTTCACGCGCTCCCCCGGCAAAATCCTAAAAGCGTCATTTTGGCGTTTTTAACGTGAGCGCCAATCTGGCGTTGACGATACCTGACCCGCCGGAAAGGAACAGACGCGAAGCGGGTGTTTCTTTCCGGCGGGTGTGCAAGGGGTTTGGGGAGTGCAGCTCCCCATCGCGTCCGAAGGACGCAACGCCCCAACCTGGGGTCCCCGCAAAGTCTCAGACTTTGTGGGGAAAGGAGGAGCAAGGGAGCGAGCGCAGTTTTCGCCGCAAGGCGAAAACGGAGATGAGCGGACTTTGCGACGACGCGCGCACGACACCGGAACGGTGTATAAGTGCGCTGTTGGAAACAGACAGGATTTCCGGCACGAAAAATCATGGTGTTCACTGTGACCTCCTTGACATAGGAGGGACAAGCCGCCGGAGCAGCTTGTCCCTCCCGATGATAGGGCGATTGCCCCTCACCTGGTAGCCATCATGCCAGGGTGATCGTCAGGGCGGTCAGCGGAAAAATTTGAAAAACTTTTTCCGAACACCCTCGATGCTTTCATGGACTGCGGCCTTGGAGCAGCCGCACAGTTGCCCAATTTCCGCATAGCTGTAATCGTACAGCGCATAGAGCAGAAACCGCTCCCGCTGGGTCTTGGTGCAGAGGGCCAGCACCGTCATAATTTCATCCAGCGTCTCCCGCTGGCAGACCAATTCCTCCGGGGTGGCGCAGTAGGGCAGAACGCCCTGGGCAGCGATTATGTACTCGTCACATTCGCGCCCGTCCCAATGCCGCCGCTGTTCCCGCTCAAGGCTCCGTTCGGTGCGCTTGGCCAGCTCCCAAAACTCGTCAAGGGTGGCGGCGTCCTCATAGGTCATTTTGCGGCTGTATCTCTTGATGGTAATTTCCATCGTGTTATCCTCCTGTTCAAATTTGGGGAAGTGCGAAATCTGAACAGGAGGGCGGGGAGCGGCAACGGGGCCGGATAGAGCGGCCCGCCGAAAAAGCAAAAATACCCGAACAGCACGAGACTGTTCGGGCGCTGGGGTTGGCGATATGGGCAGACAAAAAACGACTATTTTCGCAAACCTGGGTAGGGGATGCCGCTGTGAGGATTAGGCTTTTTTTGATGAAAAATCAGGTAATGCGAACATGGGAAAAGACACGACAGCGCCTCCTTGACGGTTGCCGTGTCTTTTCAAAAGAAAGGGCCGATAACCGCATTTTACATCTGCGTGTTATCGGCTCTGCGTCTGCGCGTCTGGCTCTGTGATAACTGAAACATGGAATTTTTCTACATGAATGAGCATTTCTTTCCGGCATTTGGGACAGAACAAGGGGAAGTTTATCAACTGCGTATCGGAACGCATTTTGATGCGGGTCTTACTGCCGCACACAGGACATAGCAGCCATTCAAAACTTTCCGCAGGAACATCACTTTTCATCGCTTTTGCCGCCCTTTTCCTGGTGCAGTACAACGCTGCTGACAAGGCCGATACCGCCCAGCACAGCGCACCATTTGGACGAGAACACAACACCCGCCGCCACCAGGCCAGCGCCGACAACGAAATTGCACACTGAGGCCGCTTTCAGCGTTTTCTTTTTGGGGTTGGGGAGCGATACAGAAACCCCCAGCTTTTCATTCAGCTTTTCGCAGGCACGATTGACTTCTTTTACCATTGTCTTACCTCCTAAAAATCAGTTGTATGCCGTGATTGGCTATGAGCAGCACACCGACACAAATTATGATCCATGCAAGCGTGTTCTTCTTTTTCCCTTTTCTCTTATTCAAGAGCAGGAAAAGCACCCCCACGACCGTAATGCAGACGCCGACAATCAGCGAAACGATTGAGATAAGCTGCATCGTTTCTGCACCAGGAACGGGGATAAAGCTGGGAATGGGAAAGTTCATGTAGCTGCCTCCTTTTCTGTCAGTTACTCAAGTCAGAAGAAACCATTTTGCGGACGGTGATTGCGGAAAAGCCTGCGCCGATCATGCCAAACACGATAGCCGCAATCGGAATGGACATCAGCCCTGCGCTGCTGCCTTGGGAATTGGAAACAATGGCGGCGAGTGCAAAGGATGAAACGATGGTCGCAATCGTGGACTTCTTTATCATTCCGATGTAGAGCGGGAGCAGGCCCAGCAAAACAGCCGACAAAGCTGTGATGGCTTGTGTCATCAGATTTGCAGGGCTGGTGGTGACAAAGGGGAAATATTGGCTTATAAAGGACAGGCAGGCGTATTGAAAAATGCCGGACAACCCATGAAATAGAAGCATGATGCCGCATATCAGGATAATCTTCACGGCAATCAATTTTCCACGCTGGACAGGATAGGTAAATAGCAGATTTATCGTTTTGCTACGGTATTCTTCCACGATAAATGCTGAAATCAAGACCGCCTCCCAGACAATCAGCATAGCCCTCACAAGCATAGTTGCCAACGTCAGCGTATCCAACTGCGCGGGTGGCAGGCCGGTCACAGCAACTCCACCGTCTGCGCTCAGGAGGGAGGACGTAAACGCGCTCAACAAGGTAATCACAACATTTGCGGCCAGCAGGCTAATAAAATGCGATTTGAGCGAAACCCTTTTCAATTCCAGCTTAACAAGGTTTTGCATGACTGCCACCTCCCCCCAGCAAACTCAAATAATAGGTTTCGAGGTTCATGCCCTTTTCCGCAATCTCCGTCATGGATATTTCCGCAAGCATGGAACCATGGTCTATGATGCCGATGGTGTCCGCGATTTTGGATAGCTCGTCCAGAATATGGCTGGATATGAAGATGCTTGTGTGATGCTCCCGGTTGATCTGCCGGAGTAGTTCCCGCACTTCCATCACGCCCTGGGGGTCTAATCCGTTGATTGGTTCGTCCAGAATGAGCAGTTCCGGCTTAGTCAGAAAAGCCCTCGCAAGGGCAAGCCGCTGTTTCATGCCCAGAGAAAATTTGCCTACGGCTTTATTGTCAGTCTCTGAAAGGCCCAGCATCGCCAGCATTTCCCCGATACGTTCATAGCCCGCGCCCATATACCCACAATGCAGTTCCAGATTTTCACGGGCACTCAAATGCTGATAGAAAACGGGGCTTTCAATGATGCTCCCAATCCGGGAGAAAACAGAGTGGTTTCCTTTTTCGACGCGCTCCCCTAACAGGGTGATCGTTCCGGCATCGGGGGCCATGATGTGATAGAGCGTTTTCATCAGCGAGGTTTTCCCCGCGCCGTTTGCGCCTAAAAAGCCGTAAATCTCACCTTGTTTCACCCTCAAGGTTACATCATTCAAAATGACGCTGCCGTCAATGCTCTTGGATAGATGGCTGGTTTCAACTGCATAGGTCATGCCTGCGCCGCCTCCCCAGGCTGGTTCAGCCTCTTGAAAATCAGCGTGACCCGATGGGCAAGGCCCACAAGGGAATACTGTGAGCTGCCCAGATAGGGGAGCGTGAGGGATGAAGTCAATTCCCAGCCCTCTTTGCCCCAGCGGTTTAATTGGGCGGTCAGGGCATCCTGGGAACGCTCTACGTCCTTGCAGTCTACGGTGACAGTTTTGTACTCAAATATTTCCATGAAATCTCCTTTACTCAAAGATACTGCCCACAAGAATATCCGCCATACGGTCAAACACAGCGAGATAATCACAGGTGACAGCAAGGGTTTCTTTTGCGTTGATGGTTGACAGCAATGCGCTTAAAATCCCATACGCCTGAGTTGCCTCCATTCTCAAAGCGAGGTTTGCGGCCTGAACAGCTTGCTTAAAAAATTCAAAGCTGTCAAACTTGATTTTTTGCATGGTTTCTTCCGGGAGCTTTGTCACGAAAGACTGAAAATCCGGGGTGTTGACGTTATACAAAAAGGGCTTGCTGTCATACTCCCGGAACAACTCTTTCATTGACTGTGCAAAGCCCTCCTTAGTCTGACTGCTCCTGTTGATGGCAAGGACTTTCTCAGTCAGTCGCTGTTGTATGCGCTCGATGGTTTCCGAAAATAGATCTTCCTTTGTGTGGTATAGCGTGTAGAATGTACCGATGGAGATGCCTGCATTGTCACATAGATTTTTGATGCTGGTTTTTTTGTAGCCGTGTGCAATCCAGCACTCCTCGCACAGTTCCCCCAGCCTCTCGCGGATGGCCTTTTTATCGGCATCTGAAAGAACAGGTTTTGATGGCATGGTTCGTCCTCCTTTCTTGCGATTTCATATTGCGAATATTCACAAAATATATTCGCAATCAAATAATAGCACTTCATTCTTACTTTTGTCAAGGGAAAACCCAATGTTTCATGAGAGAAGCAAAATTGTCAGCAGCTCCGCTCCATAGTTTTTGTGGTCTTGTCCATATTAGTGACAACTATTTCCCTGACCACAATGTTCGGTTTATCGCCGTAAATGACGGCGTGGACAGCGACCAGGGCGACGATGATTTTTCACCATTCCGCAACATTATGAACGAGTGGTACGCCAAGGACATCAGCCGCAAGGTACGAAGTTCCAAAAAACTGCGCGGCAACGCTGGCGACCCCATGTGCCCGCCGCCCTATGGCTACAAAAAAGACCCGGACAATCCCCGGAAGTGGATTATTGACGAGGAAGCCGCCGAGGTCGTCCGCAGGATTTACCGGCTCTGCGTAGAGGGGAAGGGGATCGAAACCACGGCCCGCTTGTTGCAGGAGGACGGCATCTTGACCCCCACACAGTATTGGGAGAGCAAGGGCATCCGTAAGGGCGGCAAAAAGAGTCAGGACACCCCCTGCAAATGGTGTAAGACCACCATCACCAAAATCCTGACCCTCCGGGAGTACACGGGCACCCTGGTCAACTTCAAGACCTACTCCAAATCTTTCAAAAATAAGCGCCGCCTGGACAATCCAGAAGAAAATTGGGCTATCTTTGAGAACCACCATGAGGCCATCATCGACAAGACCACATGGGAGCAGGTGCAGAAGCTCCGGGAGGGGACAAAGCGCCGGAAGCCCAAGAATACCGAGAAGAATATGTTCGCCGGTCTGCTGTACTGCGCCGATTGCGGCCATAAGCTGCATTACAACATCAACCACCCTAACAGCTCCATTGAGTATTTCAACTGTTCCAACTACCGGGGCAACCGAGGCACCTGCAACGAAACCCACTACATCCGGGCCGACTCGTTGGAGCAGGTGGTATTGCTGGAACTCAACCGCATGGTTAGCTACCTGAAAAACCACGCCGAGGAATTTGCCGAGCTGCTGGCTCAGAAAACCACCAAGGACTATGAGAGGGAGAGCCGGAACAGACGGCAGCACCTTCAAGAGTTGATTGCCAGGAATAAAGAGGTTGACCGGCTGTTTGAACGTATCTACGAGGACAATGTATCGGGCAAGCTGACGGATGAACGCTTTATGAAAATGTCCCAGCGGTACGACGAGGAACAGCAGCAGCTCAAAAAGGACATTGAAGAATTGCAGCGCCAGTGTGACAGGGAGAACGACCGGGCTTTCTGCAAGGAGCAGTTTTTGAAGGCGGTGCGAAAGTTCATGGAGATGAAAACGCTGACGCCCACCATCCTCCATGAGCTTGTAGAGCGTATCGACGTGTATCAGACCCAGGGCAGGGGAAAGAACAGGACGCAGCGGATCGTGATCCACTATAATTTCATTGGTGTCCTGGACTTGCCGGAGGTGGAGGAATACCCGGAAAACGTGGTGCTGGACAGCCGCCAGGGTGTAGCTATTGAGTATCTTGTCGGCAAGGCTGGGTAAAGAAAACGGAGCGGCCCGAAAGCCGCTCCACCGGGGCAGACCGCCCCAAAGAAATAGCAAAGGAACAGCCTTTTGACTGTTCCTTTACATACGAGTGTTCAGTTGCGTTATGAACACTCGACATGGTTGCGGAGACAGGACTTGAACCTGCGACCTCCGGGTTATGAGCCCGACGAGCTACCAACTGCTCTACTCCGCGATATTCCATTATGTGGTGCCGGTGACCGGACTCGAACCGGTACAGTATCGCTACCGGGAGATTTTAAGTCTCCTGTGTCTACCAATTCCACCACACCGGCAGCTTGTCGGCATGGATTAGAATATCATAGATATACTGAGTTTGTCAAGCAATATTTTCAAAAAATAAAAATTTGTTGATTTACCATTGAAGTGCGAAAGGTCGAAAGACCTCGACGCACTTCAATTTTTTATGCCTTGAGGGAAAGGAGGCCGGAAATATGGGCCGAGAACTCCGCTATCTCGGACCGAGTGAGCGGGCGGAAATTGAGAGACTTCACAACGGGGGCGCTCCGGTGGCAAAGATTGCCGAGAAAGTCGGCTCCCATGTAGCCACAATTTACCGCAAACTCCCAAACGGCTACACAGGGGCCGTAGACGAGTACAGTCGGTGGGTGTATAGCGCCGAGATCGCACAACGGGTCTTTGAGAGGAACATCAAGTGCCGGGGTGAGCGGGTCGCGGCGGCGGAGGCTTTGAGAGAGGAGGCGGTCCAGAAATGGCCGAAACTCGGCGGGATTGCGTGACACTGGCCGCCCTCCTCGCCGTCCTCCAGGAGCAGGACCGCGTCTTTATAGTCCACCGTATAAGACCGCGTGAGTGCGAGGGCGTGGCCGGAGGAACGGCCCAGGAGCTCCGCTCTACCCGTTGCGTGGAGGTATGCGGGGACAACGTGGTCGAACGCCTCGCCCTGGACCTGGACGAATGGCCGGAGATATGGCTGAGTGACGACTAGGCCCTGGTCCTGGTTATCACGATTGGCGGGAAGGAGGGGGAGCTGTGAGCACTTGTAAAGGGTGCGGGGCCCCGACCGACTGGATCACCACCACAGAGGGAAAGTATATGCCCGTAGACCTGGAGCCCGTGTTCGTCATTGAGGGGGACGGCCTGGACCGCTTTGTCACAGACGAGGGTGCGATCCTCCTCGGGCGGTGGGCCCTTCCAGAGGAGGAGAAACCAGGGCTTGAGGTTGCATTTGTCCCGCATTGGAAAACTTGCCCGGAGGCCGCCCGGTTTCGGCGGCGGAAATAACGAAAGGAGATTGCTATACCATGAAAGCTCTTGTAATGACAACCCAGGATGCCCGGGAGTTTGAGAAGCTCGGCGGCCTCACCATCACGAAACCGATCAAACCCGCGCCCGCCGCCTATGTTGAGGGGGCGCAAATGCTGGAGAGCACCGAGAACCCGGGGCGCTGGTATGTTGCGGACGTGGACGGGGGACCGCTCCTCGATTCCGGGAACGTGTTCGACCCGCCCGTCCAGCCTGGGGACATTGTTTTCCTCCGGGAGCCGTGGCACCGTCTGATAGACCCGACCACCAAGGAGCCATCGGGCCGTGTGATCCTTGCGGCGGATTCTACCGTTGCGGAGGGGCAGACCTCCTATAAGTGGGCCTCTCCGGTATCCATGCCGGAGGACGCCGCCCGCCGCTTTGCGGTCGTGAGTAAGGTCGAGCCCATCTATAACGCAAATGTCGCCGTTTGGTCTATCACTCTGGAGGCGGTCACAAAGGCCGCGGCGGAGGCCGGAGAGGCCGGGGCGCTCCCCTATTCCGACGCGCCGAGCCCGGAGGAGGGCTCCAGCTATTACACATACGCCGGGGACATGAGCCCGGAGGATCACCAGCGAATGGTCGACGCGATCAACCAGGACCGGGCCCGTCTCGCCGAGGTGCAAGATCGGATTATACAGCTTGACAGCCTCCGCCGCGAACTGGACAGCAGGGCCGCGCCCTCGGAGGAGTATGTCCCCCTCGGAAAGGAGGGGCTCGCCCTCATGAAAGAGGAGTCGGGTCTCCGCCATGCCCTGGAGGACGCCGGAGCTCCGGCCCCTACCACGGCGGACCATGCCCGGGAAAAGCTTGCGGCGATCTGCTCCCGCCGTGGCGAGCTTGCTAATTTCGACGCCGAAACGAAGGTATCAGACCATTACGATATTGAGGAGGAGCGGGGCCTCTCCGCATACCTGGAGGGGCTTGACGCGGCGGAGGATGGTCCGACCGGGGAGGAGCCGCCCGCCGGGAACGGCGAACCAACTATGCTCGCCGCCCAGGAGGACGAGGAGGTCGGCTTCTCCACCCTCGGAAAGTGTAGCTATGCGGGCGGGAGTGGGGCGTTATCCTGGAGGGCGCGAAGGGCGGAGGCTATCCACACAGAGGACGGCCAACGCCGCGACCCGTGTTTGTGATTGCCCGGAGGCCGTGGAGAACCGAAAGCCGGAGGTCGGCATCGCTTTTGCCGTCACGACGGGGGCGTGTAAGTATTGCGGCCAGTTCCAGGAAGTGGCCCCCCATCCGTCCCAGGCGGCGGCGGACGAGACCGCGGCGGAGGTTTGTTCCTGCCCGAACGCCAGGACGGTCCGCCGCACAGCTAGATGATCGCCCGGGGGCCGATCTCCTCGGCGTCCCTCAATATCTGGGGCCAGTGTAAGGCGAAATTCTCCATTACCAGCAAGGGAAAGATCAAGGTATCCAGGAGCGAAACCCGCTCTTGCGATCTCGAGGCTGGAGAGTGATCTCATGGAAAATTTCTCTATATTTGACCTGACGCCGGGAGGAAAGCAATTCAAGCCGGAAAAATCGGCAGATTGGAAATGGAAATTTTCAGACTATCCGAAAGAAAAGAACGGATTAGTGGTTAAGGGGATGGAATTTGATACTAAAATATCGCCCCGGACCCTTTACCGTTATATCGAAATGGGGATTATACCAGGTATTTCAAATGCAGACCTCGCCATTAAGCGGAACCAGGGCAAAAAGAAAGAAAAGCAAAAGCTAAGGGCCGCCCGGAATTGTAGGGGTAAGAGCATAGAGGAACGCTCCAGGGAGATCAACGCCCGGGAGAAGGTCGGGCATTGGGAAATGGACACGGTCGAGAGCGCAAAGGACGGGAGCCTGGAGCGGGTCCTCGCCCTGACTGACCGCGTCACCAGGAACCAAATAAACATTAAAATTAAAACGGGTGAGGCGAAAATGGTTGTTGCCACCCGTATAGCTCCAGCGAACGGGGCTCCAATGAGAAACAAAACGGCATGACCCGCCGCCGCCCGAAAGGGACGGACTTTAAGAAAGTCTCCCGAAAAAAGTTCCGGGAGACGACAGAATGGATCAACAACTATCCCCGGAAAATGTTCGGATTCCATACTGCGGCGGAGCTTTTCGCCGCCGCATTTCCTGGCCTCCCTGCATTGTGCTAAAAAAATTTATAAAATTTTTCGATCGGGCGGAAAACGAACTCAAATGAATAGCCCATTCAACCCCCGGCGCGAGTCGCACATTGTGATAGCATAGCTAATACATGCCTCCCTTAAATACCTCTATTACGCCATTACGCCAAATACGTTGCGCTTCCACAAATTACCGGAGAAAACCACCTTCTGCGGGGAATACTAACTTCAAAGCGGAGGCCACCCTCCGTACATTACTATAATTATTTTAAGGAGGCAGCAGCTATGGAACGCCGCCCGGAGAGCAGGCCCATGCAGAAGGCAAAGGAGATGTCCCAGTTCACCGCCGCCAAGACCGATCCCCTGGGGAGCTGGACTGGCCAGCCCCTGGACCCTTATGAGGTCCCAGTGCAGGATGCCGACGACCTCTAACAGGAAAACGACGGCAAACGTGCAGAAAGGTAGCTACGCTAAAGTTGGCGATATGCACAATTTTTGCAATGTATAATTGTGCATATCTGATAAATTCCTGCGTTGACATTCCATTCCTCCCCTGCTAGAATGTGGATGATCCTAAGGCGGATCACAACCCAACCCTTTTCGACACTGCGCGTTTGACAAGGAGGAATTTAGTATGACCAGAAATATTGATATAAAAAGCGACGAGCAGATCAACCGCATCCACCGCCTCGCCTGTGAGGCCCCTTACGAGGTTTGGCTCAGCACGGACACCGTGATGCTGGACGCCCGGTCCCTGCTGGGCTTATACGCCCTGATCGGCCAGCGGGCCAAGGTGGTCACCGAGGACGGTCTGGACCCCAGAATGGTGAACCGTCTGGTGGAGAAGATGTCCTGACCCGCCACTCCGAAAACCGAAACCAGGTCTCCGCCCTGCCGCGCCCTTCCCGGGTACGGCGGGGCGGAGGCTTTTATCTTAGTTTTTTCATGGAACTTCCAAGAATTTTCTATCGTCTTTTGAGGGAGGGCCGTCTAAAATGATAGGCGTGGTTTGGGGCGGCGCCCTGAAACACGAAAAATTGATTGGAGGAACTATGATGAAAAAGACGTTTGCCTTGCTTCTTGCCGCAGTCATGATGCTGGCTCTGCTGACCGCCTGCGGCGGCGGCGACAAGCCCGCCGACACCACTCCCCCGGCCGACACCAGCGCCCCCGCTGATACCGGCAGCGACGCCGCCGAGCCCGAAGAGCCCGCCGCCGGCGGAAACATCGGCGTGTGCATCTACAAATTTGACGACGCCTTCATGACCACCTACCGCAACGCGCTCCAGGAGATTCTGGAGGGCAAGGGCTATCAGGTCACCGTCGTGGACGGAAACAATGACCAGGCCAAACAGAACGAGCAAATCAACACCTTCATCACCCAGGGAGTGGACGCCCTGATCATCAACCCCGTCATGACCTCCGCGGCGGACACCATCATTGCCACTGTAAAGTCCGCGGGCATCCCCACCGTGCTGATCAACCGGGAGCCCACTGCCGACCAGATGGCCGCCTATGACAAGCTGGTCTACGTTGGCTGCGATGCTGCCCAGTCCGGCACCTTCCAGGGCGAGCTGATTCTGGATACCCCCAACAAGGGCGACATCAACGGCGACGGAAAAGTCTCCTACATCATGATCCAGGGCGACCCCGAGAACATTGACGCCCAGCTCCGCACCGAGTACTCCGTCAAGGCTCTGACCGACGCCGGCGTCGAGGTTGAGCAGCTGAACCTGACCCGGGGCGATTGGGACCGTGAGAAGGGCCAGACCATCTGCGCCAACGACCTGGCCCAGTTCGGCGACAAAATCGAGGTCGTATTCTGCAACAACGACGATATGGCCATCGGTGCCCTCCAGGCCATCCAGTCCGCCGGCCGCACCGTCAACGAGGACATCTATCTGGTGGGCGTGGACGCACTGGACGCCGCTCTGAACGAAGTCAGCAACGGAAACATGACCGGAACCGTCCTGAACGACGCTAACGGCCAGGCTGCCGGCGCTGTCGCCGAGATGGAAAAGCTGCTGGGCGGCGCCACCTATGCCTCCGGCGAGCAGAGCGTCTATGTTGACTATGTGAAGGTTACCCCCGACAACGTGGGCGACTTCATGAAGTAATCCAAGTTCATCAAAACAACGCGAAAACGTCTGACAGGGGCGCGTGCCAAAGCGCACGCGCCCCTCTTTTCCATAGCCGGCGAAGCTCGGCTCCCGCTATTCTTTGCCGGTTATGGAAAAGCCAACACGAACAAGGGGGGACCGTAAATTGTCAGAATATCGTTTGGAAATGCGTGACGTGGTTAAGACCTTCCCCGGCGTCAAGGCCCTGGATCACGCGCAGCTCAAGCTCCGCCCCGGCACCGTCCACGCGCTGATGGGAGAAAACGGCGCGGGCAAGTCCACGCTGATGAAGTGCATGTTCGGCATTTACCACATGGACGAGGGCGAGGTTATCTACGAGGGACAGAAGGTCCAGATCAAGGGCCCTCTGGACGCGCTGAACCGGGGCATCGCCATGGTACACCAGGAGCTCCAGCCCATTCCCGAGCGGAGCATCGGCGAGAACATCTACGTGGGCCGCTACCCCACCAAGCGCATGGGGCCCATCGTCACGGTGGACCATGAAAAAATGTACCAGGACGCGGCGGCGGTTTTGAAGGAAGTCCACCTGAACTACGACCCTAAGGCCAAGCTGGGGACCCTCAGCGTCTCTCAGATGCAGCTGGTGGAAATTGCCAAGGCCGTGTCCGCCGACTGCAAGGTCCTGATTCTGGACGAACCCACGTCCTCCCTGACAGCGGCGGAGGTGGAGGCCCTCTTCACCATTGTCAATGAGCTCCGGCAAAAGGGCGTTTCCATTGTCTACATCTCCCACAAAATGGACGAAATCCTCCGTATCAGCGACGAAGTTACCATTATGCGGGACGGCCAGTACATCGGCACCTGGGACGCCAAGGGCCTGACCACCGATTTCATCATCACCAAGATGGTGGGCCGGGAGCTCTCCAACCTTTACCCGCCTCGGAGCAACGTCCCCGGCGAGGTAGTCTTTGAGGTGGAGGACTTCACCTCCATCAACCCCAAGAGCTTCCGTCACGCCTCCTTCCAGGTCCGCAAGGGCGAAATCCTGGGTGTGGCCGGCCTCGTAGGCGCCCAGCGCACGGAGCTTATGGAGGGCCTTTTCGGCCTCCGTTGCCACAGTGCGGGCAGAATCACCTACAAGGGAAAAGAGCTGAAAATCAACCAGCCCAAACAGGCCATTGACAGCGGCATCGCCATGCTGACGGAGGACCGCCGGGCCACGGGTATTCTGGGCGTGCTCTCCATCGCGGATAACGTGTCCATTGCCTCCTTGAACCAGTACCTCATCGGCGGCTTCATGCTGGATGACGGGAAGATCGAGCAGCTGGTGCAGGATAACGTGGCCAAGCTCTCCATCAAGACTCCCTCGTCCAAGACGCTGATCCAGTCCCTCTCCGGCGGCAACCAGCAAAAGGTGCTCATCAGCCGGTGGCTGGCCAACGACCCGGATGTGTTCATCCTGGACGAGCCCACCCGGGGCATCGACGTGGGCGCGAAATATGAAATCTACTGCATCATCGCCGAGCTGGCGAAGCAGGGCAAAAGCGTTATTATGATCTCCTCCGAAATGAGCGAGCTCATCGGCATGTCCGACCGGATCATGGTCATGTGCGACGGCCGGGTTACCGGCTTCATCGACGGGAAAGACGCCAACCAGGAGAACATCATGGCCCTGGCCACCCAGTTTGAATAAGGAGGAGAGAAACCATGGAGAATAGAAAAATTACCACGAAATCCGTCATGAATTTCCTGTCCAACAACGCCATCATTATTCTCATTTTGCTCCTGGCCTTTGTGGTGGGCTGCGTTACGGAGAACTTCTTCAAGCCCGCAAACTTCAAGAATCTGGTGGTCAACGTGTCCCCCCGGTTCATCATCGCCTGCGGCGTGTCCGGCTGCCTCATCACCAAGGGCACGGACCTGTCCGCCGGACGTCAGGTGGGCCTTTCCGCCTGCCTTGCCGCCATGATGCTCCAGAGCGTGGACTACGCCGCCCGGGCCCTGCCCTGGATGCCGGACCTTCCGTGGTTCGTGGCCCTGCTGGTGGTCATCCTCATCATGGCGGTATTCGGAGCCATCAACGGCTGTGTCATCGCCTTTTTGAAGGTCCCCCCCTTCATCGCCACCCTGGGCATGCAGACCATTGTTTACGGCCTCTGCTCCGTGGTGACGGGCAACGACCCCCTGGGCGGCTTTAAGAGCTCTTACTCCCAGGTGGCCCTGGGCTCCCTGGGCCCCATCCCGTATCTTGCCATCTTCGCCGTCATCGTGGGGGCCTACATGCTGTTCCTCTACAACAAGACCCGGCACGGCAAATACATGTATGCCATCGGCGGCAATGAAAACGCAGCCCAGGTGGCGGGTGTCAACGTCCCGGCGACCTTGATCCGCATTTATGTCCTGGCCTCTATCCTGTACGCCGTGGCCGGCTTCCTGGTGGGTGCCAAGGCCGGCGGCGCCTCCACGGCTACGGGCTTTGGCTATGAGCTGGAAGCCATTGCGGCCTGCACCATCGGCGGCGTGTCCACCAACGGCGGCGTGGGCAAAGTGGGCGGCATCCTCATCGGCGTGCTGGTGTTCGAGATTTTGAAAATCTGCCTCCAGTTCCTCCGGGTGGACCCGGCTTACACCTTCATTGCCCAGGGCCTTGTTATCATCGTGGCCGTCGCCCTGGACCTGCGGAAGTATCTGGCGAAGAAGTAAAGAGCACCCGTCCTTGGAAAGAACTTCCAAAGCTCCGGCGCGAAATGCGCCGGAGCTTCTTTTCAAATAGAGCCTTTTGTTGTATACTAAAGGAAATGACAAAAAGGAGGGGACTTCCATGGAGGAATACCGGGTCCTGCTGGCCGATGACGAGGAGGAAATCCGCACCGGCATCAGCCGGAAAATCGACTGGGCCTCCCTGGGCTTTGCCCTGGTGGGAGAGGCGGGCAACGGCGAGGAGGCATTGGAGCTGGCGGAGCAGCTCCGGCCTGACGTGGTGCTCACCGACATCAAGATGCCCTTCCTGGACGGCCTGGAGCTGTGCCGGAGGCTGCGGGTCTCCCTGCCTGGGGCCCGGCTGGTGGTATTCTCCGGCTTTGACGACTTCGAGTACGCCCGTCAGGCGATGAGCATGGGGGTGTCCGAATATATCCTAAAGCCCATCAACGCCCCGGAGCTCCGGCAGGTGCTGGAGAAGCTCCGGGAGCAGCTGGACCGGCAGCGGCTGGAGCGACGGGACATGGAGACCCTGCGCCGGAGGTATGAGGAGAGCTTGCCGGTGCTGCGGGAGCTGTTCTACACCCGGCTTCTCAGCGGCCAGCTCCGCCCGGAGCAGGTTCAAGACCGGGCGGCCCGGTATGAGATTGACCTGCCCCAGGGCCTCTGGACCGCCGCCCTGGTCCATGTGGACGGCCCGGGGGACGAGGGAGAGCGGGACGAGCTGCTGCTGCTGTCCGTCCAGTCTTTTTTGGAAAAGCATTTTGCCCTGGCGGGCTGCGCCGCCCGGGTGGTGCTTTACGGGGATATGGCGGCCCTGCTGGTCCACCTGGACCGGGAGGACCGGCTCTATCCCCTGCTGGAGGAGCTGGAACGCCTCTCCCGGCTGTCCCAGAGCTATCTAGGTCTCCGGCTCACCACCGGCGTGGGCCTGCCCTGCCGGGGGCCGGAGGAGCTGAACCACAGCGCCGAGGGCGCCCGGTCCGCCCTGGACTACCGGGTCCTGGCGGGAGGAAGCCGGGTCATCTATATTGGGGACTTGGAGCCCCAATCCGCCGCCGCCCCCTCCTTTGAGGAGGAGGATCAGCGGGCCCTTTCTGCCGCCGTGAAGCTGGGGGCCCGGGAACAGGCGGAGGCGGTGGTTCGGGAGCTGATGGAACGGCTGCGCCGGGCCTCCCTCTCTCAGTGCGACCTTTTTTTGCTGGAGGTTGTGACCTGTCTGGTGCGTCTGGCCCGGTCCGGGGGACTGGCGGTGGAGGAGGTGTTTGGAGAGGGCTTCACCGGGGCGGTGTCCGTTTCCAGCTTCTCCAGCCTGGAGGAGCTGGGGAGCTGGCTGGGGGAGCGTTGCGGGCGGCTTCACGACCTGTTGGGCCGGAGGCGCAGCGATTCCACCTGGCAGATGGTGGAGCGGGCCAAGGACTATATCGCCGGGCACTACACCGACGAGCAGCTCAGCGTGGAGACCCTCTGCTCCCACATTCACCTGTCCCCTACGTATTTTTCCACCCTGTTTAAACGAGAAGTAGGCATGTCCTTCACCGCCTACGTCACCAAGGTCCGGATGGACGAGGCGGCAAGGCTCCTCCGGGAGACAGACGAGAAAACCTACCGCATCGCCGAGGCCACGGGCTTCTCGGACCCCAACTATTTCAGCTACGTGTTCAAGCGGCACTTCGGCCTGTCCCCGTCCAAGTTCCGGGCGGGGCAGAGGGAGTAAAGGAGAGACACCTGCCGGAGCCCAGGCGTTTTCCAGGCCGGGCCATGGCCCGGCTTTGCTTTTCCCACGGGAAAAGCAGACCATCTTGTAGGAAGGGAGAGCGCCTATGAACGTGTTCCGCCGCCTTGCCGCCCAATGGGGAGAGCGCTATCGTAAAATGAGCATTCAGATGGTGCTCTCCCTGTCCTTCACCGCCGTGGCAGCGGCGGGGATGCTGCTGATGAGCGTTAGCCTCATTTGGCGCTCCTCCGCCGCCAACGAGCAGCTGGTGGCAGAGAACAGCCGCCGGGTGCTGGCCCAGGCCAATTTGAACCTGGACATCTACCTCCGGCGGATGATGCGCATTTCCGACACGGTGTATTACCGGAGCATCAAAAACATGGATCTTGCGGAGGATGATCTCACCGGAGACCTGAGCCTTCTCTACGAGGAGAACCGGGACGATTTGGTGTCCCTGGCGGTCTTTGACGGAACGGGTGCTCTGGTGTCCGCGGTACCTCTGACGGCCTTGAAGCGGGACGCGGCCCCGGCGGACAGCGACTGGTTCCGGGATGCTGCCCGGAGCATGGAAAACCTCCACTTCTCCACTCCCCATGTCCAGAACATCTTCGACGACCCGGATTATCCCTACCGTTGGGTGGTCTCCCTGAGTCGTCATGTCCAGCTGACCCGGGACGGGGCCACAGAGGGCGGCGTGCTGCTGGTGGACATGAGCTTCAACGGCATCGAGCAGGTTTGCCGGGACGTGACCCTGGGCAACGGGGGCTACCTCTACCTCATCGACGGCGACGGGGAGTTGATCTACCACCCCCGGCAACAGCTGATCTACGCCGGCCTTCTGGAGGAGAACAACCGGGCGGCGGCAGAGTACCGGGACGGCAGCTATCAGGAGACCTTCCAGGGTCAGTCCCGGCAGGTCACGATAAAAACCGTGGGCTACACCGGCTGGAAGCTGGTGGGGGTGGCCCCGGCGGTGAGCTGGCTTAGCGTCTCTCCCCAAATCCCGCTGTTTGGCTTGACGCTGCTGCTGTTTTCCATTTTCCTCATGGCCTTTTTAAACTTCCGGATTTCCGCCCGAATCTCGGACCCCATTCTAAGGCTGGAGCGGTCCATTCGAGAGCTGGACCGGGGGCTTGCCGGCGTGAAAATTGAGGAGGAGGGAGGCTGCTACGAGGTCCAGCGGCTGAGCCATGCCGTGGCCTCCATGGTCTCCACTATGCGGCACCTGATGGACGACATCGTGCGCCAGGAGGGGCAAAAGCGCCGCAGCGAGCTGGAGGTTCTCCAGTCCCAGATCAACCCTCATTTTCTCTACAACACCCTGGATTCCGTCATCTGGATGACGGAATCCGGTCAGCAGCAAGAGGCCATCCAGATGGTCACCTCCCTGGCGAGGCTCTTCCGCATCTCCCTGAGCAAGGGGAAGAGCATCATCCCCCTGGCGGATGAGCTGGAGCACGCCCGGCACTACATGAACATTCAGCAGATTCGCTTCAAAAACCGCTTCACCACGGAGATTGCCGCCAAGCCTGGGGCCAAGGAGCTGTACACCTTGAAGCTCATCGTTCAGCCCCTTTTGGAAAACGCCATCTACCATGGAATGGCCAGTGCGGAGGACGATGGGGTCATCCGGGTGACGGCCTACCGGGAGGGGGAGGACCTGCTCATCGACGTGGAGGACAACGGCTTGGGGATGCGCCCGGAGCTGGCGGCGTCTCTTTTGGACGAGGACCGGCCGGAGGTTCGGACCCGGGGGTCCGGCATTGGCGTGCGGAACGTCCACCAGCGGGTGAGCCTTACCTTCGGGGAGGGCTACGGCCTCACCATTTTCAGCGAACCGGATGAGGGTACGCTGGTGCGCATCCGCCTTCCGGCCCTGGACCGAGAGGAGGCGGAGCGACGCCAGCAGGGGGAGGAGCTATGAAAACCGAACAGAGCAGACGTATTCAAATCGCCATCCTGACGGCCCTGGGAATCGCGGCGGCGTTGTCCCTGGCTCTGCCCCAGCTGCTCCGGGGGGCGAAGAGGGAGCAGCTGCTGTCCCTCACCGTCATGCTCCGGGATACGGACAGCTCCGGCTGGACCGTGGCCCGGCAGGGCATGGAGCAGGCGGCGGACGAGCTGGGGGCGGAGCTGCGCTTCCTCACCCTTGCCGCCGCGGGGGACAGCGAGGAGCAGGAGGCTCTGCTCCTTCGGGAGATTGAGGATGGGGCGGCGGCCCTGGTGGTGGTCCCAGCGGACCCGGAGTCCCTGTCCGCCGCCCTGGACCCCTGGCGGGTGGTCTGCCCCACGGTGACCCTGGAGTCCCCCATGGAGGGGGCGGCGGGGGTGGTGGCCCCGGACAACACCCAGCTGGGGAAGGAGCTGGCGCAGGCCCTGCTGGAGGACTGGGATGGCGGGGAGGTGCTGCTGCTGGATACCGCCGGGCGCTGCTCTGGGGTGGCGGCCCGGCTGGCGGCGGCGGAGGAGACCCTGATAGCGGCGGGCGTGTCCGTCCGGCGGGAGATGGAGCTGCCGGAGGAGCCCCCCCGGTGGGTGATGGCCTTCGAATCCCCGGTGACTAGGCGAGCCGCCGAGCGGCGGGAGGCGGAGGGGCAGGACTTCGCCCTCTATGGCGTGGGAAGCGCCGCCGCCGTCACCGCCCAGCTAGAGCGAGGCAACATCGCCGCCATTGCCGCCTGGAGCGACTACGCCGCAGGCTTCCTGGCGGTGCGGCGGGCGGTGAACGCCGTCCGGGGACGGGAGGGGACCCTGGCCCCGCTGCCCTTCTTCATTTTGAGAGAGGAGGATATCTATGCGCCGGAAAACCAGAAGCTGCTGTTTCCCATCATGTCGTCCTCCAGCCGGTAGGCGAGGGCTTGCCGCTCTGCTGGCCTTGGCGCTGCTGGTTCTCTCCGGCTGCGGCGGGGGGAAGGAGGACAGCCTCCGCATCGGCGCGGCCCTCTACACCCAGGATGACACCTTCATCTCCGCCATGGCCCAGGACTTAGAGGGCCTGGTCCGGGAGGCGGAGAGCGAAACCGGGAAAAAAATTACCCTCTTCATCGCGGACGGCAAGAGCAGCCAGAACACCCAGATGGACCAGGTGGACCGCTTCCTGGCCCGGGGCTGCGACGTGCTGTTTGTCAATCTGGTGGACCGGACGGCGGCGGCGGTCATCGCCGACAAGGCGGAGGCGGAGGGCGTGCCTCTGGTGTTTTTCAACCGCCAGCCGGTGGCGGAGGACATTCAGCGCTGGGACGGAATCTACTACGTGGGGGCCGACGCCCGAGAGAGCGGCGAGCTCCAGGGCAAGCTGGTGCTGGAGGCGTGGCAGGCGGACCGAGAGACCCTGGACCGCAATGGAGACGGGATTCTCCAGTACGTGATGCTGGAGGGGGAGCCGGGGCATCAGGACTCCCTTCTCCGGACGGAATACTCCATCAAGGCTGTCACCGACGGGGGCGTGGAGGTGGAGAAGCTGGCCAACGAGACCGCCAACTGGAACCGGGCCCAAGCCGCCGCCCGGACGGCCCAGTGGCTGGAGGAGTTTGGGGAGGGCATCGAGGTGATCTTCTCCAACAACGACGACATGGCCCTGGGGGCCATTGATGCGCTGGCGGACACGCCGCAAAGCCGATGGCCCCTTATCGTGGGGGTGGACGCCACAGCTCCGGCCCTGGAGGCGGTGGCGGCAGGGCAGCTCTACGGCACCGTTCACAACGACGGCCGGGGGCAGGCCCAGGCCATGATTGACCTGGCCCTGGCGCTTTGGAACGGGGAGGACCCGGCGGTGGAGCTGACCGATGGGCACTATGTCTGGCTACCCTATCGGCAGGTGACGCTAGAGAACCTGGGGGAATTTTTGGAACGGTGAAACAAAGGACCGGCCCGAGGGGGCCGGTCCTGTTCGTTTACTCCGCGGCGAAGCGGAACATTGCCGTGTGGCGAAACTCCTCCCCTGCCCGGAGGACGCAGGAGGGGAAGCTTTCATGGTTGGGAGTGTCGGGATAGAACTGGGTCTCCAGACAGAAGCCCCAGCGGTTGGCATAGGCCGCGCCGCCCTTTCCGGCGGGACAGCCGTCCAGATAGTTCCCCGTGTAGAACTGCACGCCGGGGAGGGTGGAGAGAACCTCCATGGAGATGCCGGTGGCGGCGGAGGCGGCCCGGGCGATGGGCCGGAGCGCCCCCGGCTCCCCGTTGGGAATCCAGTTGTGGTCATAGCCTCCGGCCTGGAGAAGCTGGGGGAAGTCCTCTCCGATGCGGGCCCCGATGGGGGTGGGCTGCCGCAGGTCCATTGGGGTGCCCTTTACCGGGGCAATCTCCCCAGTGGGAATGGACAAAGGGTCCGTGGGGGTGTAGCGGTCCGCCAGAAGCTGAATGGTCTGGTCCAAAACCGGGCCGCTGTCGTGGCCGGAGAGGTTGAAATAAGCGTGGTTCGTCAGGTTGCAAACCGTGTCCTGGTCGCACGCGGCCCGGTATTCAATGGTCAGGCCCTCCTCCGTCAGGAGATAGGTCACCCGGACTGTCAGGTTTCCAGGGTAGCCCTCTTCCCCGTCGGGGCTGAACAGGGAGAGGGTCAGACGGTCCTCCCCAGCGTCCTCCACGGTCCAGACCCGCTGGTTGAAGCCCACCCTTCCGCCGTGGAGGTGGTTGACCCCATTGTTGTTGGCGGCCAGGGAGTAGGTTTTCCCGTTCAGGGTGAACCGCGCCCCGCCGATGCGGTTGGCGTACCGGCCCACCAGGGCCCCCAGGGACTTGCCGTGGGTCCGGTAGGGCTCCAAGGTGTCGAAGCCCAGAAGCACGTCCACGGGCTTCCCCGTCCGGTCCGGGACATGGAGGGACTGGAGGGAGCCGCCGAAGGTGATGACTTGGCAGGAGAGCGCCCCGGCGGTCAACGTGTACAGCTCTACGGACGTACCGTCCGGCATCATGCCGAAGGGAGTGGGAGATGGCATAGGAATCCCCTCTTTCTGTTTGGTAGAATAAAACCAGCATAGCACATTTTTCCACTCCGGTCAAAGGGTTTTGTCCCAGGACAACGTATGAATGTCCTCTTTGCCTCATAGGCTTAACCGACAAGCGACAAGCAGAAGGGGGAACATCATGAAAAGAGGAATTGCACTGCTGTGCGCCGCGCTGCTGCTGACCACCGGCGTCCGGGCGGTGGAGGTATCCGCACCGTCGGCCATTTTGATGGAGAAGGAGACGGGGACTATCCTTTTCGCCAAGGACGAGCACAAGCAGCTAGAGCCCGCCAGCGTCACCAAGGTGATGACGCTGCTTTTGACCATGGAGGCTGTGGACAGCGGACAGCTAAAGTACGACGATATGGTGACGGCTTCCGCCCACGCCTGCTCCATGGGCGGGTCCCAAATCTGGCTGAAGGAGCACGAGCAGCTCAGCGTCAGTGACATGCTGAAGGCGGTCTGCGTGGTTTCCGCCAACGACTGCGCCGTGGCCCTGGCGGAGGCAGTGGCGGGCAGCGAGGAGGTTTTTGTGGAGCGGATGAACCAGCGGGCGGCGGAGCTGGGGATGCAGGACACCACCTTTCAAAACGCCACGGGTCTCCCGGCGGCGGGCCACGTCACCTCCGCCTATGACATCGCCCTCATGAGCCGGGAGCTGATTTTGAACCACCCGGACATCCGGCAGTATACCACCATCTGGATGGACACCCTGCGAAACGGGGAATCCCAGCTGGTGAACACCAACCGGCTGGTGCGGTTTTACGAGGGGGCCACGGGACTGAAAACCGGCTCCACCGACAGCGCCCTCTACTGCCTCTCCGCCACGGCGGAGCGAGAGGGCATGGAGCTCATCGCCGTCATCATGAAGGGGGCCACCTCCCCCCAGCGATTCGAGGACGCCCAGACCCTGCTAAGTCACGGCTTTGCCAATTACGCCCTGCGGAAAATCGTCCCAGATCAGGCTCTGCCGCCGGTGCCGGTGGAGCTGGGGACCCAGGCCACCGTCCAGCCGGTGCCCGGCGAGGGAAGCGCGCTGCTGCTGGAGAAGGCCAAGGCGGGAAATCTCACCCAATCCGTGACGCTGGAGGAAGCCGTCGCCGCCCCTGTGGCCCTGGGGGACCGGCTGGGGACTTTGACGGTGACCTCCGGGGAGGAGGTTGTGGCGGAAATTCCTCTGCTGGCGGGAGAAGAGGTGCCCCGGGTGACCTACGGCCAGATGTTCCTGCGCCTCCTGCGGACGGCGTGCCTGGCGGGATGAGCCTAGATGAGCCTATAGGGATAGAGAATGCAAGACCGATTCAACGGGAAGGAAGGGTGTGTGCGGGGAACCCAGGAAGGGTTCCCTGCACCATTTGGATCAAACGTTTTTCAGCAAGCTGAAAAACGTGTCACAGAATGGGCGGAGCTTTGCTCCGCCCATTCTGTGAACAATTGGCAAATTTGGTTTTATGGATTGTTTTTTCCGTCGGAGTGTGGTATCCTTAAAGTACAAAGCCACAGCAACTTAAAATGACAGGAGTGTTTTACTATGGTTCGATTGATTATGGGCATGAAAGGTTCCGGCAAAACCAAGCAGCTCATCGAATTGATTAACAACGCGGCGAAAGACGAACCCGGAAACGTGGTTTGCATCGAGGCCAACCGAAACATGACCTACGATATCCACTATCACATCCGCCTGATCGACGCGCATGAATACAAGCTCAACGGCTACGATCTGCTCCAGGGCTTCATCAGCGGCCTCCATGCGGGCAACTATGACATCTCCCACATGTTCATTGACAACTTCTGCAAAATCGTGGGCAAGGAAGTGGACGGGGAGACCGAGACCTTCCTGAACTGGCTGGACGGCTTCGGTGAACGGAACAACATCAAGTTCACCGTTACCATCAGCGGCGATCCCTCCACCGCGACCGAGGGCATGCAGCGCTTCCTGTAAAATCGGAATATGCAAAGGCCCCCGTTTCCTGAAAGAAACGGGGGCCTTCCTTCGTGCCTGCGGCGAAGCGCTGGAAGCCGCAGTTGTAAAAACCCGTCAGGGCATTGCCGCCAGCACTTCCGGCAGGGCGTGGTTCAAATCCGAAAGGCACAGGTGCCCGCCGCCAAAGAGCCGGGCCAGCTGGATCCGCTCCTGGATGGATTTGCTGTTGAGATACCAGACGTCGGGGGCGTTTTCCCGGACCAGATAGGCGCAGGCATAGCGGTCGGAGTAGTGGCTCCGGGTGGTCCGCTCCGCCGCCAGAGCGGTGATTTCCTCCCCAGTGAGGAACTCGGGCTCCCGGCCCTCCCAGGTGGAGCCGGCGGAGGTGAGCACCAGCGTCAGCTTGTCGGCGTCCACCACACCCCGGAGGCGGTTTAGAGCGTAATAAATCTGCTCCAGCGGTTCCATAGGAGCCACGGTCCGTCCAGCCACCGTCTCTTTTTTATAGTCGAAGCGGAGGAGCAGCCGGTCCGCGACCTCGCCCAGGGCGGCGTAGTCATAGCCGAAAATCGTGCCCTTCCAGGAGGGGGCTTCCACCCCGATGTACAGCAGCCGTTCTCCGAGCTTCTCCCGGAGAAGCCGGGCGGCCTCGCTGAGGGTATCCCGCTGGGAGACGGCGGTGAGATACGAGATGTCCAAATAGAGCCCGTCATAGCCTCCCGCTTCCATCGTCTCAAACAGGACCGCCGCCAGCTTCTCCGCCTCTCCCTCTCGGACGTGATAGGTTCCGCCGGTGACATGGAGCAGCGCCTTGGAGCCAGCGGCAGAGACCGCGGTACGGATTGCCTGCGCCTCCGTTTTCTCCATGGCGGGTGAGACCTGGGGCTCTCCGTTATAGGTCAGCTTGGCGGCCGCCACGCCGACGGCCTCATAGCCTGTCAGCTCCGGAAGTCCCTCGGGCGACACGGCGATGCCGATGCGGCTGGTGGTTGGGTCGTGGAGCTTGTCATAGAGGCGCATCAAGATGGCGGCGGTCTGCTCCCGGGTCACGTGGCCGTTGGGGGAAAAGGTGGTGACAGAGGTGCCGTCCATCAGTCCCAGGCCATAGGCCATGACGATATAGCCGTTGTTGGCGTTCACGTCCCGGAAGGGCAGGGTCATGTCCTGGATCAGTCCGGCAAGGCTGCCGTACCCCAGGGCCCGAACCAGCATGGAGGCGGCTTCGCTGCGGGTGATGAGATCGTTGGGGCGGAAGCTGCCGTCCTGACTGGTAATGGCTCCGTGGTGGTAAGCGGTCTCGATCGCGCCGGCGTACCACTCCTTTTCGGGTACGTCCTCATAGACCACCCGGGCGGGGGAGGTGGGCTTCCAGCCCAGGGCCCGGCACAGCACCACGGTAAATTCCGCCCGGGACATCTCCTTTCCCACGCCAAAGCTGCCGTCGGCCTCGGAATAGAAGTAGCGCAGGGCCACGCAGCGGTCAATGTCCTCCTTGGCCCAAAAATCCTCCGGCACGTCGGAGAGGGCGGACGCGGGGAGCGCCGTCATACCCGCCAGCAGGACGCACAGCAGCAGGCAGGAAAGCATCCGTTGCAGTCGTTTCATATGGTCTCACTCCTTATGGTCAAGCGTTGCCCCCTATCTTAGCAGATTTTTCCCCGCCCGTCAAACGCAAGCTGTCGAGAACCTGTCCGTTGGTGGTTTTTTAGAAAAAAAGCCTTGACTTGGAGCCCGCTCCAGGTGCTATGCTGAAGGGGAATACTCAAAAGAAGGAGGCAGAGCCATGACGATTCGGGAAGTAAGCGAGCGGTACGGCCTTTCCGCCGACACCCTCCGGTATTAC
Organism: uncultured Oscillibacter sp.; assembly: GCA_910587705.1. Lineage (GTDB taxonomy): Bacteria > Bacillota > Clostridia > Oscillospirales > Oscillospiraceae > Oscillibacter. Next base: position 25,560 of record CAJUMX010000007.1, read on the forward strand.
GAGCGGGTGGGCCTGATTCCGCCGGTGCCGCGGACCGCGGGAGGCGTCCGGGACTATGACGCCCCCTCCCTGGGCTGGGTGGAGCTGATCAAGTGCATGCGCTCCGCCGGGGTGGGCATTGAGGCCCTGACCGAGTACTGCCGCCTGTTCCAGCAGGGGGAGGAGACCCAGGAGGCCCGGAAAGCCCTTCTGGTGGAGCAGCGGCGGCAGCTGCTGGAGCGGATGGAGGACATGCGGCGGTCCCTGGACCGGCTGGATGAAAAAATCGAGAAGTACGACCAAGGGCTGGCCCAGAAGGAGCGGGAGCTTCGAGGCGGTTGAGGGAGCGGAGGGGAGCGCAGAGGCCGGGGAAAACGGGCCTTTGCGCTTTCACCGCACCCCGTCCAGCTCCCGGAACACCCGCCGGGAGTAGGCCGCCGTCAGCGCCGCCGCCCCGGCGGCCCCCAACAGCACGGCCCAGACCGGGCAGCGCTCGAACAGGGCTCCGTATACCGCCTGGCCCACGGGGGCCGCGCAGTTGGACACCGCCATGATGAAGGCCATCACCTTTCCCAGCAAATCCGGAGGCGTCTGCCCCTGGGCGGCGGCGCTGAGGACCACCACCAGCATGGTGGACAGCACCATAATGGCAAAGCTCATGGCTGTCACCCCCCACCAGCCCGGGAGTACCGGGACCCCCGGCAGCAGCGCGGCTCCCATGCCTGCCGCCGTCAAGCTGGCGGCCAGCAGGACGGCGCCTCCCCGCCGGAGGGGCAGCCGCGCCCCCAGGCAGGCCGTCAGCAAGCCGCCGAAGAGGCCGCCCAGGCCCATGGCCCCCTGGGTGAGCCCCAGGCGGCTGTCGCTCATCCCCAGGGTCTGGACCACCGCCACAGGGATGCCCACTACCAGGGCGGAGGAGAGCACCAGGTTAAAAAGGGCCAGCACCAGCATGACGGACAAAAAGACCGGCTTCTCCCGGCGGATAAACCGCCAGCTCTCTTCCAGGTCCTGCCGGATTGTGGACAGCACGCCGCCCGCCGCCGCCCGGGGCGAATGGGGGATGCGGATAAACAACTCCATGACGGCGGAGAGGAAGAAACAGAGGATGCCGACGAACAGAATGGGCCGGATGCCGAAGGCCCCGAACAGTACGCCGCCAATCACCGGCCCCAGCAGGGCGGACAAGGTCTGCACCATGTTGATGACGGCGTTGGCACTGGTAAGCTGTTCCGCCTGGGCCAGAAGGGGAATACTGGCCTGAACCGCCGGCTGGTAGGCCCCGGCAATGCCATAGAGCAGCATGAGACAGACCGCCATCAGCGGCACAAGGGGCGCCCGGTTTAAAAGAAGGGCAAAGGCCAAAATCAGGCCCGCCGTGGAGAAATCCAGAATGACCATGATATTCCGCTTGTTTACCCGGTCCGCCACTACGCCGCCGATGGGGGCGCATAGTACGGCGGGGATGAAGGCCGCTGCCCCCACTGCGCCGAAAAGGGCGGGGGAGCCGGTCTGCCGCAGCAGATACAGCGGCAGGGCAAAGCGCAAAATGGCGCTGCCGAAGAGGGAGATGATCTGCCCGATGACCACCAGAGTGAAATCCCGGCGGAACAGGGGCCCTTGGGGTGTGTCCATATAAATGATTCCTTTCGTTTTAATTTTAAAAACCGACCGTCGGTCTTTATATATTCAAAAAGAAACTGCCCGCGCGCGGCAGTTCTTTTTCAGGCGTGGGTTTCCTCCTCCGGAGACAGGGGACGTGGCATGTCCGCGTATGCTTCCAGAGCGCAGACGATCTCCTCGTCGATCAGCTCTTCGATGCCGAAGCTGTAAAACAGCTGGTTATAGATGGCGCACCGGGCGCGGATTTCCTCCCGGGTGGAGGGCTGGACGATGGGGTTGATCCAGATGTCGGACAGGAGGACCATGGCCTCTGCCAGCGCCCGGGGATGGGAAGTGTGGATGGAACCGTCGGCGATGCCCTGACGGACGATGGGTTCAATAAAAAGCGGAACGACATCTTCGTAGATGTTGCACAGCTCCATGGCCAGAAATTTGGCGTTATCCTTGAGATAGGGCATCATGTTGAAGGTTTTGGCCTGACGCTCCAGTTGTAGAGAGCGCCCGGAGATGGATCGGAGCTTCTCCAGGCCGGTCAGGGTACTGTCGTCCCGGAGCTGGGCCAGAGCTTCGCCGTTCCGCCGGCCGATGCGTTCGCAGATGGAGTAGAAAATATCCTCCTTGGAGGCGAAGTGGTGGTAGATGGCCCCCTTGGACAGACCCGTTTCGTCAAGTATATCCTGGAGAGAGGTCCGGTCGTAGCCCTTTTCAATGAACAGACGCTCCGCCGTGTCCAGGATTTTCCGCACCGTCTCCTCCGGATACTTGTTTCGCGCCATCAGGCATCCCTCCAAACAAACCGGCGGTCTGTTTGGAGTATAGCACCCGAAGCGGCCCGCTGTCAAGAGAAAATCCACCGGAAACCGCGCTTTAGGCCAGGGGCCTCCCGCTGACTTGCTGTTTTTTTCACAAAGCCCGTTTTCGCTCTTGCTTTTTGGAAAAAAAGAGGGTATAGTAACAGGGTATACGCGGCGAACCTGACGCCCTCCCGCGCAGGCGCTTGGAAACTTTGAAGGAGGAACAGATATGTCTACGAAAGCCTATTACCCCAGAACCGAGATCGGGCCCGGCAAGGTCGGGTTCTCCAAGACCCGCTCCATCATTGAGGCCCCCTTCTACGGCAACAACGTCGTGAAGATCAACTCTCTCCGGGAGGCCTATGACATGGCCAAGAACTCCCCGGGCACCGTCGTCACCGATATGCCTGTCTACCGGGGCGAGGAGTTCGGCCTGGAGCCCGACGCCAAGGTCCTGCTGTTCAACGACGGCTCCATCACCGGCCGCTATGCTGCCGCTCGCCGGATCACCGGCAAGCCCGGCGTGGATACCGCGGCCCTGGACAAAATCGTCATGGACGCCGTGTACGACACCCGCTGGAAAACCATGTACCACGCCGAGGTATTCATCGGCCTGGACCCCGAGTTCATGGTCAAGGCTCACCTGCTGATCCCTGAGGGGGAGGAGAACCTCCTCTACAACTGGATGCTGAACTTCCAGTACCAGTCCGACGAGTACGTCAAGATGTACAAAAACTCCAAGGCCGTGGGCGACGGCAAGGAGTCCGATATCTATATCTTCTCCGATCCCCAGTGGACCGGTGCTCCGGGCCGGGAGGACATCTGCGATCCCAAGTGCCTGTGCTACTTCAACACCGACACCAACTGCGCCGCCATCCTGGGCATGCGCTACTTCGGCGAGCATAAGAAGGGCACCTTGACCCTGGCCTGGGCCATCGCCAACCGGAACGGCTATGCCTCCTGCCACGGCGGACAGAAGGAGTACACTCTGGACGACGGCAGCAAGTACGTGGCGGCGGTATTTGGCCTCTCCGGCTCCGGTAAGTCCACCCTGACCCACGCCAAGCACAGCGGAAAATATCCCTCCATCAAGGTGCTCCACGACGACGCCTTTATCATCAACTCCGACACCTGCGCCTCCATTGCCCTGGAGCCCACCTACTTCGACAAGACCGCCGACTATCCCGTGCCCTCCGAGGACAACAAGTTCCTGCTGACCGCCCAGAACTGCTCTGCCACCCTGGACGACGAGGGCAAGATCGTCCTGGTCACCGAGGATGTCCGCAACGGCAACGGCCGGGCCATCAAGTCCAAGCTCTGGTCCCCCAACCGGGTGGATAAGATTGACTCCCCCGTCAACGCCATCTTCTGGATCATGAAGGACCCCACCATTCCTCCCATCGTGAAGCTCAGCGGCGCGTCCCTGGCCTCCGTCATGGGCGCCACCCTGGCCACCAAGCGCTCCAGCGCCGAGCGGCTGAAGGAGGGCGTGGACCCCAACGCACTGGTGGTGGAGCCTTATGCCAACCCCTTCCGCACCTATCCGCTGGTGAACGACTATGAGAAGTTCAAGAAGCTGGTAGCGGAAAAGAACGTGGCCTGCTATATCATCAACACCGGCGACTTCATGGGCAAAAAGGTCCAGAAGGAGGACACCCTGGGCATCCTCGAGGCTGTGGTCGAGGGCAAGGCCAAGTTCGAGACCTGGGGCCCCTTCGAGGACATTGAAATCTTCAAGTGGGAGGGCTTCGTGCCCGACCTGAGCGACAAGGCGTATGTAGAGCAGCTCAAGGCCCGCATGCAGGACCGGTTGAACTACGTCACGAACCTGGATACCGAGGAAGGCGGCTTCAACAAGCTGCCGGAGGACGCCGCCGCGGCCATCAAGAAGGTCGTGGACGAGGCGAATACACTGTAAGTTTTGTGCCACAAAGGCTGGAAAGGGCTCCCCGGAAGGGGAGCCCTTTCTTGTTCTTGTGGGTGGGGGGAGATTACAGGGCCCGCCAGGCCTCTGGTTTCAGGCGGGTCAAATCCTTCTCTGCCCGGTCGATCTCCGCCAGCATGGCGACCTGATCCTGGTTCAGCGTCCCCCGCAGGGATAGATAATTACTGGCGTGATTCATCCGGAACACGCTGCCGGGGCTGTCCAGATGCTCCACCAGCAGGCGGGTTTCCTCCAGCACCTGCCGCTGGGTGAGGAGCTGAAACTTTCCCTCATGGACCCAGTCGTAGAGGGGTGTTCCCGGCTCCACCATCAGTGTCAGCATACCGATATATTCCGGGTTCATGGCGTTGAAGGCCGCCGCAGTATCCCGGGCGTGGCGCTCTAGAAGCTCCGGCCCTCCCAGGCCGGTGATGGCCGTGACGGAAAGAGCCATGCCGCAGCTGCGGACCTTCTGCCCCATCTCCACGATCTCCGCTGCCGGATGGCCCTTGTGCATCAAGGTCAACACCTCGTCGCTGCCGGACTCCAGGCCCATGTAGACCATGGTCAGCCCCTTCTCCCGGAGGGTCCGTAGCTCCTCCACCGTCCGGATGCGGATGGAGGAGGGGGAGGCGTAGCTGGTCACTTGGCGGCACTCCGGGAACAACTCCCGCACGGTATCCAGGATGGTGATAAGCTCCGCCGCCTTCCGCACCAGGGCATCCCCGTCCGCCAGAAATACCTTCTCCACATGGTGGTAAACCTCCCGGGCCACCCGGAAGTCCTCCAAAATCTCCTCCATGGGACGGAGGGAAAACCGCTTCTCCTTGTACATGCTGCAAAAGGCGCAGGTGTTGTGGCTGCACCCGTAGGTCACCTGGACAATGAGGCTCCGAGCCTCGGAGGGGGGACGGTAGACGCTGCCGTAGTATCTCATACGCCCAATTTCTCCAATGCCGCCAACTTCAGGCATACGCAGAACACCACCATGGCCTGCTCCAGCTCCTCCACCGGGGGCAGGGAGGGGGCAATGCGGATATTGCTGTCCTGGGGGTCCTTCCCATAGGGGAAGGTGGCGCCGGCGCTGGTCATGGTGACCCCTGCCTCCTTGCACAGGGCCAGGGTCCGCTTGGCCGTGCCAGGCATGGCGTTGAAGGAGACGAAGTATCCGCCCTTGGGCCGCCGCCAGGAGGCGATGTCCAGGGGGGCGATCTCCTTGTCCAGAGCATCCGTTACGCAGCGGAACTTGGGGCCCATGACGGCGGCGTGCTTCTTCATCAGTTCAAGGGTGTGGGCCTTGTCCTTGAGGTAGAGGACGTGGCGCTGTTGGTTCACCTTGTCGAAGCTGATGACCTGGGGCGTCAGGAGCTTCTCCATGTGGGCCATGTTGGCCTCGGAGCAGGCGAAGCAGGCCACTCCCGCGCCGGGGAGGGTGATCTTGGATGTGGAGGCGAACTCAAACACCAGATCGGGATGCCCGGCCTCCGCGCAAATGGAGAGGATGTCCGGGAAGGGCACATAGTCCCCCTCGAACTCGTGGACGCAGTAAGCGTTGTCCCACATGATGAGAAAGTCCGGCGCGGCGGGGGTCAGGGCCGCCAGACGGCGGATGGTCTCCTCCGAATAGATGACCCCCTCGGGGTTGGAGTACTTGGGGACGCACCAGATGCCCTTGACGGCGGGGTCCTTGACGGCTTCCTCCACGGCGTTCATGTCGGGGCCCTCGCCGGTCATGGGAATGGGAATCAGCTGGAAGCCGAAGGTCTCCGTGACCTTGAAGTGCCGGTCATAGCCCGGGGCGGGGCAGAGCCACTTGACGGTCTCTTCCTTGCACCAGGGCCGGGGGCTGTGGAGCAGGCCGTGGGTATAGGCCTTGGCAATCGTGTCGTACATGAGCTGGAGGCTGGAGTTGCCGCCCACAAAGACCTGCTCCGGCTTGCAGCCCAGAATCTCCGCGAAGAGCCGCCGGGCAGCGGGGAGACCGTTCATCTCGCCGTAGTTCCGCACGTCAAGTCCCTCGGATACATAGTCCTTGGGGTCCTGCATCAGACCGAAGATGTCGCTAACCAGGTCCAGCTGCTGCTTCCCAGGCTTGCCCCGGGCCATATTCAGGCTGAGGCCTTGGGCCTTCAGAGCGTCCAATTCCCCTTGCAGGCGGGCGTACTCCTCCTTCCGCTCCGCTGGGGTGAGGGTGGCGTAAGGCTTCATAAAAATCCATCCTTTCTACTGGTAATTTTGATACAGCCTAGTATACCGAATCCGGGAGGCGGTTTCAAGCCCTATTTGCGCCGGGACGGCTCTCCGGACTACCCGTCCCATTTTCGCCGGAGAAAAATAGCGGGAATTTTGTCGATAAGCCAATACGCTTTGGCATATACTAAGGCGGACCATACGGAGAGTTTACCAGGATTTCCCAAAGCGGGCATGTTCCGGTCCCCCGCCGCATAGGCTGGAAGAACCCATTTGCCCGCTACAAAGGAGGAAGCCCCCATGAGACGACCCAGCCGGAGAAGCCAGATTCATCAGTCCATTGCCGTTTCGGCCCTGTTGCTGGCGGCGCTGTTTTTGCTGCCGCTTTTGGTGGTGGTTCCCTTCCGCTCCGCCCTCTTTGGTCGGGAGGAGCCGGTGGACGAGACGGAGGAGCCGCCTCCCGCCCCCGTCGTCGTGGGCGGCCTGGACGCTTCCCGCCCCCTCCGGGTGCTGGAGGGGGAGACGGTTCTGGAGATGGACCTGGGGACCTATCTGGTGGGGGTGGTCCGGGCAGAGATGCCCGCCTCCTTTGAGCTGGAGGCCCTAAAGGCCCAGGCGGTAGCCGCCCGGACCTACACGCTGTACAAGCTCCAGTCCGGCGGAAATCACGGGGAGGACGCCGACATCTGCACGGACCACACCTGCTGTCAGGCCTACCTTAACGAGGAGGCCGCCCGGACCAACTGGGGAGAGCAGGCCGCCGCCTATGAGGCCAAGGTGGAGGGGGCGGTGCGGGAGACCGACGGCGAAACCATCCTCTACGGCGGCGTGCCCATCCTGGCGGTGTTCCACTCCTCCTCCCCGGGGCTGACCCGGGCGGCGGGCGAGGTCTGGGTCAACGATTTGCCCTATCTCCAGGCGGTGGCCTCCCCAGAGGCTGGGGAGCGCATCCCCAATTATTACAGCCGGATAGCGTTCACGGCGGAGGAGCTGAAGGCAAAGCTCCAGGCCGCCTTCCCGGAGGCGGAGCTCTCCGGCGGGATGGAGAATTGGCTGAAAAACCCCGCCGCCGACAGTGCGGGAAGCGTGGGCACGGTGTCCGTGGGCGGTGTGACCGCAAAGGGAACCCAGGTGCGGACGGCCCTGGGGCTCCGGTCCGCCTGCTTCACCTGGGAGGTGCAGGAGGGAAAAATGGTCTTTTTCGTCACCGGCTACGGCCACGGCGTGGGCCTGAGCCAATACGGGGCCAGCGCCATGGCGGCGGCGGGGGCAGATTACCGGGAGATTCTGACCCATTATTACACCGGCGTGACGGTGGAGGCCTACCGGGGCTGACGGCGGTCTTTACAAAACCCACCTGGGTATGATAAAATAAATTGCTTTTCAACAGGTTTCACAAAGGAGGGACGGCTTATGAAACGGCGGGCAGCGGCGCTTATGTTTTGCTTTTTGCTGGCGTTCCAGCTGGCGCTTCCGCCTGCCCAGGCGGCGGACCGGGTTTACTTCACTGCCGTAAGCGGTTATGTCCTTCCCCTCTCGGATAATACCATGCCCTTTTGGAGCGGGGGTTATGTCTACATTGCCAGCTCCATCTTCACCGGCGCGGCCCGGGAGTCTCTGGGCATCTCCCAGGTGTTCAACAGTGACCAGGGCCGCCTGGTCCTATACAGCGGCGGACGGTCCCTGACCTACACGCTCTCGGCCAACTGCGCCTTGGACAATGACGGCGTTGCCTATTACCCTGGGGCCATCCAGCGGAACGGAACGGTGTTTGTCCCCGCCAACACGGTGTCCCGGTACTTCGATCTGGTGTACTCCGTGATCGAGGTGGAGCATGGAAGCATGGTGTGGCTCCGCCAGCAGGATTATAAGGTGTCGGACAAGCTCTATGCCGACGCGGCCCAGTATTCTATGAATTCTGTCTACGCCGACTATATCCGGGCCAAGGAGTCTGCCCCGCCGGAGAGTGGCTCCTCCGGCGGAAGCGGCCGCCCCGTTTCCCCTGCGGAAGATCCGGACCCCGCCGGGCTGGAGGGGAAGCGCGTCGCCCTGTGCCTCCAGGCGGGGAGCAGCGCCTCCACCATGGCGGATGCCCTGGAGAGCTATGACGCCGGGGCCGCCTTCTTCTTCACACCGGAGGAGCTGGAGCGGCAGGGGGGAACCCTCCGCCGCCTCACCGCCCAGGGGCAGAGCATTGGCATCTTCGTAGACGCCTCGGACCCGGAGCGTACGGTGGAGGAGCAGCTGGAGGCGGGCAACGCCGCCCTTTTCCGGGCCACCTGCGGAAAAACCCGCCTGGCCTATCTCCAGGATGGCGGCGCGCAGGCCCTCCAGATTGCCGAGGAGGCGGGCTTTCGCTGTCTCCGGCCGGAGCTGGACCGGAGCGGCTATGATCTGCGCAGCGCCTCCGGAGCGTTGGAGCTGGTCCGGCGGCTGGCCTCCTGGCGGGGGGATGCGGCTGTCTGGCTGGGAGAGGGAGCCAGCCCGGCGGGGCTGCGGGCCTTCCTCTCCGCCGCCAAGGAGGCGGGAGGCGTGTGCGTCGCCTACACGGAAACGGGACTCCGGTGAGCGGAGGGAATCTTTACAGAAAATTCAACAACCCCGCCCTGGACAGGGTATAATAAACAAAAGAACGATTTGGAAAGCATGGGAGGGCCTGCCATGGGACGCAATATTCTGGTGGTCGAGGACGACCGCAATATCTCCGATCTCATCCACATGTATCTGGTGAAGGAGGGCTTCGATGTCCGCACCGCCGGGGACGGCGGAAGGGCCATTGAGGAATTTCAAAAGGCCACACCAGACCTCATTCTGCTGGACATCATGCTGCCCGTTATGGACGGCTGGGCCGTCTGTGCCAAGATTCGGGAGACCTCCCAGGTCCCCATCATCATGCTCACCGCCAAGAGCGAGGTTTTTGACCGCATCCAGGGCCTGGAAATGGGAGCGGACGACTACATCGTCAAGCCCTTTGAGATGAAGGAGCTCATCGCCCGGATCAACGCCGTCCTCCGCCGGACGGAAATTCCCAATGACACCAGCAAGAAGCTGACCTTTGACAAGCTGGTGATCAACCTGGATTCCTATGAGCTCATTGTGGACGGGAAGAAAATCGACACCCCTCCCAAGGAGCTGGAGCTCCTTTACCATCTGGCCTCCACCCCCAACCGGGTCTACACCCGGAACCAGCTGCTGGACGAGGTTTGGGGCTTTGACTACTTCGGGGACAGCCGGACGGTGGACGTACACATTAAGCGCCTGCGGGAGAAGGTGGAGGGTGTCAGCGAGAAGTGGGCCCTGAAAACCGTCTGGGGCGTGGGCTATAAATTCGAGCTGATGACGGAGAAGGCGGAGGGATGAAGGGTTTTCGAGAGCGGACCCAGGGCCTCTACTGGCGGCAGCTCCGCGTCACTGCTGGCATGGTGCTTTTGACGCTGTGCCTTTTGGGCGTGTCCTTCTTCTCCCTGAGCTACAACTATGCCCGAAGCCAGCAGGGGGAGGAAATCGCCTCTAAGGCCCGGGTTATGAGCCAGCTCTCCTTGAGCTATTTGGAGAACGGGCGGTATCTGGACATGGAGGACCTCCAGGACGATTTGGATTTTCAGCGTCTGGCCAGCTTCGCCGCCATTGTCTCCGATGTGCACTTTTTGATCTGCGACACAGAGGGTCACGTTCTCCTCTCCACCGACGAGACCCTGGACGGGAAAACCGTGACCATTCCCGCCGAGCGGACGGCCAGAATCATGGAGCGGGGCAGCGCCTCCTGGCGGGACGACCTGGGGGGCGTGTACCCCCAGAAGCGATTTTCCGTAGGGGTGGCCTCCGTGAATCCCATCACCCTGGAGACGGCGGGGGAGGTGGTGGCGGTGTCCACCCTGGCCTCCCTGGACTCCATGTGGCAGGGCTTCATCGGCCTCTTTTTCATGACGGCCTTTGTGGTCCTGATGATCGCCTTCATGGCCTCTTCCGTCACCGCCATGCGGCAGGTAAAACCCATCCGGGAAATGGTGGAGGCCACCCGGCGCTATGCCGAGGGGGACTTTGACATCCGGATGAACGACTATGGCCGCAGCGACGAGGTGGGAGAGCTGGCGGCTTCCTTCAACGCCATGGCCGAATCCCTCCAGCAGACGGAGCGGCAGCGCCGGGAGTTCATCGCCAACATCTCCCACGAGCTGAAAACCCCCATGACCACCATCGCCGGGTATACGGACGCCATCTTAGATGGAGCCATCCCCCCGGAGAACGAAGAGCAATACCTCCGCATCATCGCCGGGGAGAGCCGCCGTCTCAGTCGCCTGGTGCGGCGGATGCTGGATGTGAGCCAGCTCCAGGCCATCGACCCATTGCGGAGCGGAGCCCATTTCGACCTGTGCGAGAGCATGCGCCGGGTGCTGATTTCCATGGAGAAGAAAATCACGGACCGGGAGCTGGACGTGGAGGCCAACATCCCCGAGGGGCCCATTCTGGTCCTGGGGGACAACGACCTGATTACCCAGGTGATTTACAACCTCTTGGAAAACGCGGCGAAATTCGCCTACAAGGGCTCCACCCTCTACCTGGGATTGAGCCCCCGAGACGGGCGGGCCCACGTGATGGTGCGCAACTGCGGGGACACCATCCCTGCCGCAGAGCTGCCGCTGCTGTTTGAGCGGTTCCACAAGAGCGACAAATCCCGCAGCGAGGACAAGGACGGCGTGGGCCTGGGGCTCTACATCGTCAAGACGATTTTGGAGCAGCACAAGGAGAAAATCAACGTCACCAGCGAAAGTGGCGTGACCACCTTCTCCTTCTCGCTGACCACGGAATGAGGCAACATGGGAGAACATGAACAGGCTGGGCGTCTGCCCGGCGAGATTGTGGAGGTTTACCGGGCCCCCCTCCGCCGGGAGGCCCGGGACCCCCGGGAGATCATCGAGGTTTACCGCCAGCCGGACCGCCGGGAGGTGGTGGAGGTTTACCGCCGCCCGGTTCCCGGCAGGAGGGCCCCGGTGGGAAAGAAGCCTGGCCCCGGCGGGTGGGACCGCAGGCACGGGCTCTATTGCTTTTTCCTCTGCGTGGCGATTATGATAGGCCTGACGGTGGCAGCCAAGGCCGTGGAGTATCTGACTGCCCAGAGCCGTCCGGAGGCGGAGAACGTTGTTTATGAGAGGACGGAGATCACCATACCCGCCTGGCCCGTGGACCAGGGGGCCGGTCTTGCCGTCTCCCGGGAGCCGGGGGGAGAAGCCCTGACGGCCCAGGAGGTCTACCGGCGACTGAACCCGGCGGTGGTGACGGTCCAGTGTCTCACCGGGGAGGGCGTGTCCATCGGCACCGGCGTCATCTTCTCGGAGGACGGCTATATCCTCACCAATCATCACGTGGTCCGGGGAGGCAGCGAGTGCTACGTCACCCTGGACAGCGGCTATTCCCTGGACGTGCGCTTTGTGGCGGGGGATGAGGACAGCGATCTGGCAGTTTTGAAGGTCCCCCCAGAGGAGCTGGCCCTGATGCCCCTGGCCGCTCTGCCCTTCGCCCCTTTCGGGGATTCGGAGCAGCTGGAGGTGGGGGACCCGGTTTACGCCATCGGCGCGCCCCGGCGGCTCCGGGGAACCCTGACCAACGGCATCATCTCCGCCATTGACCGGGACATCGAGGTGGAGGGCCGGACCATGACCCTCCTCCAGACCAACGCCGCCTTGAACTCCGGCAACTCCGGCGGACCCCTCATCAGCGACCGGGGCCAGGTGGTGGGCATCAACGTGGCCAAGTATATGTCCGATTGGAACCGGGACAGCGTGGAGGGCCTGGGCTTTGCCATCCCCTCCGCCCAGCTGGAGCGGATTGTCAACGACCTTTTGAAATGGGGCGAGGTCCAGCCGGAGCCGAGGCTGGGCGTTCAGGTAGTCACGGATGCGCAGGGCCTGCTTGTGAAAATCGTGGACCCCGACACCGCCGCCCAACGGGCGGGGGTCCGGGAGGGGGACTATATCATCGCCGCCCAGGGGCAGCCCATCGAAAACACCCAGGACCTCTTCCGGGTCCGGCGGACCCTCTACGTGGGGGATACGCTGACGCTGACCCTCCGGCGAGGGGAGGAGACGGTGGAGGCCGCCCTGGAGCTGGACGAGGCAGTGGAATGACGCAGAAACAAAGAGGAGGGGAAAACCCCTCCTCTGTATTATTGTAATATGATTTGAGAAAATTTTCAGGTTTGTGAGATATTATACTTCCGTAAAGGATATCCCTAGCAGAAGGGCCCTTCCAAACCAACTTAAGAAGGAGGTGAGACGCATTGACGGACCAGCGGTTCCGGGAGGCTGTGGAGCTTTACGGCGACATGGTGTTCCGGCTGGCGTACAGCTATCTGAAAAACCGGGCGGATGCAGAGGACGTGATGCAGGAAACCCTGCTGAAGCTCTACGTGGAGCCAAAGGATTTCGAATCCCCGGACCATGAGAAGCATTGGCTTCTCCGGGTGGCGGCCAACGAGTGCAAGAAGCTTCTCCGCTCCCCCTGGCGGCGGCGGACGGATTCTCTGGACGAGGTGGTGGAGGCCGCCGTGTTCGATGGGCCCGCCCAGTCGGAGCTGTTCCGGCAGGTGATGGCCCTGCCCCCCAAGTACCGGGCGGCGGTGTACCTCCACTATTACGAGGGCTACTCCGTGAAGGAGATCGGAGAGCTGCTGGGGGCCAAGGCGTCCACCGTCCAGACCTGGCTCATGCGGGCCAGGGGACAGCTGAAAACCAAACTAAAGGAGGCGGAAGCCTGATGATGGATGAAAGACTGTATCGTGAGACCTTCTCTCGGCTCCGGGCCTCCGACGAGGCGAAGAAGGAGGTTCTTGTAAAAATGAACGAGATGAATCAGAAGACCATGCGGCGGCCGCTGAAGGCCCTGCGGGCGGTGGCCATGGCCGCCGTGCTCACTCTGGCCCTGGCGGTGACGGCCAACGCTGCCACCAACGGCGAATTGTTTGAGAACATGCGCATCATCTTCCAGGACGACTCTCACATCGTGCTGGAAAACGACGCAGGAGAACGGGTGGAGGTCACCGGCGTCTTTGCGGACGCGAAGCTCGAGGACGGAAAACTGATCCTGTCCGTGGACAACGCGGAATTTGACATCACCAAAGACATTGTGGAAAACGGTGTCTATCACGGGACGGTGAAAACCGCCGGAGGCACGGATGTGGGTGTGACCGTCGCCGGCACCCTGGAGGACTATGAGGTTCAGCTTTCCTCCCAGGACGGGGACACGGATTATAACGTAGCGGCGGAGAGCTCCGCCTCTGCGGAAATCTATACCAGTGTCACCACGACCACCATCGAGGATTAAGCGAAAAACCGCCGGAGGGATTTCCCTCCGGCGGTTCCGTTTTATTTCTTAAAGCTGTCCTTCAAGCTGACGCTCCGGTTGAACACCAGGTGTCCCGGTGCGCTATCCTTGCTGTCCAGGCAGAAGTAACCCTGCCGCAGGAACTGGAAGTTCGCCGGAGCCTTCGCCTCCGCCAGGGAGGATTCCACCTTGCAGCCCGTCAGCACCTCCAGGGAGTTGGGGTTCAGGCAGTCGATGAAATCCTTGTCGGCGGCGTCGGGGTTTTCGTCGGAGAAGAGATTGTCGTACAGCCGGACCTCCGCGTCCACGGCGGTAGCGGCGTCCGCCCAGTGGATGGTGGCCCCCTTGACCTTCCGTCCGTCAGCGGGGTCGCCGCCCCGGCTCTCCGGGTCGTACTCGCAGAGGATTTCCGTCACGTTCCCCGCCTCGTCCTTCACGCAGCCGGTGCAGCGGATGAGATAGGCCCCCTTGAGGCGGCACTCCGGACCGCCGGGATAGAGCCGCTTGTACTTGGGTACAGGGGTTTCCAGGAAGTCCTCCGCCTCCACCCAGAGCGTGCGGGAGAAGGGAACCTCCCGGGTTCCGGCGGCGGGGTCCACGGGGTTGTTTTCCACGGTGACGGTTTCTGTTTTCTCCCCGGGGTAATTGGTGATGGTGAGCTTCACGGGCCGGAGGACCGCCATGACCCGCTCCGCTGTGGCGTTCAGGTCCTCCCGGAGGCAGTGCTCCAAAAAGCCGTACTCCACCACGTTGGCGGACTTGGCCACGCCGATGCGCTCGCAGAAATTGCGGATGGACTTGGGAGTGTAGCCCCGGCGGCGGAGGCCGCAGAGGGTGGGCATCCGGGGGTCGTCCCAGCCGGAAACCCGGCCCTCCTCCACCAGGCGGCGGAGCTTGCGCTTGCTCATGACCGTGTGGTCGATGCCCAGGCGGGCGAACTCGATCTGCCTGGGCTTTGCGGGCAGGTCGCAGTTCTCCACCACCCAGTTGTACAGGGGCCGGTGAGCCTCAAATTCCAGGGAGCAAAGAGAGTGGGTGATGCCCTCCAGAGCGTCCTGAATGGGGTGGGCGAAGTCGTACATGGGATAGATGCACCACGTATTCCCGTGGCGGTGGTGGGGCAGGTGGTTAATCCGGTAGAGCACCGGGTCCCGCATGTTGAAGTTGCCGCTGTTAAGATCAATCTTGGCCCGGAGGGTCATGGCCCCGTCGGGGAATTCTCCCGCCCGCATCCGGCGGAAGAGGTCCAGGCTCTCCTCCATGGGCCGGTCCCGGTAGGGGCTCCGGGCTGGGACGCCTACGCCGCCCCGATACTCCTTGAACTCCTCCGGGGTCAACTGGCAGACATAGGCCAGGCCCTTTTTGATGAGGCCCTCCGCCTGACGGTAGTCCTCCTCAAAATAGTCGGAGCCGAAGAAGAAGCGGTCTCCCCAGTCAAAGCCCAGCCAGTGGATGTCCTCTTGGATGGCCTCCACAAACTCCTCATCCTCCTTGGTGGGGTTCGTGTCGTCCATGCGGAGGTTGCAAAGCCCGCCGTATTTCTCGGCGGTGCCGAAGTCGATGGTCAGGGCCTTGCAGTGCCCGATGTGGAGGTAGCCGTTGGGCTCCGGGGGGAAGCGGGTGTGGACCGTCATGCCCTCGAACTGCCCGCCGGGGGCCACGTCCTCTTCAATAAACGCGTGGATAAAGTTTCGGCTTTCCAGCTCCGGCCCTTTGATTTCGTCCGCCATAGCGAAGTCCTCCCAATGTTAAATAAAATGACAATTTATTATACAGGACGGAAGGGGGGATTGCAAGGGGGATTTTTGGGCCCCGCCCGGCGGAAACTCCATCTTGTCAAGACCGGGGGAAATTGTTATAATTTGCACATAACAGCAGTTTCCTGGGCGGCGGCATTCCCGGCCAGGACGCGGAAAAGAGAGGACACACCCATGCGCATCAGACAACGGATTCTATCCCTGCTGCTGGCCGGGGCGCTGCTGCTCCCCGCTCTTCCGGCGGCGGAGGCCGCCTGGTACGGCGGAGACAACGGCTCTGTCTCCGCCACAGTCCGGGTGGACTGGCCCCAAACTCTAGAGGCTCTCCGGGACCGGAGGGTTCGGGCGGAGCTGTTTCAGGAGGGCCGTTCCCTGGGAACCCTGGACCTGACGGAGGAGAACAGCCGCACGGATTTGGGCGGCTATCCCGCCTCTGTGGCCCTGCGGAACCAGGACGGCGGAGCCCTGGGCGGCGGCCGCTGGCCCGCTTACCTAGACCTGTCCGTCTCCGGCCTGCCCCAGGGGAATTACGCCCTGGAATTCACCGGGGACGGCTATGCGGACTGCCGCCAGGAGCTGACCGTGGACCGATACGCCCAGCACGTTACCCTGGGGACGGCGGACGCCTCCTTCACCCTGGGAGACGTGAACGGCGACGGCCGGGTCAACAGCCGGGACCGGGAGGAGTTGTCAGAGGCTCTGGGCTCCGACCGGCGGCGGGACCTGGAGCAGTATGACTTAAACGGCGACGGCGTGATTGACGTCTATGATTTGGCCATCGTCAGCCGGAACCTGGACGTGGAAGGCCGACCGGAGGTCCGGGACACCAACCTGCTGGCCCCGCCGGTGGAGGAGGTCCGCCTGGGGGCGGAGACCAGCCTGGTTTCCGGTGTTCTAGAGGACCTGTTCCGCGGCGACGGCCAGCCTGTCACCCTCTCTGGCATGCCCTTGGAGCTCACCGTGGCCCTGGAGGAGCCGGTGGAGATGGAGGAAATCCAGATCTTCTCCCCGGATGGCCCCGAGGCCATGCAGGCGGGCTTCGTGGACGTGGCGTTTGAGGACGGAAGCAGGGAGAGCTTCCCCTTTGACCTCTCTTTGCCGGAGGGGATTCACGCCATCGGCCCTGTGGAGGGCAGCAGTGTGGTCACCATTTCCCTGGGCCGCCGGGTGGCGGTGAAGGAAATCGTGATTACCGTCACCCGCACCGAGAGCGGGGACTACACCACTGTGGAATCCATCCAGTTCCTTCGGGAGGTCATCCCGGAGCGGCCCTCCGCCGCCAGCGGCGTGGTGCGGAACCTCACCGCCGCCGCTGGAAACGAAAAGGTCAGCCTCCGCTGGAGCGAGGTCCCCAACGTCTCCGGCTATCGGGTGGACTATTGGCTCCAGGACGGCAGCGGCAGCCGCCGCTCTTTGCAGGTGGACGTGCCCCGGGCGGAGATCACGGGGCTGGAGAATCTGAAAACCTACCTGTTCACCGTTACTCCTGTAGACGGCACCTGGGAGGGAACTACCTGTGACCCCGTGTCCGCCACGCCCCAGCCCGCCCGGGCCCCCAGTGCCCCGGACATGGTGAGCGTAAGCCCCCTGGACAGTGCCCTGTCCGTGGGCTGGAAGGCGGCGGAAAACGCCACCTTCTACGAGGTTTACTACAAGGCGGAGAGCGAATCCAGCTACCGCCAGTGGGGGAGCCGCCTCAGCAATACCAGCACGGTTCTCACGGACCTGACCAATGGCGTCACCTATTCCATCTACATTCAGGCGGGGAACAGCATGGGTGTCAGCGGACCCTCCCGCATCGCACTGGGAACCCCCACCGCCGTGGACTACTCCCGGCCGGAGGGCATCCCTACCGAGGGAATCCTGGAGGGAGCGGACATCGAGCGGGTCTGGCTGGCGGACTCCCGGAACGTGTCGCCCACTGCCTATCCCGCCAGCAAGCCCTTCCAGCCGGAATACATGAACGACGGGGATTTCAGCACCCACTGGACTTCCCATGCCTATGGGGACGGCAACTGGTGGAACAACAAGCAGGTCCTGGCCTCCTTCAGCCGGCCTGTAGACCTCAGCAGCGTCATCTGGGTCCCCCGGCTGGACGGGAGCTATCCCAACAACCTCCGGCTCTACACCGTCACCGTCTGGCGGCAGGGCGACAATTTGAACGGCCCCGGCACCCTGGTGTCCCCGAACCCCCTCCAGGGAGGCACGGCCTCTGACCATAACACCTGGCTGCCTGTGGGGAACAACCCCGCCGTGACGAAGTTCGCCGTGCTGCCCTTCGAGCCGGTGACGGACGTGGTGAAGATCGCCGTCACCATCGAGCAGGTGGCCTACACGGCGGTGAGCCTGTCGGAGCTGATGTTTGTGGAGTACGACCCCGCCCACTGCCTGCCGGACAACATCACGGCCCTCTTCTCCGACGAGCTGCGGACCGTCCTGCGCCCCGGCGTCACCCAAGCGGACATCCAGGCCCTCCGCCAGCGGCTGGAGAGCGACGAGCGGAACTACTACATGAACCTGGACACCCTGGCGGACGAGCTGGACCTGGCGGAGGAGCTGCTGCGGAGCGGGACCTCCTCCGGCGTGGTGCAAAACGGCGTGCAGTCCCGAAACGGCGGAGAGGACGCGAAGTACCAGCAGGGCGGCAGCGACCTCCAGCCCCTGGGCGTGGCCGCCGGGGCGAGGCAGGAGCTGACCATCTACGCCTCCGGCATCCCGGCGGGACAGAAGCTGACGGTCTACGCCAGCCAGTTCAACGCCGAGGCCTCCGCCTGGCGGGCGGAGATTGGAGCGCTGTCCAACGGGCGGAATGTGCTGACGGTTCCCCAGATCGGCAGCCAGAACACCCCCCGGGGCGGCAGCCTGTATCTGACCTACGGCGGCGCGAATCCCGAGGGCATCCGCCTCCATATTCGCCGGGGAACGGACATTCCGGTGCTGGAGCTGGCGGACTGGCATACCCTGAACGACGGCCAGCGGAGAACGGAGCTGGGCCGCTACGTAGACGAGCTGGAGACCTATGCCGCCGGTTTGACTGGAGACGTGCAGACGAACTTCCGCAACGTCACGGAGATTTCCACCCCCACCATGCTGCTGTCCCTGCCCGCGGCGGCGGTGCAAAACGGCGCGGGCCGGAGCCGGGCGGAGCGGATCGAGACCCTGTACCAGACCATCCTGGCCTGGGAGGATGTGATGCACATTTGCAAAACCACCCAGGGCATTGACAAAACCTACGCACAAAACGACATGCGGACCCGCCAGAACATCCGCTGCATGCAGATGTTCACGGGAGCCTTCATGTACGCGGCGGGGAACCACATCGGCATTGGCTACGGCTCCTGCGCGGGCATGGTCTGCGGCAAGCCCATTGCCTCCATGGGGGCCTCCGACACGGCGAACCGGCTCTTCGGCTGGGGCATCGCCCACGAAATCGGCCACAACATGGACAAGCTGGGCAAGGCCGAAATCACCAACAACCTCTACGCCCTGATGGTCCAGACCTACGACGGGAAGCAGAATACCCTGGCCTCCCGCCTGGAGAAGAGCAGCAAATACCCGGAGATCTTCAACAAGACCGCCCAGGGCCTCCCCGGGGACTCCAACAACGTCTTTGTTCAGCTGGGCCTGTACTGGCAGCTCCACCTGGCCTATGACGGCGGGGACAAGCCCATGGACTTCTACAACCGCTTCTTCAAAGCCTGGAAGGCCGGGACCCACTTTGGCGGCGAGACCCATTATCAAGACCGGGTGGCCCGCACCGCCTCGGCAGTTGCAAACCGGAACCTGACGGAGTTCTTCACCCGCTGGGGCATGACCCTCAGCGACGGCACCAAGGCGGCGCTGGCGAAGCTTCCGGAGGAGCCTCGGGCCCTCTGGTATCTCAGCGATCAAAGCCGCAGGGACCGGCTGGCAGGGGTTTCCCAGGGCCAGGGAACCGTCTCCCTGACAGCGGCTCTGGAAGGGGAGAAGGCGGTCAAGCTGACCATCACCTCCTCCGTCACCCAAGGGAAGCTCCAGGGCTATGAGATTCTCCGCAACGGCGTGCCCATCGCCTTTACCACGGAGGGGAGCTACACGGATATCATCGGCTCCGCCAACCACCGGACCTATACCTACAGCGTCCGGGCCTATGACACCTTGGGGAATTTCATCGCCGGGGACGCGGCGGACGAGCTGCGGATTGCCTACGACAAAACCGTCCCGGCAGACGCCTACGACGTTTCCCGGAACGGGACCACCGTTACCTTCACCATGAAGGAGGAGACTCCGGTTTCGGGCTTGAAGCTGACAGGAGTCCCCGCGTCCGGTAAATTCACCGTCACCGTCACGGACAAGGACGGAAAGACCACCACTGCCCGCTCCGGCGACTTCAAAGAGGGGAACCAGGCGGTAGACGACAAAAGTAGTTACCTGACCTATTTCCAGAAGCCCGGCGCGACGGCGGAGGACACCCGCATTTGGACCTACGACGCCAAGACCGTTACCGTCACCGGCGTCCCGGCGGAAATTCCTAAAGAAAAGGTCCAGCTCATCAGCTATGCCGGGGATGACGTGGCCTTCCTGGAGAAGGGGGCCGTGGGCGTATTGTCCAAGGCGTACCGCTACGGCACGGAGGCCGGGCAGGTTATCCCCGCCGGGACGCTGATTGTCACCGGCACCTACCGGGGCGACCCGGCCTATCAGACGGTGAAGATCGAGGGCCAGTTTACCCAGACCGTTCTCACCGGAGACGCGGAGGAGGTCCAGACCACCACCAAACCCCGCTGGCTGGACGGCAGGGCCCTGCTGTTTGCGGAGATTCCCCCCGACGGCAAGGTCTGCGACATCAGCGACGGCCTCTTCATCTTTATCCCCAACGTCCAGAAGGAAGCGGAGCTCCAGGGCGAGACCAGCGCCTGCAACGCCGCCAGCCTCCTGCCCGCCCAGATGCGGGCGGTGCTCTCCCGGACGGATAAGCTCACCCTGGCGGAGAGCCAGCGGGTGACGGCGGAGACCCTTTGGATCAACACCCCCGGCGGGGAGGACCTGCCGGTCATCGTATTGGAGGAAGGCGAATGAAGCGTATTGTATCCGGCCTTCTGGCCCTTTGCCTGCTCTGTGCCCTACCGGTGACGGCGGCGGCACGGGACAACAGCCTGACCCTCACCTGCCAGGAGCGGGGCGGCGACGTCCACCTCACCCTGGAGGGCCTGGACCGTCCGGTCTATGCCCTCCAGCTGGAGCTGGTTTTAGAGGGGGAGTGCCCCGACGCCCGGTTTGACCCGTCGCCCCGGGGCGTTTACAGCCCGGACTGCTATGTCGAGGTGGACCGGGATGAGACCGTTGTAACCATCTATCTGGTGGCGGAGGAGGACCCCCTGTCGGGCCGCTCCGTAGACCTGGGGACGCTGATCCCGGGAAGCGCCTGCCGCCTGCCCGGCCGGGCGGAGCTGCTGCTTTTGGACCAGAGCCTCCAGCCCATCTCCGAGGGACGGATTTCCCTGGAGGAGGGTAAGAGAGAGGAGGGGGACCTGAGCCGGGTCCACATCGTCCAGGCGGAGCACGGCACCGTCACCGTCCGGCCCGCCGGGGCTCAAGAAGGGGAGACCGTAACCCTCAACGTCGCTCCGGACGCCGGGTATGTGTTGGAGATCATCGCCGCCCGGGACAGCCGGGGCGGTGAGGTTTCCTTGACCCGGGACGGGCTGAACCGCTATACCTTCTCCATGCCCGCCCCGGATGTGGAGGTGACGGCCACATTTGTCCCAGGCGGAGAGCTGGCCTTCCAGGATGTGCGGCCGGGGGACTGGTGTTACGACGCGGTGCGCTGGGCCTTTGAGACGGGACTGATGAACGGCACCTCCACCACCACGTTCACTCCCAACACCTCCACCACCCGGGGACAGATTGTGGCGATTCTCTACCGGCTGGAGGGCTCGCCTGTCATGGGAGCGAATTCGTTCAGCGACGTGGCCTCGGGGGCTTATTACGCCGCCGCTGTTTCCTGGGCCTCGTCCAATGGCATTGTCAACGGCTACAGCGACGGGACCTTCCGTCCCAACAACCTGATTACCCGGGAGCAGATGGCGGCTTTCCTGTACCGCTATGCCTCCCAGAAGGGCCGGGACGTATCCGACCGGACGGAGCTGGGGGTATTCACCGACATGGGGCAGATTGCCTCCTATGCCGTGGAGCCCCTGCGTTGGGCTGTGGCGGCGGGGATGATCAACGGTACTTCTGCCGACACCCTGTCCCCCGGCGGGAACGCCTCCCGGGCCCAGGTGGCGGTGATTCTCAACCGCTTTGTGCAAAACGTGCTCTAAAAGATTGCTGGAAAAAACAGAACCACCGGCGAGGCCGGTGGTATGCGGGATCCCTTGAGCATGTCCTGAAAGAGCGCTTATGGGATACGGGAAAGCCTTTGCAGTTTCCACGAGGAGCCGGTCAGGATGAGCGGATTATAAAGCGGCGGCTCGTTTCCTGTCCTGGAGGAATGCTTTGGTACGCAAATGCCGTTGGGATGGGAAGGATCGCTTTTCCTTTTGTGTACGTTCCCTGTTACGCTCCTCACAGGCATATTGGCAAGAGCGACCGTATACGCGAATGTTTTGTAAATTCGAGGGGAAGCGGCATGGCGCTACTGCGCCATGCCGCTTCTTTTGGTACAAAGAAAACCACCAGCCGTGCCGGTGGTTCCCAAAAGCCTTAGCTATGCCCCAAAAAATATCCGAGCGAAGCGAGAAACCATTAGAAAAACGATAAGAAAGAAATCTGATAGTTTAGAAAATTTGGAAAAGAAGCACCCTACCACTATTTCAATAGCGGCAGGGCACCTCATGCGAGCGAGAATATTTCGATGAGCCTTATAGGCTCGGCTGGTAAAAGGCCCTAAGGAGGCCTGCGCATACCACCGGCACGGCCGATGGTTATAATTTTCTGAAAATGTTGTCATGCGGAGATTACAAGAAGCGTCAAGAACATCGACGGAAAAATCTGCTATATCAGGACTTTACAGTTAGTCGGCAAAATGAGATCTGGGTCAGTGACATTACATATTTCAAGGTCAAAATTTTTAACTATTCAGATTTGATATAATTGCTTAGCTGCTCAACAACCGATTCCTGAACCTTAAATTGCTTTGCAATCTCTGCCTGGTTGAGTTTCCCTTCCATCAAACAGTCGGCAATGATTAGTGCTTTCCTAAGAGTAAAATTCATTGCAAATTTAGGATGATCTAATAGTTCCGCGATTGCTGTCGGCGTCAGGGAGAAACTTAGCCGCTGCTTTTGCGTGGTAATGTTTTTTGACTCGTCTTTGACTGTTCGCCGCAATGTTGGCAGGTTCTCTTGAATACACATTTGCCTGGGAAAAACTTCCTGAACAACCTGCTGGCTTGATTGGGCTGAACAGTCAGATTGGCAATCCGATAAAGAAGGATCCACGCGTTGAACTGTTTTCGTGTAGAGTACCTGCCCCAGCATGGTTTGCCATTTTTCAATGATAATGTCCCCGATTTTGCCATTGGGCACATGTTTAGAGGCTATGAGTCTCATTTTGCCGATAGGTGTTACCGTCCAAAGATTTTTCTGCATACCGGTTTTTGCGGAATTCTCTCCGGATATTTCCTTTTTGTTGTCGGCTAAAAGAAGCTCCGTCATTCGAATGAGGCAATCATAATCCTGCACAATTTGCCATTCTGCTGGAATCCAGCTTATTCCGAACAGCATCCCCAGCAGTCCTCCTGTCATAGAGGCGATGGTATCGGTGTCCGCGCCAAAGGAAAACGCTGGAATCTTGATGCCCAGAGAAGGGTTGTTCGCATATCTGGACGACAGGTAAATGGCGGCCAGAGCGGCGACATCCCCGGCGCCGTTCTCCTTTGCGAAGCACTCCAACTCAGTCATCACTTTTTTATCATCAAGGATCAGACCTTTTTTCAGAGCCTCCTGTATATATTTGAGGCGGTTTGCCATGCGTTCCAGTGTGAAAGACCATTCCGCGGAAAAATCGTAGTTACAAAACTGCTGAGCCGTATTGATCCAGTCTCCGAATACACCGGAATCAAGGAACGCTCCCCACTCGTTTCGTCCGTCAAGTACAGCGCCGACGAGTTCCCCATATTCTAAAATGCTGTCTTTTTTCAATAGGTAATCCAAGGCGTAGGCATAGCAGGCGGCCCCTAGGAACGCGCGGGGATGGCCGTGTGTAACGCGGGTGTCTTTAGCAACGTCCAGCATCAATTTCTTAATATCAGGCTTTTCCGCCGATGCAATAATATGAGGCAGGATACGCATCGCCGCCCCGTTTCCTCCCGCATTGAAATAATCCCGTGCATAGTTGGACTGCCAGGGAAGGTATCCCTTTTTTAGGGTTTTGGCTGCCTTCAGCAGCGCACCGCCGCCGCCGCGCTCATATCGAAGCCAAAATGGGAGTTCCTTCTCTGCGAAAAAGCGTTCCCAGTCGCCTGCGATGATGCTTCGAGCTACGGATAAAGTGAGCTGCGTGTCGTCGCTGTACTCACCGGGCAGAATTTTTTCATCATGCCAGCGCGGATTGTTAGAACTTCGTGTCCATTCCACGAAGTGGTCTGTGACCTCTTTGCGCTTTTTCCTGTTTTTAGCGCGCGGCTCATTGGGCCATCCCAAAGCATCCCCAATCGCGGTGCCCAGCATAGCTCCTTTACATTTTTCTATTCGACTTGGTATAGGCACAACTAACCCTCCTCCGGCCAAACGCATGGAATTTCTTTCGGTCGGCTGCCACTTTTAATCAGCGAACTCCAATTAGGAGTTAACACATCTGGGGCGATGTAAAGAGGAACGTGGTCCATATTGTCCATCTTTAGTATTGCGTACACTCGCTTTGCTACATCTTCATTTCCAAGGGCGATCCCCTTAATATATTTCCGTGGAACATTACCCGCTATCAGGATTTCCGCCTGGCCGTCTGTCGGACAGGCAGGGAGCATCTGCGGAGTACGCGGATAGCGAAATGTAGGAACGAAATGAGAAAAAATAGATTCAATTTCGTTCGGATCGTTATTTATATAAGCTCCGTTTGCTTTACTTGCATTACAAGGGCAAAATTTGATGCTTCTGTCCTTTAGTATACTCAGATCGATGTACAGGACAACCCAATCGTTAAAAATAGAATTTTGATTTAACGCTATAGCGCGATTTAAAAACCATGAATTGGGATACTCCACAGTGCTGCACACATAATTTAATTCACCGTCATACCGAGCTCTGTCAATTACATTTTTCGTATCCTGTCGAATAGAACCGCTTGCTAGCACGCCCTCTTCTGATGTAATGATATGTGTGAAGCTTTGGAGCTTCGTAAAATGGCAAAGACGCGTAACGCCGCGGGACAACAGAACATCATACGCGCTCATCACAAATCCTCCTCTCCATAGAAATCATAGCTGTCGGAATCCTCTGGAAACAGCGAGGACAGCGCTCCGTTGAAGGTCATGTAGAGTCCGTACCTGGAGCGGGTCGCGGCAACATAAAGGAGCTTAATTTCATCCGCATAAGCGTCTTCCTTTGAGGCGGCCTTTGAAACCGTATCGGGATCAGGGAACTTGTCCTCTGTTAGGCTTGGAATAAATACATGGTCAAACTCCATTCCCTTAACCGAGTGGTACGTTGTGAGGTATACTTCCTTTTCGTATGCATAACCGGGAGTTTCCTTGTTAATTTCAACAGCATTATAGCCCCGTGCTCTTAATGCCTGAGAAAAGGCGCTGACGTCGGTCCTGTTCCTGCATACAATCACAGTGGATGCGATTTTTCCCCGATCAATTGCCTGTTCAACAACCCAGGACATCTCTCGTTCTCTGCTGGAGAATTCCACAAGGATTGGCTTTGGTCCTTTCGCGACTTGTGAAGTCGCTTCCACCATATCTCTGTCTTGCCGCCAGTATTTTGTTTCTGTAATCGCCGTGGCAAATGCGACGATTGATTCGGGATTGCGGTAGTTGACATCGAACCGCCAAATTTTATTGGTGGTAATCCCTGAATCACGCCAGGATAAGCGACTGCCATAAATCTGCTGAGCCACGTCACCAAAAAAGGTGAAGGAGCCGTCCTGGGCCGTAGCGGCTACCAGCGATTTGATCATCATCGGGGAGAAGTCCTGCCCCTCGTCCACAATAATATGGGTATATCTGCGCTCGCTGTCGTCCTCTTGCAGCTCACGGAAAACATAAAAAGCCAAATCATCCCAATCATATTTTGGCCCATCTGTTTGGCGTAATGTTTGATATTCCTCATATACCGCAAAAATCCACTTCCGATTTTCGCGTTTAATATTTGAGGAAGCACGGCCAATGCGTTCGGCTTCTCTATACTCAGCGAAATTATTGAATCCAAATCGCTCTATAAAAGTAATCTCATCGACAAAAAACTCCTTCGGTCGTTTTAATGTCGACTCCGCTGGATGTTCCGTTTTCAATCTTTCCAGAGCCTGCTCTATATAGGATTCTTTTCGCTCAGGGGACAAGATTCCATTCCACTTCGGCATTTTCCCGCGGGCACTCAAATAGCCACGGGCAAACAAATGGTAATTTTCAACCGTAAGCTTTGAGGACTGAATATGGTCAATTCCCTTCATATATTCAACCAGAGCGCGGTTAAAAGTGACAAGCAATATCCTGCCGCCACCTGGAATGTTAGCAAGATGACGGGCACGATGCAGAGCAATTGTTGTTTTTCCACTGCCTGCCGTTCCCAAAACAACGATATGCCCTTTTGCGGGGAGCGCTAAGACCTCTTGCTGTTTTCCTGTCAAGGTAATCGCCATAATCCTATCCTCCGGTAAATCCTATATATTTGTGTAATATATATGTTATTTGCTCGAGAGCGGCAAAATTTTAGAGGGAGCCTTTTTCGCAATTTTGCGCAATGTATTAATGACATAAAATGGTTTCTGAAATTAAATAAAACAAGATCTTATAAGTTCTTATAACTCTAGATTTTCCTAACGATAATCGCTTCATCGTTGCCAGCGATTCTATATTTGTCACATTGACCTGTATTTCTTGACTGCTCATGACTTAAACCGTCAGCCACAAATATTTTTTGAAGTATCACTCTTTTGAGATACTTTTCATTGTTTAGAATCTCACGCGGGGGCTCCCTGCTCCACACCGCCTTTTCGCAAGGAGATGGAAAATCTTGCTCTTGTAATGTTCAGGCAATCTGTGACAGGATCATCCCTTCCTTTGATATGCGAAAATCAGCCTAACAACGTTGGCTTTTCTCTCACCAATTATCAGGCGTCTGTTTTCATCGTGTTTATAGCCATAACACTTTCTCTGGTAGCATTTAGAAGCAGGGACCGTAAAGGACTTTTGCGGTTCCTAAAAGTACCGTTTGGCCTCAATGAGATTAATCACAAGCCCTCCGGCATGAGAGACCTCGCAGCCATAGCAAATGGCAGAAGCCTCGGCAGGGGTTCCTTTGAAAGCTCTTTTGGAGGCCGATCCGAATTTGCTCACTTTTTGTCAGTTCCATGGTAACATATTCCTCCCTAAATATCAATTACAAGATAGTCAAAGCCTCCGGCTAAGCCGGAGGCTTGAGTAGGCCCTATAAGAACCTGATAGCGGCGGGCGTCTCAAGACGCGTCGAATATCTCTCGCCCGCATCTCATGCCCTGCCCCTGTAAACAGGTAAATCATTTTCTATTTGAAATTTTTGCGTTACTGTCTCATGGCAAGCTGTCAGTACACTCTGAAAGTTGTGCCGAGTGGCCTTTCACTGGTTGGTATTTTCGCCAAGGTTACCGCGCTTGCCTTTCTCGCCTTGTACCATCTCTGAATTGGCACCTTTAAGAAATAAGAAAGTGGTACATGATGGATAAGATTGATTGGAAACAAAAGCTAAGTTCCCGCAAGCCGTGGGCGGCACCGGCGGGAATTGTCACCGGCTTGGCAATGGTATTCGGGCTAGACGAGGGTGCGATCAGTTCCGCGGCGGATGCGGTGGTATCCATCCATAGCTTCCATGGTATTCTACATCATCGCCGAGGACAAAGTGGATGTGGGGGCATCAAAAAGGCGGCGGATAAGAAGGCGGTCAGTTCGGAAGGGCCACACTGAACTGGACCACGTTCTGGCGGGAAAACAGCAAAAGCGTAACATCTCAGCCACACTTTTGTCGTCTTTCCGTGTGAGGCGGGAATACCTGGTATCATCGATGGAAAATGCCGGAGCCGCCCTTGCGCCGAGGGCTGCTGTCATGACCGTAAATCGTTTTGTCGTGCCGTAATTTTCCGCTATGGCATCGTCCTGGCCAATGGAGGTTTCCGGCACATATTCCCGGAAGGACGGAATCGGCGGCGCGGCAGTCTTGTGGTCCAGTTCCTTAACCTGACGGGACAGAAGATATAGCATTTGAGGAGTTGGGGGGCGTATTTACATCTCCGTGTCCAGTCTTTGTTTTTTAGAATTTCACAAATGGACACCACCCGAAATAGAGGAGAACTATCATGAAGATATAAATCGGTTTCGTGGAAAATGAGACTGGAGATTCATATCCGCAAGATTGATTACTTTGTCTTTCGATTTAGAACGATTCCTGTTCTGTTAATCTATTTTTGTTTCTAGAGTAATAGGCGCAAAAGCCTTGATGCCCAAGGAGTTCATTCAAAAACAACCCCACGCAAACCGGCAAGTTCCAAAACTTGTTCAGATTGTGTGGGATCATTCAATTTACTTTTTTAACGCTTTCACATAGCCCTTATTTAGAGCAACCGCGCCATTTTGGTTCAAAATACGATAGTGGAGTTCGATGAACGCTTCGCTCTCAACGCGGTCTACCATTTGCACAATAATATCCGTATTGGGAAAAATCATGGATGTCAGTTTAGCGTTGATTGCTTTTACAAGAGAAGCGTCTCCTTGAAGTTCACGGTTTATCATTTCTCGAACGCCCACGGCAATCGTATATGTGCCTGTAACTAAAATGGTAGGAAGATCTACAGAGCGCGCATATTTCGGCGACGTATGAATCGCGAAAACAATGTCTGTCGCCGCGTCATATATGTAAGTCTGTTCCTGGTCTATGTGTATCCGTCGCTCCCAAAGCACCTGATCGGGGTTCGGTGGTGGCGGCACAAACGGAAGCGTCCCTTTTCCACTGTCAGTACACTCCACACCGCGCAGCAGTGTGCCGTTGTATTCTGTATGATAAAGGGTTCCTGCTGTGTCGCGGACCTCATATTTATAGACAACATTTGTCCCCGCTCGCTGGGGAATTATTGCGTGAATCATGGGCTGAATCACCAACTCAAGTCCGTCCTCTCCGGGTTTCATTGGCTGATGAAATTCAATATATTCTGTGTAGTGGACATCCCGATTCAATGCCTCCCGCGAATAGGGAACGTCAATATAGTTGCGGATTTTTCTTCCGATTGGCCAGCCCAGCGTGACCGCGAACATGGGGGGAGCTATAATGCCCTCTTCCCGCTCGTCGTCAACGTATAGCGGGTTCATGTCATGGGTGGCCGCCGCGTAGTTTGTGGTTTGCCGCCATCCAATATGCCGAGTCGCTGTTTTCCAAGGCACTCCAACCAACCTGGAGTCAATGGTCAGCCGTTTTTCCATCTTCGTACTCCTTAAATGAAAAATAGTTTTTCAGCTTCCTTGCGAAGCTCCGCTCGGAAATCGGGGTGAGCAATGCTGATCAACTGTTCTGCCCTTTGCCGCATACTCTTTCCCCGCATTTTAGCCACACCGTATTCTGTGACAATAAAGTCCACGTCGTTTCTGGTCGTAGATATAAACGAACCTTTTTCCAGGGTGGGAACAATTGTGGAAACGATCCCTTCTTTCGTTTTTGCCGTAGAGTTTACAACCAAAAATGCTTTTCCATCGGGGCACATTCCCGCGCCTAGGTTAAAATCCATTTGCCCGCCAACCCCGCTGTACTGTTTGGGCCCAATGCTTTCAGAACAAGCCTGGCCGCTCAGGTCCACGCTGAGCGTCGCGTTAATCGACACCATTTTGTTCTGTTTCGCAATCACAACAGGATCGTTGGTATAGGAAACTGGATAGAATTCGACAAAATGATTGTAGTTTAGCCAGTTATAAAGTCGTTCGCTTCCGCCCGCGAAGCAGGCCACGGACCGATAGCGATGGGATGACTTTTGGCAGTTATTCACTGCTCCGGATTCCATTAGATCTATGATACTCTCCGTAAACATTTCGGAATGAATCCCCAGATCATGCTTATGCGCCAAGAGCTTTGCGACCGCATTTGGGATCCCTCCAATGCCCAGTTGGATCGTAGAGCCATCTTCGATAAACTCATCTATAAAACCTGCAATTGCTTCGCTTTTTTCGTTGGTAGGAATCACTGGAATCGTCAACAGCGGCTCATTACCTTCACAGATGTAATTTACCTCAGAAACATGTACCAGTGTGTCGCCATAGATGAACGGCATTTTCTCATTCACCTGGACAACCACTATTTTTGCGTGATCCACCAAGTATCTGGAATAGGCTGTCATGGTTCCAAAGCTCATAAAACCGTGAGAGTCAGGAGGCGAAACGTACATAATGCCATAGTCTATTTCCAGCCCCTCCATGTCTCGTGTCTGCTTGCCGAAATGATGGGGCGTGTATGTGCCCCGCCCTGCTTGAATTTCCCTGCGAGCGCCACTCCCCAGGAACCATTGGTTGTTTAGTAGATGCCCGTCGTTCCGCGGCTCATTAAAGGGAAGCCCCAGGGAGTTATTGCTACAAAATTCAACGTTTTCAAGGGTTTCTCGGCGTTCGGAGATCGCTTTGATAAGAGCAATGGGGTCTCCGCCCCAGCCAGCGCTGAAAATTCGGGTGTTCGACTGGATCATGTCTGCGATTTCCGTCATTGACCGAAGTTTATTGCGGTATTCATCTTTCCAATTGCCGATATACCGAGGGTATCTCATGGTTATTCACCTCTTAATAGTTAACTCCATAGGCGCAGTCACTCCTCCGCTTTGAGGAGGTCCTCGTGACCTGTTTTCACATAAATCCATTCGACCAAACGGACAAAGGAGAACCAGATCATTAGACAGGCAGAGACTGGAATTGCGCCATAAATATACGCAAAGGGGATATCTAAGGCGGTAGATGTGATTTTTGTGCTTTCCATAGAAAGTTGAAACCCAAAAATCGCAGTAACAGCCAAGATCGCGACCAAAGATATTTTCGTGACAATATTCAAAATTTTCGAGGCAGGCGCCGGCAAAATTTGATCCAGCAGGTCGACCCGAATATGGCCGTTTACCTTCATGTTGTGAAGATACGCGGCGCCCAGAAATACCAGCCACACCATCATAATACGGGAGGATTCCTCTGTCCAAAGAAGCGGCTTAAAGAAAAGCCTCATAAATATTTGCAGCGCGATGACAAGTGCCATAGCCCCGGACAGAACAGCGCATAGAGTTCTGATACAGGCGAGTAGAAAAGAATTAACAGCGTGAAGAACTTTCATATACTACCTCCCTTAGCCCATTAGCAAATCCGGCAGCGCCAAGGAAATTTGAGGGACAAATGTCACCAGCAAAAGAACGGCGAACAGCGACAGAAGCAAAGGCCACTGGGCCTTCAGATAATCTTTCATGGAAACTCCAGCAATATCATTGGTAACATACATTAAAACTCCCACAGGCGGTGTGACACAGCCTACCATGACGTTGACCATCATGACCATACCAAAATGGATGATATTAAACCCCAAAGCATCGACGATGGGTACTAAGATCGGGGTTGTCATGATGATAATGGCGGAACTCTCCATGAACATACCCAGAATCAGCAGGAATATATTGATGATCATCAGGATGACCCATCTGTTTTCAGACAGACTAAACATCCAGTCTGAAAACAGTTTGGGTGCCTGCTCCAGGGTCAAGATCCAGCCAAACAGTCCAGCTGTGCCGATGATGAACATAGTACGCGCGGAGCCAAGCGCCGTATTAAACAGGATTCTTGGAAGGTCTTTTGCAGTGATCTGCTTCTGCGCGAAGCCCAGAATACATCCGTAAATGGCCGCTACGACGGCTGCCTCTGTTGGGGTAAAATATCCAGTCAGGATACCTCCAATCAGGATGATAGGCATTAAGAGTGGAAGAATCGCCTGCTTCGCGACAAGCATGCGCTCTTTCCCAGTGGCGCGGGAATACGTGGGGAAATCCTTTCGCTTGGAAATAAAATAAGACATCAGCATCAATCCGCCGCACATCAACAGACCGGGAACCACACCGCCAATCAGTATCCTGCCAATAGAACAGTTTGCCATAACGCCAAATACCACCATTACGATGCTAGGAGGGATGATTGGTCCTATCGTTGCCGCACAGGAAATAACTGCCGAGGCAAACGGCTTATCATAGCCGTCTCGCTCCATGTCCGGTATCATCATCTGACCAAAAATAGAGGCGCAAGCGATGGAGGAGCCTGACATTGCCGCGAACAGAGTGCTTGCGAAAATAGCGACTTGGGCCATGCCACCTTTGAAATGGCCGACACAAACGCGCGCAAAGTCCATAATCTTTTTTGTAATACCGCCACTGTTCATAAATTCGCCGGCCAACACAAAAAAGGGAATTGCCATCAGGGGAAAAC
The DNA here is from genome assembly GCA_910587705.1 of uncultured Oscillibacter sp. Lineage (GTDB taxonomy): Bacteria > Bacillota > Clostridia > Oscillospirales > Oscillospiraceae > Oscillibacter. The sequence goes on from CAJUMX010000007.1 coordinate 57,738, forward strand.
TGTCAACAGCAATCTCAACCCGCTGAATTGCTGTTGTAAGCTGCAAAAAGCCGCCGTTGAGAATGCCTACGATCACATAGATCAGGGAACTGCCCAGCATGGAAAATGCCACAGGAATTCCAAGCAGCAGCATAATGACGAATACGACCAATAAAAGCAGTATCATAATTCACCTACCTATTGTGTGTGACCAGCAGGAAGCTTGCTCATCCAGCTTCCTGCTGGTAAAACGCTTATCTCAGCAACATGAACCGGATTGTCTTACGCTTGGTAGGACTGAATTTGACTGTAAATATCACGGCCATTGTCATTCCAGATATCAGATATCTGGGGAATGATTTCAGGCAGCATGGCTTTAAACGCGGCTATATCGGGTTCAACCATCTCTACCCCAGCGTCAATAAACTGCTGTTCCAGTTCCATATCGCCGTCAATGGTCAGCTTGTTGCTGTAGTCACCGGCTTCAATTGTCGCCTCCGAGATGATGGTCTGGTACTCTTCCGGCAGGCTGTTGTAAAAATTCTTGTTGATGGCCACAGGCCCCAGACCGGAATTCCATCCCAATTTGCTGCAATAAGAGGTAACCTCCTGGAATTTCATACCCCAGCACAAATCAAAGGGATTTTCCAGACCTTCCACGACACCCGTCTGAATGGCGGTATAGGTCTCTGCGTAGGCAACCGGGGTTACCGAGAAACCGATAGCTGCCAGGGCGCCGAAGTAAACGTCAATCTCCGGTGAACGGAGTTTTAGCCCTGTACAGTCGGCAGGTGTTGTGATTTTCGTATTTGCGGTAAAAATATGTCTAGGAGCCCGGTACCACATATCAAGAATCTGTACATTGGTGTTGTCATAGATATCCTTGATAAATCCACCAATTGTACTATTGGAATCCCGGCCCGCGGCAACCGCCTGTTCCATAGAGGAGAACAGCCAGGGAGCATCTAAGACCTGCAATTCCGGATAGAAAACGTTGCCCATTGCACCGGGGCTAGAGTAAATCATTTGAATAGAACCGTTGTTCAAATTTTCATTGATATCCCGCTCGTTGCCTAGAGCGGAAGCGGAGAACACCTGGACCTCAACATTTTCATTGGTACGTTCCTCCACCAACTCCTTAAAGTATACGCAAGCCTGTGCGGACGCAGTGGAGTCGGCAAGAACATGCGCCAACTTGATAACATAGGTTTTGCCGGAAACGCCGTTGTTCTCTTTAGGAAGTTCTCTGGAGCTTTTGGCGGAGTCTTCCGAGCAGGCTGTCAGCAGGGAAAGGACCATTACTAGGGACAAAAGCAGCGCGAGTTTTCTTTTCACAATAACCCCTCCTATAGTATGGCAGTATAGCGATTCTTACGAACCCGCCGAAATATTTAGCAAAAACCATGCCAGATTATGTTGGTCGTTTTCCTAAAAAATATCATAATTTTTATATAAAGTTATAACTTTAATAGTAACTCCAAGAATTTTGTGAATTTACCGATCCGGGTGTGAACAAGAGTTTAAGCGGTTTGTTCTAAAAATGGAACAGTTTGTGTTTGTTTATTCGCGAAAACTTCTCAGCAAGGCGGATGATTTGCTTGCCATAGTCTTTAATTTGTTTGCTTCTTAGAAATCCCACATGATTTTGTTCCATTTTTAAAACAAGTAAGGCGGTGCGTGTTTCAAAAATAAAACACGCGCCGCCGGTGTGTATGGAACTCTTTAATTTGATCTCGAATGTTCTTCGGCTTTCTCAATATATATAGACCGCTTTCTGACAAAAGTCGCCGGACTCATGTTCAGCAGCTTTGCGGCTTTCCGGACATTCCCCGCCGTATTGTAGGCATCTTGTATTAACCTGTACTCAATGCGTGAAAGAAAGTCCGCCAAGGTCTCGCCTGGCCCTTTTTGAAAGCTCGGTCCTGTGTCGCAGGCGATATTAGAGTCTGAAAAATGAAAGTCTTCTATGCCAATGATGTTGCTTTCCGCATTTATAAATGCCTGCTCAATTGAGTTTTTAAGCTCCCTGACATTTCCCGGCCATTCATATCTGCGAAGCAAATTCAATACATCTGGGCGAAACTCTTTTCGATAATTATAACGTCGATTCAACTGCTTTAAAAATAGATTTGCCAAGGGGGTGATATCTTCAACTCTCTCTCTCAAAGGAGGTACTGTGAGAGGAAACACATTGATACGATAGTATAGATCTTCCCGGAACAATTTACATTTGACCATCTCCTCCAAATCCCGGTTTGTCGCTATTATAATTCGAATGTCAATTTTGTGCTGCTGCGTTGATCCAACCGGAATGATTTCCCGCTCTTGCAATACCCTCAAAAGTTTTACCTGCATTAATAGCGGCAGCTCTCCAATTTCATCAAGAAAAACGGTGCCTTTGTTCGCTACCTCTAAAAGCCCCAGTTTACCGCCGGTATTTGCTCCGGTGAATGCGCCCTTCTCGTAGCCGAACAACTCACTTTCAATGAGTTCCGGAGAAATAGCTCCACAATTGATCTCAACAAAGGCCTCCTCCGCCCGCGAGCTACTTTTGTGGATCATCTTTGCGATTTCTCCCTTTCCAACCCCAGTCTCTCCGAGAATCAGAACTGTAGAGTCCATGTGCGCGACTTTCATAGCCCGGGAAAGCAAGACTTTGCTCCTTGGATCGACTAAAATCAAATTAGAATCACCGTGAATATACGCTTTTTTTAAAGTTTCAATTTTCATCTCATATTCTTTGGTAAGCTTATCTGCCTGTTGTAGTTTTTGCTTCAAACTTTCCAGAGCAGACATGTCACGATCGTTGCATATTCCGACAACGAAATTGCCTTCTTTATCGTAGACAGGGGTAGAGGTCACAATCGCGGAATGTCCTGTTTTTAAAAACTTTTGTTCAAAAGATACAGGTTGCTTGCGCTCTAAAACTTTATTCGTACTGATGTCCGACACAGCGGTTCCAATCAGCTCTGACGCGTGAATACCAATTAATTCCGTCCGGGACATGCCAATCAGCCGTTCATATGCCGAGTTTACACGTATGCAGTGCCCATTCTGATCGAAAAGCCAAAACGCATCGGCGGAATTTTCAATAACCTGATCCAAAATGTTATACATTCGTGACAGTTCTTGAAATCTCACTAGTAATTGCGCATATTTTTCTTCCCATGTTGTGGCCTTATCTATATCCATGTTATCCCTCATATCGTGAATTCTTGACGCTAACATATAACGCAATCTATTAAAAGGTCGTACGAATATTATAATACTTTGGGCAGGTGAAGAAAAAGCGGTAATGGTGTAAGTCGCTTAAAGTTTCAAATTCTCCAATCATCTGCGTTTCACAAAATCCACATATTGAAATCGCTTATATTGCCGCATTCTAAATGCATGTAATAGTTGACTGTATCACGGCAGTTATTATAACGGTTGCGATTTCTTTTACAACAGCCTTGTATTACGCAAAATGGCACGCTGGCAAGCAATCGTTTTCATGCCATATCCGTCAATGTTTACTTTACCATCGCGCAATCAAGTATCAACGTGTTTTCCTCAATAACAAAAAGGGGTTCCTTATCAGTTCCATATCACGTTGCATTTTCATTCCCTCTTACAAGAAGTATACAGTATTTTGTCATAAAACACAAGGAGCGAATAATCTGTGAAATTAGTAATCGCGGAATTACAAAAAAACCAGCATAGCGCGGGAGAGGAAAACTAAACAGATGCCCAAACTGTACGACCTCACCACCTTACAGCGGGAGGCCAACCGTCTTTTCAACTTCACGGCGAAACAGACCCTTGACTACGCTCAAGCACTGTATAAAAAGCGCCCGCTGACCTACCTGGACAGCCGCTTCCTCTCTGATGACGTAGTAGACGGCGGCGGACATCGTGGCTGCACCCCCTTGTTCGCGTTTATGATCGGCAAATGGGACCCCTCGCAAGCCCAGCAAAGCGGGTTACATAGGGGCGCGGTGAAATGAGGGAGCGTTGCCAAAAGAATCCGGTTCTTTGCTGGCGCTTCGTGCCATCGCATATGCCATCATATCTTATCTACCTACGGGCGTTCGCACAGTGCGGGGGCAATACCTCCACGAGGCTTGCTCAAATCCGAAAAGTAATTCTTGGCAACGCTATATTCTCCTACAATCATAATATTACTTCTGTACATGCACCTTACCATCTTTTTGTCTTACCTTTCCCCCAATATTGCGCCAGGATATCCTATGAAAAAAGTCTAAGGGTATAAATCCCACGTCTTCCTTTTTTCATAGGAGAGGCCCTGGCTCCAAGGGGGTTTGTAGCTGGGGACCTAGGCTTTTTAGCGGAACGGCCGCCCTGCCGGGGATATGCAGGCACTTTTTTGCCTCCGGTCACATATACTGGCCTTAAAGACCGCAAAGGAGGCATTGAGTATGGATGAAAAATCGGCCCAGATGGCCGAACAGCTCCGGAAGAATCCGGCGATGCTGAAATCCCTGATGCAGTCCCGGGACGGACAGACGCTGATGCGGATGCTGACCCAGGACGACGGAGGCGCGGGGCTGAAAAAGGCGGTTCAGTCCGCCGCCAGAGGCGACGCCGGGGCCATGACCCAGATGGTAAACCAGATCATGCAGAGTCCCGAGGGAGCGGCGCTGGTGGAGCGGATCAACAAGGCCGTCCAGAAGTAAAGTTTATGACAGAGGGGGTTGGCCCGTATGGCGGAATTTGACGACAAGCTGAACAGCATACTGTCCAACCCGGACGCCATGAGCCAGATCATGCAGCTGGCCCAGTCTCTGGGCGGCGGAGGACAGCCTGCGGCCTCTTCCCCGCCCCAGCCGAATGCACCCGGCCCGCAGCAGACCTCTTCCCGGGGGTCACCGCCTCCGCAGGCTCCCCCTCCTCCGCCTATGGGGGGCGGGGGCGACCTGCTGTCCTCCCTGCTGGGTGGCGGCGGGCTGGACCCGGGGCTGCTCTCCCGCCTGCTGCCGCTGATTCAGGAGCTGGGGGGCCAGCGGGAGTCCAACGCCCGGAACCTGCTCTACGCCCTGCGGCCCTATCTGCGGAGCGACCGACAGGAGAAGGTGGAGCGGGCGCTCCAGCTGGCGCGGCTGTTTCACCTGGGGAAGAAATTCCTCTCGGAATGGGGGGGCTGAGGCATGTATAACCGCTATATCCGCAACGACAACGGCTCCTATACCCGCATTCCGGAGGAGGGGGGCTCCGGCGGTCCCCCTCTTGGCGGCCCTCCCTCCGGAAGTCCCCCGCCTGGCGGACCGTCCCCCGGTGGTCCGCCGTCTGGAGGACCATCTCCGGGAAGTCCTCCACCTGGGGGTCACCCCCCTGGCGGCCCTCCGCCTGGGGGACACTCCTCTGGCAGTCCTCCCCCTGGAAATCCCCCGCCAAACAACTCGGGGCCTGGGCGGCCTCCCCACGGCCCGCCTCACGGCGGACGGCCTGCGGACGGCCTTACCGGCATTCTCCAGCATCTGCTGGACCAGTTTCATCTGGACCATGTGGACACAGGGGACCTGCTGCTTCTGGGGCTGCTGTTCTTCCTCTTCCGGGAAAACGCGGATGAGGAGTTGCTGGTAGCCCTGGGACTGCTGCTGATTCTATAGGCAAAAAAAGGACGGGAATTCCCGTCCTTTTTCGCGTCCTAATGCATAGGCTCCATGGTTTCCGCCCCGTCCTCCTCCAGCAGCACCGTGCCGTCGGGCAAGGTGAATCGGGAGGCGTCGTACTCCGTCTGATCTACATAAAGGGAGGTCATCCGATAAACCGCCGTCTCTCCCAGCAGACGCTCCGCCTGGACCAGAAGTCCGTTTTCCACGCTGACCCAATACCGGGTAATATAGCCCGCCTCGTCCGCCGCTGTCTCCACATAGATGCAGGTCAGAGTGTCCAAGGGGCGGTAATCCGCCAGGAGGATGCTCTCCGTCGGGAGGTCCAGAATGTCCTCATAGGTGGGAATGGACTGTTCTACGTCCGCGGAGAACTCCCCCGCCGGAAGGATCGTGACTGCCGCGTCCTGACCGTAGCCATACCAGATATAGGTGGTCTCTCCGTTGGTGACGCTGATTCGGGTATTTCCGTCCGGCAGTCCCCGGTCCACCCGGGTCCAGGCCCCCCGGACGATGGTATAGAGCTCCTGGCTCCCGCCGCCGCCGTCCCAGAGGTATTCAATGGTCATGCTCCGCCCGTAGTTCTCCGGCCTGGAAAGGCTGGCAATGGCGGCCTGGACCGTTTCCGGCGTAATCTCCACCACCGTGACGCCGGTGGAGTCCCCGCTGTCCTCGGCGGCGGGGTCCCTGGGGAGGTCGGAGGGGGGAAGGGAAATGTGGGCAGTGCGGTTTAGACTGCCGCCCAGCATCAAGGCCACCAGGACCACGGCCACCGCCAGCACGGCCCAGGTAATCCAATTCAGATTTCGCTTGTCCATGGCCCCTTACGCTCCATAACCGGAGGGCCGCTCCTTTCGAAGGCCGTAACGCCACTCGATGGCGTCGGCAATGCGGCGGCAGGCGTTCCCGTCACCGTAGGGATTCACGGCCCGGGCCATTTCGTTGTAGACATTTTTGTCCCGAATCAGCCGGGAGGCCATGGTGACAATATCGTCCTGAACCACCCCGGCCAGCTTCACGGTTCCAGCAGTCACGGCCTCGGGACGCTCCGTTTCCCGGCGGAGGACCAGCACGGGCTTACCCAGGGCCGGAGCCTCCTCCTGGAGGCCGCCGGAGTCCGTCAGCACCAGATAACAGCGGTCCATCAGGTTGTGCATCTCGTCGGCGGGGAGCGGATCGATCAGATGAACCCGGGGCGCTCCCCGGAGGTACTGGTCCACCGCCTCCCGGACCACCGGGCTCAAATGGACGGGGTAAACCAGCTCTACGTCCCGGTGCTCCTCCGCGATCTGCCGGAGGGCCAGACAAATGTTCTTCATAGGCTCGCCGTAGTTCTCCCGCCGGTGGCAGGTGACCAGAAGCACCTTCTTCTCCCCGTAGGGCAGGCGGTTCAGCTCGTCTGTCGCAAAGCGGTAGTCCTCCCGGACAGTGGTTTTCAGCGCGTCGATAACCGTGTTTCCGGTGACAAAGATGTCCTCGATCTTCCGGCCCTCCCGCAGGAGGTTTTCCCGGTTTCCGGCGGTAGGGCAAAAATGCAGGTCCGCGATGGAGGAGGTCAACACCCGGTTCATCTCCTCCGGGAAGGGGGCGTATTTGTCATAAGTCCGAAGGCCCGCCTCCACATGGCCCACGGCCACCTGATGGTAATAGGCGGAGAGGGCCCCGGCGAAGGTGGTAGAGGTGTCCCCGTGAACCAGAATCATGTCCGGCTTGAGTTTGTCAACGGCCTCGTCCATGCCCAGGAGACACTTGCTGGTGATGCTGGAAAGGGTCTGCCGGGGGGTCATGATGTCCAGGTCCCAGTCCGGCGTGACGCCGAACACCTCCAGCACGCTGTCCAGCATCTGCCGGTGCTGGGCGGTGACACAGCAAAGGCTCTCGATACCGGGGCGAGAGGCCAGCTCCTTCACCAAGGGGCACATTTTAATGGCCTCCGGCCGGGTGCCAAAAACGCTTAAAATCCGTACGCTTTTCATTCAGCCCTCCTTGTCCCCTCTGCCGGGGGCTTCCTTCCGCTCCGGGTGCTCGCCGTGATGCCCCAGCTCCCGAAGCTCCTCGATCTCCTCGTGAAGCTCCTCCCGAATTTCCTTGGGAAAAACCACCCGGGCGGCCACCGCCGCCACGATGCACAAAGCCAGGAAAAACAGCATGGCCTTCTGTTCCCCTCCGGTGGTCAGCACCACGGCGGAGAGGCCCAGCATGGCGGAAATGACGTACAGCGTTGCCACCGCCTGCTTTTGGTTCAGGCCCATGTCGATAAGCCGGTGGTGGATGTGCCCCCGGTCGGCGTGCATGGGGCTCTGCCCGTGGGCAATGCGCCGGATGAAGGCGAAGGCCGTGTCAAAGATGGGCAGTCCCAGAATCAGGAAGGGTACGGCAAAGGAAATCACCGCGTAGAATTTGAAAAGTCCCTGGATGGACATGGTTGCCAGGATATAGCCCAGGAAGGTGGCTCCGGTGTCTCCCATAAACATCTTGGCGGGGTTGAGGTTGTAGGGCATAAAGCCCACGCAGGCCCCGACCAGCGCCGCCATGACCAAGGCCACCTCTCCCTCGGAGGCCAGCAGGGCGATGACCAGCATCGTGGTCGCCGAGATGGCGGAGACCCCGTTGGCAAGACCATCCAATCCGTCGATGAGGTTTACCGCGTTGGTGATGCCCACAATCCACAGCACCGTGAAGGGCACGGACAGAGGGCCCAGCACCCAGTAGAGGCTGTCGGAAAAGATGTTGGGGTTGGAAAAGGCCTGGATGACCACGCCGTTCAGGGCGGGAATCAGGGCGGCGGCAATCTGGACCACGAATTTCAGCATGGCGGGCAGGGCCATGATGTCGTCCACCACCCCCAGCACCACAATGATGACGGAGCCCAGGAGAATGCTCTGCATTTGTCCGTTTCCACGGACGTTTCCCAGTATGAGGACGCTAACCATGAAGCCGATGAAGATAGCCAGCCCCCCCAGGCGGGGAATGGGGACCTTATGCATCCGGCGGGCGTCCTTGGGAACGTCCACCGCCCCCACCTTGTAGGCGAAGGTCTTGACCACGGGTGTCATGAGAAAGCTGATGACCAACGCCGCCAGCAGGGCGAGGGCCGCATAGGCAATCAGCCGGTTATCTAAGGGCATGTTGAGTTCTCCTTATCGGGGCAGGAAGCCCACCTTTTTGTAAACCTTCGAGAGGGTGCGGCCGGCAATGCGGGAGGCCCGCTCCGCGCCCTGCCGGTAGGTATCCTCCAGATACGCTTTGTCCGCCATCAGGCGCTGGGCCTCCTCCCGAATGGGGCGGAACAGCTCCACCACCGCGTCGCCCACGGCGGGCTTGAACACACCGTAGCCCTGGTTTTGGAAGGTAGCCTCCGCCTCCTCCAGAGTTTTGCCGGTGGCGGCGCAGTAGATGGTCAGCAGGTTGGAAACGCCGGGCTTCGTCTCCTTGTCATAGCGGACGCTGGTTTCACTGTCGGTGACGGCCCGTTTGAATTTGCGCTGGATAACCTCCGGCGGGTCCATCAGATTCACGCAGCCGTCGGGGTCGGATTTGCTCATCTTATTTAAGGGATTGCCCAGGCTCATAATCCGGGCGCCCTGGTCCACCCGCTGGATGAAGGCCTCTGGCAGGACAAAGGTATCGCTGTAAACGCCGTTAAAGCGCTGGGCGATGTCCCGGCACAACTCCACGTGCTGCCGCTGGTCCTCTCCCACGGGCACCAGGTCCGTCTGGTAGAGCAGGATGTCCGCCGCCATGAGCACCGGATAGGTAAAGAGGCCGGCGGTGATGTTGTCGGCATGCTGCTGGGATTTTTGCTTAAACTGAGTCATACGGCTGAGCTCACCAAACTGGGTATAGCAGCTCAGCACCCAGCTGAGCTCCGCGTGCTGGGGCACGTGGCTTTGGATGAACATAATGCTCTTTTGCGGGTCCAGGCCGCAGGCGATGTATTGGGCCAGCTGCTCCAGAGCCCTGCGGCGCAGGTCCGCCGGGACCTGCCGGACGGTGATGGCGTGCATGTCCACGATGCAGTACACGCACTCATACTCCTCCTGGAGGGCCACCCAGTTTTTGATGGCTCCCATATAAGACCCCAGGGTCAGTTCGCCGCTGGGCTGGATGCCGCTGAAAATCCGTTTTTTCTTGTTTTCCATAGACACACCTCGCTGTCCGGCCCCGGCACTCCGGAGCCTGTTCAATTTTATTAGTTTACCACGAAATCAAGGAAAGCGCAATTGCCGGATGGCAAAAACTACACAAAAAACGAGGGAATTTCTGCTTCTAGATTATAAGCCGTGATATCCGCTCCTTGGATATGGGCCAAGGGCCGCCGAACCAAAGCGGCGTCTGCATCCAGCCTCCTTCCGCCTGGCTCTTTTGATATTTCCAACTAAAAACGGAGGAAACTTTAGCGTTTTTTCCAACTTGTGCCAGGTAATGCTTTGGTGTATTCTATAGATATGTAAATTATTTAATTTAATTAAAAATTAGGCGAGTGCCAAAACAGGAGGAAGTTGCTATGCCACTGGTTCCAATGAAAGCGATTCTGGATGCCACAGAGAAGTACAACTACGCGCAGGGCGCCTTCAATGTCAACGCCGTCTGCCAGGCCAAGGCAGTCATCGAGGTCCACGAGATGTTCCGCTCTGCCGCCATCCTCCAGGGGGCGGATTTGGCCAACGCCTTTATGGGCGGGCGGACCGACTTCGCCAACGGCACTTTAGAGGACAAGAAAAAAGGCGCGCTGAACATTGCCAACGCGGTGAAAACATACGCTGTGGACTCCCCCATTCCCGTGGCCCTGCACCTGGACCACGGAAAAACGTTGGACTCCTGCGTGGCCGCCATTCAGGGGGGCTATACCTCCGTAATGATCGACGGGTCCTCGCTATCCTTTGAGGAGAATGTGGAGCTGACCCGGGAAGTGGTGAAATACGCCCACGAGCGGGGCGTCACCGTGGAGGGTGAGCTGGGCGTTCTGGCGGGGGTGGAGGACCACGTTTTCGCCGCCAATTCCACCTATACCAATCCCATGGACGCGGTGAAGTTCTTCCGCCAGACCGGCGTGGATGCCCTGGCCATTAGCTATGGAACCAAACACGGGGCCAACAAGGGCAAAGATACCATCATCCGAAAGGAAATCGCGATTGCCACCAAAGAGTGCATGATGCACGAGGGCATTGAGGGCACCCTGGTCAGCCACGGCTCCTCCACTGTGCCCCAGTACATTGTCCAGGAAATCAACGCTCTGGGCGGCGACATCCACGATGCCTACGGCATCAAAAAGGAACAGCTGAAAGAAGTCTCCAAGCTGGGCATCCGCAAAATCAATGTGGATACAGACATCCGCCTGGCCGTTACCCGGAACCTGCGGGAGCTGTTCCAAAAGGAGGCCAGCCTGCGGGACAGCGCCTCCATCGGCGGCATTTACGAGCTGCTGTGCAAGAACCCCTCCGCTTTCGATCCCCGGGTATTCTTCCCCCCCATTATGGACACGGTTATGTACGGAAAGGTGCCCGACGGGGACGTGGCCCGCATTGTGGACTGCATTGAACGGGGCGTGAAGGAGGTCGTGGGAACGCTGGTTGTCGAATTTGACAGCGTGGGCAAGGCCCCCCTCATTGAGACGGTCAGCTTGGATGAGATGGCCGAGCGGTACAGGAAGAAGGGCATTTAATGGGAAAGAACATTCTCGTCGCCCACGGCGGCGGCCCGACGGCGGTCATCAACCGCTCCCTTCAGGGCGTTGTCGAGGCTGCCCGGGCCTCCGGCAAGGTGGATAAGATTTACGCCGCCCGCTTCGGGGCAGAGGGCATTTTGGCCGGGGACCTGATAGACCTCACGGACGTCCCCGCGTCCACCATCGCCAAGCTGGCTCACACCCCTGCCTCCGCCATCGGCTCCTGCCGTCGGAAGCTCACGAACGCGGATTATCCCACGGTGCTGGAGACCCTGCGGAAATTTGAAATCAGCTGTTTCTTCTACAACGGCGGAAACGACTCCATGGACACCTGCAACAAGGTCCATGAGCTGGCAAGCAAAGAGGGGCTGGACCTGCGGGTCATCGGCATCCCTAAGACCATGGACAACGATCTGGAGATCACCGACCACTGCCCCGGCTTCGGCTCCGCCGCCCGGTACGCCGCCCTGAGCGCCGCCGAGCTGGCCCTAGACGCCTCCGGCCTGCCCATCCACGTGGTGGTGCTGGAGCTGATGGGCCGGAACGCCGGGTGGGTCACCGCCGCCAGCGCCCTGGCGGCCCGACTGACGAACTGCGAGGTACTGACCTATCTGCCGGAGGTCCCGGTGGACGAGGACAAGATGCTAGCGGATATTGAAGCGCGCTACGCCAAGGGCCGGGGCCTGCTGGTAACGGTCAGCGAGGGCATCTGCGGCCTGGACGGAACACCCCTGGCGGACACCGGCATCGTGGACGGCTTTGGGCACAAGATCCCCGGCGGGACGGCCCAGCATGTTACGGACCAGATCATTCAGAAGCTGGGCCTCAAATCCCGGGCGGAGAAGCCGGGCCTTCTGGGCCGAGCCAGCATCCCTTACGTCTCCCTCCCCGACCAGGAGGAGGCTTACGCCGTGGGCAAATTTGCCCTGGAGGCCGCCCTGAACGGCGAGAGCGGCCACATGGTGGCCATTGCAGCGGAGCGAATCCCCCAGTACCGCAGCAGCCTGTTCCTGGCGCCCCTGGCGGATGTGGCAAACGTGGAGAAGAAATTCCCCCTGGAATGGATTGTGGACGGAAACGGCATTGCAGATGCCTTCTTCGATTACGCCATGCCCCTTATGGGCGGGGATTTCCCGGAATATGCCCTGCTGAGAAAGTGAGGAGCTATGAAACACATTTACTTGAACCTGAAACGCTTTGACGTTCCCGTGGAGCTGGGGGGCGTGAACCGGCTGGCCCCGGTCCGGGACTGGGGCGCAGCGGTGGTAAACGGCACCCAGGAGGCACTGAAAGCTTACGACCCCGCCAAGGTGGAGTTTGTCCAGTACCTGCCGGAGGCCCATCTTCTGGGCGCGGCGGCGGCTTTAGTCCCCGGCAGCCCGGTACGGCTGGGCAGCCAGGGCGTATACCGGATGAACACGGCGGTGGGGGGCAACTTCGGGGCCTTCACCACCAACCGGCCCGCCTCCATTGTAAAGGCTATGGGCTGCGCCTCCACCCTCATCGGCCACTGTGAGGAACGTAACGACAAAAAAGGCATCCTGGCGGAGGCCGGGGTGACGGACATGTCCGCGGTCAACCGGCTTCTCAACCAAGAGATCAAATGTGCCCAGGAGGCCGGGCTGACGGTCCTCTACTGCATCGGCGAGACCAGCGAGGAGCAGCCGGAGTGGGAGAAGGTCCTGGGCGAGCAGCTGGACGCGGGCCTTGCGGGCGTGGACAAGAGCAAAGTGGTCATCGGCTATGAGCCGGTTTGGTCCATCGGCCCCGGCAAGACCCCGGCAGGCAAGGAGTATATCACCAAAATCGCCCGCTTTGTCAAGGAGCGGACCAGCGGCATGGATGTGGTGTACGGCGGCGGCTTGAAGGCCGACAACGCCGCGATGCTGGCCTCCATCGAGGAAATTGACGGCGGGCTGATTGCCCTCACCCGGTTCCAGGGTGAGATCGGGTTCTACCCGGAGGAGTATTTGGAAATCATCCGGCTGTATTTAGGGGAGTGAGCGAGATGAAGCTGGAATTTGAATATGGTCACGGCCTGATGGCCGCGAATCTGCCGGACAGCACCGACGTGTTTATCCCCGGGGAGACCGTCCCCGATCCCCCCTGCCTGCCCCAGGACTGGGACAGCCTCTACCAGGCCACCCTGGAGAGCATCCGCAATCCCATCGGCATGCCGCCCCTTCGGGAGCTGGCCGGGCCGGGGAAAACGGTGGTGTTCGTCATTCCCGACATTGTTAAGGGCGGCTGCCAGACCACCAGCCACCGGAAGGTGTCCATTCGGGCCTGTCTGAACGAGCTCTACGCCGCCGGGGTGGAGAAAAAGGACATCCTGCTCCTGTTCTCCAACGGTCTCCATCCCCGGGCTACGGAAGCCGAGATGAAGCAGATTCTCGGCGAGGAGCTGTTCCACGAGTTCTACTGGACCAACCAGATTACCAGCCACGACAGCGAGGACCCGGACCACATGGTGGACCTGGGGACCACAGAGCGGGGCGACCCGGTGCTGATGAACCGCTATGTATTCGAGTGCGACATCCCCATTTTGATCGGGCACACCCAGGGCAACCCCTACGGCGGCTACTCCGGGGGCTATAAGCACTGCGCCACCGGCATCACCCACTGGCGGAGCATCGCCAGCCACCACGTGCCCAAGGTCATGCACCGTCCAGACTTCACCCCCGTATCCGGCAAGAGCCTGATGCGGACGAAGTTCGACGAGATCGGCATGTGGATGGAGGCGAAGATGGGCCATCCCTTCTTCTGCTGCGACGCGGTGCTGGACACCAGCTCCCGTCAGATCGCCCTGTTCTCCGGCTATGCCGCCGAGATGATGCCGCTGAGCTGGGAGGTGGCCGACAAGCGGACCTACGTCCCCTGGGCGGAGAAGAAATATGACGTGATGGTCTTTGGCATGCCCCAGGCATTCCACTACGGAGACGGCATGGGCACCAACCCCATCCAGATGATGCAGGCCCTGTCCGCCCAGGTGATCCGCCACAAGCGGGTGATGAAAGACAACTGCGTGATCATCTGCTCCTCCATCTGCAACGGCTATTTCCATGATGAGCGCTGGCCTTACCTGCGGGAGCTTTACGAGCTGTTCCAGCACGATTACATGAATGTGCTGCCGGACATGAACCGCTACGGCGAGTATTTTGCCACCAACCAGGAGTACATCCGGAAGTACCGTTTCTGCAACGCCTTCCACCCCTTCCACGGCTTCTCCATGATGGCCTGTGGGCACATTGCGGAGATGAACACCAGCGCCATTTACATTGTGGGCGCGCAGGAGCCGGGCATCGCCCGGGGCATGGGCCTGAAAACCCGGGCCACCTTCGAGGAGGCCCTGGAGGACGCAAAGAAGAAATTCGTGGGTCCCAACCCCAACGTCCTGGCCCTGCCCAAGACCTTCAAGGTGGGCGCGGTGCATCTTTGCATGAAAGACGAACCCTATGACGGGAGCAACGGCTGGCAGGAGTAAGCAGAGCTCCGGTTCCCAAACAGCGGGAAACAGAAGATTTGAGTAAAGGAAGTGCCGCATGAACGACCAGAAGAAAAAAATAGTCATCAGCGATAAGGTTTGGCTTCTCATCTCCTTCCTTGTGGCCCTGGCGGTGTGGTATATGCTGTCCATCGGCGAAAAGACCGGCCGCAGCTTCCCCTTTGCCCCCAGCGTCTTTGAGGGACTGAAAACCATGGTGGAGCGGGATGCGCTGTTCAGCGACTTTTGCAGCAGCATGCTCTCCGTTATCATGGGCTTTGGCCTGGGCTTTCTCACTGCCCTGCCTATGGCCTTCCTCATGGCCTGGTATACCCCGGTCCGCAAGATCATTGAGCCCTGGATCAACTTCATCCGCAACATTCCCGCCCTGGCCTACGCCCCGCTGATCGTCATTATGCTGGGCATCGGCCGCACCCCCTCCGTGGTACTAATTTGGATCTGCACCTTCATGACCATGTGCGTCACGATTTTCCACGGCATCCGCAACATTGACAACACCTTGGTCAAGGCGGCCCGGGTCCTGGGCGCCAACGACGTGGACATCTTCTTCCGCATCACCCTGCCCGCCACGGTGCCCTTCATCCTCACCGCCGTCCGCCTGGGTCTTAGCGCGGCGCTGACCACCCTGCTGGCCGCCGAGTCCACCGGAGCCCGGGCCGGCTTGGGCATGCGTATCCGCACCCTCCAAACCACCTTCGAGACCAACGCCATGCTGGGATACATCATCCTCATCGGCATCATCGGAACGCTGCTGAGCATTCTCACCGACAAAATTGAAAGGAGGCTGACATCGTGGCAGGAGAAGAGAGAAGGGTAAAAATTGAAATCAAAAACGTGGTCAAGGAATACCACGGCGACCACGGCACCACGGTAGCCCTCAACGGCGTGAACCTGAATATCCTGGAAAACGAGTTCGTCTGCGTCGTGGGCCCCTCCGGCTGCGGCAAGTCCACCCTGCTGAATGTGCTGGCCGGCCTCCACGAGGCTACCAGCGGCGAGTGCTTCCTGGACGGCAAGCGCATCGAGGGCACTGGCGTGGAGCGGGGCGTAGTTTTCCAGCAGTACGCTCTGTTCCCCTGGCAGACCGTCATCCAGAACGTCATGTTCGGCCCCCAGATGAAGCGCCTTCCCAAGGCGGAGTGCCAGGAGATCGCCCGGAAGTACATCAAGATGGTGGGGCTGGAGGACTTTGAAAACTCCTATCCCAAGGAGCTCTCCGGCGGCATGAAGCAGCGAGTGGCCATCGCCCGGGCCTATGCCAACAACCCGGAGGTGCTTCTCATGGACGAGCCCTTTGGCGCCCTGGACGCCCAGACCCGGGCCCAGCTCCAGACGGAGCTTCTGAAAACCTGGGAGCAGGAGAAGAAAACCTGCTTCTTCATCACCCACGACGTGGACGAGGCGGTGCTCCTGGCCCAGCGGGTGGTCATCATGTCCGCCCGGCCCGGGCGCATCAAGCGGGTGGTGGACATCGACATCCCCTATCCCCGGGACCAGGCCACCAAGAACGACCCCCGTTTCATGGAGCTGAAAGCCGAGATTTGGAACGAGGTCTATCAGGAGTACCTGGAGGTCCGGAAATAATCCTGTGTGCCTGACCGCCGGAGGCGGTAGTAATGAAACGGGCAAAGAACCCCAAACTTTCAAGGAGGAACATGGAAATGAAAAGACTCGTCTCAATCCTGCTGGCCCTGGTAATGGTGCTGGCCCTGACCGCCTGCGGCGGCAAAGACAGCGGCGGCGAAACCACCCCGCCCCCCGCCGATACCAGCGCCCCCAGCGACAGCGCCGGCGAGGAGACCCCCGAGGAACCCGCCGGTCCCGAGCCCATCACCCTGAACATCGCCTACATGCCCAACTACGCCTCCCTCTGGGGCGTCCGCTCCGCCATGGAGCAGGGCTGCTTCGAGGAGGAGGGCATTACCGTGGTGCTGTCCGAGTTCCCCGACGGCCCCTCTGAGATCGCGGCCATGGAAAGCGGCAAGATCGACCTGGCCTACATCGGTAAGGGCGCCCACCGCCTCTGCGTCCTGGGTAACGCCGTCATCTTCGCTCCCAGCTCCGTCCACACCACGGACAAAATTGTGGTGCACCCCGATAGCGGCATCGAAACCATGGAGGACCTGAAGGGCAAGACCATCGCCTTCAACTCCGGCTCCTCCTCCGAGACCACCTATGACAACGCTCTGAAGGTCGCCGGACTGACCCGGGACGATGTGGACGGCTATGATATGGGCATCGACAACATGGTGCCCGCCATGGTCTCCGGCACCGTGGACGCCGCTGTCTGCTGGAACCCCTACTCCGGCCAGATTCTCCAGCAGGTGGAGGGCGCCAAGGAGATCGAGTTCTCCGACGGATCCACCAACATCTCCAGCTGGATCTGCCTGCCCAAGTACGCGGAGGAGAACCACGACGTGCTGGTCCGCTTCACCCGCGCCCTGTTCAAGGGCATGGACTGGGGCTCCAAGTCTGAGAACTACGAGGCCGTGGCCCAGCTGTGCGCCGACACCATCAAGAGCAACCTGGAGTCTCAGCTGTCCCAGCTGGGCGACGCCCACTGGTTCAGCCTGGACGACATCAAGTCCGGCATGGCCGACGGCACCGTGGAAAGCTACTACAAGAACATGCAAAACGACTTCGTACAGGCCGAGACCCTGACGCCGGAGGAGGTCGTGGAGGATGTGTCCCAGTTCGTCCTGTTCGACGTGATCAACGAGGCGTTGCAGTAAGCGCCCCCGCGCATTTCCGCGCATGATACAAATGGACCCGGTGGAGCGGCGTTCCATCGGGTCCATTTTTAAAAACGGAGGGTTATGAACATCCTTTTTGATTACGACCCCCAGGCCCATTCCGCCGTCCGTCTGGCGGCCGGGGAGCTGGAGCGCTACCTGGGCCGCATGCTGCCCCAAGGCGGCGGTCAGGTGCGCATCCGCCTGGAGGCAGCGGGCCGTAGGAACGGACCGGATCACTTCCATGTCCGCATGACCCGGGCCGGAGGCGAAATCACCGGGAACCGGCCCCGAAGCGTCCTGCTGGGGGCATACAATTATCTGCGCTGCCTGGGCTGCCGCTTTCTGGGACCGGGCGGGGACTGCGAACTCGTTCCCGTCATCGCACCGGAGGCCCTGGCCATGGACTATGGGGAAACGGCCTCCTTCCGTCACCGGGGCGTGTGCATCGAGGGGGCGGACAGCCGGGAGAACATTCTGGATTTCATCGATTGGCTACCCAAGGCCGGGTACAACAGCTTTTTCCTGCAATTCAAATCCCCCCGGGCCTTTCTCGCCCGCTGGTACGGCCATGAGCGAAACCCCCTGAAGAAGCCGGAGCCCCTGCCGGAGGCGGAGCTCCAGCGGTACGCTGCGGAGTTCCAGCAAGCCGTCAAAGAGCGGGATTTGATGCTTCACGGGGCGGGCCACGGCTGGACGGGGGAGGTTCTGGGATATGATGCCCAGTCCTGGGACAAGTCCCGGCCTCTGGAGGAGGAAACGCGCCCCCTGGCCGCCCTGGTAAACGGGAAGCGGGACCTGTATGGCGGCGTTCCCGCCAATACGAACCTCTGCCTTGATAACCGCGAGGCGGTGGGCGCCTTCGCCGCCCTGGTGGCAGACTATGCCGGGGCCCATCCCGGTGTGGACTGCCTCCATGTGTGGCTGGCGGACGAATATAACAACGTCTGCGAGTGCGGAGGCTGCCAGGAGACTACTTTGTCGGACCAGTATGTGGAGCTACTGAACGAAATCGATCGCTGTCTGCACGAAAAAGGGCTGGAGACAAAAATAGTCTTTCTTCTCTACCAGGAGCTGTTGTGGCCTCCCATCCGAGCACGGCTGGCCCGCCCGGAGCGGTTTGTCCTCATGTTCGCTCCCATCAGCCGGACCTTCGCTTCCTCCTATCAGGTGGAGGATGGGCTGTCCCCCATTCCGCCTTACCGCCGCAATCGGATCGCCCTGCCCAGCAGTCTGGGGGAAAACCTAGCCTTTCTCCGGGGCTGGCAGGCGCTGTTCCAGGGAGACAGCTTTCTATACGACTATCCCCTGGGCCGGGCACACTATGGAGACTTTGGCTACCTTCACATTGCCCAGGTGATTGCCGGAGATGTGAGGCAGTTGCGCCCATTGGGGCTGGACGGCTATGTCAGCTGTCAGGAGCTCCGGGCGGGTTTGCCGAATTTCCTGCCCAACTACGTGCTGGGCCGTATGCTCTGGAACGAGGAAGCAGACGCGGAGGCGGTGGTCCGGGAATACTTCCAGGCCGCCTACGGGGAGGCGTGGGAGGAGGTCCTTCGATATCTCTCCGCCCTGTCCCGGCGGAACGCCTGTGACTATCTCAACGGCAAAGGGGAGCGGACCGATCCCATCATGGCCCGCCGGATGGCGGAGGCTCAGGAAGCGTGTTGGGCCTTCTCCCCCGTGCTGGAGACCCACCGGGAGGACGGGCACTTTTGGTCCCTGCTGGCCTACCACCAGCGGTATGCCCTGGTTCTGGCCCGGGCCCTGGAGCAGCTGGCCCGTGGAGAACGGGAAGCGAGTGGAAGGGCCTGGCGGGCCTTTCGGGATTTGATTTGTGAAAATGAACCGGACTTCCAGTCCTTTCTGGACGTGTACCGCGTGCTGGAGGTCACGGAAACCTATACCGGCTTTCCCACGAAAGCCTGAAAAGAGGGAGAGAATATGCGACACGACTATTACTATTACAGCAAAGAGCAGCTCCTGGCCGCGCCAAGGCTGCCCATCACCGTCATGGAGGACAACGCCGCCGTGTTCCAGGCCATCGCCCAGGAGATGGCAGAGGAAATCCAGCGGAAAAACGCACTGGGAGAAACGACTGTGTTTATCTGCCCGGTGGGCCCTGTGGGGCAATACCCCTACTTCGTGGAGCTGGTGAACCGCCAGCGAATCAGCCTGAAAAACGTGTGGTTTCTCAATATGGACGAGTATCTCACGGACGAAAAGCAGTGGATTGCCAAGGACCACTCCCTCAGCTTCCGGGGCTTTATGGACCGGGCGGTCTATACGAAAATCGATCCTGACTTGGTGATGCCCGAGTCCCAGCGCGTTTTCCCAGACCCTAAGGACCCGGAGAACATGTGGCGGGTCATTCAGAAGCTGGGCGGTGTGGACATCTGCTTTGGCGGCATCGGCATCAACGGTCACGTGGCCTTCAACGAGGCCCAGGACGAGCTGACGCCAGAGGAGTTCCGGGCCCTGCCCACCCGGGTGCTGGAAATCTCCCGGGAGACCCGGACGGCCAACGCCATCGGCGATTTGAACGGAGCCGTGGACGACATGCCCCGCTGGTGCGTTACCATCGGCATGCGGGAAATTTACAGTGCCCGCAAGGTGCGGCTGGGCTGCTTCCGGGACTGGCACCGGGCGGTGGCCCGCCACGCGGCCTATGGAGCGGTTTCCGCCCACTTCCCTGTCACGCTCCTCCAGGAGCACCCGGACGCCCTGCTGCGGATTACGGAGTTCGTGGCCAACCTGCCGGAGTGAGGGGCGCGCCATGAGTACCAGTTATATTGTAAACGGGCAGGTGTATCTGGACGGCCACTTTCAAGAGGCCATCGTCGCCATGGAGGACGAGAAGCTTCACCTCCTGCCCCCGGATGCACCCGTGTCCGGCGAGGTCTATGACGCGGCGGGGAAAACAGTGGTCCCCGGCTTTATCGACATCCACACCCACGGAGCCGTGGGGGTGGATGTGAACGGAGCCGCACCGGAGGACCTGGACAAAATTGCCCAGTTTTTCGCGGGGAACGGCACGACCTCCTGGCTGTGCTCCGTGCTGACGGACACGGAAGCGCAGACCCGGTGGTGCATCGACCAATGCAAGGCGTACCAGAGCCAGGAGGGCGGCGGTGCGGAGCTGCTGGGAATTCATCTAGAGGGCCCCTTCCTGGCCTCCGCCTATAAGGGGGCCATGCCGGAGCATCTGCTGCGCAAGGGAGAGCCCGCCCTGCTCCGCTCCTATCAGGAACAGGCAGAGGGCTGTATCCGCTACCTCACCGCGTCCCCGGAGGTGGAGGGGGTTCTGGACCTGATTCCCGCGGCCCGGGAGCTGGGCATCGTCACCGCCATCGGCCACTCCGGGGCGGACTATGAAACAGCCATGGCGGCCATCGCCACTGGGGCCGCCGCCGCCACCCACACCTTCAACGCCATGCAGCTACTCCACCAGCACCGCCCTGCCATTCTGGGTGCCGTGCTGGAGAGCGACGTGTACTGCGAGGCCATCTGCGACGGGCGGCACCTCCACCCGGGCATCGTGCGGCTGCTCCTTAAGACCAAGGGGCTGAACCGGATTGTGGCCATCACTGACTCCATCATGGCGGCGGGCCTGCCGGATGGAAACTACCACCTGGGGGTCAACGAGGTGGTGGTAGAGGAGGGAGACGCGAAGCTAGCCTCCGACGGCACCCGGGCCGGGAGCACGCTGACCCAGAATACGGCGCTGAAAAACTTGCTGGCCTGGACCGAAAGGCCCTTGGAGGAGCTTCTTCCCCTGCTGACGGAAAATCCCGCCCACCTCATCGGCGTCTGGGATCGAAAGGGGTCCATTGCCGATGGAAAGGACGCAGATTTAACGGTGCTGGACGGCCATTTGAATGTAGAAGCCGTGTTCCTCCGTGGGAGGCGGTTTCAGGGGACCTGAAAGGAGAGGTTGCACGTGCAGTTTGGGCAGGGAGTGAACCCGGCGCGGGTAAAAGCGGCCAACCAGGCCGCCATATTGAAAACCATCTATCACCGGGGCCCCATTAAGCGCGCCGAGATCGCAGAGAGCCTCGGCCTGACCCTGCCCACCATCACCACCAACATCCACAGCATGATGGCCCGGGGAATCGTCCGGGAGGCGGGGCTTCTGCAATCCAGCACCCGCTTTGCGGGCCGCAGGGCCCACCCGGTGGACATCGTACCGGAGTCCCGGCACTTCCTGGGCGTGGAGATTCAGGGGGCCCGGCGGGCTGTCTGTTTGCTGGACTACCGGGGAAAGGCCCTGTACACCCAGGAGAGCCAGGAGGAAGAGCGGGATTATGACCGGAACGTGGAGCGGTCCCGCGCCATGATCCACCAGGCGCTGTCCGCCTGCGACATGGAGATCGGCCGTATCGCCGGAATCGGCGTGTGTCTGCCGGGTCTGGTGGATACGCAGCGGGGTGTTCTGGAAATGCGGCCAAGCTACGGCTGGACCCGCAAGGATATCCGGGGCGATCTGGCGGTGCAGCTGGGATACGCCGGGCCCATCCACGTGGAAAACAACGCCTGTGCCCGAGCTTACGGCGTTCAGCTCTTCCGCCGGGAGGTGCTGGAGGACGCCCAGACCTTCGCGTACCTCTTTATCCATCATGGCGTTGCCTGTCCCCTGGTGCTGAACACTGCGATGGATTTCGGCTCCGTGGTAGGGGCCGGCGAGGTGGGGCACATGGTCATGGTCCCAAACGGCGAGCCCTGCGGCTGCGGCAACCGGGGCTGCCTGGAGGCTTACGCCAGCGACGCGGCTATTCTGCGCCGCTGTGCCGGGGCCTTGGAGCGAGGAGAGGCTCCCCTTTTGGACCATCTCCGGGGCGAAGCGGCCCTTTCCATGGAGCATGTCCTGGCCGCCCAGGAGGCGGGAGACCCGACGGCGGCGGAGATCGTGGAACAGGCGGTGTATATCCTGGGCGTGGCGGTGGCGAACATCCGCAACTTCGCCTGCCCCAGTCTGATGCTGATTGATGGCAGCCTGTTCCGCCGCCCGGAAAACCAGGAGCTTTTGCTGGACGTGATGCGCCGGAACCTCTGCGGTCTAATCCGCCCGGACGCCCGGTTCCTCTTTGTGGAGCCGGACCCCCTCAGCGGGGCCAAGGGCGCTGCCGCCATGGCGATTTGCAAGGACCTGGAAACCTATATCGAGCTGTGAGGAAGCCATTATCATGCTAATCTTTTTTCTTGTGGCCCTGGCGGCCAGCGTCGCAGGGGCAATCTGCGGCATCGGCGGCGGCGTGATCATCAAGCCGGTACTGGACCTGCTCCATTTGGAGACGGTAACCACCATCAGCTTTCTCTCCGGCTGCACGGTGCTGTCCATGAGTTGCTATTCAGTGGGGAAGTCTCTCCTGGCAAAGGAGCGCAGCGTCTCTTTGGATGTGGGGACGCCGCTGGCTCTTGGAGCGGCAGCGGGCGGCCTGGCGGGAAACCAGCTCTTTGCCGCCGTGCGGGAGCTGTCCGGCTCACCGGATACGGTGGGGGCGGTTCAAGCCGCCTGCCTGGCCGTGGTGACTGCGGGCACGCTGCTGTATACGATCAATAAGGCCCGCATCCCCACCCGCCGCGTTCAAAATTTTGCCGCCTGCGTGGTCATCGGGCTGGCGCTGGGGGCGATGTCCAGCTTTTTGGGCATCGGCGGCGGGCCCATCAACCTGGTGGTGCTGTACTATTTTTTCAGCATGGACACCAAAACCGCCGCCGCCAACAGCTTGTATATCATCCTGTTCAGCCAGATATGCAATCTGCTTGCCACGCTGTTCGGTGGCACGGTCCCACCCTTCCGCTGGCCCGTGCTGGCGCTGATGGCGACGGGGGGCATCGGCGGCGGAATCATCGGGCGGAAGCTGAATCGCAAGATGGAGAATCAATCGGTGGAGCGGCTGTTTATTGGGCTGATGGCGCTTATCATCTGCATTAGCCTGTTTAATACGTGGCGGTACGCGGGCTGGTAGTCGAGAGGTATCCGGCGATATATTGTCCTGAAAATGAAGAGCATATTTTTAAAGGGCCGCTAGCTTTCCAACAAGACGGCGGTTTCCATTGCCGCCTCATGCGGATTCTCGCCTATCACTTTGGTAACGCCATCACTAACGTTCTCTCTTAGTCTGCGATCATGGAAATCGCCGGTGCTTAGATCGCTCAACACGAAAAGTAAAAACATGAAGTCGTTGCTCTTGGTTGTTTCAATAATCCATTTAGCTTTATACTCTATGCCTTTACCATCAAGCACGCTCAAGTGAAAGGATTTGTCATCATGAAAAAGGAAATTTGCGCTGTAGTGTTCATGGCCTGCGTGACCCTGCTTTTGGGAACCGGCTGTTCCGGGAAGCAGGCAACTGAGACGACCGAACCGGAAGCTGGCTATGAGGTTCCGGTGCCCAAAGACGCTTCTAACGAAGAAGTCGCGGCGGAGGATTCTTACACCGCCGTCATGGAAGTCGACGGATATGGCACAATTACCTTTGAATTAGATGCGTCCGCGGCGCCTGTAACTACAGAAAATTTTGTATCACTGGCGCAAGAGGGCTTTTACAATGGATTAACATTCCATCGCGTCATTGAGGGATTCATGATTCAGGGAGGCGATCCCAACGGCAACGGAACGGGCGGCAGCGAGCAGACAATCAAAGGGGAATTTCGTGGCAATGGCGTGGAAAACAATCTGTCCCATACCCGGGGGGCGGTCTCCATGGCTCGTTCTCAGGATTACAACAGCGCCAGTTCTCAATTTTTCATCGTCCATGAGGACAGCACGTTTCTGGACGGCAGTTATGCCGCGTTTGGATATGTAACAGAGGGTATGGAGGTTGTAGACGCTATTTGCGCGGATGCCGAACCAACAGACGGCAACGGCTCCATTGCGTCCGAGAAGCAGCCGGTGATCCTCAGCATTACCATTCAATAAACCGCAAAAGCCGTTCTTATCTGCTGTGGGTATCAGGATATCTGAGAATACGAGTTGCGTCCTCCTGTTAGCGCTCCTGTTCCGCAGTCAGAGCGGGAGGCTCCTAAAATGTAGAAGGAAAAGAAATATAGCGCACAACCTGGACGAATTGCCTTAACATCGAAAGGCGGGGCCTCCTGCTGCGTCATGGTCCCTAAGCTGGGCTTCTCTGTCTCCGTTCTTCATTATTAAGAAGGTCCAGTGTGGTTTATGTGATCATCTGGACAGCAAGACTTGGAACATCCTGAAATGCCGCTCCGCAACAATAGCCATAGATGGCCGCTCTACTTTCGTACATTGAGCGATGGACAGTGTCATTAGCGTGGCCAAGCATTTTCCGCCTCCGAAAAATAGAGATTGACATTTCAGAAAAAATTCCTTATAATAACCAAGTCGGGTAGGAGACGTGTGGAGAACACCAGTGGCTCCTCGATATCCGGGTGTAGCGCAGTTGGTAGCGCGCATGGTTCGGGACCATGAGGCCGTGGGTTCAAATCCCGCCACTCGGACCACAAACCCGCCGAAATCGCATGATTTCGGCGGGTTTTCGTAACTTTTTTGGGGTATTTACAGCGTTAGAAAATTGTTAGACCCACGCCTTGACCCACACTGGCTGGCAGTTGGCGGCTCTGCCGCTTACTGCCAGCTCGTGCCCTTTGGGTACGGCGAAAGCTTTGGAAAGGCTCGGAGAGAACAAAAGAGCGCCGGAGAGCGGGTTTCCGCCCTCCGGCGCTTGGTTTTTTACATAACCTCCGCCATGAAGCCGCCGATTTTCCTCGCGGCGTCTTTCTGTATCTATCTCATTTATTTATGTTACATTCTCCATCGCGTTACATCAATGGAATATCGTTCGCCCTTCCTGAGAACAGAGTTCTTCTATATGCTTTATGCAAGACAATGGGTCTTCCGCAGTTTCGATCAGGAGATAGTCATGGCAGGAATGATAGAATATTCTAAGCGCAAACTCACTGTTTCGCAAATTATTTGCAATGGCCTGTACCTGTACATTGGATAATTCTTCACGATACGCATAAAACTCGCATTCATAAAGCCAATGCTCATATTCGGGCATCCGCGTCACAAGGGTAGGCGTGGTTACCCTTGCCAAAAGTCGAAGTTTTTCAGCAAGGATAAATTGTCCACCAGAATTGCGGTGTGCTTCTATGATGGGAGAGCAATCAGCGAGGTGATCATTTCCAATGACAGACTCCAATACAAATGGATAGTCCGCTAAAATAAGACTGGCGCAACGGAGAGAGAACTCCAAGAAAGTGATATCTCCGTCAACATCATGGGGGAATATGGAGAGCATCTGATAGGAAGAGCGAATGGGCTTTTCGTCATAATAAAATCCGCTGTGATGCAGATACACCGCCGTGTCCGAAGCCGGACATTCAGGCACAGGCTTTTTGCGCTTACAATTCCAGAACATATAATCACTCCGTTACAGTGATATCAACGACCCATTTTCCAAGTGCGCTCCCTCCAAACGAGCCGACCAAACCAAGCGTCATGCCCCCAACGACTCCCCCAACCGCGGTTCCCACTCCGGGCATGATTGCGGTTCCAATGGCAGCGCCTGCCATCGCACCCCCTTTTGCGCCCAAAGCACTCAGTGACCAGCTTCCAGCTACACTGGCAACATGGGAATAGGTCTTCTTTCCAATTTTTCGATCCGCGTCATGCAAATCCGATTCGATCGTTTGGTATAATTCCAATGCGTCCAAAGCCGCACCGATTACTAGAAGAACCCTTGCGCCAATACGGACCTTTTTGGCAGTACCATCAAAATCTTTCAGGACACGATATGCGTCCTCGGATATTTCTTTGTGGTTTAGCGAATTGAGAGCCGTGCGTTGAAGTTCGGATGAAGGGACATACTGACCATGTTTCAGGCTGATTCCCTCAATGGTATTGATATGCGTATTGGAAAATTTACCGTGAGGGACATCAGGGCGAAACACAACTGTGCCTTTGCCTGTGGTACTTCTTGAGGAATAGTCTCTAAGAGCAAAAATTGTTTCTCCATTTTTTATGATAGGTTCAGAAGTGATTCCTGTAGAAGAACTCTGGAGGGGATTTACCCACGTAAGAGCATGGACCGATCCACGAAACAGTTCATCAAAGAATCTCCCAACTACCTGCTCTGTTTTCTTACCATAAACGCCGTCTTCTGTCAAGGGTTCTCCAACGTGCATTTCATTCAGCTTATTCTGCAATTTGCGAATCTTCGCGGGGTCCCCACCAACGAACCATGCCAGCTTATCAACGATTGAATCAATAGAAATGGAAACCCCACAGCGAGACAAGTCCTGCCCAGCTTTTTTTACGACTGAGGCGATTTCATCCGTGACATAATTATTCTCACGCTCATTTCTGCGCAGGTCCTGCTCCATAGTATGAGCGATGGAGTCCAGGGAATCCTTCAGCAAAGCCGTATAGCTCGGCGATCCGAAGCGTGCATTATACATCATGGACAGATCACTGAGAAACACGTCGTGTTCAATTCGCTGCAGGTAATCACTGCTTCCGATTGCAGCCCCATTAGAACCGACCGGAACAGAGGTATCCTGTTCGTCCTGATATACTTCCAGAACGTGGCGCAGAAAGTCCCTGCCCTTTCTCTGAGAAACACCTTCCAAAAACTTCACTTTTCGTTTATCATTGTCCGAAGCGGACTCAATTCCCCAATCCGCCGCCTTGCGAACAATACTTAGGCACTCACTGGCAAAGAAATCGGGGTTGTTTTTGATTTGATCAATAGCGGAACGGACGGAGGACTCGTCGAACCAGGAGAAATTGTTATTGGGGAAATCTGACTGGTGGAGAAGAGAAAGACATTCCGTACTATGCCAGAAAGAAGTGGCTGATAACGAACACACGTCGCCCAGAGCCTGAACTTGACGAGAAAGGGCATTTCGATCACTAAACGAAATATTGTGAATCGTCTTCTTGGATTTTTGAAGGTCAGCATAAATCGAGTCAATAGCTGACGCGGCCCTTTGACCGATCTGCTTAATTGCTTCA
Organism: uncultured Oscillibacter sp.; assembly: GCA_910587705.1. Lineage (GTDB taxonomy): Bacteria > Bacillota > Clostridia > Oscillospirales > Oscillospiraceae > Oscillibacter. The sequence goes on from CAJUMX010000007.1 coordinate 85,222, forward strand.
AAATATTCTGTCTCAGAGGTCCGCTGCATGACGGTGCCAATGTAGGTAGATCGATTTATACGATCCCAATAATCAGCACTTCCAAGCACAGCCCCATTTTGTCCAACAGCTTCTTTGCTCATAGATTGAACCTCCTTTAATATCTATAACTGTTGGAAAATAAATAGGGCGTGTTGCACATATTCGTACACATACAGTGATCAAAAGAAGGCGGCTTTTGCCGCCTTCCAAGAATTTTTCTGACTTATAGATTTGCAGTTCAAGCGTGCTGGATTTACCTTGGAATTTATGCAATGTGTTTTAGCACCAGACAATGTTGCTTTAGTGTTTGGTCAGTTTTGTTCGCCTTGACGGCAAGTCTGGCAGTCCGGGACTACGTCGGCACAATCGCCTGGTTTATCTCTAGGCGGGTCTCCAGAGCCAGGTCTTTACATGACTTCCGCCATGAAGCCGCCGATCTTTTTCGCGGCATCCTTCTGCATTTCCTTTGTCACGTTAGTATAGACGTCCAGTGTGAACTCCGCCGAGTAATGTCCCAGCATGCCAGAAACCGTTTTGATGTCCACGCCGTTTTGCAGGGCCATCGTGGCGAAGGTCCGCCGCAGGTCATGGAAGCGGACATGCTCCGCGATGCCCGCCCGCTTCAGCAGCTTCTTGTGTATCCTGCCCACACAGTCCGGGCCGTACATCCCACCTGTCACTGGAGATGGAAACAGGTAGGGACTGAACGGGTGGTTTTTGCGATCTTGTACCAGCAGACGGACGGCCTCATCGTCAACGTACACGGTTCGAACAGAATTTTTCGTCTTTGGTTCTGTTACTCGCAGTTCACCTTTTCCTCTTGCTACGGACTTTGAAACCGTCAGGCATTTTTCCTTGACGTTCAGATCTGTCCAGAGGAGCGCCAGCAACTCGCCCCGTCGGAGGCCGGTTGTCAACTCCAGATAGAACATCGGCAGGACGCCGTGCTCCTCTGCCGCTCGGAGATAGCCCCCCAGCTTTTCCGGCGGGATGATCTGCATCTCCTTCTTCTCCTTCGGCGGCAGCTTGCAGTTGGCGGCGGGATTGAAGGGGATCAGCCGCTCCATCACTGCTTGGTCCAGACATTGCCGGAGCATTGCGTGGAGGCTGCGGATTGTCTTGTTGCTGAGTCCCGAAGCCTCCATGCCCTCATAACGTAGGATGCGGCCGCTTTCCCGAGTCCGGTTGTAGAATTTCTGGATGTCCAGCGTGGTTAGCTTTCGGAGCTTGATCTTTCCAATGTCGGGCACGATATGGTTCTCGACGAAATTACGGTAGTGTTCCGCCGTGCTCTCCCGGATGGAGGGCTTCGCGTAGTTTTCAAACCAGAGCGCAGTCCATTGCCCCACCGTGAGATCCCGACTTTTGGCGGCGTCGATTCGCTCGTTGTCTTCCAGCGCTCGTTTGAGTTTCTCTTTGACCTCCGCCTGGGTTTTACCCAAGACATTTTTTGTAACACGCTTTCCGGTCTCCGAGTCATAGCCCGCCGTGTAGCGGCCTTCCCAGCGTCCGTCCTTACGCTTGCGAATATTCCCTTCGCCGTTCGCTCTACGCTTTGCCACGATGATCCCTCCTCTCTTCTGCCCGATCCTCTTCATCTCTGGCGAAGGAGTAGGGCGTTAGCTCCCCGGCAATCCCAAGAGCCAGTTGGAACCCTGACACGAAACTCGCCAGCGTAGTTTCCTCCAGCAGAGCTGCTTGCAGATCCACCAGCCCGAGGATTCGCTTTTGGTCCTCTTTGCTCACTCGGTTGGAAAGCCGCCTCCAGCTTTCTTCAATCTCTCTTTGCAGAGCCACATCTGGTTCTACGAAAAATCTCTGGCGCAGAGCCCTCATGTATTCATACTCCACGTGTGCCACCTCCTGTCAGCGACACACATTACCATCCGGCGACCTCAATATCCAGCGGTTTTTCTACTATTATCAGAAAGTTTGAAATTGCCTGCTGGTCGGAGGGCTTTTCTCATTGTTTATAGCGGTGCAGATTTTGAACTCATCACATGGACATAGACGGCCCCTGGTACTCCTCGTGGTCGTCTGCCTTGTGGCCCATGGCGATTTTCTTTTCACGGATTTGCCGCATGAGCTTGCTCTCCACATGACCACCCGACGGATTTGGTGGCGGGAGCGTTTCCCAGAAAATGTTGCCCATATGACGGAGGAGCCTTACAGTGCAGAGGAGAACAGAAGGGTCACGCTGCCGATGGTCCAGAAGGAACTGTGCGAAGCTGTTGCCTTGAGCGGCAGACTGCGTCAACCAATACTCCGCTGCTTTCTGATCCTGACCTACCTCTTTGCCTTGGAGATACAATTTACCGAGGATGTACTGCGCATACTCATTCCCTCCTTCGGCGGACTGTGTCAAATAGTCTACCGCCTTGACGGTATCCTTCTCGACGATCTTTTCTCTGAGATACTCTTTGCCCAGACGATAGGCCGCGTAGTGGCTGCCGTTTTCAGCGGCGGTCTCCAGCCAGCGCATGCACTCCTGCAAATCACGGACTTCCACATCGTCGGAGAGAAGCAGTTTCCCAAGCGCATACTGTGCCGTGGTATGTCCTTGTGCTGCCGCTTGCTCAAACCAGAACCGAGCCTTCACTGTATCTGGAATCAGTAGCGGACCATCTCTCCAGAGCTTGCCCATGAGATACTGAGCGTTCATGTCGCCGCTTTCCGCCAGCCGCTTCATTTCATCGACGGCCTGATCTCGCTCCTTCAGAGGCAGTTCTTCGTTTCGAATCATATTCCGCAGTGTCCAGTAACCGTAGGAGAAATTTGTGAACTCCTCCGGCTCATCATCCTGCTGGATACCTTCATCTTCCAAACTGACTACGCCGCATCGGATGCGCTCTGCCTCACGGACGACGGCGTTCTTGATTGCCCGGAACTCTTTCACTTGTGAAAGCGGAGGACGTATCCTCTCCCGTTCAGAATAAAAATCCTCCACCTGACACTGGAGCCGCCACCATAATTCATAGCACCCCTCTACCTCTGGGAGTTTTGCCAGCTCATCCACGACGGCGTCCACCTGAGCCTTGATGGACTTTTTCAAATAGCCGTAGACCTTTTTGCCCTTGACAGTTTCCAGTGACCATGAGAGCTCCAGCAGCTTATTTTCCACCACGGGGCTGTCGCAGAGCTTCGAGCGCATATGCTTCGTCAGCTCCAGCAGCGCCTTACGGCTCCGCCGTACCAGCTCGTCTCTTGACGAACTCTTTTGCTCGTAGAGGTGCAGCAGTTCTCCTTGAAAAATATCCTGAGTGAGTTCAGACTTGATTTTGCGGATGCCCTCCTGGTTGAGATACGCCTGACCCGGCTTTGCCGACCAAGCCATCATATGGACATGAGGGTGATGACCCTCGTCGTGGAAGGCAGCGTACCAGCGGAAGTCCTGCGGCGAGATATTCATTGCGGCGGCGATTTCATTTCGGTGGGTACGGAGCAGATTCCGCCACGCCTTCGCGTTATCATTACCAAGGCGCTCCGCGTCCTCTCGCTTGAGGGAGATGATGTGCGTCCAGACGTTGCCGGAATACTCGCTCAGCTCTGTCATCGCTTTTTGAAGATCAACGGCATCCTCGTCACCGAACAATCCGTGACGGCCCAGCCGTTCTGCCCGAGGCCGGGTGGCGATGTACTTCATGTAGACTTCGGACTGGCTGACTTCCGGCCAGTGATTTTCAAGCACAGAGGATATGAACTCTGAAGCGTGGTACTTGGTTGGCTCCTCCGTGTACTCCAAGTACTGCGCTGACGTTTTACTGTCCGGAAAATCTTTCGTCAGCTTTTTGATGAGCTGTTCCTGTCTGCGTGTAGGCAGACGGTCATCCGGCAGGAGTTCCACACGTTCACGAGTGGCGATGTATCGAAGGTAGCCGGCGGCGTTCCTGCCGCCGGAGCCGCCTTTGAAGTAGGGACTCTTGACGATCAGTCTTGCCACTCGTCCTCATCCTCCCAACCCTCTCGCACGTATTTCTCCAGAGAGATCCGGCCATTGGTCCGCTTCACGTTGTTCACGCTCTCTGCCCGACGGCGGCGCAGGTCCTCCTCTCTGAGCCGAAAGCCGTCCGCCAAGATGCCGGCCATCATATCCACCTCCACCGACTGCCTGAAGGACAGCGAGGAGAGACTGTCCTCCAGCTTCCCCAGCCGACCATCCACATAGGACTTCAAGGCTGTCGGGAGAAAATCTCCGGCATTATCAGCCTCCAAATAATCCAAGTAGAATCCGATTGCCTTTTCCGCCAGCTCATTCATGCTGCGGCATCCAGATTTCCTGTACGCTGTGTGCAGCCGATAGCTTGTCACCGGAGAAACCCGCAAACTCAGCCGCTCTTTTTCACTACCCATAAAACCTCCAATTTTTGCCCCAAGACGCCGCTCAACCCCTTGCAAACAGCGATATTCATGGAATTTGACATCATGCCTCATTTCTGTCGCTCAAATAGACGCCACTTCTGACCACTGGAAAACTCCCGTCAACTACCCGCACTGCGGGCAGAAGTCATTTGGCCGGGGGCCGCTTGCGGCGTCTGGTCTTTATCCTGCTTTTTCGACCGCCCGTAAACGGACCTGTACTTGCGTGAGACATCCAGAGGGGTTACTCCCTTGCCTTTGGCAGCTGAATTGCACACGATGGCGCACAAGCGCTCACGCAGGGTGTTCCTTGATGGCTTCCAACTTCTTACCGACTCGCATTCGTTCCGTCGTCTCCTCCAGATGACGGAGTTGGCGCTGGTTGTAGAGGTCCACCGCATTTTGGATTGGCAGGATGGTGTAGCGAAGACTGCCGTTCCGCTTGCGTCCATCTTTTGTCATAATGGACGTAGGTTCGGTGATAATCAGTCCCCGTTCCTCCAGCTCTACAACGTACTTTCGCACTGTGTTGACGCTCATGCCCACTGATTTACCGATGTTGGTGTAGCTCGGGTAGCACTGGTACGTCTTTCGATCCTCGCAGTAGAGCAAATAGGAGTAGATCGCCAATGCACCGGGTGACAGGCCCAGCGAAAATATTTCATTCGGCAGAGGAAAGAATCTCTTCGCCGTCGGCTGCTTTACGCACTTCCAGAGCATCAGCCGTCACCTCCCTCTGTGTTCCGTTTCACCCACTGGATGAACTCCTCCTTTGGAACCACGATTCGGTTCCCGATTTTCAGAGTTGGAAAATCCTGTTGGTGTAATAACTCGTAGCCGCTGGACGGCGAGATACCCAGCACTTGAGCTACTAATTTTGCGTTGAGAAACAACGGCAGTTCACCGTAGCTCTTGTACACCGACTCTTTCATTTTGTCACCTCCGTCATAAAAAAGTTTTCTGGTGGTTGACTTTCATATCGTATTTATCGTATAGTCTACTTGAGACTCTTGCAGTGTAACATAGCAGAGAAGAGTTGTCAATAGCTATTATTTTATTTTATTGTCTATTTCGGAGGAGCTGCTCATGAACATTACCAATTTAACTTTTCCGCTGACCGTAGATTTCAGCGGCGGCAAATATTGGCTCAATGGAAGAGGCCCTTATCAGTGCGGAGAAGCGGCAACAGCTTTTTTCGCCGGAGAGATCGACTGTGAACCAGCTGGTGATTCTTCACGCTTAACGCAGGAGTTGGAGACGGTACTCAAAACGTTCGGTAGCTATCTTTTCCCCTGTGCCGAGGAACAGGAAACTGTAAATGACTTGTATCAGCAGTTAAAGCAGAGTGTGGCAACCTGTTCCATCAACTACGACTTTCTTCCACTCAAAGGTTCCATCGTTCTGACAGAGCGGTACACGTTTCCCACCCTGCGCGATTTCCTCTACGTCGAACTGGGCCGGGCCATCCTCCACGGTAACGCGCCCAGGCAGTGCCGCTTATGCGGCGGCTGGTTCCTCCACAAGCAAGGAGACCGAGCGATCTACTGTGAGCGCACCGCTCCTGGTGAGACAGAGAAAACTTGCCGGGAGATTGGAGCGCGGGCGGTCTTTGAGAAAAAGCTCCAGGATGAAGACACCTGGAAGCTCTACAAGCGGGCCTACAAAAAGTACTACGCCCGGTACATGAAGGGCAACATGAGCGAGGCCGCATTCAAGGCCTGGGGAAAACAGGCCGCGGCGGAGCGGGACGCCGCCCTCGAGCAGCTGAACGCAACGGCGGACGCCGCGCTGCGCGCGTCGATTACCCAGAAGCTGAAAGAGGATCTGAACCGGCTTTGAATAAAAAAACCTGGGATCGATTCGTGGTGAACCGGTCCCAGGCTTACTCTTTGTCTGTACCAGCGCACACGCTGCTCTGAGGATAAGGGCTGATTTATGGCCTTGAAAATCTCCATTATCTGTTTCAAACCTGCCATTCTCGTGACAATTTCTGCTTGCTTGGTACGGCCGGGTACTCCTTGACCACATATTTGCCCACAGACAGAGAAAAACTGGCCCACCGGAGTGTCCTGGTGGGCCGCAGTTCTCAGCTTGCTCTATTCTCTGCCCTCAGCCGCTCCTTTTCGGCGGCTACCTCCGTTTTCATCTCGGTTATCATTACTGCCAGCAACTTTTCACATTCCTCTTCTGTGTCTGCGTAGATGTCTCGGGTGCTCTTTGTTCCATCGGGCCAAGTCACCGTGTACCTTCCGTTCCAGCGCCCACTTTTGGTCTGCCCCAAGTATCCACTGCCCCAGTAGCGGCGCTTGCCCCGCTTGGGTTTGAAATCTGTCATGGTGCGGCTGGCTACAGCCTGGGGATTCTCTGCAGAAATCTCTACTTTACCAACGCCCTGGTCGATTTTAGCGGCGGCTTGCCTCTGCATATCGCTTGTGACATGGGCGTAAACGTTCAGCGTAGTGGCGCTGGAGACGTGACCGATGACGGTGGACAGGGTCTTCACATCCATCCCATGCTCCAGAGCGTTAGTGGCGAATACATGACGCAGGTCGTGGAAGCGAACCTTTTTGCACCCAGCATGCGATAGGATTTTACTCAGCCTGTGGCTGGCGGCTGCTGGAGCCAGCGGAGCGTCCTCCTTTTTGGGCGAGGGGAACATCCATCGGGAGGAGACGGTTTTCTTGTACTCCTTCAGCGCCTCGACCACAGGCGGGGGAAGAATCACGGTTCGGATAGATGCCTTGGTCTTGGGTTCCTGGATCAGCAGTTCCTCTTTGGTTCGATAGGCCTGCCGCTCGATCCGCAGCTCGCCGGTCTTGAAGTTCAGATCGTCCCACTGGAGCGCCATCAGTTCTCCCACGCGAAGTCCAGTGGTCAGTTCCAGCAGAAACACCTCGTAGTAGCCTTCGTCTTTGGCCTGGATGAGCAGTCTTTGCAGCTCCTCCCTGGTAAGCAGCTGCATTTCCTTCCGTCTGATTGGCGGAGCCCTGCATTCCTCAATTGGATTCTTTACGATCAATCGCTCTGTCACAGCTTTTTCCAACGCCCTGCGGCAGAGACTGTGACAGTTGCGCACCATATTGTCCGAGAGACCACCGCCTCTGGTTTCTCTATGTAGCGTACGTCCATCCTTTCTCATCCAGTTGAAGAACCGCTGGAGGTCATTCATCGTTAACTTGTTCAGAGGAACACTGCCTAATTTGGGGCGGATGTAGAGCCGGATAAAGTCCTCATAGGATCGCTGGGAACTGGGGCGGAGCATTGGCTTGCTGTAGTTTTCGTACCAGAATTCCACCCACTCGCCAAAGAGCATATCTGCTTTGATCTTGACAGCGGTTGCGGGAGCCACGGACTCTTTCAGCGATTCCAGTTTCGCCACGCACTCCGTCTTGGCCTTGGCCAGGACATTTTTTGTTTTGGGCAGACCCTTGTCATCATAGCCAATGACTACCCGGCCCTCCCAGCGGCCGTCCTTTCTCAGCCGGACAGTACCCTCGCCGCTTTTGCGCTTTCTTCCCATGGTTTCAACTCCTCTCCGAAAATGTCTGTCAAGAAATCTCCTACCACTTCCGAGGCTCGCTTCTGCATATCGCCGGTGGTATGAGTGTAGGTATCCAGGGTGAACGCCGCCCTGGTGTGGCCCAGGATACTGGACAGGGTTTTCACGTCCACACCTGATGCCAGAGCGTGAGTTGCGAAGGTGTGACGCAAGTCGTGGAAGCGAATGTTCGGAAGGCCGGCCTGCTTCAGCAGGACCTTCAACCGGCGGTATGCTGAGCCAGGATTGGTGGGCTGTTCCGGCTTCAGGGGGTTGGGGAATATCCACTCGGTCAGTGCAAACTTTTTTCGCTCATCGAGAACCCGCACCGTACTGGCTGGCAGTACGATCTTTCGAGTGCCTGAGCTGGTCTTGGTATCCCCAGCAGTCAGCCCACCGCCAGCTTCCTGGTAGACGGTGCGGCAGACCTTCAGCGTGCTGGCAACCTCATCGAAGTCCTCCCACTTGAGTCCGCAGATCTCACCCCGGCGCAGACCTGTGGTCAGCTCGGTGTAGAAGAAGTCACACCAGATTTCATCCTCCGCGATGACCTTCATAAACATATCCAGCTGATCGTCTGTCAGGATTTGTTTCGCTCCATAGCTGAACTTGGGAGCGATAATCTGTTCGGTTGGATTGCTGGTGATCAGGTGAGCCTGCTGCGCCGCTTTCAGTACGCCGTGGAGCGTAGTGTGGATGCGGCGCACTGTACCACTGGCCAGACAATCGCTCAGCGTTTTGTAGAACCGCTGGATGTCTTTCGGTGTGATTCGGGCCAGCTGTTTATCACCCAGGCTGGGGCGGATGTGGTTCTCGATGTAGCTGCGGTAGTTCTTCAGCGTGTTGGGCCTCAGAGTATCCGCCATATTCTCCAGCCACTGATCCAGCCACTCCGAGAGCGTCATCTTGCTCCGCTCTGTAAGGTCAGCCCCCTGGTAGCTGTCGATGTGCTGGCGGAGTTTCGCGGACAGTTCTTTCTGCGTGGGAGCGTAGACGTAGCGGAAGATGGAGTCGCCGTTTTCTTTATGCCCTACTACGATGCGGCCCTCCCAGCGCCCGTCCTCCCGCTTGCGTACCATGCCGTCACCGGACGGTCTGCGCTTTGCCATGAGTATCATCTCCTTTCTCCGATTCTGCAACACCAACACATACCACACTTTGCGGAAGATAGCTACTACTTTTTTCGAGGACTTTTATTCTTTGTTTTGCGGCGCAAAATCTGCGTATACCCCCGCCTGAATCCGCCAACATTGTGGCGGCTGTAAGGGCAGAGGAAAAACTGACCCCCGACTTGCCCCCAGGGGGTGAAAAATGACCCCCGCACCGATTCCCGCAAAATTTCTGAAAACCACCTGTGACAGCCACCTTGCGGAATGCTGAAATCAGGCGATTCTCTCCCTGATTTTTCAATTTCTGACCACCTGTCCCGGCAAAAAGTTGCAATTCCGGCCACCTATGGAAAAGCTCCGACCCGCTCTGCGGGGCGGTGTGGCTGGCCGGGGGGCGCGTAAGCGACCCCCGGCCTTTATCCTGCACATTTTTCGACCCCCCGGTTCACCTGCCACTTTCGGTTGCGCTGAATTCGTTGGATGGTACACACCGGCCACACGCTTTTGACATGGCGGCGTCTGCGGTGAGGGGCGACTTGTTACCCTCCTGACACCAGCGAGGCCGCACAGCGGCGCACAGGCTGTCACGCTGAGTGCGCACTGTTGCTGCGGAGAGCGAGTGCCTTTGCGACTCGCTGACGTTCAGCCGCCGTGTCCATCTGCGCCAGCTGTTGTTCATAGAACCGGTCGAGGGCCAATTGGATGGGACGGATGGTGTAGAGCAAACTGCCGTTGCGCTTCAGACCATCCCTGGTGGTGACCGTCGTGCTCTCTGTACTGATGAGTTGGTGATCTTCCAACTCACACACATACTTGCGGACAGTGTTGGCGCTCATCCTCACCGCTCTGCCAATGGTCCTGTAGCTGGGCCAGCACTGGTAGGTGCTTCGGTTCTCACAGCAGAGCAGGTAGGAGTAAACCGCCAGTGCGCCGGGTGACAGGCCCAGCAGGAATATCTCGTTAGGCAGCTGGAAGTAGTTCTTGATTGGATCACGCTTGGGCCACGGTGTGTACTTCACTCCGCACCTCCCTGGGTGTGCCGAGACGCCCAGCACCTTCGCTACCGTTGCCGCATTCAGGAACAGCGGCAGTTCATCGTAGCTCTTGTAGCTGGATTCTTTCATGTTGTACTTGCCCACCCTTTCTGTTGAGTCAGTTTTTCCTCTGCCCTTATGCGCTGACTCCCTCATCCATCTACCACAACCTCCAGAGTCCAAAAACGACATTTTATTTTTCATGTGCTGAAAAATTTTTGCTGTATAAAAACTCACCCGCCAGAACTAAGTCTGACGGGTGATCGTAACGGAAGATGTTGGGGCTGATGACGAACTGTTCCATATGAGTAGGAACGGGGCTGTGCGTTTTCATTCAGAACGCTGAACGATCTCAATACTTTCCGGGATCATACTGTCCTTCCGGAGCAAGCTGGCCCTCGGAGGTCCATTGGTACATCCGCCACTGCCAGCTGGGTGGGTGGAAACCGGAGGCCAGCAGTTCAGACGGCAGGGTGTAGGGGTACTGCCAGCAACTGCGCTTGTGGGCGGCAGTCACGGAAAAATTGTATAGCGAGACGGTCTCCGGAAGAGCGGGCGTCGCCTCCCAGAACAGGAAACCCTCTGTGGGGCCGCTGACATCCTCCGGCAGAGAGAAGTTGGCGTAATAGCAGGGCGTTCCGGCGTTGTCCGTGTCAAACCGGAAGTTCAGCGGCATGGTATAAGCGTTCCCGGCGCTGTCCTGCCACTTCAGCACCCCGTCCGGCTGGGTGGTGCGGTGGGTGACACCGTGATAGTCCTGGGCGATCTGGACGCCCTCCATATAGCCGCCGGACGCCTCATTGGGATTCCAGCGCAGATAGGCCAAGTAGACCGTGCGGAACCCGTATTTTTCGTCCCGCACCGGAACCTCCACAGTGACAATGCTGGGCATCCCGTCAGGAAGGTCGCTTTCGTCATTGCGATACCCCTCCTTTTTCAGCCCGTAGGCCCCCTCAAACCGGGCCAGCTCGCTGTCGTCCAGCCGGCTCAAAATGTCCTCCGGGAAGTCAAGCTCCAGCAGTTCAGAACGGAGAGGAGAATCGCTGGCAGTTGTACCATATACCTGCGTCTGAACATCGGCGGGAAGGCGGGAGAACAGCAGCGGCAGGGCGGCGATGATCAGGAGGTGGAGGCCCAGCCATACCCCCAGGGCCAGCCCGTTGGAGACGGCCATAGGAGCGGGCTGCATGGTATAGCCTGCCTGATCCAGACTTTTGCCAATTCTGCGCAGGCTCAGGATCAAACAGACCCACAGAATCAGGATGGGTCCTACCAACAGCAATCCCTTCAACCCAATGAGGGCTATAGGGATCAGCAGGGCCTCCAGGATGACCAGCCCCCCAGCGGCAGCGGTACGGGGCTTCTGTCCGGCTTGATGGAATACCCCCTTCAATCCCTGCCACAGTCCGCCGACCGCAAAGACCAGAACCAGCTGAATCAAAACAGTCCACAGCGCATAGTAGAGAGGTACCGGGCCGGTAGTGGTGTTCCACTCCTGGCCGATCAGACTGGCAAGCCAGTGATCCAGGGGCGTGGCCCGGAGCAGTATAACGGTCAAACGCAGCACGGCGTACAGAGTGGCGCAGGCATAGGCGAAGCGGAACCCGCCGTTCTCCCGCCGCAGAGGGGCCAGGCCCAGCCACAGCAGCGCCGTTCCAACCGCCGGCAGGATGATGTTCAAACCGAAAAAGTTGAGGGTGATGGTAATAAGCGCCAGCCCCCAGCAGATTTGACCGATGGGCTTTTTCCAGGGACGGGGCGGCGCCAGTTCGGACAGCTCCGGCGGCAGCTGGGCGGAGCCTTCATAGAGCAGACGGTCAAATTCATCCATGGATCACACCTCCCAGTTCTGACTGTAAATGCTTGCGGATGCGGTACAGCTTCCCCTCCACTGCCCGGACGGTCAGGCCCGATTCGGCGGCGATCTGAGCGGTGGGCTGGTAGTAGTAATATTTGCGCAGGAACAGCTCCCGGTCCCTGCGGCCCAGCCGCTCCACCGCCGCCCAAAGGGTCCGCGCCGCTTCCGCTTTGAGAAGTGACTGCTCCGGGCCGTCGGCGGAATCCGGCATGGTTTCGTCCAGTGTGCCGCCCTCCCTGCGGCGCTCATTGGCCCGGCGGCGGTTGAGGGCCGCGTTGCGGGTCAGATGGGTGAGCCAGGTGGTCAGAGCGGCCTTGCCGGGGTCAAACGTGCCGATGGAGTCCCACACCCGGAGCAGCACGTCGGACAGGCACTCCTCCCGGTCCCGCGCGTCGGGGAGGATGGGGGCGATGATGTACCGCAGCAGAGGGGTGTACGCCGTCTGGAATTGTTCCATCGCGCCATCCTGACGGGTTTGCAGGGCGTGGACCAGCTGCACATCCTCCACAATGTCTCCCTCCTTTTTCTTCGTATGTCCTACTATACACCGGAGACGGCAAAATCCCACAAAAATTTTCTGCAAAATTAAGACACAGAAAATGCCTGCCCGCGCTCTGGAGAAGGCGGGCAGGCGTTCTTTCAGGCTGCACAATGATTCGTCTGTACTCAGATGTTATCCTCGCACCACCTCGCAATCTCCCCAATCAGCTCCAGCGGGAGGGGCTTGCTGTAGGGGAGCTGGATGGCACCCTTGCTGGTCTTGTACTCCGTCAGCCGCCCGGCGAACGCCTCCACAGCCTCCGGGCCGGGGTACAGGCCGATGTGCCGCTTGGAGGCTGCGAACTGGATCAGGTTCCTGCCCTTCCAGTAGGTGGGCATACTCCAGGAGATTTTCTCCCTGGCCTCCGGGATGCTGGCCTTGATGGCGGCGTTGATCTGCTGCAGATAGTCCTGCGCCTCCTCCGGCTGGGCGGCGATATACTCCTCAATTGTCGCCGGAGGCTTCCCGCAGTAGTGGCTCTGGTCCACATTTTTGAATGATCGCCCGCACTTGGGGCATACCCACATATCCGTTTTCTCCTGCCCCCGCAGAATCTTCTCCATCGGCTTCCCCTTCGCCAGCTCGTCGATCAGCTTGTCCAGGTAACGGATTTCCCGCATGAGCGGGTCCTCGATCTCCTCCACCCGGACGCCGCAGACCACGCCCTTGATCTGCGCCCGGTTCGGGTTGGGCTGGGGCGCCTTGCGGAAAAAGTCCCCATAGCAGAGGCCGACGGGGCGGAACGCCTCCAGCTGCTCCGGGCTGTACCCCGACAGCCAGCAGATGACTTCATCCACCTCGGCCTTCGTCCTGCCCTTCCTGGTGGCCTTGTCCAGCAGAAGCCCGTAAACTTTCCCGAAATTCATTTGAAACACTTTGTCGTTATTCATAATGCATGCGCTCCAGATAATGATGCACTATTTTACCACATCCTATATTGTTTTGCCAAGAGTCGGCCTGAATCTTGCGCGGGTCAACGGAAAGGGTTTCATTCTTTGTTTTCGGTTACGCAATATCTGAGCAGTAAATTGTGCTCCCCGACGCTATATTTTCTTGGCTGAAATCTGTTTCCTTTCGCCACAAGGAAGGGGCATCCAAGAAACTGGACGCCCTCCTGGGAGCTATGTGCTTACATATGATAGTTGAGGAAAATAGTAAATTTGAACAAATATTATTTTCCATCTCTGCAAAAACATATAGGCACTCAGCGATATTGCTGAGTGCCTTTGAAACAAAAATGTCAGGGTTATACTTAACAAAATTCAAAATATATCTTTTGTCTTGCTTTCACTATTCGAACTTTTTTGCTTTGCTCAAGATTCAACTCAGTACTCTCATTTTTGAGAACTATTTCCTGAGCAGCATTTAACAGAGCAGGCAATTTCAGTAGATTAAGCACACGGTTTAGCTCTGACGCATCTACGATCCAACACCAATTTTTGCGATTATTTTTTTCTGGTATTGGAACACTACGAAAAGATAAATAGTGTCCAGTTACTCCCTTGTTAAGTAAAACAGGAAGTGAAGACTCTTCTTGGCGGATCAAATTAATTGTCTGGAATGGCTGCCTTCCACGATACTCCAGATACAATTTGTACAGATAGAAAACATAATCGTGTGTAAGTCTGCAGATGCGTTTCAAGTCAAAGGACACTGTACTAGATGTTTTGTCAAAATCTTCGAAAGAGATCAAACGCGAAGAATGCTCTTTCGAGATTACAACTCCAAATGCTTCCTCCGCCTGCACTCTCAATGTTTTGACTGCGGTAAAAAATTGCTGCAATTTTTGGTAGTATATGGCCATATAGTTCGGCACTAAATGTTCCTGCGGTAGACCAAGTGGTTCAGAAAGAGAAATGCTACATTGTCCGTCCGGGTTAAATGAACAGAGATTCAAAATTTCGTTTGCTATGTATTGGCGACTTTGATATTCGACTTGAAGTACTTCACATTCGGCGTCAAGCGTTTTTCTAAAGCTATAAATTGACGCACTTCTCAAGTCATTAGCCCATTTGTCAAAATCAGTCTGACGGCGGACTTTTGCAGGTAGTAACTCTGCTAGTGCATTTTTGGGTATGCGAGTTGTACTCCGAGCCATGTCACAATCTTGCCCTATCAGGACAAACCATTCCCCCTTGCTATTAGTAAAAATATCGCCGGCTGCCACAGGCAAGAAGTAGTCGTTAACCGTGTAATCAAATGCTTCTAATGTGTTTAGCTGCTGAAGATCTGCATCAGGCAATTCCTCGCTATCCTCTAAGCTATTAATGACTCTCGACAACCGAATCATTCTTTTTATTGTACCAGCATCTTCACGAGGAGCGGTTGCTAACAACCTAATCCAGTCATTGATTATCTCATATTCTGACGCTCCCTCGGTTTGCGCTTTTTGGGCAAGAAAGAAGGCAATTCCTTTATTCTTAAGAGCTTTATCAAAGGCGTTTCCCATGCTTAATAGTGTTTCTGATTTAAGCTCAGAGATGAAATAGTTATATGCACTTCTCGCAATACAGGACTTCAACTGCTCAGATTTGCCTTTAGGTGCATATTCAAAGTACAATGTATCACTGATTTCTTCATACATTTCCTTGGATGAAAAGATACTACCGACGATATTTCGGCGTATATCTTTGCTTTTGTCAGAAATCACCTTAATAACTTCTTTTGCCCTATTAGCACCGGATAAGTAGTTGTCAATAATACATACGACTGCGCACTCCGAGGAAGCCTGTTCAATATCTGTAGAAAATAAGAGCTGAGTATCTGAAGAAAAATCTGTATAGATGCGGAGAGAACGAGCTCTGTTTTCACTTAGTATATAGTTGTCATAAAGGTCACCAAAAGAGGGTGGGGGTTCAACTCCGATTCCATATTTGGCACCAAGCTCATAAATTTCCTGAATAGCCTTACCTTCAAAAAGGGTATATTGTTCTTCAATGCGTGTTTTCAATTCAGGATTTATGCTTTCAATAAGTGCAAACGCACACCTGATATCCCCTTGGGGAATGTTATCGTCCCACGCCCCAATTTCATCAAAACATTTGTCAAACAAAGAAAGAAATTTTGACAGGATCTCATGCAGTGTTTGTGAAATCGCTTCAATTTCAGAAAGATACTGGCAACGATCGTCTAATGCCATTCGTGTAATGTCATACAGAGCTCGTTCTTTTTTGTATTCACTTTGCTTGAAATCATCTTCAATGATTATAATACGTTTGCACTCAATAGACGAAAAAAGTTCTTTATAGCTCATTACAATTCCTCCGAGGTATTGGATACAAGCAAAAATTTATATCTGTTTCCGTATTCATTACGCTCGTCGAGCAATTCAATTTCTCCACCAAAAGAGTTCAGTAATTTTCGAACAATATATAATCCCATACCACGCCCTTCAGACAACGGTTTACCAGACTGCAATGGCTCAAACAAAATATCTTCCATACTCTTGGAAACCCCTGTGCCAGTATCATATACGACAATACCATCAACGCCATATTCTTCAATCGCAATGGTATCCATTCCAGAATAAGTGTAGGTGTTATCACTTTGTGCTCGTTTACGGCGCACATCAATCCAATATAAGGAGTTGTTGATTAGGTTGTAAAAGACATGCAATAGCACGCCTTTTGGGACAAACCATGTTAAATCTTGTGTATTGCACATAATCTCTATTTTCTCTTTTTTGACCACTGTCAAAAGATTCTTCCTAATATTCATTATCACATCTTCGATGTATTCATGAATAAACTCATCATAAGTGCCTTTTTTAATAAAAGTAGTTTCTAGAAAAGAATAAAGACTTCCGATTTGATTGAGCTTTCCCGAGATGTTACCATAGCTGTTTTTGATGGGGACAACATGTTGATTATAGGTCCTTACACTGCTACTCCGGACAAAGTAATCTTTTAAGAAATCAAAATGCTCGCTTGCATCCGGTGCAATACCTGTTTTACTTAATGAGTGAAGTTCGTGCGTGATTGTCTCTGTAATGAGTCCGTTGGCCATAAGCTTATAGTTATTATAGGACTCAACTTCAATAGCTTTTAACTGTGCATCAGCTTCTGAAAGAAGCACAGCTGTAGACTCTTGAACAGAAGAATCTGCTTTAATATCGGCATCAAGTTTTTTAAATGTATCCGTAAGAAATGCATAGCTTTGTTGTGGTAGCGCAACTTGGTCCGTTCCACTTATCTGAGTTCCACGCTGCAAATGTTCAGACACATCTGCCAGCGCCTTCTGCATACGCTTGTTACGCTGTATCATCTCACGAAGTGCAGCATCATTTTTCTTAACACGTTTTGAGAGGTTTTCTTCTAACAACCCTTCCTCGGCTAGAATTGTTTTTATCAGGTCGTTTGCTTTTCGATTTAGAGTGTAGAAGAGATAATTAAATACAACATTTATGAGAAGTTTGAATGCTTCAGATGTTTCATTCGCACTAATGTCTAAGCGGGAACTAATCTCTTGGATATGCCTCTGGCCCACGTCAGACAAGGAGACATATCCGACAGTATTGCCAAGGTCAAATCGGTACCACTGCTGACCTTTTGTTCTGAATTGTTGAAGTTTAATCCAGTCGCTCTCTTTGTTTCCTAAAAAGCCAATACGAAATACATCTCGGTATAATTTGATTCCGTTATAGTCCTCCAGAAAATATTTTAGATCTTTCAGAGAATACCGTCTGTTTGTCTGTCCCAACTCGTAGGCGGCATCAATAATTATCTTATCGCCAATTGCGGCTCCCTGTTTAAAACTGTAAATTGAGCCTATAATTGGCGTTATTTTTAAAAGCTCATCAATCGCAGCAAGCGCTTTTTTTTCAATAAATGAATCGAAAAGCGCTTTCTTATAATCATCCTCTGCAACAGCATAGAAATCACTGAGAATGTCATAAAACAAGGAAACCAACTCTTCTTTTGTCGCATAGGCTTTGAGTGCATTTTCGATTCTTGTGGAGTTGCGTTCCAGTATGTCGCGGTAAAAGCTATGTGACTTTTTTAAACGGGTAAATGCCTCTGCCTTTACTAAGGCCCGATGGACACGTTCAATAAACCATGGTTTTATGTCCAAGCCATAGCTCAACACACCATCTTTTGTTGGCTCAAATCGGAAACTGTGAATAGATTCTGCCAAAATAAGGGTATCGTACGGAAAAGCGATGTCGACTTCGTGGTTATCAAAATAGAATCTAATTTGCGGCATGGGTAATATGCCCTGCGGATTAGCAAATGGTGTGATTAAAAAATTAAGCGCCGACTTAAGCTCACGGTTGATCTGAACTTGGAATACGGTGGTATCCAGCGAAAGCTGTTCGAACTGCATAGCGTTGTCAATAAAGTCCTCTAAGTTCACATTAAAGATAATCAAGCGAGTATGATGAGACGTAACAGGACCTTCAAAACTTGGTACTTCCTCCGTTCCATTGATTACATCATTCCAATCAATAAAAACATACGAAGTGTGGTTTTCTTTATCAGAAGAAGTTTCTACAAGTAATGCTGTTCCGAGCCTTTGCGTTGCAAGTCGACCAATACCTTTTTCACCAAGAGTACCTTCCTCATTGGACTTAATGTCTGTAGCAATCTTCAGAAAACCATCATCAAGGGTGGCATCATTCATACCGCATCCATCATCTTCAACAATTAACATTGGTGAGTGATGATATTGCTTAGGAATAATGTCTCTAACATGTGCCGGAAAAAGTTCGTTGGAAGATAAACCATTATACAAACGTAAGTTGATATTCTTTGCCTTTGCATCAATCGAGTTTTTGAGCAATTCGATTACAGCAACTTCGGGTGATGTTATAAGATCTCGGCCCAAATGTTTTATAACACGTGGATCAATCACAATCTTTCTCATAAATTATCCTCCCAAATATCTTCTAAAATCTCCTTCAATGTTTTCGCAATTGCTACAGCCATTAAATATGGAACACCATTACCTATCATTTTAAACTTTTTTGAGAGCGGAAGAGTTGGTAATACGACAAATTCTTTCGGCAAAGATTGAACAGCCATCGCTTCCGCAACGGATATACGCCGTTTCTTATAAGGATGAAGATGAACTTCGTTATGTCCATATGCAGCTGTTGGAGAGTATCTCCAACGGTGTAACCGTTTAAATGACTTGCCACTTGTATCGCCTTCGGCAATAGTTTCAATTTTTTCTCGTCCCTTTTTTACTTGGAATATATCTTTGCCATTTGGATGGGTTTCAACATCGTTTTTATTAAACCAATACTCAACGGTTAGTTTTTTTAAAATTCCTTTAGCAGGAAATGCATATGGGCTATTTACCATAAACTCTCTTTCTTTTGGCCACGCTCTCGTTAGAACATCCTCTATATCAAAAAGAGAATGTTTGTCCCATTCGAATATCAATGTATTGGGGTCATTCTGATAAAGTCGTTTGTGAATGCCGACCATAAACACACGCTCTCTGAATTGTGGAGCACCATACTCAAGTGCATTGAGAACCTTTTCGGCTATAACATAGTCATTAGCTTGAATTTTCATCATCATTTCATAATAGAAAGCACGATGCTTCTCTGTTTTTACTAAACCCTTGACATTTTCGAACAGAAAAAAATCAGGATGACATCGGCAGATGATATCAAAATAGACTTTAGTCAATCGGCCATTTTCGCCATCGACACCAGCATTTTTCCCTGCGACTGAAAAATCTGGACATGGGGGGCCACCAATAAAACCAACCAAGTTTCCTTTTTCGTGTTCCCGTGCGACAAGACTAATGAGATTTCTTTTTCCACGTCGTTTTGCATAACGTTCCGCACTATCATTATGATATCCATATATCGGAGTATGTCGATTCATTTGCTCTCTCGCGTATTGATACGACTCCATAAAAAGATTGTCATATTCGTTAACAAATACTATGGTATATCCGTTTTTTTCAAATGCTAAATCTAAAATCCCGATTCCTGAGAAAAACGAGAAGATGGAAATTTTCTTTCGCATAATGTTTACATTCCTTTTTCCTTTTCGTGTTTCTCAAACTCCTTGAAGGTCATGAGGACAAACTTGGGCTTGTTATTCTTTAGAATGGTAATCAGGCCGTGTTCCTCAGTCATCCTTGCCGCAAAGGAAAAATTTTGATTCACTTTAGAAATTGATAGTGTTTTTTCAATATCAATCTTCATGTTGTATACCTCTAAACAGTTGTATAAAATACTTACCTAATATTTTATATCAATTTTTTAGCTAAAAGTCAACCTAATTTTGTAAATAAGTATTGGCTCCATGTAATGGTTGAATAAAAGCAACAATAGTTTAGGGAGAAAATTGCACCTGTCAAGTAATTCAAAGTCTCTATTTCCTTGTCTTCTGTTATGGAAAATTTGATAGGGCATTCGCCACAAATAAGTGAGAAAAACTGTGCGCTCCACGCTGAATGGAACGCACAGCTTGCAATTTTATGGGTTTCCTACTTTACACATTAATTACCCATAGAGCGACTGCTCTATAGAAAATGACGCTGTTGAGTGTTGCGAAGAAGATGCAGTAATAGGTCTTGTTGTCATGCCGTGTCACATAGTTTGGCAGCTGCTATTTCTCTGTAGATTAGCAGCAAAAACAGCAAGAAAAGCCCCCAGAACGGTTAAGCTAATTTGATGTATTGCAAGCCAGCTTGGAATCTGAAACGCTGGGTCTAATGTTCCCATGGTCAACGGAAATTGAGAAAAGAAACCGCTCAATGAGAAATTGATTGCCGAGGGCAGAGGTAATACAGTTAATAAAATTACTGCCGCCATAGGAGCGTAGATCAGAGTATGGCTGAAGCGGCTCAACATCAACCCTGCCCCCAGGCAAAAGACAATGGGCGGGATCAGGGTCAATAGAGCGGGTAAAATCAGTTCTCCATAATCCACCCACCCAAACAGCGACACATAGAATCCAACCGCCAGGACTGCGACACATAGGCAGAGGACAAGAGTAGCTGTCAGCACCGCTCCACACCGCAGAGCCGCATACTGTCGCTGCCTGATTGGGGTGGCTTGGGTCAAGGGCCGGAGCAGACGCTCCTCCTTGGAGAAAAAGGACGCAAGGAAAAACAATTCTCCCAGGCAAATCAGCGGCAGGGTCTGACTGAGATAATACCCGAAGCTCCAGGGCGAAAAGGGAGCGGTGTGGGCCACGCCCTGGATCACGGAGCCGGTCAGTGTCAGCCAGCCATAGCCCAGAGACACCAGCAGAATACCGAAGAACAGCTTGTTCCACAGCAAGCGTCGTAGCTCATATCGAAAAATCTTATTCAAGGTTTAAGTCCTCCTCTGTCAGATGGCAGGCATCCAAAAACTCCTGATAGGTCAGATAAGGGTATTCCGGGTTCAGTTCCCGGTTAAAGAGATTGGACAGAATTTGATCCATAGCCTCCTCACCGCCCACCAACTGTTCCGCTTTTAAGATTTCTAATGCCATTTCGCTATATCGCCGTATGCCCCACAGACTGTTAGCGATGTCGGCTTGGTATTGCTCCGGCAGAGCGGACAGGTATTCCGGGTGGCGGACATAAAAATCCTTGTAATAGCTGTCCACTTCTTCTTGCCACTGGTCTATAAAGGCCGCCTGTGCCGCCGCCTCACCGTAGAGGTCCTTAACAATGCGGTAAGTGGTGTAGCAAGTCAGGCCCTCGGCTGACCAAATGTTTTCCATATCCATGGGATCGAACATATTGCCCAGGCCCCACCACTGATGGACGATTTCGTGGATGGTCGTTTGAGCAGGCGTCCCACCTTTGGCTCCGTTCGACAGATTTTGCATGGCAAAGTCCAGTTCATCCGCTAAACTGGCGCCGTCTCCGGCATATCCTCCGCCGCTGGTTCGGCTTTCAATCAGATTAAAAGTACCATCCCCATAAAAAGACAGCGGGCCAATATGTTCGGTACAATATGCAATGGTCTGGCGGATCATTTCCGCAGCGTCCATAGCCTCCATAACGGACTGGTGCTTGCGGCTGTAATAGAAATTGACGGTAATATCTGCCGGTTCCACCGGAATTTCCTCCCGGATATAATCCCCGGCATAGAGAATCATGCTGTACCCTTCATCGGTCATGCGCCAAGTCTTTGTACCGTCCCCGTTTTCTTTGAGAAGCTCTGTGGAGCCTGAGCCAAACAAAACAGGCGTCATGTGGCCGGGAAGAACAATATCCATCATGGCGGGAAGCGTTTCCCCCGTATACAGCACATCAAAGGGGGCGGGGGAAAGCTGATGGTTTTCCAAGCTCATGTAGGTATCACTGATTTCAGGTCTGCCCTGGGTAGCAGAAACAAGATTCCACTCCTGGGGAAAGCCGCCGTAGTCAATGACAAGCTCGATCTCCCTTTCAGCCGGGAGGGTAACAGTGAACATTTTTTCACCCATCGCCTGATAGCTGTCTACGGAGAAAGGCACATCCGCTCCGTTGGCCCGGACGGAGGTGATTTTATAGCCGGGGTCGATTTGAAACCGAGCGTCCTGCTCTTGCCCACTGGTGTTTTGAAGCTGAAACTCCGCCTGACCATAAACACAGCCCGTTTTCGGGTCGGGGCGCACGTTGGCGTATCGGTTGGAGCAGGTGACGGTCTCCAGAGGTGCCGGGCAAAAGAGAAATTCATAGTCCATCTCCGCCGTACTGCGGTCAACAAAGGGCTGGCCCATATAGAGCAGGCTGGAACAGGCCACCAATGCCGCCGCTAACGCTGGACGGTAAAATCGCCGGATATTATGAGCAAATGAGCCGAGCGGTCCCTTCCCATATTGACGCACACAGAGATAGGACAATACCCACAGTCCGGCCAGGGCCAGCAGCCAAGTAAGCCGCACATAGGCCACGGAGCGAAAAATACGGTAATTGGAAAAATCATCGGAGACTGCCCAAACACATGGATTCAGCCAGCAGAGCTGCCACTGTTCTTTCCAGACCGTCAGGCTGAGGGCGGCAAATGCGGCAAAGAGAGCCAGAGACAGATCGACCCGCCGGGTAAATTGATAGGCGGCAGAGGCGGACAAAATCGCCAAAGGGATCGCTCCGTACATAAAAATCAGGTGTATCAGCAGATAGCTTTCCAGATCAAAGACCGCACCCAGCTTGACTACGGTATACGGAAGCCAAGCCAACATAGTAATGGTCTGAGCCAGAACAGAGACGCACAGCAGCGCCCCCAGCCGGGTCAGGGCGGCGGTCATGGGAGATACCACCGCATGGGTCAAGGTTTCCATGCCGTCCCGCCGGAGCCTGTCCATACTCCAGACGGTGAGAATCGCAAATACGACAGCCCCTAAAATACTGCCAGCCAGGGCCGGATTTGCAAGATACATCCCCTGCATGGTGGTGACATAGCCGCTGTCGCTGCTGGAATACAGAGGCCGGTAGACCGTCAGGCCCGCAATCGGAGAGAGGGCAGTCAAGAGGATCGCCAGCCAAGTAAGGCGGTTCTGGAGCAATCGGGTCAGCTCCAAACGAAATTGCCGCAGGGTGTTCATTGAATCGCCTCCCTGGAGATTAGATAAAGATAGGCATCCTCCAGCGTAGGTTCTATCTGTTCCGCAAAATCAGGAAGTTTCTCTGCCACGGCGCGGCAGGCAATGCCCTGAGCTGTGTTGACGCGGGAGGTAATATGCAGGCCCACTTCCTGCCGCCGATCTTTCTCCTGGAATACACCAACATGGCCCACAGCTCCAGCAATCAACTCGGCGGGAGTACCGGCAAAGCGGATGCGGCCTTGGTGTATCACAATAAGCTGATTGCATACTGACTGAACATCCTCGATGATATGGGTGGAAAGAAGCACCAGCCGGTTTTGGGCCATTTGGGAAAAGAGGTTGCGGAAGCTGATCCGTTCTTCCGGGTCAAGGCCCACCGTAGGCTCGTCAAAAATGAGAAAATGGGGGTCGCCCAAAATCGCCTGGGCAATACCCACCCGCTGGCGCTGCCCACCAGACAGAGTGCGTATTTTTGCTTTCTGCTTTTCCTCCAGGTTGGTACTCTGGATAGCGGCGGCGATGGCCTCCTTACTGTTGGTGATTCCTTTCAGTGCCGCCATGTAGTCCAGAAATTGCCAGACCGTCAGCTCGTCAAACAACCCAAAGGACTGAGGCAAGTAGCCCAAGCGGGCTTTCAACAGCCGTTCCTGCTTCATCAGGGGTTTTCCGTCTACTGAGATCGTTCCCTCCGTGGGGAGCAGGCCCGCGACCAGGAGCTTCATCAGGGTGGACTTGCCCGCTCCGTTCGGCCCCAAGAGTCCGATCAGGTTCGGACTGCTCAGGTTCAAATTGATTTCCCGCAAGGCGGTTTTACCGGACGGGTAGGTCATGGATAAATTAAAAATCTCCACATTCATCTGTGTTTCATCCTTTCTGCTTGAGATTGCAGTCAGGATAACAGAAGAATGTGGAGTTCGTTTGTGGTTAGTGTGTGGTTTGTGTGGAGTTTGGAAGAATCAGCGTCGCGCAAACTCCTCTTTCTGAGTTTCGGATTTGACAACAGCCCCCATGCTGTTCCGCTATTTTCTGAACAAGATAAAGTCCTAATCCACTTCCGCCTGTCTGACGGCTCCGGGATGGGTCGCTGCGGAAGAATGGCTCAAACAGGTGCGGCAGCAGTTCCGGTGCAATATGCGCTCTCTCATTCTCCACAGTCAAAATGATGTTTTCATCTTCCGCATGAACGGAAAGAGAGATTTTGATGCCCTCCGGTGAATAAAGAGCGGCGTTAGAGAGAAGATTGCCCAAGGCTTTTTTCAAAAGGGCCGGGTTTCCCGTATTCCAGATTTCCGGGGGTAAATCTGTGATGACTTCCTGCTCTTTTTGCTGGAAAAGCTCACCGTAATTTTGCAAACAGCTCCGAATCAGAGCGGTCAGTTCCACAGGAACCATAGATAACTCTCCGCCCCCTTCCATACGGGAGATAGTCAAAAGCTCTTGCACCAAGCTCTCCATCTGGTTTGCCACGGCCAAGCTGCGGGCCAGGTATTTGTCCCGATCTGCATAAACACCAATTCCGTCTAACATCCCGCCGAGCTGACCTTTCATAACGGTGATAGGTGTTTTCAGCTCATGGGAAACCGCCGAGAAAAAATCCCGCTGGGCCTGTTCCAACTGATGCTCTCGCTCCACGTCTTTCTGGAGAGTATCGTTTGCGGCCTGGAGTTCCTGCATGGAGCGGGATAGACGATCTGCCAACT
The DNA here is from genome assembly GCA_910587705.1 of uncultured Oscillibacter sp. Lineage (GTDB taxonomy): Bacteria > Bacillota > Clostridia > Oscillospirales > Oscillospiraceae > Oscillibacter. Next base: position 109,866 of record CAJUMX010000007.1, read on the forward strand.
CGTCCAGGTTGTGGGCCAACGTACCAATTTCGTCTGTACGTTGTTCTTTACACCGCCAGCTAAAATCCAATTCAGACAGCTTTTGAGAAATGCTGCTCAATCGTACAATGGGCCGTGTGATGAAGTGGGCGTAGAATAGGGAGGACAGCACGGACACCAGCAGAATGGCCGCAGCCAGCCAGGGCCAGATGCGGCCCAACGCCTCCACAGCTTGATTGACCGCACGTGTGCTCGCAAACACTAGAAGCTCGAATTTTTCTGAGGAATCCTCAAAAGAAAATTCGGTTCCAATACAATGTACGATATAATCTGAGTTTTCATTGTCTGACTGAAGGTTTTTGTCAGACGTATGCGTCGGCAGCATTTCCCATCGTCCATTTTCTCCTGTTGGCATGATGTCAGAGGGATCAATGCCACCGACAATACGCCCCGCAGAATCTTGGATGCTTACCGGGACGCCGTACTGGAACGTAAACTGTGAAAGGAGAGATTCGCAGTCAGCCAGTGTATATTCTTCTAATTGTTTTGCCAGCCGGTCAGCCTGGGCCACCAGCATACGCTCTTGGTCTGCCGTATAGGTCAGCGGCATAAGCTGGGCAATCAGGCCATAGGTCAAAACACAGACTGCCGTTAGCAACAGACAAGTAACAAGGAAGATTTTTGCCGTCAGGCTATTTTTCAGTTTCGCAATCAATTCGATACCCCACCCCTCTGATTGTTTCGATATAATCCAGGCCCAGCTTTTTTCGCAAATTTTTAATATGTGTATCGACAATTCTTTCATCACCGTAAAAGTCGTAGCTCCAAACACGATTCAAAAGTGTTTGCCTGGATAAAACACGTCCTTGGTTTTGAAGCAGGACTTTCAGCAGCTCAAATTCTCTTTGGGTCAAATCGACAATTTGGCCGGAAATATAGACCTTGTAGCCCTCCAAATCCAGGATCAAGACTTTATAGGTTATTCGGTTGGAAATGCTGTCTCCCATCGTCCGGCGCAGAACTGCGCCAATTTTGCGGAGCAAGACTGGCATGGAAAAGGGTTTTGGTATGTAATCGTCAATCCGCAGATCAAAACCTTTTAATTGATCTTCTTCGCTGTCGAGGGCTGTCAACATGATGATTGGAATATCCGATTCCTCCCGAATGGCCTTGCATACTTCATAGCCATTTAAGCGGGGGAGCAAAATATCCAGCAGGACTAAATCGACATTGGAACTGCGGAATACTTCGATAGCTTGTTCACCATCAAAGGCAGTTACAACCTGATAACCCTCATTTTCCAAATAGTTTTGTAAAAGCTCCCGGATGTCGTATTCATCCTCGACCACTAAGATTTTTGCCATGTGATTCACCTCACCGATGCGATTATAGCAGAGAATTATGAATTTTGTGTGGAGTTTTGTTTTCTGTCGCTTTTTAATCATTGACAGAATTTAGCTCTGGTAAATTGGCCCCTAATTCATTGTTTTCTGCTATGCAAAATTTGAGCAGGAAGTCTGCACTTCCGAGTGTCATATTTTCCTGTCTGTACTTTGCTTTTTCCGCTATGAAGGAGGGCCATCCAGCTTTCTGGACGGCCCTCCTTGAGTACTGTTCTCTTATGCATAGAAGTTGACGCTGTTGGGTATTCCAACGAACATGTAGCAGTAGGTGATGCCGTCGTACTGGGTCACGCCTACACCGATGCAGTCGCATCTGGGGTCAATCATCGTCTCGAAATGACCCGGCGAGTTGATCCAGTTGTCGACGGCGCGCTGGGCAGCATTGACTGTGCCGGTGAACACGGTGAGGTTGTCGCCGAAGCTGTAGGGATATCCGGCCTCGGCAGCGGCCTGACCCTCCTCCGGGGCGTGGTGCCAGGTGTAGCGCTGGTTGGAGCAGACTTGCGCGGCGTTCATCAGAGCCTCATTGACCGGCAACTCTGACACTCCATTGGCCTTTCTGGTCTGGTTGATGAGGCGGATCATCTCCTGCCGTATCTCCATGTTGTCTGTCAGGCCGGCGCTGTCCCCGCTGGCGGGGACCTCCAGTGGGGCGGAGTCAGCGGAACTGACCGTCAGCGTCATGCTCCCGCACTCTCCGGCACTGTTGGATGCAGTAATCTCCACGCTCCCCTCTGCCTTGGCGACAGCGACCCAGAAGGTCAGCACCTGCTCCACCGCCACCGTATCCGGGTTGCTGGAGGTGACAGTGTACCCTGTGCCACTGGGATCAATGATGAGGCCGCTGCGCTCTCCCACCTCAAGGGTACTGCCCTTGTAGCTGCTTATCCGGATGGATTCGGCTGGCGCTGCTGTCGTTGCGGCGGGGATGGTGAGAGCGGTTGCGAGGATGACTGCCGTCAGTGGGGCGGCGCTGTGCTTTTTTATGCCAGTCATTTGTTTTTCCTCCTGATTTCAGTGTTTTATAGGGGCTTTTGCAAACAATACAATACCAAAAGAAGAGATGTAAGTCGATAGGGACAAACGGAGAAATACAAAGGTGAAAAGCAAGCGAACTACATAGTACCTCGCTGTCCATGCGGAAGGTTTCTTTCGTTGTGACAATCTTTCTGACCACATAAACAGCCACAGACAGACATGGAGCACATGGAAACACTGTTTTCAAAGAGTGCCAGAGAGCAAATGAAACAGAGCAGAAACGGCTATAAACTATCAAAATTTGTCCAAAAAATCTTTGCAGACCTCTTTGTTTATAGCGGCGCAGTTTTTGAACTGCAACGATTTATGCTTCCGTGTTCTTGCAGGTCTTCGCGCAGGCCGCAGGTAAATTATTTTTCCTCGTTGGCGTAGGGCTCGAGGAAGGCGTGGAAGTGGCGCATGGGGAGCTTGTGGCCCCAGAGGATGCGCATGTTGGGGATGGTCTCCCGGTCCTTGTACAGCTGGGCCACGGCGGCGATGACATAGTCCAGGTGCTCCTGGGTCAGGCGGCTGCGGTCGATGGCGAACCGCACCACGTTGGCAAGCTCCGCCTGCTGCTCGGGGGTCTTGAGGTCATACTCCATGGAGAAGTCGCCAAGCTCCGAGACACGGATGCCGTACCGGCGGATCAGCTCCAGAGAGAAGCCGGTGCCGGCGAAGGTGGTGTGATCCCGCTTGCCGTCGAAGAACTCGTCCATGTTGATATACACGGCGTGTCCGCCGACGGGCAGAACCACGCCCTTGACGCCGTTCTTGTAGAAGCCCTGGGCCAGGTACTCGCACTGCATGGCACGGTCATGCTGATAGGCAAAGTCGCAGCTCTCATACAGGCCGCAGGCCAGAGCCATGATGTCCCGGCCGCTCATGCCGCCGTAGGAGTCGTTGCCATAGCAGGAAATCTGTTTGACCTTGATCAGAACGCCCACGTCGGTCTTGACGGAACCGTCTTCATTGAAGTCGGAGAACTTCTTCCAGAACAGGCCCTTATCCCGGAAGGCCAGCATGCCGCCCATGTTGGCGTGGCCGTCCTTTTTGGCGGACATGGTGAAGGCGTCGCAGTAGGAGAACATTTCGGTGGCAATTTCGGCGATGGATTTGTCGGCGTAGCCTTCCTCGTTCATTTTGATGAAGTACGCGTTTTCCGCCCAGCGGGCCACGTCGAACACCAGGGGGATGTCATACTTGTGGGCCACGCGGTTGATCTCCCGGATGTTGGCCATGGAGACGGGCTGGCCGCAGATGGGGTTGTTGGTGATGCAGGTGAAAATCAGGGGCACGTTTTCCACGCCCACGGCGCTGATCAGCTGCTCCAGCTTGTCAATGTCCATGTTGCCCTTGAACGGGTTTTTCTCATATTTGCCGCCCTCGGGAACCTCATACAGCAGTTCCTTATTGTACAGGTTGCGGGGGATGGAGCCCATCTGCTTGATGTTGCCCTCGGTGGTGTCGAAGTGGCCGTTGGAGGGGATGGTAAAGACCTTACCGGGGTGGCGCTGGGCCAGAATCTTCTTCACAATCTCCATCAGCACGGACTCGGCGGCCCGGCCCTGCTGGATGATAAAGCTGTTGGGACGCTCCATCTGCGCGGCGCCGCCGTTGAAGAGGCCGCCCTCGTATTCGCACAGGTACAGCTCGTTCATCATCTTTTCGATGTCACGGCAGTCCGTGCGCACCAAATCGATGGACTTCTTCCAGTTCTTCTCCCCGCCCCGCTCAAAAATGTCGCGGAAGGTGTCCAGCAGGACATAATAGCCGGTGTTCCGGCCATAGGCCTCGTCGCCCAGGAAGAGGGTGGCCCACTGCTGGTTGGTCATGGCGGTGGTGCCGGAGTCGGACAGCATGTCGACCGTCAGCATTCCGGAGGGGAAAGCAAACTCGTTCCAGTGGGTGGCGTTCAGGGCGCGTTCGCGCTGCTCCACCGTGGCCTGGGGCAGGTCGCGCACGACATACGCGCAGTGCTGCGGCATGACAGCGTTCAGGGGATAGTGCTTCGCATTCTTGTCCATTTTGATTTACCTCCATATAATCATTTTTATTGGAAACCCCGGTCACCGTGGAGAAAGGTCACGGCTGGCGGTCAGTGTTTCCCGAAGTCAGAGGGATATTCTGGGGGCTGAGCCATTTCCGCGGCCTTCTCGTCGGCCCGCTTTACAATCCGGATGCCGACCGTCAGCGCGGCGGCGGAGATCACCGCACAGGTCAGGATGAATTCATCTTGAATGGTAAAGAGGAAGCGGTCCGCCAGCATGACGGTCACGATCAAAACGCTCCCGAAAGCCTCCAGCTGCAATCCCCGTCGTCTTGATAATTTCATGGCTTCAAGTTCCGGTCACTGTACGCCCATCATCATGAGGATGACGCGCATGATGACGAGACTCAGCGCCGCGTCGAAGAGGCAGATTAGGATCATCAGCGGATGCCACTTCTTGTTGGAGCCCGTCACCAGCACAATGCGGGCATAGTGCCCGATCAGGGTGCCCATCAGGATGCAGGCGGGCAGCATCATGGAGGCCTGGCCCAGCGTCAGGGCACCCGCCTCATACATGGACGCCGCTGTGGCACAGCCGGAGGCCTTGGCGAAGAACGCGGAAATCAACACGGCGAAGGCCTCACCGGGCAAGCCGAACAGGCCCATTACCGGAGACATGACCACACCCAGGAGGTCCATCAGGCCGGTTTCCCGCAGGATGTACACCAACACGTAGCCCAGAATCATGGCGGGGGTAATATTTTCGATGCCGACCTTAAACCCCTTGGCGCAGCCTTTCAGGAAGACGTCGACAATAGAAGCCTTCTGCTTTACCGGGACGGCGGTTTTTTGCTCACTCATTTCCAATTCCTCCTTACGCCTTTTTCTTATTTAGTGCCAGCACCAGCCGGATGATGTTGGCGCCTACCAGCTTGCAGACAAACATGATGATGATGCAGGGGCCCAGCGCCACGGGGCAGATCGCTACCAGAGGCGCTCCGCCGGTAATGGTGTTGTTGATACAGGCCGAGCCTGCGTATTGGTAGGTAGCGAAAATGGTCCGCTCGTCGTCGGTGATGTCTCCCGCATCATAGAGGTCCTTGGTCATGACAGCCGCCACGTCAGAACCAGTAAAACTGGAGACGAAGGCGATGCCGCACTTGCCGGGAATACCCATCAGGGGCCGGAGCAGGGGACGGAAGAGGACGTCGGAGGCCTTGAACGCACCCAGCTCCTCGAACACCGCCAGCAGTCCGCAGAAGAACATGACAGGGGGAATCAGGTTGAATCCGGCCATGAAGCCGTCCTTGGCGCCAGTGCCGCCGGAGCCAATGAGATTCGCTCCGGTGTCGCCAATTTTGCCGAAGGAACCGGACAAGTTTGTGAAGTCCAGCACCTTGATGGGGCCTTCCGCCGTGCGAAACGCGCCCGACAGAACGAGGATCAGGAAAATCAGGGCAATCCACGCGCCGATGCCGATCGTTTCCTTCTGAACGTTTTCCTTGGTGTTTTCCATTTTCTGCTCCTCCTTTTTATTCCTTCATGAAATCGTCCCGCAGCGAGGCGGCGGCACAGGCGGCCAGGACGCAGCGCTGGTAGAACGACTCCACATTAGCGTATTCTTTGGGCGTGTGATTCCCCTCTCCCCAGGGGCCCATGCCGCACACAGTCGGCACGCCGGCGGCCACCGTGATGCCGGAATCCGACAGGCTGTCCGAGTGGAAGCAGCCGATTTCACCAAAACCGCAGTCCGCCGCCGTCCGTTTCAGATGGGCGAACAGCGCCTTTACGCCGTCGGTAGTGTCCATGCACTGCATGACGCAGCTCAGGTCCAGCTCCGCTGCGGTATCCGGAACCGTGCTGTGGTCTGCCGTCTTCCGCAGAATATCGAAAATCTCCTGCCCCACCGCCATGCTTTTGAAACGGACGCCGATGCGGATGACGCAGCTGTCCGGGATGGTATTCTCTCCGATGCCGCCGCTGACCATGCCGCAGTTGATAAGCCGCCCCCGGAGAATATCGTTCTGGTTCTCGATCTCCACGATTTTATGGGCCGCCTCCAGGATAGCCGAACGTCCTTTCTCCGGCGCAAGGCCCGAGTGAGCGGCCACGCCGTGAACCGTGATGCGGACCGGGCCGCCGCCGTTGCGGCCCACCACGAAGTGATTGTTTTGGTATCCGGTCTCAAAGTTGAAAGCCGCCAGAGCCCCCGCCGCCTCCTGGACGAAGACCTCCTTGGTGTTGGAGAACATATGGAGGTTCTCCTCGTCCCCGGCGAAGATGAACTTGATGGGGCGCTCCCGCCAGCCGATTGCCGCCAGAGCCTTTACGATGTACAGCGCCATGACCAGGCCGGGCTTCATGTCCAAAACGCCGGGACCATGGGCCAGGCCCTCCTCGTCGACGCGGAAGGGACGTTCCTTGGCCGCGCCCTCCTTGAAAACCGTGTCCATGTGGCCGATAAGCAGGAGAGGGGCCTTGCCGCTCGCCATGTTCCACTCGCCGACCAGCATGTCCCCGGCATTCTCCATGTGGATGGTCCGCGTTTGGATGCCCGCCGCCTCCATTTCCCGGCGCAGAATACCGCAGACCTGGTTTACTCCCTCAATCTGACGGCTTCCGCTCTCGGTGTTCACCAGCTCCTCCCACAGCAAAAGCATAGGCTGGCGCTGCCCGTCAATGTACTGACGGATTTGTTCATAGATCCTCTCCATAATGTTCCTCCTTTAGTTTATCTCACAGCATGTTTACCACAAAGCCGGCGATCAGCACGGAGGCGATCGTGACCGTGACGAAACCCGCCGTCAGCATTTTGGGAAGCAGGTAGTTGAGAATAGCCGCCTTTTCCCGGTCGTTCCGCCCAATGGCCTCGGAAACCTCCTGGGGAATCAGCATGGTGGTGGGGAAGCCGAAGGTGCAGGAAATTCCCAGAGAAACCGCTAGGCCGAAGGGGACTTTCAAAAACTTCCCGGCCACAAAGCCTACCGCCACGGTGCCCGCCACGCCCAACACCGCCGCCGCCAGCAGAGGGACCAGCACGCTGACGACCTGCTGCGGCGTGGTCGTGGCTAAATTTGAAAAAATCAGGATGGTCACGAAGAATGTAATCAAGCCGCCGGACTGGGTCTTTGCCAGAATGCCCTTCTCCAAAAAGCCCAAGGCAAAGAACAGCGCTCCCATTACCAGGCAGAGCACAAAATAATGCACCGCGCCGTTCGTCAGCTTTGCCGTATAATAAGCGGCGACCGCAACCATGCCCAGCTTTGCCAGATACACCGAGGGGCGGGAGAACAGAGCCGGTAATTCCAAAAGCCCTCTCTTCCTCTGAGCGGAAGTCTCCGGGACCTGTTTGCTGTATTGCGCAACCAACTCCGGCTCCTCTCGGAAGCGGAGGGCCGTGCGCCGCAGCAGCAAAGAGGCGATGGGCACACCGATGAACTTCTGCGTGACATAGAGGACAATGCAGAAGGTACCCGCCAGCTCCAGACCCTTTTCCTTCAGCGTCGTGGTCATGATGAGAGTAGCCGCGCTGCCCCCGGCGAAAATCGGGGCCCCGGCCACCGCCATGTCCATACCCATGATGGGACCGCCCAGAAGAATGATGGCCGCCACAGAGCCAAGGACACAGCAGAGGGAAATCACAACGACCTTCCACTGCCGTTTGATTTCCGGGAAGTCAATCGTTGTGCCCAGGGAAACAATCAGAATTCCCGCGATGAGGTTTCCAAAACCGCTGACCTGCGCGTCCTCAATCAGCGTCCGGGGCAGGGCCCCGCTCCAAAAGCCAGCCAGCAGAATCAGCGCGATCCCAAGTACTGTGGAGAAGACCGCTTTGGTTTTTTGGGCAATGAGTTCGCCCGCCGCATAGACGCAGAGTAGAATTGTCAGCGCCGCAATTCCCGTCATGTTCCATCCCGTCCTTTCCCTTGATGTCCCTATTGTATCGGGAACATTTCGGGCCTGTCTAAGCTGAAAAAGTTATAGCCGGGTTATAAATGGCAGGAATATCTATTTTATATGATTTTTAAAGCATCAATTTGTGCGGCTTAGACAAAAAAACACACCTCACACAGAAACTGTGCAAGGTGTGAAGGCTTAACTCCGACGGTTTTTCGTCAAAATTGCAGAGAAACGGGGTACAAATTTTGGAGCATGGCAACAAAGTCCGCGGCCTCCTCGCTGAGGGTTTCCCGCTTCCTCTGGAGCCAGCCGGAGGTAATTTGGATTTTACAGTTGCGGATGGGAATGGTGCGGATGCCATAGGCGGAAAAATCATCCGCGCTCAAGCCGGGGCCAAAGCGGAACGCGTCCGTGGTATGGAGAAGGGAGAGAATGGCGGTACTGTCATTGGCGTATACGACCCGGGTGAAGCTGGTCAGCCGTACGCCGTCGATTTCCAAGTAGTGGGTCAGATTGGAGAAGTAGTCATCCGGGCGGCGGACAAAGGGATATTGCAGCAGCTCCAGAATCGTCACCTCATCCCGGTCGTAGAGGGGATGGGCAGGGCCCAGGTTGGCATACCAGGTGTCCATGCCGAGGACATGAAGCTCGATGCCCTTGAAATTTATGAGGTGGCGAAGCTCCTTCATCTGCACCTGATTGCTCATGACAAAGCCAATGTCCGCCTCACCACTTTCCACCATCTCAATGACGCGGTACATGCGCTCTTCCGATAGTTTGAGGGAAATGGATTCCGTCCGGTGGCGGATATAAAACTCGCTCATCAGGCGGCCCATGGTGATGATCGGATACGAGGCGACGGACAGTATCCGGGGAGCCTCCTTCACCGCCAAGCCCTCAATCAGCTCCATCTGGTTCATGATGGTGCGGGTGTACTGGTAGAGCTTTTTCCCATCCTCCGTCAGCTCTACTCCCCGATTGGTGCGGTAGAAAATGTTCACTTTCAGCTCGCTCTCCAAGTTGCTGATGGCTTTGCTGAGATTTGGCTGCGTGGCAAAGAGCTTCTCCGCCGCCTTGTTGAAGCTGCCTTGGTCGGCGACCGTCATGAAATAGATCAACTGCTGAAGCTGCATAGTGAATATCCTTTCAACGTGCGTAAGAACAGCGTTTCCATAGCCTATCGCCAATTCCCGCCGACTGCCTTTTCTGATCCATTCAAGCGTCGGCACGCGCGGCGTCCTCCTGTGTCCGTTTTGATGGTCGCACCAGGGAATCCAATAACCAAACTATCGTTTCAAAAACGGATAAACGCAAGTGGTTTCCTTGTTCTTTGTTTATAGCGGCGCAGTTTTTGAGCCATCCGAGCTGTGGGAGGCACAGCAGAAGATTTTGGCCTCATCTCCTGATTTGGCAAAGCTATTGAGCTGGAGGCGACCGTATTCATCAGCCAGAGCTGCGCTTTGCTTTTACCCTACCTGTCGTAATCCGATGTCGGGTTTAACTGCTGCATCAGCTCCTGGAATCCATCCAACGCACTTTGGAGATTTTCGATAATGTCCAGAGCCAATTCATCCGGCGCGGGCAGATTGTCCATATCTGCCAGGGACTTATCCTTAATCCAAAAGATATCCAGGCTGGCCTTATCCCGAACCAGAATTTCCTGAACGGTGAATTTTCTCCAGCGGCCATCCGGGTGATCCTCCGACCACGTCTCACTGCGCTGGTGCCGGTTCTCCGGATGGAAGCAGCGGATAAAATCTTCCAGATCGGCGTCCGTCATGGGGTGCTGCTTCAGTGTGAAGTGGACGTTGGTGCGGAAGTCGTACACCCACACCTCTTTCGTCTGCCGCTCCGGGCTGGCGGGGCACTTGTCGAAGAAGATCACGTTGGCCTTAACGCCTGGCTTATAAAAAATCCCGGTTGGCAGGCGCAGAATCGTATGCAGGTCGCAGGTCTCCAACAGCTTCCGGCGCACCGTTTCACCTGCACCGCCTTCAAAAAGCACATTGTCCGGCACAACCACCGCCGCCTTGCCTCTGGCATTCAGGAGCGTATTGATGTGCTGAACAAAATTCAGCTGCTTGTTGGAGCTGGTGGTCCAGAAGTCGGTTCGGTTGTAAACCAGGTCTTCCTCCTCCTGCTCCCCCTCTTCGTTGGTGAAGGTGATGGAGGACTTCTTGCCAAAGGGCGGATTGGTTAATACGTAGTCCACCCGGTAGCCTGGGTCTGTCAGCAACGCGTCCCCCAAGGTGACAGGGACGCTTCCGTAGATGTCCCCGATGTTGTGGAGGTACAGGTTCATCAGGCACAGCTTGAAGGTGGTGGAAACCAATTCATTACCGTAAAAAGTCTGTTTTTTGAGGAACTCCTTTTTCTCCCGGTCCAGGGTATAGTGGGCTTCATCCGCGATATAATCCTGTGCGGCGAGAAAGAAACCGCCGCTGCCGCAGCAGGGGTCTGCGATGGTCTTCATTGGCTCCGGACGGACACAGCGCACCATGGCCCGGATGAGGGGCCGGGGCGTGAAGTACTGCCCTGCGCCGCTTTTCACGTCCTCCGCGTTTTTCTGGAGCAATCCCTCATAAATCTCGCCCTTGACGTCGGAGGACATGGACACCCACCGCTCCTGGTCGATCATCTGCACGATGCGGTACAGGATGGCGGCGCTGCTGATTTTGTTCACCGCACCTTTGAAAATCTTCCCCAGGATGCCGCTCTGTTTTCCCAACTTTTCCAGGATGGCTTTGTACTGCTTTTCCAGATCCGCGCCCTTAAGGGTATTCATATCAGCCCAAGTGTATCCGGCGGGGATGCCGGTTTCCCGCTTGTAAGGCGGCTTGGAGTACTCGTCCGACATTTTCAGGAAGATTAGGTATGTAAGCTGCTCCAAATAGTCGCCGTAGGACACGCCGTTGTCCCGCAGGGGGTTGCACATGCCCCAGACTTTGGAGATGATGGCGGAGGTTTGGTCAGGCATCTTTTCCCTCTTTTCGCTCTATTTTTTGAAGTTCAGGTTTTGAAATCGGCATGTTAGTTCTTACCACGAGCGACTCTGAACTTACTTCAAGATAAATGCAGATTCTCTGTAAATATTGATTTCCAAATATATCAAACAACGTTATGTCGACAAATATTCGCCTCAAATCTGTACCGTCAGCCTTGTTTGGCTTACGCGCATAAATTGTTACTTCTAAATACCGTGTGTCACCCGCCGAAAGTGACTCAACATAATTATACCTATTACTGTATTCGACATTCTTCCATTCATATGAAATATCAACAGCAATTCCCGGGCCACAATTAGTAAGTTTCAAAATTGCGGTGGTTTTTAAATAGTTCTCAGTACATGGCTCAGAAATCCAACAGGTTCCTTCTCCTTGGAGAGCAACCGTTTCCTCGCACTTACGTACACTCAGGTATGGCATCAAACCGATACGTTGATTTTCTTTATATTCATGTTTCATTTCGGAAAGCTGTTCCTGAGATGCTTTCGCAGAACGAATATTTGCAAAACAAATGAAAATAGTTGCAATGACATATATTGCAGTAATTCCCAGCATTAACCAATCAGTAATCGTCGGCATTTATAATCCCCCTTCAAACGCTTTCTTTAAAATGCTCTGCTGCAGGGCTTCCGCCTGTTGCAGGGCGGTGTCTACCGTTTTTTCGATGTTGTCGCAGACAGATAAACGGGATTCAATTTCAGCCACAATAGAATCTTGTATAGTTTTGTTTGCTGTAGGAACAATTACTTTTGATAGTGATTGCCCCGTTAAATGTTTAATTCCAGTTCCCGTGAAATATCTACAAAGCTGCCCTGTCTGAGCAGAAAACCACAGATAATACATATAAAATCTGGGGTTTGAGTTATCTAAAAACCGCACCCTATGTAACGCTTTCTGATAAAATATGGAATCCTGCTTATCCCAAACCGCACATCTGCCAGGTTCTCCACCTTCGCAGATTATCAGGTCATTGTGAGAAACAGAATATTTCTCAATCTCATCGGCCTCAATCCGCATTTCTAACAAATCAGATAAATCGAAAGAAAACCACCTGACGTTGATATTACGCAAATATTTATGAAAATCCCCGGTATTTTTCTCCTTATCAAGCATTTTTCCAAGGCGGGCGTTAATAATTTCTCCAAATGGGGTATGTGTTGTGACTTTCCCAAACGCCGCTTTCAGCACCGCCTGCCGGTACACCTTCAGCCGTCCCTTTGCCATTTTCAGCTCGGCTACGCTGGCGTCCAGTCGGGAGAACAGTTCCTCAATACGGGAAACGATGCGCTCTTGTTCGGAAAGTGGGGGAATATCAAATTGAATTTTATTAAGGTTTTTTCTCGATATTCTTTTTCTCGTTGTTCCACTTTCAAATTTTTTTATTTCTGCTCGAAAACCCGGTGAGTTTATCATGTACATGATATAATTGGGGCTAATATCTTGCCGCGTAATTCTTACTATAGCGACATCAACAGCTGTAATGTATTTGCCATCTAAGGGAAAGATACAAGCCCTGCCCAACGGATCAGGTAAGCGGGAAACCAAAATATCACCCTTTTGCAAAAGTGTGCAGTTTAATTCCTGCACTTTAGCTTCTGTAACAAATTTAGCTGATTTATCTTTAAAAAGACATACACCTATATCGGCAAGTTGTATTAGCCGAACTGTACCATTTTCATCTTGATCTTTTTTCTCTATCCAATCTCCGTCACTAAACAATCCGTCAGGGGCAACTAATTCTGAAAAATTCATAAATACCTCACGCCACCAGCTCCACATTCAATTCCATCAAAATTTTCTCATAATCCTCCCCAAACACCTCATAGAACCGCCCCAGGCCGCCTTTGCGGTCGAAGGGACTGAGGTCCAGATCCTCCGATACCACGCTGAGGGATGCGGCGATGTGGTCTTTAATCAGACGTAGCCACTCCATCTGCTCGTCGGTGAAGTGAACAGCCCCGGCGTTGCGGCGGAAGGACCACTGCTGGAAATTATAATTGACCCGTTCGGCAAAGGGAGCCAGCGTTTCCGCAGCGCCCAGTTCAAACCGGACGAGGGAAATCAGGTCGGCCAGCTGCACCACTGCGCCTCGCTTTACCTTGTCAGGCTGCTTGATGGCATAACAGTCCCACAGCCTGTCCACCGTGATATGACGGGCTTTCAGTTTCTCATACAGCGCCTTGAGTGCGGCAATTGCCATGGGCCGATCCTTGTATCTCTGGTCGTAGATGATCCGCAAAGCCGTGATCTCGTCCCGGTTTTCCCGGATAAATTCCCGGAACGTCTCAATGACCCGGCCGGCGGTTTCCTCTTGGCTGACGTCGTACCCGGCAAACAGCACCGTGTCGAGATTTATGTTGTCAATAATCTGTTCGTGGTTCCGGCGGACGTTTTCGATGTAGTCCCGCACTTCCGGCCTGTGGAACGGTGCAACAGCGGCAGCGGCAAGCTCCCGCTGGGCGGCATCCAGCAGCGCCTGCTGCTCTTGGGAGGGCTCACTGTCCTCCGGCAGGGACACGCCTGCATGGGCCGCAATGACATCCGGGTCAAAGGCATCCAGCAGAGCTTGGGCGGTCTGTCCGGCGGAGACCCCCGTGATTCCCTGAAACTCCTTCCGCTCAGAGGCCGTCATCTGGGCGTTCAGCCGGACGATGCGGCTGGCCAGGGAGGTGAGGGTGTCCTCATCCCGCGCACCCAGGGCCACATTCATCATCAGCTCTTTCAGAGAGACTGTGGGCTTGCGCTCCAAGGCGCGGGTGTCCGACTTCTTGGACCTGGTAACGCCCACCGCGTCCACGATAACAAAGTGGTCCTTGTTCTCGGTGGCGGAGGGAGTCACCTTTTGCAGATCGTCCTTGCGCAGCGTCCGGGTGCCGCGGCCTTTCATCTGCTCGAAATAGTTCTTGCTCCGCACGTCCCGCATGAAAATCAGGCACTCGATGGGCTTCACGTCCGTCCCGGTGGCAATCATATCCACTGTGACGGCGATTCTGGGGTTGAAGCTGTTGCGAAAATCAGAAAGAGTCTCTTCCGGGTTTTCCGCGGAATAAGTGATTTTCTTGCAGAATTCGTTTCCCTCGCCAAACTCCTCCCGGACAATCTGGATGATGTCGTCCGCGTGACTGTCGGTCTTGGCGAAAATCAGCGTCTTGGGAACTTCGCTTCTGCGGGGAAACAGAGTGGTGTACAGGTTTTCCCTGAACGCCCGGATCACGGTCTGTATCTGGCTGGGGTTGACGATATCCCGGTCAAGGCGGGTGGGCACATAACTGATGTCCTCGTCCATCTGCTTCCAGCGCTTTTCCCGGGACAGGCGGTTCCGGTATTCAATCTGCTGCTTTACAATATATCCGCCGTGCTGTCCCACCTCAGTTTCGATGAGGAAGATGTCTTCCCCCACATTGACGCCGTCAATGATAGCCTGTTCTCTGGAATATTCGCTGACCACGTTTTGATGGAAAAAGGCAAAGGTGCGCTTATCCGGCGTGGCGGTCAAACCAATCATAAACGCATCAAAATACTCCAGCACCTGGCTCCAGACATTGTAAATGGATCGGTGGCACTCATCCACGATGATGCAGTCAAAAAATTCCGGCGGGTATTTTTCGTTGTAGACCACTTCTTTCGGTGCCTTGCTGTCGGCGGTCACATACTCACCGAAAGGAGTTACCTCTGCCGATTCGTCTAAATTCTCGTCCTTCAAAATGGAGTACATCCGCTGAATGGTACTGATGTAGATTTGCGTATTGGCGGGCATTCGGGAGGATTTCAGGCGGTACACGCCATAAATATCGGAAAAAGGTCTGGGGTCATCGTTGGGAATATAGGCTAGAAATTCCCGCTCCGCCTGTTCCCCAAGGCTTTTGGTATCCACCAGGAACAAAATGCGGTTCATCTTTCCGAATTTCAAAAGGCGGTAAGCGGCGGTGATAGCGGTAAAGGTCTTTCCTGCTCCGGTGGCCATCTGCACCAGTGCCCTTGGCCTGTTTTCGGCAAAAGAGCAGTCCAGCTTACGAATGGCGCGAATTTGACAGTCCCGAAAGCCGGTGGTGTCAAAGGGCGGAAACCGCTTCATGTTGTTGCGGATAGTATCCGGCGCACTTAATAGCGCCCGCAGCGTCTCCGGGCGGTGAAAAGAGAAAACGGTCCGGGAGCAGTATTTCAGGTCGTGATAATCCGTAAACCGGGTCAGCTTGTCCGTCGCTTCGTAGGCAAAGCGGATGGCGGTATCGCCCTTGATCCACTTGAATTTGCTTCCGGCGTAACGTGCGGACTGATCCTCCACTGTGGTGATTTTCTCTCCGCTCTCTGTCCGTTTTGCCTCCACAACTCCTACAGGGGTTCCGTCAATAAAAAGGGCATAGTCTACCTCGCCTGTGCTGGTTGGGAACTCACGCACAGCTACACCCATGGCAGAGGACAGATTCAGGTGTTTCATATCCTGAATCACCCAGCCGGATTGTATCAGCTTCTGGTCTATGGCAAGACGGGCCTTCTCTTCTGGTGACATCGCGGCGTCCTCCTCATTTCGACAATTTACTTCATTATAATGGATAAGGCCTCAGCTTACAAGGCATTTCTCCCGCTTTCCAGGTAATCTGCCTTTTCTCCTCGTCGGTCTTCAAAACTACACTGCCGCACAGCCCCACCAGCTTCGCGCTCAGTCGTTCAAAGCATTTTTGCGAGGGAAGGTTGTCCACCTCCACCACGGCCTTAAACTCTCCCTTGCCTGTAATGCGCTGAATCTCATTCAAGTACAAGCGGATGCTCTGCGGCCCGAGACCATGTCGAGTGTGCTTGGCGTCCAGCTCTATCGCGATTTCCCACAAGTCGGTGCTTGTGTCTTTGATTCCAAGGTAACCGGCGGGAACGTCGTCCTTCTCAATGATGCAATAGAACTCCTCTGGAGGTGATATTTCGCTTATGAATAGGTTGCCACCTTTCTCTTTCGCCGCATCGCACGCAGATTTGTACATGATCGAATACTGAGTCCTGATGCTGCGATAAAATTCTTCATTCTTCGGCGTAATTGGGCGGATAACGATTTTGTCATCACGCACAAATACAGCCTGGGATTTTTTACGGGAGAAATCCCAGGGTTCTTTTTTGCCGCCGACTGTACATCGACCAACCATTGCTCGCCGGATCGAATGATCTCGTCAATGATGCTTTAATAATGCTTTTCACGGCGTCTCTCCAGTCTAGCGTGTCAGCGGGAAGGCTCTCCAGTTTATCCAGGATTTCCTGGTAGAACCCCTTCGTCTGTTCCCGCTGTGCTTTTTAAAAAATGTCGCACATATCAGTGCGCCCTTAGTATAATTACACGAAGGGAAACAGGGCGGACTGAAGAACAGATTAACAATTCGGCCCACGCCAGCAGGCCCTAATGGACACAGCTTGTTCATGGTATTACACTGTAATTCAAACAGGAAGTATGGACGGGTGCGCCTTTGGGACAGCGTATTTTGGATGCTGC
>CAJUMX010000008.1 GCA_910587705.1 uncultured Oscillibacter sp.
ACGTCCACCCCGGCGGGGGGCACGATCTGCTTGAAGTGGATGTTGAAGCCGTGGGCGAACATCAGCATATTCCCCGCCTCCAGGTTGGGGGCGATGTCGTTTTTGTACACGTCCGCCTGGACCTCGTCGTTCACCAGAATCATGATGATATCGGCCCATTTGGCGGTGTCCGCCACGGTCTGAACCTTCAGCCCCGCCTTCTCGGCGTTTTCCCAGTTCTTGGAGCCCTGGCGCAGGCCCACGCACACGTCGCAGCCGGATTCCTTCAGGTTCAGGGCATGGGCATGGCCCTGAGAGCCGTAGCCGATGACGCCGATTTTCTTCCCGTCCAGCTTGCCCAGGTCGCAGTCCTTCTCATAGTACATTCTTGCCATATTCATATTCCTCCTTCAATTTGCTCTCGTCATATATCGTGCTACGCCCTCTCTCGATGGCGATAGTACCCGTCTTGGCAATCTCCAGGATGCCGAAATCCTCCAGCATCTGAATCAGCGCCGCGTTCTTGCTCTGGGAGCCAAAGACCCAGACCGTCAGGGACTCCTTGTCCACGTCGATGATATGGCCCCGGAAGATGTTGGTCAGCTGAATGATCTCGTCCCGGGTCCCGTGGTCCGCCGCCCGGACCTTGATGAGGGCAATCTCCCGGCGGATGCAGGTTTCCTCGTCAAAGATTTTCACCGCCTGAACTCCCAGGAGCCTGCGGCACTGGGTGGCCAGCTGGTTTGCCACCAGCTCGTCCGCCAGCAGCTCGATGGAAATGCGGGCGGTGTGGGGCCGGTCCGTGGCGCCGGAGACGATGGACTCGATGTTATAGCCCTTCCGGGAGAAGAGCCTCGCCACCTGGCTGAGAATACCGGGGGTGTCCTCCGTCAGGATGCAGAGGGTGTAGAGCTTCTTCTCCGTGTCCCATTGCTTTCTCATACCTCTCCTCCTTCGCTCAGCAGGAAATCCGTAATCTCAGACCCGGAGGCCACCATGGGCCGGACCATCTCGTCAATGTCCAGCCGGCAATCCAGGACGGCGGGCTCTTTCACCGCCAGAGCCTCCGCCAGCACCCGTTCCATATCCGCCGCCGTCTCCACCCGGAAGCCCCGGATGCCATAGGCCTCCGCCAGCCTCACGAAATCCGGTCCCCGGTCCAGGGTGGTCTCGGAGTAGCGCTTTCCGTAGATAAGGCTCTGCCACTGGCGGACCATGCCCAGAGTGCCGTTGTTGAATACCACCGTAATAATGGGCAGCTTGTAGTAGCCCACGGTCGCCAATTCATGGCAGTTCATGCGAAAGCACCCGTCCCCGGTGATGTGAAAGACCCGCTTGCCCGGGTGGGCGGTCTGGGCCCCGATGGCGGCCCCCAGGCCAAAGCCCATGGTGCCAAAGCCGCCGGAGGTGAGCATCTGCCCGGGATACTGGAAGTGGAGGTACTTAATGGCCCACATTTGATGCTGGCCCACGTCGGTGGCCACAATGGCGTCCTCCGGCATCTGGAGACGGATGGTCTCCAGCACCTGCTGGGGGGTTAGGTGGTCGCTGTCCTCCGCCACCGATGGGGCCCGGAGGGGCAGGATGTGGGCCTTCCAGGCGCTGTGGTCGTACTGGGGCAGCTTCTCGTTCAGCATGGCCAGCACCCGCCGGGCGGAGCCAATGATGTGGTGGTCCGTCAGTACGTTCTTGTCGATCTCCGCCCGGTCAATATCGATCTGGACAATTTTCGCCTGCCGGGCGAACGTGGCCGGGTTCAGGGCCACCCGGTCGGAGAAGCGGCAGCCCACGGCGATGAGCAGATCGCACTCGTCGCAGGCGGTGTTGGATGCCTTGGACCCGTGCATGCCGATCATGCCGGTGGTGAGGGGGTGGCTCCCGGAGAAGCCGCCGCCGCCCATGAGGCTGATGGCCACCGGGGCGTCCAGCTTCTCGGCAAACTCCAAAAACTCCTGGTCCGCCCGGCCCAGCACCACGCCGCCGCCGCAGATGACGAAGGGCCGCTGGGCCTGCTGGATCATCTCCAGGAGGATGTCTACGTCCTCCTTATTTGGCGTGGGCTTTTTCAGCTCGTGGTCCCGATTCAGCTCCCGCATCCCGGCGCAGCCCCGGTTCTCCCGCCAAGGGACGAACTCATACTCGATTTCCACGCTGGGAAAGGTCACGTCCTTCAAAAAGTCGATGAGCACCGGCCCCGGCCGCCCGCTGGCGGCCACGGCGAAGGCCTGGCGCATAACGGCGGGAATCGTCGCCGGGTCCCGAACCAGGAAGGTGGCCTTTGTAATCGGCATGGCAATGCCGGTGATGTCCACCTCCTGGAAGGCGTCCTTGCCCAACGTGGCCTCCGTAACATTGCAGGTGATAAAGACCACCGGGGAGGAATCCAGGTACGCGGTCGCGATGCCGGTGGTCAGGTTCGTGGCCCCGGGGCCGGAGGTGGCAAAGCACACCCCGACCTTCCCGGTGGACCGGGCATAGCCGTCGGCAGCGTGGGCCGCCCCCTGCTCGTGGGCGGTTAATACGTGGTGAATCTTGTCCTTGTACCGATACAGCTCGTCATAGACGTTGAGGATGGTGCCGCCGGGGTAGCCGAAAACGGTATCCACCTCCTGCTCCAACAAGCACTCCATGATGGCCGCAGTGGCTCTGATTTTCATAGGCGCACGCTCCTCCTCCAACGGTTTATTTCCATATTTTCACCGCATGTTTGTCCTCTGCCAGGCACAGCTCCCGCAGGGTCTCCAGCTCCTCCGTGTGGTCCTCCAGCGGGTCCTCGTACTCCAGCACGGCGGCCACGGAGAGCTCGAAGCCCTCCTCGCCGTACTGCTTCCACAGCTCCATCAGCCGCTTGTTGGGGTGTATGCCGCCGGAGAGCTTGGCCCGGACGCTGTTAAACGCCGCTTTCGTGTCCTTGGCGGTTCCCAAAAAGACCTCTCCCGTCTCCCTGCACCGCAGAGAGATGACCCCCATCTCCGGGCGGCGGTTCTTCCACTCCTCCGTCAGGGCTTTTTTCTGCGCTTTATCCATATTGTATTACTCCTTCTTGTCGTTAGATTTTTCCCCCGCCCTTTTGCAGGGCGATGACCCCGGTCCGGGCCACCTCCAAAATGTTGAAGGGCCGCATCATCTCCTCGAACACGTCCACCCGGTCCGGGGTGTCGGAGATCTCCAGGGTCATGGAGGTGGGGGAAATGTCCGCCGCCTTGGCCCCGCAGATGTTGCAGATGGTCATAATGTGTTCCCGGTTGTTTTTGTTGGCGCTGACTTTTATAATCATCAATTCCCGGCCAATCATGTTCCCCTCGTCCAGGGTGCGGACCTTGATGACCTCCACCAGCTTGTTCAGCTGCTTTTCCACCTGCTCCACCACGCTGTTCCCGTTGTCCACAATAATGGTCATCCGGGAGAGGGAGGGGTCGTCCGTCACGCCCACCGCCAGGGAGTCGATGTTGAAGGCCCGGCGGGAGAACAGGCTGGCCACCCGGTTCAAAACGCCCGCCCGGTTCTCCACCAAAATGGAAATCGTCTGTTTCATCCTTCCGTCCTCCCTCTCAGTCCGTGGTTTTCCACTCGGGGCTCACCTCCGCGATGAGGAGGCAGGGCCCCTCCGCCCCCAGGAAGCGTTCCAGGGTCTCCTCCACCTTGGCCTCGTCCCGCAACGTCATGCTGGGGATGCCGTAGGCGGAGGCGATGGCGGCAAAGTCCGGGTCTCCCTCCAGCCGCACGCCGAAGGGGCCGTGATAGGGCTCCTTGCTTTGAATCTGGTTCACAAGGCCCAGGACGCCGTTGCGGAAGAGGAGGATTTTTAAATCAAAGCCCCCGGCCTTCACGGCAGCCAGCTCATTCATGGACATCTGGAAGGACCCGTCGCCGCAGACGGCTACCACCTGGCGGCTCGGCTGGGCGGTCTTTACCCCCACGGCGCAGGGGATGGCATAGCCCATGGTGCCAAGCCCCCCGCTGGTCAAAAACCGAGCCCCGTTGAGCCGCAGGTGCTTGCAGGCCCAAATTTGATTCTGTCCCACGTCCACGCAGACGGCGGCGTCCTTGTCCAGGCGCTCGCCCAAAAGCCGCAGGAGGCGGCCCGGGAAAACGTACCCGTCCTTTGCCGGATAGCCCCGGCCCAGGTTTGTCCGGCGGAGCTCCTGGAGCATCTCCCGCCAGTCCCCGCACTCCGCCCGGGCTCCCCTCTCCATCAGCTGCTGGAGGATCACCTTGGCATTCCCCACCAGGGGGAGGGTGGACTGCATGTTTTTCCCGATTTCGGCGGGGTCCACGTCAATGTGGATGTTGGCCATCCGCTTTTGAATCTCATCCGGGGAGACGATGGCCCGGTCCGCCACCCGGGTGCCGATCATAATGAGAAGGTCGGACTTCACCAGGGCCTTGTTGGCCGTATTGTTTCCGTGGGCCCCGATCATCCCCATGTTCAGCGGGTGCTCTGTGGGCAGAAGAGAGAGGCCCATCATGGTGGTGACCACCGGGATGCCGGTGGCTTCGGCAAACTGCCGCAGCTCCTCCTCGGCATGGGCCAGGAACACGCCGCCCCCGGCGCAGATCACCGGCCTTTGGGCCACGCCGATGGCCGCGGCCACGTTGGAAATCTGCTTGTCGTTTCCCCGGACGCTGGGGTTATAGCCCCGGATGCGGACCTCCTCGGGAAATTCCACGTCCGTCACCAGCTGCTCCTGCACGTCCACGGGGATGTCGATGAGCACCGGGCCGGGGCGGCCCGTGGAGGCGATGTGAAACGCCTCCTTCAAAACCACCGGCAGCTGAGCGGCGTCCTTCACCAGATAGCAGTGCTTGGTAAAGGGGGTCACCGCCCCGGTGATGTCCACCTCCTGGAAGATGTCCCGCCCCAGGAGGTTGGAGGGCACCTGCCCCGTCACCGCCACCAGGGGGATGGAGTCCATATAGGCCGTGGCCACGCCGGTGATGAGGTTCGTGGCCCCCGGGCCGGAGGTGACGATGCACACCCCGGTCTTTCCCGTCACCCGGGCATAGCCGGAGGCCATGTGCCCGGCGTTCTGCTCCGTGCGAACCAGGGTATAGTCCATATTGGGGTCCTCCCGCAGGGCGTCGGCAATGGGGCAGATGGTGGCCCCGGCGTAGCCGAATACCCGCTCCACGCCCTCCCGGGCCAGACCCTCCATCAAAATCTGCGCGCCTGTCAGTTCCATGCTCAGCATCTCCTTTCGGTGTGAAAAGCAAAAAAGCCCGTGTCCCTCGTCGGGTCACGGACTTGCAAGAGTTCCGGTTTTGGGGACCGGCCGTTTCACGCCGCTTAGCGGAGGAAACCGTTGACCGCGCCCTTGTTTCGCGCATGACCAAACGCACTATTCTGTTTCGGCGGCAAAACTACCAGTACCAGAACCAGAATAATGTACAGGCCCAGGATGTCGTTGAACACGTTCATCGTCTGCATAGGGCGTTCCCTCCGCCGCTTGAAAGCGGCCCTCCAGCGTCCGGCCTCCCCTCTTTGAAGAGCCTTCCGCCTGTCTTGATTTGTTATTATACATGTCTGTCTTTTTCAGCGCAACAGAAAAATGAAACCCGGCCACTTTTCCGGCTGGTTTCACGAAGAATTCAGCATCTTCCCCGCTTTCTATCGTGAAAAACGACGGAGGTTTTCCCAAAATCCGGGAGCAGACAGCACCTCTTTTCCGCAGACAACGCCGCCGGAGGGTTTTTCCTCTTGCGGCGCGGCGGCAGGAGGCTTATAATGGAACAAACCAAAAAGGAGAGAACGCGTTATGAAAAAGCTGCTGTCCCTGCTTCTGGCCCTGGCACTGTGCGCGGCGCTCAGCGTCCCCGCCCTGGCGGCGGAGTTCCGCGACGTGCCCCAGTCCCACACCTTCCACGCCGCCATTCAAGAATGTGCCGCCAAGGGCATCACCTCCGGCTACGCCGACGGGTCCTTCAAGCCCGCCGCCAAAGTCACCCGGGCCCAGTTCTGCGTCATGCTGTCCCGGGCCTTCTACCCGGACGCCGTCAAGGAGAACAGCACGGAGGCCAACAAAAACCTGGGCTGGTTCGTCCCCAATACGGAGGCCCTGTCCCAGGCCGGGGTCCTCAAGGACGCCAGCTTCGTGGCCAACTACCGGGACGCCGGAGCCATGGACCAGCCCATCAGCCGCTACGACATGGCCCAGCTCATGACCAACATCATGGCCCAACAGGGCTCCTCTGCCAGCGAGGAGGCGAAAGCCGCCGCCGCGGAAAAAATCGCCGACTGGGACGGCATCCACGACGCCTACCGGGATGCGGTATCCAATGTGTACGCCCTAGGCATCATCGGAGGCTATTCCGACGGAACCTTTGGCGGCACAGTCACCATGAACCGTGGCCAGGGCTGCGCGGTGATCTACCGCATGGCCCAGTATGTCGGCTCCAAGACGCCCGCCGAGGACCCGGAGGAAGCGCCGAAGGCGCCGGAGAAAACCCCCGAGAAAGCCCCGGAAAAAACTCCGGAACCCTCCCAGCCCTCCAAGCCCACGCCGGAGGCAGCCGCCGCAGAGCTGCTGCGCCTGCTGAACGCCCAGCGGACCAAGGCCGGATTGAAGCCCCTGGGAGCCATGGACAGCCTGGATCAGGCGGCGCAAATACGGGCCAAGGACCTCTCCGGCGGCTATATCGAAATTCGGGCCGACGGCAGCGACTGGAGCTCCGTGCTGGAGAAAACCGGCGTGCCCGCAGTCTACGTGGACGAGAGCTTTGTGGTAGGCACCGGCTATGACACGGCAGAGGCGGCCCTGGAAAAGGTGCTGTCCACTCCGAGCGCCCGCACCGCTCTGATGAACCAGGAGCACACCCACCTGAGCGTGGGCTATGTCCACGACGCCAAGGGCTATGGCGGCTATCAGGACTTTTGGTCCCTGCTGTATATCATCCAGTCCAACAGCGATGCTCCAGGCAGCGAGACCCCCGGCAGCAGCGAAACTCCTGGCAGCGGTGAAGCCCCCGGCGGCGAGGCCCCTGGCACGCCCGACAGCGGCGACCTCCAGGCCATGCGCCAGGGCGTGCTGGAGCTGGTCAACGCCGCCCGGGCGCAAAACGGCAAGTCTCCCCTGACCCTGGACGACGCTCTCACCGACGTGGCCCAGCTCCGGGCAGAGGAAATTGTGCAGTCCTTCTCCCACACCCGGCCCAACGGAACCAGCTGCTTCACCGCCGTGGAGGAAGCGGGCATTTCCGCCGGCTCCATGGGCGAGAACATTGCCGCCGGGCAGAGCTCCCCCGCCGCCGTCATGGATTCCTGGATGAACTCCGAGGGCCACCGGGCCAACATCCTAAAGGGGGACTTCTCCTCCATCGGCATCGGCTATGTAAAGGCCCCCTCCGGCTATAAGCACTACTGGGTGCAGCTGTTCATGAGCTGACGCCTCCCGCGCAAAAGGACCGCCCATCCGGGCGGTCCTCTTTTCAGCGCTTATGGGGTTCTCACGCGGTAATGGTGGTGCCGGTCTCTCCGGCCACACCCGCCCCCGCCTTTTCCAGCAGGGTGATGAGGGCCTTGCGGCCCGGGCGGGACTCGGCAAACTTCACCGCCGCCTGGACCTTGGGCAGCATGGACCCGGGGGCGAACTGGCCCTCGTCCATATAGCGCCTAGCCTCCTCCGGGGTCAGGCTGTCCAGCCACTTCTGGTCCGGCTTTCCGAAGTTCACCGCCACCTTCTCCACGGCGGTGAGGATGATGAGCCGGTCGGCGTTCAGCTGCTCGGCCATGGTCTCGCTGGCAAAGTCCTTGTCGATGACCGCCGCCGCGCCCTTGAGGTGGTGTCCCTCGGTCTTGAATACGGGGATGCCGCCGCCGCCGCAGGCCACCACCACCAGTCCGGCCTCCACCATGTCCTGAATGGACTGGATTTCCACAATGGAAACCGGCTTGGGAGAGGCCACCACCCGGCGGTAGCCCCGCCCGGCGTCCTCAATGACCTTGTAGTCCCGCTCCTTCACCAGTGCGTCGGCCTCCTCCTTGGTCATGAAGGCGCCGATGGGCTTGGTGGGATTTTGGAAGGCCGGGTCCGCCGGGTCCACCTCCACCTGGGTGAGGACGGTGGCCACGCCCTTGTCGATTCCCCGGTCCAGCAGCTCCTCCCGCAGGCCGTTCTGGAGGTCATAGCCAATGTAGCCCTGGCTCATGGCAACGCAGACGGACAGGGGGCAGGGGATATACTTCTCGGGGTCCGAGCGGGTCAGCTCGGCCATGGCATTTTGGATCATGCCCACCTGGGGTCCGTTGCCGTGGGCGATGACCACCTGGTGGCCCTGTTCGATCAGGTCCACAATGGCCTTAGCAGTCTGCTTCACCGCAATCATCTGCTCCGGCAGATTATTTCCCAGGGCGTTGCCGCCCAGGGCGATGACAATACGTTCCGGCATGGCAAAGACCCTCTCAGAACAGCTTGCGCTTGTCGGCAGCGTCCAGGGCCATCAGGGCGGACACGGGGTCCTTGACCTTGCTCATCATGATCATGGCCGCGATGATATAGGGCTTGTAGCTGGCTTCCTTGTACAGGGGCACCAGGTAACGGTCGAACACAGGGTTGTCCACCTCGCCCTCGGGGCAGCTCAGGCCCGTGATGTCGGCGGGGAGGCAGTGGAGGTACAGGGCGGAGCCGTTCCGGGTCTTCTTCATCATCTCCTCGGAGCAGGTCCAGTCCTTGTGCTGGGCGTTCTGGGCCAGGAGCTTCTTCTCCAGGGCGTCGATGCCCGCCTGGTCCCCGGCCTGGTAGAGCTTGGTCCGCTCCTCCATGGCGGCGAAGGGAGCCCAGCTCTTGGGATACACGATGTCCGCGTCCTGGAAGGCCTCTTCCATAGTGGCCACCTTTTTGTAGCTTCCGCCGGTGGCGGCGGCGTTCTTCTTGGCGATTTCCTCCACCTCGGGCATCACGTCATAGCCCTCGGGATGGGCCAGAACCACGTCCATGCCGAAGCGGGTCATTAATCCGATGACGCCCTGGGGCACGGAGAGGGGCTTGCCGTAGGAGGGGGAGTAGGCCCAGGTCATGGCGATTTTCTTGCCCTTGAGGTTCTCCACGCCGCCGAACTGGTGGATGATGTGGAGCATATCGGCCATGCACTGGGTGGGGTGGTCCACGTCGCACTGGAGGTTCACCAGGGTAGGCTGCTGCTCCAGGATGCCGTCCCGGTAGCCTTCCTTCACGGCGTCCATGAAGGTTTTCTGATACTTGTGGCCCTCGCCGATGAACATGTCGTCCCGGATGCCGATAACGTCGGCCATGAAGGACACCATGTTGGCGGTCTCCCGGACGGTCTCGCCGTGGGCGATCTGGGATTTCTTCTCGTCCAGGTCCTGGACAGTCAGTCCCAGCAGGTTGCAGGCGGAGGCGAAGGAGAACCGGGTCCGGGTGGAGTTGTCCCGGAAGATGGAGATGCCAAGGCCGGAGTCAAAAATCCGGGTGGACTTGTTCCGCTCCCGAAGGTCCCGCAGGGCGTCGGCCACGGTGAAGATGGCGTCCAGCTCCTCGTCGGTCTTGTCCCAGGTCCAGTAGAAGTCGGACTTGTACATGTTGTTGATGTGCAGCTGCTCCAGGTGCTGCGCCAGCTCGATGGTCTTAGACATATCAAAAAT
The DNA here is from genome assembly GCA_910587705.1 of uncultured Oscillibacter sp. Classification (GTDB taxonomy): domain Bacteria; phylum Bacillota; class Clostridia; order Oscillospirales; family Oscillospiraceae; genus Oscillibacter. The sequence continues at coordinate 9,578 of CAJUMX010000008.1, forward strand.
CTCCTTATTTTTTATTTGGTGTCCCAGCTTCAACAGGGGAAAAACCGTAGGGGCCGCCGCCCTCGGCGGCCCGCCCCCCGCCTTGCCTCTATGCGGCATTTCGTCACCGCATGGGGCCGTTTCCCGTTATGCGGTGGTTCCGAGGGGAATGGGACGGCCAGGGGGCCGTCCCCTACGGGGTGATTCACCGAAAAATTTATTTGATGTCGTTGTCGGTAAGGCTCTGGCGGAATTCCGTCACGTCGGCGGTCTTGTTCTCCGGCTTGTACAGGGGGATGGCGGCGGCGTACAGGGCGGCGCAGGTCACCAGGTCCTGCTTCCAGGTAATCTCGTTGGGGGCGTGGGCCTGAGACTCCGCGCCGGGGCCGAAGCCCACGCAGGGGATGCCGTACCGGCCCTGGATGGACACGCAGTTGGTGGAGAAGGTCCACTTGTCCGTCAGGGGACGGCCGGTGCGCAGGTGCATGGCGTCCTTGCTCTGGTCCGCGTCGGCGTGGCCGATGCGCTCCTGGCCCCAAAGGGCATGGTGGGCGTCCACCAGGGCCTGGACATGAGCAGCGCCGGCCTTGTTGATCCAAGTGGGGAAGAAGCACTCCGTCTCATAGACGGTTCCCGTCCAGGCGGGACGGTCGTACATGTACATGGAGACCTTCACATCGTCCCCGTATTTCTTCACGCTGGGCAGCTGCCGGATTTCCTCCAGGCAGGAGTCCCAGGTCTCCCCGGCGGTCATGCGCCGGTCGATGGAGATGGAGCAGCTGTCCGCCACGGCGCAGCGGCTGGGGGAGGTGTAGAAAATCTGGCTGGTGGTGCAGGTGCCCCGACCCAGGAACTGGGCGTCCTCGTAATGCTCGGGGTTAAACTCCGGGTTCAGCATCTTGACAAGGCCCTTGACCTCATTGGAGGGGCCGTCGCCGTTTTCGTTCAGGGCCCGGACGTCCTGGAGGATGTCGGCCATCTTGTAGATGGCGTTGTCACCCCGGTGGGGGGCGGAGCCGTGGCAGGAAACGCCCTTCACGTCCACCCGGATTTCCATGCGGCCCCGGTGGCCCCGGTAGATGCCGCCGTCGGTGGGCTCGGTGGAGATGACGAACTCAATCTTCGAGCGGGCGTCCTCGGGACCCTGGAAGTACTTGTTGACGATGTACTGCCAGCACATGCCGTCGCAGTCCTCCTCCTGGACGGAGCCCACCACCATGATCTTATAGCCCTCGGGGATGAGCCCCAGGTCCTTCATGATTTTCGCCCCGTACACGGCGGAGGCCATGCCGCCCTCCTGGTCGCTGCCGCCCCGGCCGAAGATGACGTCCTCCGTCTCATAGCCCTTGTAGGGGTCCGCTTCCCAGTTGTCGATGTTTCCGATGCCCACGGTGTCGATGTGGGAGTCGATGGCGATGATTTTTTCGCCCTGGCCCATCCAGCCGATGACGTTGCCCAGGCCGTCGATTTCCACCTTGTCAAAGCCCAGCTTTTCCATCTCGGCCTTGATGCACATGACGACTTCCTTCTCCTCGCAGCTCTCGCTGGGATGGGAGATCATGTCCCGCAGGAACCGGGACATTTCCGCCTTATAGCCCTCCGCCGCAGACTTGATCTTCTCAAAATCCATGATGCAGTCCTCCGTTACATTTTTTATTTTTGACAGCCTCGCGTCCTGGCTGTCTGTTCCCTATAGCCCTATCATAGCACAAGATTTCCCGTTGTCAAACAAAATTTTAGAAAACCAAAAAATTTTTTTGAATTGCTGTTGATTTCTCCAAACATCTGTGGTATGATGCTAGTATGAATCAGTGTCTTTCCATAAAAAAGTAAGCAAAAAGGGGGAATTACCCACGGAAAACAGCAAACTGGAGCTGCTGCGCCAGGTAGCCGCCGGCATCGCCGCCCAATTTGGCTCCAACTGCGAGGTGGCCATCCACGATTTGAGCCGGGACCCGGACCGCTCCATCGTCTTTATCGCCAACGGCCACGTCTCCGGCCGGAAGGTAGGGGACGGCGCGTCCAACGTGGTGATGGAGCAGCTGCGCACCCAGGACCCAGAGCCCAAGGACCACCTCTGCTACCTCACCAAAACCCCGGATGGGAAGATTTTGAAATCCTCCACCGTCTACATCCGGGACCGGAAGGGGAAGGTCTCCGCCATTCTGGCCATCAACTACGACATCTCCCGCCTCATCCTTATGGAGGAGGCCCTCCACGACCTCACCTCCACCGGGGAGGAAATTCCCGCCGAGCCGGAGCGCATCACCAACGTCAGCGACCTGCTGGACGAGCTGATCCAGCAGTCCGTGGCCCTGGTGGGGAAGCCCGCCGCCGTCATGAATAAGGAGGACAAGGTAAAGGCCATCCAATTCCTCAGCCAAAACGGGGCCTTTCTCATCACCAAGTCCGGCGACAAGGTGGCAAAGTACTTCGGCATTTCCAAGTACACCCTGTATTCCTACATTGATATGAATAAACAGGAGGGCAATTGACATGATCGATCTCACCATCAACCGGACGGGTCTGGAGCACAACCTGAAAAAGGCCCGGGAGCACAACATCCTCATTCCCACCATCGCCCAGATGCAGCACCCGGAGACCATCCCCGGCAAGGTCCAGGACAAGCTGAAAGCTGTGGGCCTCTGGGACGTGAACCCCCTGAACCTCTTCCGGGTCACCTGGAAGAACGAGGCCAAGGAATCCGGCGGCCTCTTCCAGGCCGTGCCCAACTACATCGAGCTGCCCCCGGAGCTCACCGGCGTGCCCTGCCGCATCGTCGCCATGGTGGGCAAGTGGTTCCCCACGGGCTGCCATAAAGTCGGGGCCTCCTTCGGCTGCCTGGCCCCCCGGCTGGTGACGGGCCAGTTCGACGTGGACGTCCACAAGGCCGTCTGGCCCTCCACCGGCAACTACTGCCGGGGCGGCGCCTTCAACTCCAAGCTCCTGGGGGCCCAGGGCGTGGCCATCCTCCCGGCGGAGATGAGCCAGGAGCGCTTCGACTGGCTCCACGAGATCGGGGCGGAGGTCATCGCCACCCCGGGCTGTGAATCCAATGTAAAGGAAATCTTCGACAAGACCAACGAGCTCAAGCAGGACCCCCAGTACATGATCTTCAACCAGTTCGAGGAGATGGGGAATCCCCTCTGGCACTACAACGTCACCGGCACCGCCCTGGCGGACGTGTTCGAGGCCATCAAGCGTCCCGGGGACCACTTCGCTGGTGCCTGCTTCACCTCCGGCTCCGCCGGAACCATGAGCGCGGGCGATTTGCTGAAAGAGCGCTATCCCCACCTCAAGCTGGGCGTGGGCGAGGCCCTCCAGTGCCCCACGATTCTGAACAATGGCTTTGGCGGGCACCGGATCGAGGGCATCGGAGACAAGCATATCCCCTGGATTCACAATGTAAAAAATACGGATATGGCCATCGCCATTGACGACGAGGACTCCCAGCGGCTCCTCCGCCTCTTCAACACCCCGGAGGGCCGGGACTACCTGCTCCACACCCTGAAGCTGGACCCGGTGCTGGTGGAGCGGCTGGCGTGGCTGGGCATCTCCGGCATCGCCAACGTGCTGTGCTGCATCAAGATGGCCAAGTACTATGAGTTCACGGACCGGGACGTGGTGGGCACCGTCCTCACGGACTCCGCCGTCATGTACGGCAGCCGGATTCAGGAGCTGAACGACCTCCACGGGGCCTACACGGCGGAGGAGGCCCGGCTGGACCACCACCTCCACATGCTGGGTCTCAAGACCGACAACCTCATCGAGCTGGGTTACGCGGAGCGGAAGCGGGTCCACCACCTGAAATACTACACCTGGGTGGAGCAGCAGGGAAAGGACATGCACGACCTCAACGCCCTGTGGTACGACACCGAGGGCACCTGGGACGCGGTTCATGCCCAGGCCAAGGACCTGGACGAGCTGATCAACGCCTTCAACGAAGAGAGCGGCGTGCTGAAAAACCTGTAAGCCCAAGGATATTTGAAATACGCAAAGAGGCGGAGCCTGACAGCTCCGCCTCTTTTATGATTTCTTTTGCTCTTCCATCCAGGCGGTGTATTCTCCCTCCGCCTGGAGCTGTCCGTGCATCAGCAAATCTGTCGCGTTTCCGTAGTTGTGCTGTTCCAGCTCCCGCAGCGCGTCCGTAACGGCATTGAACAGCGTTGTGTAGTACTTTGGGACCGTTCTCATTTTTGTCGCCTCTCTTTCACATAATCCACCTTTGTTTATCTTACCATATATTCCCAGAACACGCAAGCTGCGTGCGTGACAAATTTCTTCCAGAAATATCGTGCACTTTGCAATAAGAAATTATTGCAAAATTGCGTCACATTCGCAAGGCGCATTATGCAATACAATTTTATTGCAAATTAAGCGCAAAATATATTGCGGGGTGTATGATGAGAAAATTCAAAATTCCAAATGTCCCGGATGTCCCTGTTTCCGCCACAAAGTCCATCCGTTTCCCAACCGTGGTCATTCAACAGGTTGAAGAGGCCATCCGCGGCACAAACTGCACCTTCACCGCCTTTGTGGTGGAGGCCGTCCGGGTAGCTCTGGAAAACCTAGCGGAGGAAGAAGAACCGTAAATGCTTTTGTGGGGCCTGGCCCCCTGGTTCAGCCATTCCCTTCATTTGGAATGGCCTGGCCAGGGGGCAGGCCCCACATCATCTTTTTTTAGAGCTCTGTTTCTTTTAAGCGAACAGCGCCTCAAAGCTCTCCACGGCGGCTCCGGCCGCGTCTCCCACCGCCAGCATGACGTAATTGCCCTTACTGACAATTTGGGACTTGGTTTTCCAGCCCTCAATGGTCTCGGGATACCAGGCCCCGCCAGGGTTCGTGTCGTCCCCCACCTGATAGTCAACGCGGGCCTGGAAGATATCCTCCACCGCCTGCACATCTCCGGCGTTCTCCACCTCCACCAGGGCGATCTCCCCCACGGCGGCGGAGATGGCGGCGACATAGACCCCGCACTGCTTGGTGGAAATCTCCGAGAGACCGGGGTAGTAGCTGTCCAGCAGCTCCGTCATGGCCGCATCTTCCGTCGGGTTCATCAGCTCCGGCCAGGTGTTCTCCGCCCGGAGGGTGTCGTAGAAGGCGGCGAGGTCAATCTCCTTGGGGCTCTCCTCCGGGGTCTCGGGAGCCTCTGTCTCCGGGGCGCTGGCCTCCGGAGCGTCAGATGTTCCGTCCTGGGCGGGGGCGTCCTTGCCGCCGCAGGCGGCCAGGGAGAGGGCCAGGGTCAGCGCCAGAGCCAGCGCGAGAAACTTCTTTTTCATATTAAATCTCCTTGTGTCAAAATGGCCTTGTGATTGGCTTCTGTCTATTGGACGGAGAAGCCCTATAAAAAGTTTCCGCCTGGAGAAAAAATTTTTAAAAAACAAGGGCGGCTCTCGCCGCCCCTGCTGTTTATCCCTCGTTCCGCGGCCGGAAGGCCGCCCGGACGAAGAGGTCCACCTCCTCCATGGTGTCGAAGCAGGCAATGGCAACCTGATTCCCCATGGTCCCCGCCAAGGCATCCGGCATCCGGGTGAAGAGCCGGGCCCGGTCGCCGCACCGGGCCTCCAGCTGGCCCAGGGAGATGTCATAGCGCACCTCGTCCCGCCGCCCGGCATAGACACAGTAGCTGTGGGGGCCGATGTAAGTATGCCGCAGCTGGTCAAAGGCCACCATATCTGCCCAGATTTGGTACACGTCCACACTCTGGCTGAAATTCAGCATGTCCGGGGTATAGCCCCCGGCGGGGCGCATGTTGACCTCCAGGGCCACGATGTCTCCCACGTCCCCCAGCCCCGGCTTCGCCTCCGTCAGGCGGAAAAATTCCAAATGGAAAAACCGGCTGGCCGCGCCGAAGGCCTTCAGCGTGGCCTTTCCCGCCGCCTCCACGTCGGCGGGGACCTCCTTGTCCACATAGTAATAGGTCGGCACGTGTTCGTTCACCATATCCATGATGGAGTTCCGGGTCACATGGCTGGCGGCAAAGAGCACCTCCCCCTTGGAATTGCACACACCGTCATAGGTGGTGACCGCGCCGGAGACGTATTCCTCCATGAGATAGGGGGCCTCCGGCGGGTCCTGGAAGAAGCGGCGCAGGTCCTCCTCGTTCTCCAGCCGCCAGGTGGCCACAGCCCCCACGCCGTTGTCCGGCTTGGCCACAAGGGGATACCCCGCCTCGCGGGCGAAGGCCAGCCCCGCCTCCAGGTCCGTCACCGCAGCGCAGCGGGCGCAGGGAATCCCGGCCTTTTGGTAGTACGCCTTCATCGCCAGCTTGCTTTTGTACTTTTCAATCTCGTGGGCCCTTGGCCCGGTGGTGATGTGGAAGTCCGTCCGCAGCTGGGCGTCCAGCTCCAGCCAGTACTCGTTGTTGCTCTCCACCCAGTCCATTTTGCCGTATCGCCCCGTGAAGTACCCCAGGGCCCGAAGAACCTGCTCGTAGTCCTCCAGGCTGTCCACCCGGTAGTACTCCGTCAGCGCCCGTTTCAGCTCCGGGTGGAGGAAGTCATAGGGCGCGTCCCCCACGCCCAGGACGTTGACGCCGTTCTCCCGAAGCCGGACGCAGAACCAGCGGTAAGCCTCGGGGAAGTTGGGGGAGATGAAAACAAAATTCACAGAGGATTCCTCCTTTCAAGCGGAAAGCAAAACGGTTCAGCATGTTGAATTATAGCGCCCCAGGAAGGAAATTGCAAGGGCGGCCCCGCAGGGCGTGCCCTCCCCGCGTCCTAAACGCTCCGGGCGGAAGGTTCCCGAAACCAAAATCAGAGAGGCCCTGGCCTCTCTGATTTTCGCTCCGGATAAAGTCGTGCCCCGTTACGCCAGACGGCTCAATTCCCTCGCCATAAGCGCGGCGGCAGCGCCGCCGAACACCACCGCCAGCACAATCGCAATGACGGCCCAAATCAAGGCCGCCCGGGCCCAGTTCTGCTTGGAGGAATTCGTGCTGCCGCTAAAGGCCCAGACCAGCAGCAGAATAAAGCCCACAATGGGGATTCCCACCAGAAAAAGCGTGAGGAGCCAATCGCCAATGGAAACCGCTTCCTCGCCGTCCAGCGCTCCGCCAGATACCATGGAGCCGCAGGAAGGACACGCCACCGCCGAGTCCGGAATCACTTGCCCACACCGTTTGCAATACATACCGTTTCCCTCTCTTTTTGTTGTTGTATTTGTCACATAGTGCCAAAACATGGCCTATCTTGTTGTCGATTATAACGCAGAATCCAGCACCTGTCAAGCTGTTAAGGACATTTGTTCGTTTATTGCGCACACAGCGCAGGGGCGGAAGCCAGAACATTCCTCTAAAAAACCAGGGAGGCAAATCCTCCCTGGTTTCGGTGCGTTTATCCAAATTCCGCCGTCAGGCTGCCCTTTTGCAGCACATGGCCCTCCGCCGCCTTGAGGAAGTGCTTCTTCCTCGCGTTGGAGCTCAAGCCCAGAACGCAGTCCAGGGCGTAAACCGTCAGCCGGTAGCGGTGCCGGGCCCAGATGGGGGGCTTTGGCCCCGCGTAGCGGTGGACGCCGTAAGCGAGGCCCTGAACCACACCGCTCTCCAGCCGGTCCCGCTGGGGGATGCCCCCGGGGATGACGGGCCGGGCGGGGAAATTCCACATCACCCAATGGGTGAAGCCCTTTATAGGGTGGCTCATGTCCTCCAGGGTGACCGCCAGGGTCCTGGCCCGGGGGGACAGGTTCTCCAGGACCATTTCCGGGGACAAATCCTTGCCCCGGCCGGTATTGTCCAGGGGGAAGCGCCCGCCGTCCGTCAGACCGGGGCAGTGAAAATGCAGGGTTTCGATTTCCATGGTTACCTCTATGCTTCTTCTCTCAAGTTTTCTCTTTGGGCAGGATCAGGTTCAAAAGCACCGCCATCAGCGTGGCAATGACCACCGGGGACTTGCCGAAGATCATGGTAAAGCCGTCGGGGAACTGGCTCAGGGCCCCGCTGGCCTGGCTGACTCCCACGCCCAGGGCGGCGGACAGTCCCACGATGGTGGTATTCCGGGCCGTCAGGCTCTGGGAGGCGATGAGCTTCATACCCGTCATGGCGATGGTGGAAAAGACGGTGATGGTGGCTCCGCCCAGCACGCACTGGGGGATGGTGGTCAGCACCGCCGCGAACTTGGGGGACAATCCCGCCAGCAGCAAAAAGCCGCCGGTCATGACAAACACGATCCGGTTTACCACCTTGTTGGTGGTGACAATGCCCACGTTCTGGGAATAGGTGGCCGTGGGCAGACCGCCGAAAAAGGCCGTCAGGATGTTACTAAAGCCGTAGGCGATAATACCGCCCTGGAGCTCCTGGTCCGTGGGGTCCCGGTCCAGGCCGCCCACGGTGGTGGCGGTAAAGTCGCCGATGGCCTGGATGGAGTTGATGGCAAAGAGCAGCCCAATGGCCACGCAGGAGGGAATGTCAAAGGTGATTCCAAAGTGCATCACCCGGGGCAGGGAGAACCAGGCGGCAGGGCCCACCTCGGCAAAGGAGACCATGCCAAAAAACATGGAAATCACATAGCCGCAGAGCATGCCGATGAGGATGGAGGCCAGCTTGCAGATGCCCTTTCCGTGGTTGTTCAGCAGCATGACAATGGCCAGGGTCAGCACGGCCACCAGCCAGTTCTGCCAGGAGCCGTAAACCAGGGCCTCGGTCTGGCGCTTGGTCTCCACCACCAGCTCGTATGTATTGGCGGTTCCTCCCGCCATGTAGTTGATGGCCGTGGGATAGAGAGAAAGGCCAATGGTAAACACCACCGTGCCGGTGATCACCGGCGGGAACAGGAGGCGGATTTTCTTCACAAACACGCCCACCACAATGGCGACGATTCCGCCCACGATCATAGCCCCGGCGATGGCGCCCACGCCGCCTCCCGTGGAGGCGATGGCCTGCATGCTGGGGACATAGGCGAAGCTGACGCCCATGATCACCGGCAGGCCGGAGCCGAAATACCTGTTTACAGGGTAAAGCTGGATGATGGTGCACACGGCGGACATCACCAGAGACGCCTGAATCAGCAGCACCTGATCCGCCGGGCTCAGGCCAATGGCCCCGGCAATGATGATGGGCGGCGTGACACAGCCCACGATCATAGCCACCAGATGTTGAAGGGACAGGGAGACGGCGGAGCCCAGGGGGGGAATGCCTCGAATTTGGAACAGCGTCTGCTGGCCGGAGGGGGTTCTCATAGCGGGGTTCTCCTTCCTGTTTCTTCGATCTTCTTTCTGTCACCGGCGGTCCCAAAAAAGGTCCACCTTTTCCAGTTTACAGGAGTGGAGACCGGATGTCAAGGACAAAACTTTACTCCTCCAGGCCCTCCATAAGCCCCAGGTCCCGGCGGAATTCGCCATCCACCAGGAAGCGAACCTCCTCCACCGCCTCCAGGGAGGAGAGGGAATTTTTCAGCGCCCGGAGGGCGGTGCGGACCGCCCCCTCCTCCAGCCCCTCCAGCAGGGCGGAGGAGAGGTTCACATAGCAGATATCCTCCTCCAGCCAGACGGACTTCACCTGGAAGCCCTCCGGCAGGGGGGAGAACAGGTCCCGGCCCTCCGGCTGGCTCTCCAGGGCCCGGGCCACGGCGGAGACCTGGGTGTCCCCCTCATAGAGGTCCAGGGTCTGCTCCGCCGCCATGAGGCGGCCCTGCTGGTTCAGGAAGTACAGCAGCACGTCCACGGTGCTGATCACGTCCTCCTCCGGCGTGAGAAGCACCTCCCGGATGTTCAGCACCTGCCGCTCCCGGTAGACCAGCTCCCGTCCCCGGACGGTGATCTGAACGGAGGAGACCTCCGGCACCTGGGCCAAGGTCATGGCAATGGCGCTGTCCGCCAGGGTCATGGCCACGCCGGAGAGACTTTCATAGGCCGGGGACAGGTCCACCCGGGCCCGGTCCCCTTCCAGCTCCAGGGAGAGGAGGGTGGTCCCGGCGGGGAGGGTGCTTTTCAGCGTCTCGTCGGCGGGCCCCTTCAAAAGCTCCGCCACCAGCGCCTCCGCCAGGCGGAGAGGGGTGTCGGTCTCCGCGTCGTATAAGTACACGGTCTCCGTGCGAAGGGGCGACTCCCCGGCGGAGTAGGTGAGGTCCGCCTCCTGGAAATAGAGCTCATAGCCCGTCCGGACAGGCTCCTCCCGCCGGCAGCCCGTCAGCAGCAGGGGCAGGAGCAGCAGCAGGCAAAGCCGCTTTTTCACGGTTCCTCCCTCCTCTCCAGCGCGGGCCAGCGGACGGTGAACACCGCGCCGCCGCCGGGGCGGTTGGCAGCCTCCACCGCGCCGCCCCGGCGCTTCACCGTGTCGCTGACGATGGCAAGCCCCAGGCCCGTGCCTCCCGCCGCCCGGGACCGGGCCTTGTCCACCCGGTAGAAGCGCTCGAAAATCCGGGGCAGGTCCGCCTCGGGGATGCCCGCGCCGTTGTCCGCCACGGTGAGGACCACCAGCTCCCCCACCCGCTCCAGGGAGACCTGGACGGAGCCGCCGATGGCGGAGTATTTCACCGCGTTGTCCACCAGATTGTAAATCACCTGATGGGTCTCGTCCCGGGTGCCCAGCACCACGCACGCCCCTCCGGCGGAGTAGGTGAGGTCCACCCCCTTCTCCTGGGCCACCAGATTCATCATCCGCATGACCTGCTCCAAAACCGGCAGGATGTCCACCGCCGCCGGGGGGTCCAGCACGCCGCTGTCCAGCCGGGTCAGGCGGAGGAGGTCCTCCGTAATGCGGGAGAGGCGCTCCGCCTCCCGGCCGATGTCGGTGACAAACTCCTTGGTGGTTTCCGGGTCGATGTTCTCCGTCTGTAAAATAGAGTCCGACAGAAGGCGGATGGCCGCCAGGGGAGTTTTCAGCTCGTGAGACGCGTCGGAGACGAAGCGGCGGCGGGCGTTCTCCGTGGTCTGGAGACGGTCCGTCAGGCTGTTGAACTCATAGCCGATCTGGGCGATCTCATCCCGACCCCGGATGTCCGCCCGGTGGCTGTAGGCCCCCTCCCGCACCTCTCGAATGGCGGTGAGGAGCAGGCCGATCTTGCGGGTCAAAGCCTTGGAGAGGATGAGGCTCAAGGCCAACACCAGCCCCCCCGCCACGGCGGAGAGGCGCAACAGCGTCTCCTGGAGGCCGGAGAGCAGGGTGGCCTGCTCCGTGTCGTACTCATAGGCGTACACCGCGCCGATGATCTGGCTCTGGTACATGATGGGCGAGGAGGCCCGGCTGTGAAAGGCCCCCTGGCGATAGGTGCAGCTGGTGGCGTCCCGCCCCTGGAGGGCGTGGACAATCTCCGTATACAAAGCATAGCAGCCCACGGCGCTGTCGGTCTCCCGGGTGTCGTAGAGCACCCGGCTGGCGCTGTCCGTCACCAAAATGCGGCTCAAGCCCGTCTCCTCCACCACGCTCATGGCGTCGGCCACGTTCTCCTCCGTCAGGGGGGAGAGGCCCGAGAGGGCGTTCACCATGACGGAGACGCTGTTTTGGAGGTTGGCGGTCTTGGAGTGAAAGACCAGGTCCTCCGACACCAGCAGAGGATAGGTGTTCAGCAGCAGCAGCACCGCCAGAATGACGGCAATGTAGCTCACGCCGAAGCGGAACTGGAGGCTGCCCCAATAGGGACGTTCATTCCTTGAAATAGTACCCCACCCCCCACTTGGTCATAATGTGGTCCGGCTCCGCCGGGTTCTCCTCCAGCTTCTCCCGGAGGCGGCGGATGTGGACGTCCACCGTCCGGTAGTCCCCGGCGTAGCTGTAGCCCCAGACCACGTTCATGAGATTTTCCCGGCTGTAGACCCGCCGGGGATTGCGCATCAAAAGCTCGATGAGGTCGTACTCCTTGGCGGTGAGGTCCACGGGGGTCTCCCCCCGGGCGGCGGAGCGCTCCTCCGTGTTCAGGGTGATGCCCCCAGCGGTCAAAACGCTGCCCCGGGTCCGCTGGACCCCGGCGGCCCGGCGGAGCAGGGCCCGGACCCGGGCTTTCAGCTCCAGGATGTTAAAGGGCTTGGTGAGGTAGTCGTCCGCCCCGCACTCAAAGCCCATCAGCTTGTCCGCATCCTCGCTCTTGGCGGTCAGCATGATGATGGGCACATTGGAAAATTCCCGGATGCGCATGCAGGCCTCCAGCCCGTCCACTTCCGGCATCATCAGGTCCAAAATGATGAGGTCCAGCTTGCCCTCCCGGGCCAGCTCCACGGCGGCCGCCCCGTCGTAGGCGCACTCCACCTCATAGCCCTCGTTCTCCAGATTGAATTTAATCCCCTTCACCAGGGTCCGCTCGTCGTCTACCACCAAGATTTTCATTCCAGTTCCTCCACGGTCACAAGTCCCTCCAGCGCCGTCAGCTTTCCCTGTCCGATGCCGGAAACGTTTATCAAATCCTCCGCGGCCTCAAAGCGCCCGTGTTCCTCCCGGTACGCCACAATCCGCCCCGCCAGCTCCTTCCCGATGCCGGGCAGAGCGGTGAGTTCCTCCACATCTGCGGCGTTGAGGTTGACCGGCTCCGGGTCCGGCCAGGCCCCTTCCATCGGGGTCTCTCGGGCCGTCTCCACGGCGGGAGCCTCCGGTACCGCCCGATCCCAGAGAAACAGCCCCAGAAGCAGGCACAAAAACAGCCCCGTCAGACCCAGCAGGGTCCGCTCTCCCCAGGTGGGAGTTTGCCGTGTCTCCATGGTTGCGTTCCTCCGTTTTTTTTGGTATACTGTTGGGGAATTCATCGAAGGGCGGCGGCCCACCGCCGCTCTACCGGCTATTATAACACAGATTTTGGGGGATGGACATGAAAACAAGGCGCTTTTTCGGAAGTTTTTTCTTGGCCCTTCTGCTGGTGGGGCTGCTGGCCGTCCCTGCGGAGGCGGCCTGGGTAACGGACCCAGACGTGGAGGCCAAGGCCGCCCTGCTGATCGACCGGAAAACCGGGGCGGTGCTCTACGCGCTGAACGAGCACGACGAGCTCTATCCCGCCAGCCTCACCAAGATCATGACCTGCCTGCTGGTGCTGGAGGCGGTGGATGAGGGACGGCTGACGCTGAGCCAGGAGATCACCGCCACGCCCACGGCCCTGGAGGGGCTGGCGGAGGACGGCAGCACCGCCGGTATCGAGGCGGGGGAAACCCTCACGGTGGAGGAGCTTCTCTACTGCCTGATGGTGGTCTCCGCCAACGAGGCCGGGGCCATCCTGGCGGAGAAAATCTCCGGCACTGTGGAGAGCTTTGTGGACCGGATGAACGCCAAGGCCCGGGAGCTGGGGTGCGAAAACACCCACTTCATGAATCCCCACGGCTATCACGACTCCCAGCACTACACCTCCGCCTGGGACCTGTACCTCATCACCAAGGCGGCCCTGGAGCACCCCATGTTCATGACCGTCTGCGACGCCAGCTCCCACATCGTTCCGGCCACCAATCTCTCCCCGGAGCGGCAGCTAAACAACACCAACTTCCTCATCCGCAGCGGCCGGGAGTACTACAACCCAGATGTCCACGGCGTCAAAACCGGCTCCCATTCCCAGGCGGGAAACTGCCTGGTCTCCACCGCCCAGCACGCCAGCATGGACCTTCTCTGTGTCATCCTGGGCGCGGACCGGATTCAGGACGAAAAGGGCATCTGGTGGACCTATAGCTTTGTGTATACGGACAAGCTCTATAACTGGGCCTTCGACAACTTTTCCTATCAGGTGATCTTGAAGGAGGACGACGTAGCCGGAGAGGCGCCGGTGTCCCTCTCCTCCACAGACCATGTGACCCTCCGCCCGGAGAGGGCGGTGGAGCTGCTGCTGCCAAAGGGCGTGGAGCTGGAGGAGCTGGAGAAAACCCTAACCCTGAAATCCGACCCGGCGGAGGCCCCCATTGCCGAGGGGGACGTGCTGGGCACCATGACCATCACCCTGGACGGGGAGGAGCTGGCGGAGGTAGACCTGCTGGCCTTCACCAATGTGGAGGCGTCCCGTCTGCGGGTTCTCTGGCGGGACGTGAAGCAGTTCTTCTCCACCACCGCCGCCAAGGTGGTGCTGGGGGTACTCCTGGCGCTGGCCGCCGTCTTTGGCGGCTGGAGGCTGCTGTTCAGCCGCCGCCGCTACCGTTACGGCCGCAGCGTGGGTGGCGGCCGTCGCCGGGGCGTGTACCGGGGCCCCCGAAGAAGGCGGTAAATAAAGAGGAGACTGTCCTGGGGGACAGTCTCTTCTTTTGCGCGTTTCCAGCATTACAGATACTTCACCAGCTCCTCCAGGGGCCTGCGGTCCGTATGGAGCCGGGCGGGATGCGCGCCCTCCGCCGGATAGCCCAGGGCCAGCAGGGCAATGGGGCAGGTGCCCGCCATCTCCGGGAAGGAAGCCAGCAGCTTGTCCGGCTCGAACTTTCCAATGTAGGTGGTGCCCAGTCCCAGGTCCGCCGCCTGGAGCATCATCTGGGTGGCGGCAATGGCGGCGTCGATTTCTCCGTGGTCCTTGCCGTCGGTCTCCCGCTTCCAGGAGACGGCGGGGTCATAGCACACCGCCAGCATCACCGGCGGGTTGAAATGAGACCCGGAGCAGGCGTCGGCCTTCTCCAGGGCCTCGGGGCTTTGGAGGACGAAGATGCGCTGAGGCTGGTAGTTGTGGGCTGTGGGGGCGTTCCGCCCGGCCTCCAGAATCAGGTCCAGCTTTTCCGGTTCCACGGGCCGGGAATCGAACTTCCGGAGGGAGTACCGCGCGGCGGAGAGAGTTTGGAAATCCATGAGCAATACCTCATTTCTATGAGAGTCTGTTTTAAAGCCAGCGCTTGAAAGAAGAAGCGGGAGAGGGGGCATGCAGCTTCCCCTATGCCCTGCAATCCATCCGCCTTCTTTCGGAGGGTGCGGCCGCCGTGTTAAGTCATTTTGCTGCGGCTGCTTGCTGGTAAAACCATAGCATATGCCCCGGAAAAAAGCAAGTCCCACCTGCCGAAATAAAAGGTGACAACCACCCAAAACTCTGCTATACTAGGAAGCGGAAAAAAACGGTTTCCCACTCTGGAACATCAAGGAGAAGTGCTATGAACATCGTATGTCTTGACATGGAAGGCGTCCTGGTCCCCGAAATCTGGATTGCCTTCGCAGAGGCCAGCGGCATCCCGGAGCTCCGCCGCACCACCCGGGACGAGCCCGACTACAACAAGCTGATGAACTTCCGCCTCGGCATCCTCAAGGAGCACGGCCTGGGCCTCAAGGAAATTCAGGCCACCATCGCCAAGATCAACCCCCTCCCTGGGGCCAGGGAGTTTTTGGATGAGCTTCGGGCCGCCACCCAGGTGCTGATCCTCAGCGACACCTTCGAGCAGTTCGCCAAGCCCCTAATGGAAAAGCTAAACTGGCCCACCATCTTCTGCAACACCCTGGAGGTGGCGGAAAACGGCGAAATCACCGGCTTCCGGATGCGCTGTGAGAAGTCCAAGCTCACCACCGTCAAGGCCCTCCAATCCATCGGCTATGAGACCATCGCCGCCGGAGACAGCTTCAACGATCTGGCCATGATCCAGGCCAGCAAGGCGGGCTTCCTCTTCAAGAGCACGGAGCAGATCAAAAAAGATTATCCCCAGCTTCCCGCCTACGAGGAATTTGGCGACCTGCTCTCCGCCATCAAGGCCGCCCTGTAAGGCGGGCATGGACCTGTCCTTTTTCCGGGAGGCTCTTTGGGAAATTTTCAAAGGCCCCCTGCTGATCCTGGCCGCTCCGGCTTTGCCTCTGCTTTTAATCTGCCTGGGAATCATGGCGGTCATGATATTCCGGGAACTGCGAAAAAAATAAGTAGGAAGGGAGACCCGACATGAATCCGAAATTCGAGAAGCTGGGCTTTTATCCCGCCGACATTCTCCTGCCCAAAAAGGGCACGGACATGACCCGCTGGGCCGTGGTGGCCTGCGACCAGTTCACCTCCCAGCCGGAGTACTGGCAGGCGGTGGAAGAAACCGTGGGGGACGCCCCCTCCGCCCTGCGGCTCATCCTCCCGGAGGCGGCGCTAAACGCCCCGGACGTGGAGGAGCGTATTTCCGCCGTCAACGCTGCCATGGACGAGTACTTAAGCGGCGGCCTGTTTGAGACCCTGGAAAACAGCCTCCTCTACATTGAGCGCCTCCAGTCCGACGGGAAAATCCGCCACGGCCTCATCGGCATGGTGGACCTGGAGCAGTATGACTTTACCCCCGGCTCCGGGGCCCTCATCCGGGCCACGGAGGGCACCGTCCTCTCCCGCATTCCCCCCCGGGTGAAGGTGCGCAAGGACGCCCCCATCGAGCTGCCCCACGTCATGCTCCTCATTGACGACCCCAACAAGACGGTCATCGAGCCCCTGACCCGGGCCTCCGGGGATATGGAGGCGCTGTACCGCTTCGACCTCCAGCAGGGGGGCGGAAGCATCACCGGCTGGAAGCTCACCGCCGCCCAGATGGATGAGACGGCGGAGGCCCTGGCGGCCCTCTGCTCGGCGGAGGAGCAGGCCTGGAAGTACGGTGTGAAGGACGTTCCGCCCCTGCTCTTCGCCGTGGGCGACGGGAACCACTCCCTGGCCACCGCCAAGCAGTGCTATGAGGATTTGAAGAAGGTCACGCCGGAGAGCCAGTGGGCCTCCCTCCCCGCCCGGTATGCCCTGGTGGAGGTGGTGAACAACCACGACAGCGCCCTCCAATTCGAGCCCATCCACCGGGTGGTCTTTGGCGTAAAGCAGGAGGAGCTGCTGGATGCCTTCAAGGCGTACTACCCCGGCGCCTATGAGGGCCAGGGCCAGGGCCACGTCATCGCCTACACCCACGCGGGGGGAACCGGCTTCCTCACCGTGCCCCAGCCCCGGGTCCAGCTGGCGGTGGGTACCCTCCAGACCTTCCTGGACGGGTATGTCAAGGACCACGGCGGCGAAATCGACTACATCCACGGCGATGAGGTCACGGACCGCCTGGGAAGCCAGGAGAACAGCATCGGCTTCAAGCTGCCCGCCATGGGCAAGCAGCAACTGTTCAAAACCGTCATGGCCGACGGCGTGCTTCCCCGCAAGACCTTCTCCATGGGCCATGCCCAGGACAAGCGCTATTACGTGGAAGCCCGGAAAATTCGGTAACAAGACCATAGGAGTGAACCATCGTGGCACTGTTTGACAAATTCAAGAAGAAGGCGCCCCCACCCCCGCCGCCGCCAAAGCCCGCCCAGGACAGCGAGGATGTGTCCGCCTACTCCCACATGCGGGTGGAGGTGACCACCAAGGACGGGCAGATGCTCTTTGTGGCAAAGCTGATGTACCCCCAGCGGCACACCGCAGAGCTGCACCAGTACTCCGAGGCGGAGAATTCCCTTCTGGAAAACTGCTCCGAGGCGGAGGCCCTTCCCGTCCATATCCGGGGCTATCACGACCGCCTGCGGAAGGCCGTGTACATGGAGGGCTTCATCACCCCCCAGCCCAAGCACATCTGGCTGGTGTCCCACCTGTATGTCGCCCGGGTGGGCAACGACCGGGCCTTCTTCCGCCTGGACACGGACCTGGAAGCCAACATCACCAAGTTCAGCGGCCGGAACGCCGGGGAGTTCCCCTGCCGCCTGCGGAACATCAGCGTAGGCGGAGCCCGCTTCTCCTCCCAGCAGCAGTATTGGGAGGGCGACAAGCTCCTTTTGACCGTGAAGCTGCTGGAGGACCGGGACCCCTCCATTATGTACTGCCAGGTGCTTCGGGTCCTGGAGAGCGAGGAAGAGGGCGCCCCCTTTGAATATGGCTGTCAATTCCTGGAGCTGAACGAGGCGGACCAAGACAAAATCACGGAGAACATCTTCGCCGCCCAGCGGAAGAGCCGGAAGGGCTCCTAGAACTCATGATGAACAAAGGCCGTCCATGCCAGGCATGGACGGCCTTTCCTCATGGGAAAGCCTGGGAGCCTTAGAGCCGGAAAAGCTTCAAAATCACGCCGTACAGCACCGAGGCCACGGTGCCAAAGACGATGACCGGCCCCGCCACGGTGAACATCTTTGCCGCCATGCCGGTGATGAAGCCCTCGCTCTTGAAGTCGATGGCCGGAGACACCACGGCGTTGGCAAAGCCGGTGATGGGCACCAGCGTCCCCGCCCCGCCATAGCGGGCCAGCTTACCGTAGAGGTTCAGCCCCGTCAGCAGGGCGGAGAGGAACACCAGCGTGCAGGAGGCGGCGGTGCCCGCCTCCTCCTTGTTCAGCCCCGCCGAGGCCCAGCCGTCGGTGATGGCCTGCCCCAGCACGCAGATGGCCCCGCCGATGAGGAAGGCAAAGGTCACATCCTTGACGATGGGCGATTTTTTCGCCTTCTGCTTGACGTAGGCCTGATACTCCTTGGGAGACATGTCCATGGAAAGCACCCTCGTTTCGTTCTGGATTTCCTGGATAGTGTTGCCTGGAAAGCCGAAAATATTCCCGCCCCCAGGGCGGTATTGAATCCGGCGGGCGCTTGTGATACGATGGGGGCAATCAACATCATGGAGGTTTCCCTGTATGGAACTGAAAAATCCCCTGACCGTGGGCGATGTCCGGGAGTGCTCGAAATGAGCCGGGCCCTTGGCATCTACATTCACGTCCCCTTCTGCAAGCAGAAGTGCGTCTACTGCGACTTCTACTCCCTCCCCCGCCGGGAGGAGGACATGGACGCCTACGCCGCTGCCCTCCGGGCCCAGCTTTTCGAGACGGACTTTTCAGGTTTTCAGGCGGATACCATCTACTTCGGCGGCGGCACCCCCAGCTATCTGGGCCCCCGCCGTCTGACAGCCCTGCTGGAGACGGTCTCCGCCGCCTGCCCCATCGCCTCGGGGGCGGAAATCACCTTCGAGGCCAATCCCGATTCCGCTGCCGACGCCGGAGACCTCTCCGCCCTCCGGCTGGCGGGGTTCAACCGGATTTCCCTAGGGATGCAGTCCGCCGATGACGGCGAGCTCCGGGCCGTCGGCCGGGTCCACACCATGGCGCAGGTCCGTTCCGCCGTGGAAGCCGTCCGCAAGGCGGGCTTTGACAACCTCTCCCTGGACCTCATCTACGGTCTGCCGGACCAGGACCTGTCCCGCTGGCGGAAAAACCTCGCCGCCGCCGTGGAGTTGAACCCGGAACATCTCTCCTGCTACGGTCTCAAAGCAGAGCCGGGCACCCCCCTCTACGCCCGCCGGGACGCCCTGCCCGGGGACGAGGCGCAGGCGGAGATGTACCTGGAAACCGTGGACTTCCTGGAGGGCCGGGGCTGGCAGCAATACGAGATCTCCAACTTTGCCAAGCCCGGTCGGGAGTCCCGGCACAACCTGAAATACTGGGCCCTGGGGGAGTACGCGGGTTTTGGTCCCGGAGCCCACTCGGATTTCCGGGGCGTCCGCTACGCCTGGGCCAGGGATTTCGAGGCCTTCCTCCGGGGGGATCGCATTCTCTCCGAGACCCAGCGCATGACCCCCCGGGACCGGGCGGCGGAGTGGCTGATGCTGTCCCTCCGCCTGACCCAAGGCCTGGACCCGGACATCTGGGAGACCCGCTTTGGCCGTCCCTTCGCCCCCTTTCTTCCCTTTTTGGAGCGCTGCGCGGCAGCGGGCTACGCCCTCCGGGAGGGCTCCCGCTGGCACCTGACCCCCCAGGGCTTTCTGGTCTCCAACCAGATCATCGGAGAATTACTGGATAATCTACAAAAGGAGTGAGCGGATGCACGTCTATACTACGGGCCAATGGGTCCTGCTGTTTTTCTTCTACTGCCTCTGCGGCTGGGTTTGGGAGTCCTGCTATGTCTCCCTCTGCCAGCGGCATTGGGTCAACCGGGGCTTTCTCCACGGCCCCCTTCTGCCCATTTACGGCTCCGGGGCCATCATCATTCTGTTTGCCACCATCCCGGTGGCAGAGGACCTTCGGCTGGTGTGGCTCTTCGGCATGCTGGCGGCCACAGCCCTGGAATACGTCACCGGGGACGTGATGGAGCGGATTTTCAAGGTCCGCTACTGGGATTACTCCAATCAGAAATTCAATCTCAACGGCCACATCTGCCTCACCAGCTCCATCGCCTGGGGCTTTTTCTCCATCCTGCTGGTGCGGTTTGTCCATCCCCCCATCGCCCGGCTGCTGGCCCGGGTACCCGCCCTGTGCGTAGACCCCCTGGCCCATGTCCTGGTCATCGCCTTCACCGTGGACGCGGTGCGCTCTGTCCAGGCCGCCCTGGACCTGCGGGACCTGCTGACCCGGGCCGCCGAGGAAAACGAGGACCTGCGCCGTCTGGCGAAGCGGGCGGAGGTCTACGCCGCCTTTGCCAAGGATGACCTGCGCCGCTTCCGGGAAAAGACGGAGCTGGAGACCCTGGAGCTCCGGCAGAAGGTGGGAGAGGAGCTGGAGGAGCGCCGCCAGGCCCGGGCGGAGCGGGTAGAATCCTCCCTCCGCCGCCTCACCGCCGCCAAGCTGGAGGCACTGTCCACCATCTCCAGTGCCCTGGAAACCTGCCGGGATCACCTGGGGGACCTGCCGGATTCCACACCGGAAAATCTGGCGGAGCGCCGGGCGGACCTGGAGGAAATCATCCGCCGGGTCCGGGCCCGGGAGGCCGCTTTGCAAAACCGCTCCGCCGCGCCCTATCACCGCTCCCTGCGGCTTTTGAGGGCCCACCCCTCCGCCTCCGCCAAGAACTTTGGCGAGGCCCTGGAAACGCTGAAAAAACTGGGAAAGGACTAAGCCTTCCCCTGCTATAAGTCCGGTGTTTCCTTCTCCCACCGGGCTTCCCGCTCCTTCAGGTCGCTTAGAAGCTCCTGCCGTTTCCGGGCCAGGAGGTCCTTTGGAACTTCTACGTGGATGCAGTCCGTACAGGCTCCTAAAACATCCAGGCTGATTTTTCCCAGCGTGCAGATATCCTCCGACCAGTAAACGCAGAAGTGGTTTTCACACGTTACATTCACGCTATCACCTCCCGGATTTATTATACCCCATATTAGAGCAATTGTCTATATTTTAGTAATGACTAAAATGTTAGATATGTTCAACATCTGAACTTCCGGGTAAACTATCCTTAGGTGATAGCTATGATTATATACGATCCTTTTTGGCGTACGTTGAAGGACCGGGGCATTTCCACGTATAAAATGATCAACAAGCTGGGCTACAGCAGCGGAACTCTCTACCGCCTGCGCCACAACAAGGGCATCTCCTCCCGGTTGATTGACGATCTCTGCAAGCTGCTGGACTGCCGGGTGGAGGACATTTTGGAATACGTCCCCGACCCGGAAGAATTGGAGGCCCCCGGCGCAGAGGAAACCCCATAACAAAAACCGCCGGACGGCTTGTCCGGCGGTTTCGCTTTTAGCTCATCTGCTTGCGGCGGCTCAGGTTCATGGTGCCCTCCTGCATGTTGCCCAGAGTCTCCAGGCTCATGCCGGTGCCCAGGGCTACGCAGGAAATCGCCTCGTCAGCAATCATGGTGTGGATGCCCGTCCGGGCCGTCACCAGCTTGTCAAAGCCAGACACCAAACTGCCGCCTCCGGTCATGACAATGCCGTTGGTGGAGATGTCCGCCACCAGCTCCGGCGGCGTCCGCTCCAGCACGGAGTGGATAGCCTCCATGATGCGCTCCACCGGCTCCTCGAAGGCGTCCATCATCTCCGTGGAGCTGACGGCCACCACCTTGGGAAGGCCCGTCAGCAGGCACCGGCCCTTCACGTCCATGACCTCTTCCTCATCCTTGGGGAAAACACAGCCGATTTGCTTTTTCATCTCCTCCGCCGTGCGCTCGCCCACCAGGAGATTGTGCTTGCGGCGCATATACTTGACCACGGCCTCGTTGAGCTGGTCGCCGGCGATTTTGATGGAGGCGGACTCCACCACGCCGCCCAGGGAGATGACGGCAATGTCTGCCGTTCCGCCGCCGATGTCCACCACCATGTGTCCGTCGGGCTTGGCGATGTCGATGCCCGCGCCGATGGCCGCCGCCACAGGCTCCTCGATGAGGTAGACCTTCCGGGCTCCGGCGGAGATGCCCGCGTCGATGACGGCACGCTCTTCTACCTCCGTGATGCCGGAGGGGACGCAGATAATCACCCGGGGCTTAAAGACGGAAACCCCAGCCACCTTGTGGATGAACTCCCGGAGCATCCGCTCCGTCATGTCGTAGTCGGAGATGACGCCCTCCCGCAGGGGGCGGATGGCGATGATGTTGCCGGGGGTCCGACCCAGCATGGCCTGGGCCTCCTCGCCCACTTTCAGGAGCTTCCCGGTGTTCTTGTCCAGCGCCACCACGGAGGGCTCATTCAAAACGATGCCTTTGCCTCGTACAAAAACCAGAACCGAAGCGGTACCAAGGTCGATACCGATATCCTTTGCCATGGGCACTTCCTCCATTTATCGTTTGTTCAAATTTATGATAGGCGGAAAACCGCCAGCGTATCCATAAAGTTACAAAGTACATTATACTGGCAGTCACGCCAGAATGCAAGCCTATTCTTTCCCTTTTTCTCCCCTCTTTTCCTCCTCCGGCCTGGGGAAGGCCACGGAAACGCAGACCACCGCTGCCGCACCCGCCGTCAGAAGGGTCCTTGCGGCGGAAACCAGGGTGGACCCGGTGGAGCACACGTCGTCCAGGAGAAGCACTCGCTTTCCGGCGGGAGTGCCCGCCGCCTCGTAAACACCCCGGATATTCGCCCAGCGGTCCTCCGCCCGCTCCAGACTGGACTGGGCGGGATTGTCCCGGACCTTGCGGAGCAGGCACTCCGGTTCCACCTCCCAGAGCTTGCAGGCGCTTTCCGCCAGGAGACGGGATTGGTCGTAGCCCCGCTTCCGCAGGCGCTTGGCGCTGACAGGAACCCAGCTCACCGTGTCGAACTCCCCAGAAAAGCGCTCCGCCGCCGTCTGGGCCATGAGCTCTCCCAGGGGCCCGGCGGCGGTCACGCCGCCATGGAACTTGAAGCGGTGGACGGCCTCCCGAACGGAGCCCTCGTACCACAGCGGCGCGGCGCAGAGGAGGCCGCCCCGCAGCTCTCGGAGGCCGTGGGCCTCCTCCGTCCAGGGGAGGGATTTTTCACAGTCCGGGCAGATGCGCAAGGCATCCTGGACCCCACCGCAGAAGGGGCACTTGGGTGGAAAGAGGAGGTCCAGCAGCGCGTCTGTCATCTTCATGGCTCCAGCAGCTCGTCGTAGCTGACGTTCAGCGCGTTTTTGATGGCCCGCAGCTGGGACGCCTGAATGTGCTGGGCTCCCCGCTCAATTTTCACCAGGGCTTCCCTGGTCATGGGAACGCCCTCTAATTGCAGGAGGCCCACCAGGTCCGTCTGCTTCAAGCCCTGTCTCCTGCGGATTTCTCGAATATTTGCCCCAATGCAAATATCTTGTTTGATTTTTTGTTCCCTCATCGCAACCTCGCAAAAGGACCCATCCGGGTTCATTTCCTTTATTCTATGGAGGAACTATTTTTCAATGGGACCCATTTGGGTCCACGCAAAGCCTTGACAAACATACTATGGTAGCCTATAATAAGCATAAGAAGGCACTGCGGTAAGCGGTTAGCCCGAGATTATGAGAGTTTGACTATGCAAAGCATAGAAACCGTCACTTGCCCGAGTGGCGGTTTCCGCTTTTTACCTTGATCGTTACCGTCCAATGCAGGATATGGAACGTCAATGTAATCGGCATCTTCTCACCCCCTTTCCGAGGGTGTGACCAACCGCCCGCCTTTTTGCGCAGCACCTTCTTATCCGACACCTTATCACATTTTCCGACCAATTGCAAGGGACTTGACAGAAGCCGGAGGCTTCGCTATAATGAGTATAAGAAGGCACCGCAGTAAGCGGTTAGCTCATACAAGTTTAGGAATCAAAAGCATCTTTGAAACCGTCACTTGGCAGAGTGACGGTTTCTGCTTTTCACGATTATCGTGATCGTAAAAGACCCGATATGTAACGTGATTCGCATACGGCCTCACCTCCTTTCGGAGGGTGTAGCCAACCGCCCGCCTTTTACGCAGTGCCTTCTTATTCGACACCTTATCACAATTTCCAGCAAAAAGCAAGGACCGCCCCAGGGCGGTCCTTCTCGTTTATTTCCCGGCAGCCCCCTTGGCCAGCCGCCAGCGGAGGCCGGAGTAGCGCCTTTGCCGCTTGTCATTCGCCGCCATGGCCCGGATCGCCGCGTCGTCTCCCACGGCCACCAGCAGCTCCCGGGCCCGGGTCAGGGCCGTGTACAGCACCCCTCGAACCATCAGCGACGGGGGGGCAGGCGTGGCCGCCAGCACCACACAGCGGTACTCGCTGCCCTGGGCCTTGTGCACCGTCATGGCAAAGGCCAGGTCCACCTCGTTTAGCTGCTCCACACCATAGACTGCCCGGCGGCCGTCGAAGTCCAGCTCCAGCCACTCCCCGGAGTCGTCGATCTTCACGATCTTTCCCACGTCCCCGTTGAATATCCCCGTGCCCACGGTTCCGTCCTCTTTTTCCCACACCACGTCGTAGTCATTCCGGGTCTGCATCACCCGGTCTCCCTCCCGGAAGAGCCGCTCCCCCCACAAAAGCTCCCGCTTCCCAGCCGCCTTGGGATTCAGGGCCTCCTGGAGACAGCGGTTCAGATTCACCGTCCCGGCAGGGCCCTTCCGGGTGGGAGCCAGCACCTGTATCTGGTCCGCCGGAATGCCCATCTTCTCTGGCAGACGGGTCTTGCAGAGCTCCACCAGGGTATTCACCGCCCGCTCCGGGTCCCGGCGACAGAGGAAAAAGAAGTCCCCCTGGTTGCTTTGCAGGTCCGGCGGCTTCCCCAGGTTCACGGCGTGGGCCGCCCGGATGATAGCGGACTGCTCCGCCTGACGGAAAACCTCCCGGAGGAACACCGTCTCCACCCGATCACTGCGGATGAGGTCCGCAAACACGTTCCCCGCCCCTACGGAGGGCAGCTGGTCCGCATCCCCCACCAGCACCAGCCTGGTCCCGGGCCGAAGGGCCCGGAGCAGGGCCGAAAACAGGGGCAGGTCCACCATGGAGGTCTCGTCCACGATGATGGCCCCCGCCTCCAGGGGCTCCTTCTCCGTCTTGGTGAAGGTCAGTTGCCGGGCATCCTCATTCCAGCTCATCCCCAGAAGGCGGTGGACCGTCTGGGCCTCCATGCCGGTGAGCTCGCTCATACGCTTGGCCGCCCGGCCCGTGGGGGCCGCTAGGGCCACCTCCAGCCCCAGCTTCTGGAACAACGCCACAATGGCCCGGACCGTGGTGGTCTTGCCGGTTCCGGGGCCGCCGGTGAGGATCAGCACATTCTCCTTTGCCGCCAGCTCCACCGCCTTGCGCTGCTGGGGGGCATAGGTGATGCCCTGGGCCTTTTCCAGCTCGTCCACCGTCCGGGCGGCAGACACCCGGCCCTGGGGCTTGGCCGCCAGCAGAGCCTCCAGCCGCTTCTGGGCCGTGTGCTCCGCCTCCCACAGCCGCCGGAGGTAGCAGGCCTCCACGTTGGCCACCCGCTCCTGGACCACCAGTCCCCGGCCAATGAGCTCGTCCAGGGCCAGCTCCGGCTGGTCCACGCCGCACTCCAGGAGCTGGGCCGTGGCGGCAATGAGCTTCTCCCGGGGGAGAAACACGTGGCCGTTGTTCTCGTTGTGGCTCAGCTCAAAGCTCACCGCCGCCTGGAGCCGCAGGCTGCTGTCCGGTTCAAAGCCCATCCCCATGGCGATTTCATCCGCCACGGAGAAGGCCACGCCGCAGTCGTCAGCGGCCAGGAGGTAGGGGTCCTCCCGGAGCTTTTCCAACGCCGCGTCCCCATACTGCCGCCGCAGGCGCATGGCCAGCACCGGCGGCAGCTCGTACCGGGCCAGGAAGGCCATCAGCCGCCGCAGGCCCATATGCTGGCGAAAGCCCTCGGCAATCTCCTGGGCCCGCCGGGCGGTGACGCCCTTCAGGGTGGTCAGCCGCTCCGGGGCGGTCTCCAGAATATCGAAGGTCTCCAGGCCGAAGCGTTCCACGATACTCCGGGCCGTGGCGGGGCCCACGCCCTTCAAAACGCCGGAGGAGAGGTAACTGAATATCTCCTCCTCGTCCTCCGGGAGGCTCCGCTCCACCTCCGCCGCCCGGAGCTGCTCTCCGTGCTGGGGGTGCCGCTCCCAGACGCCGGTGACGGTCAGCCGCTCCCCGGGAGCGGCGCAGGGGATGCAGCCCACCACGGTGACGACCTCCCCCTCCTCGGTGAGGAGGCGGAGGACCGTGTAGCCATTTTCGGCGTTTTGAAAGATGACGCTATGTATGACGCCCTCCCGGCAGATCAGCTCTTCCATTTGGGATGTCCTCTCTTTTTCGCGTTTTGCAGGGGTTAAAGTTCGGCGGCAAGCTCCCCGGCGGAGATCAGAGCGGCGTTTTTCTCCCGGTCCGCCAGATACCGGGCCAGGGCCTGGGCGTCGGGGGTCAGCCCGCAGTCCGCCAGAAGGATTTTGGCCCCAGGGAGCCCTCCCTGGACCCGGCGGAGCTCCCGGACGTCGGCCTCCATGGCCAGGGCTTCCCCTTTCAGGGGCAGGACCAGGAGAAGGCCCGGGATGGCCGGGCGGCCGCCGATGTGGAGCAGGGCTCCGGCCATGGCCCAGACAATCGTCGTCAGGCCGACGGCGGAGAGGAAGGCTAATACGCCGTCTTGCAGTAGCAGCATTTGAATCACCTCGGTTCAGCTTATGCAGAATCGGGGGATTCGGTTCGTCCTCCTCCCAAAGGGGGGCTTTTGCTCGCCCTTCGGGCGGGGGGATTTCAGCCATGAAGATGGCTGGTCCATTGCACCCCCCATTTTCTCTTTTTCTTCCAGAAGAAAACGAGAAAACGGGCCGTGCACGGTCCAAAAGAGAAAAAGAAGTAACGGGGACGACGCGGGGGCGCAGCTGAATGAATGGCGGAGCCAGAATGACTTCCCTCGCGCAATTGGTTCGCACGGGGGTTGTTCTTCACCGAATGGACCAGCTTCTCTTTTCGCTGCCGCTATCCGGGGGTAGGGGTTTGCCTTTCCCAGGCCAGCCGCACAGCCGCCCTGTTCTCCTTGACAAAGCGGCTTTCTTTGATATAATGAACATAGAAGGGCGCTGTTACCGACGGTCAGCCCTTGCGAATCAGAATAGATGCTCTATGCTGACTGCTCGTGCTACCGGGCAGTCAGCACGCTTTTGGGGATAAGTATGCCAGCAGCAGCACAGCCGCCGCGAACGATACCCCGTAACGCAGGGCTTTCGCCCAGCGTCCGTTTCCCATCAGCCTCACCCCCCTTCAAAGGGAGTGGCTAACCGCCTGTTATGTAACAGCGTCCTTCTAGTTTCCATCCTATCAGAAGAGGCGCTTTTTGTCAAATTAGGATGCCTTTCTATAGGGGCGGGAACAAAACCCGGCCCCTACATGTTTTCTATCGACAGGACACCCCGTAGGGGCGGACCTATGTGTCCGCCCTCGTCTCAGGCTTCCGCCTATCTCTCCTCAGACCGCCCAACAAGGTAATCAATGCTCACGCCAAAGTGGTCCGCTAGCTTCCAGATATTTTCCAGGTTGGGTAGGCTTGCGCCTCTTTCATACTTTTGGTAGTGTGATTCCGCAATACCAATTGCATTGGCTACCTGCACTTGCGTTTCATATTCTTTCTTACGAAGTTCACGAAGTCTCTGTTTTACCAAAATTTCCATTCCATCCCTCTTGACACGGCAATAAGTTAGTGTTATACTATAATTAACACACCAAATAGTTTGTGTTTAGATTGGAGAAAATATGTCTGATTTCATGAAATGGCTTTACGCCAACTACATAAAGCCCCATTTAGACACGATTCCCAAAGGGGACTATGAACCGGACTTTTACCTTTTGGAGGACGATGTTTCCTCGGAAACCTGTAGCAGTTTCTCCAAAGTCCAGGAGTTCACCGCCGCCCACGCCTTCCTCCTGGGCCTCCGCACGGGACAGGGGCTGTCCGATTCTCTCCAGCGCTGACGGTCTGGGAAAGGGCCTGACCGGGGGCAGGCCCCACAGGGGAGACGGGCCGCCGGGCACCCGCAAGGGGTACGCCGCCGTAAGCGGCAAAGGGTGGTCTATCGGCCCTGGGGAGCGGGCCGCCGAGGGCGGCGGCCCCTACAGGGTGGTCTACCGATAGAAAGGCAATTTCTGGAGAATGGCCTGACCAGGGGGTCAGGCCCCACAGGGTGTTCTACCGAGAGAAGAGCGGGCCCGGAAAAAGGCGAACGGTTACCCCCTACCACCAGATTAGCGGCAGCGGAAAGAGGAGCTTGTCCATTCGTCACGGGACAAACCCCCGCTCAACCCAATTGCGCGTGGGAAGTCATTCCGGCTCCGCCGATCATTCAGCCGCGCCCCCGTCCCTCGTCCCCCCGCAGGGGCCGTACTTCTTTTTCTCTTTTGGACCGTGCACGGCCCGTTTTCTCTTTTTCTTCTGGCAAGAAAAAGAGAAAATGGGGGGTGCAATGGACCAGCCATCTTCATGGCTGAACTCTCCCCCGCCCGCAAGGGCGAGCAGAAAGCCCCAACTCCGTCAGGATACTCTCCTCCCTCTCCCGCATCCGGGCCTTCATCGGCCCCTCATCCATATGGTCATACCCCAGCAGGTGGAGCACGGAGTGCACCACCAAATACCCCAGCTCCCGCCGGTTGGAGTGCCCATACTCCTTGGCCTGGGCCACCACATGCTCCATGGAGATCATCATGTCCCCCAGGGGCACCAGCCCCGTGCCGGGGTCCGCGTCCTCCGGCCCCGGCAGCTCCCCGGGCTTAAGGTCAAAGGCCGGAAAGCTCAGCACATCCGTGGCCCGGTCCACCTGCCGGGCCTCCCGGTTTAGCTGGTGAATCTCCTCATCGCTCGTCACCAGCACGTCCACCTCGCAGGGGAAATCCACCCCCTCCGCCGCCAGGGCCGTGCGGATGACCTTGCGGATAAAGGCAATCTGGCTCTCGTTCACCCCGGGGACCCCGGCGGTGACGGGGATATAGTGCCGCTTCATTTCCGCCGTCCCTTTCCCGGGTCCTTCCCCCGCTTCTCATAGTCCTCGTAGGCCTGGACAATTCTCTGGACCATGACGTGCCGCACTACGTCGGCGTTGGTCAGCTCGCAGATGCCGATGCCCTCCACGTTGCGCAGCACCCGCATGGCCTCCCGGAGGCCCGAGGTCTTGCCGTCCGGCAGGTCGATCTGCGTGGCGTCGCCGGTGATAACGATTTTGGACCCGAAGCCCAGGCGGGTGAGGAACATCTTCATCTGCTCCCGGCTGGTGTTCTGGGCCTCGTCCAGAATGATAAAGCTGTCGTCCAGGGTCCGTCCCCGCATGTAGGCCAGGGGGGCCACCTCGATGTTCCCCCGCTCCAGGTATTTCTGGTACGTCTCCGCCCCCAGCATATCGAAAAGGGCGTCGTACAAGGGCCGGAGGTAGGGGTCCACCTTGGACTGCAAGTCCCCAGGCAAAAAGCCCAGCCGCTCCCCGGCCTCCACGGCGGGGCGGGTGAGGATAATCCGGTTCACCTGCTTGTCCCGGAAGGCCATGACGGCGGCGGCCACAGCCAGGTACGTCTTTCCCGTGCCCGCCGGGCCCACGCCGATGGTCACCGTGTTTTTCAGCACGGAGGCGATATAGTCCTTCTGGCCGATGGTCTTGGGCTTGATGGGGCGGCCCTTGGCGGAGATGCAGAGAACGTCGCCGGTCAGCTCGGCGATTTTCTCCTCCTTCCCCGCCCGGACCATGCTGATCACATACCGGACGTTCTGCTCGGCGATGGGCTCTCCCCGGCTGGAGAGGGTCAGGAGGGCCTGGATGGCCTTGCAGGCCAGGGACACGTCCTCCGCCTCGCCCTCCACCCGGAGCTCCCCCTCCCGGTTCACCACGGTGACGGAAAACTCCTGCTCCAAAAGCCGGATGTTCTCGTCAAAGGACCCGAAGAGGTTCACGGCCTGTTCCAGCCGCTCGATGCTGATTCTCTGTTCCAATGCGTTCACTCCTGTATTTACGCGGGCCTCAGCCCGTTTCTTCCGTATAAATGGGGGCCGTCTCCCCGATTTCCTCCAGGCACTCCGCCGCCAGCGTAACCACCAGCGTGTCTCCCTTCTGGCGGGAGGAGCAGAGGGCGGACTTCACCTCGCCGTAGGGGGCCACCAGCTCTTGGAGCTGGGCCTCCAGAATGGCCCCGGCGGCCTTCTCCGCCTCGGCGGCGGTGCGGGCTGTGGGAACGGGCTCGTAAAAGCGCCAGGTTTCTGTTACCACCGTCACCGGCAGGGGGATGCCCAGGAGGCTTATGGGATGCCTGTTGGTTATTTTATCATATTCCGCCCCTTCAATGCTACTGTTTGAGAAGAATTTTATCCGTCGGGACCCAAAAATCAGGGAGACCCCGGTTTTTTCTCTTCCGGTGTACTGTTTTTCCAGCACCGTCAGGGGCATAGCGGCGGTGAGGCTGTACCAGGTCCGGGCCTCCACCTTCCCCAAACCCGCCAGCACCCGGGCTCCCACGGTGTCCGTGTCCTCCACGCCGGAAATTAGAATCTGCCCCTCCGTCACGGCGCTGCCGGGGATGACACAGGCCACGCCGCCGATGGTCTGGACCTTCTTCACCAGTCCCGCCCGCCGGGCCACCAGGTTGCAGGGCTCCCGCCGGTCGATCATCACCGGGGGCGGCGTCCGTTCCCGAACCTGGACCTCCGCCCGGCAGCCGGAGACGTTGACGGCAATCCAGATCAGCTCCGGCACGTCCAGCAGCACGTGGTTGCGGATGTCCTCCCCGTCCAGGGAGAGTCCGAAGGTCCCCCGTGTCACGCCGTTTTTCTCCAGGGCCCGGAGGATGCGCTCCGTGGGCACGGTCTCGTTGCCCTCCACCTGAAAGTCCCAGATGAAGAAGGACCCCAGAAACAGCGCCAGGGCGCAGCCCAGCAGCCCTATCAGCAGGGCCTGGCGGTGGCGGAAGCGGAGGAGGAAGTAGGGAGCCCCCTCCTGTCCCACGACGGAGAATTCGCAATCCAGCTTTTTCCCCACCTCCCGGAGCTTCCTCCAGTCCCGCCGGGACAAACGGCAGGTGAAGGCCGTGGGGGACTCCCATTTTAAATCCCAAAAGGCCAGGTCCTGGGCCCCGCAGAGGTTCAGCACCCGCTCCGGGAAGGCGCACTCCGCCCGGACGCGGACCTGACCCCGGAGGCGGTTCACCAGCCCCGTCAGCATGGCCCCACCCACTCCACGGAGGCGATTTTCCCGCCAATGCGCAGCTCGCCCGCCGTCATGGCCAGCAGGGTCAGCCGCTCTCCCCGGACCCGGAGGACCCCAGCGGTGGTGTTGGCGTCGATCTGCTCCTCCGTATAGGCCAGAAGGCCCGTGTGATGCTCTAAGTACAGCTGGCGGCTGCCCACCATCTCCAGCCGGGGCAGTCCCGCCACCACGTCCGCCGGAAGGTCGAAGAGCTCCGCCGCCGCCGCCAGCACCCCGGCCTCCCGGTCCCGTCGATTGCGTTCCATATGTCTCACCTCGCCAAAGCCTATGCAACGGCACGGGAAAAACTGCTTGTCCCGGCATGATTGTCTCCGCCGCCGCATAGGATTTTCCGAGGTGAGGTGTATGAAACCCCGATGGCGCTCCGGCGCGTGCCTTCTGCTGTGCGGCCTTTTGGTCTGGCTTTTAGCGGATGCGGGAACGGTCCGGGCCGCGGCAGCGGAGGGACTGGCCCTCTGCGGCCGGGCGGTGATTCCCGCCCTGTTTCCCTTTATGGCGGCCTCCACCATGCTGGTGTCCATGGGCTTTGGGGAGTGGGCCTCCCCCCGCTTGGCGGGCTTGATGAATCTTTACCGTCTCCCCGGCCCCGCCGGGTCCGCCCTGCTGCTGGGGCTGGTGGGGGGCTATCCCATCGGGGCCCGGACGGCGGCGGAGCTCCACAAGCGGGGGCTTCTCACTGTGGACGAGGCGGAGCGGCTTCTGGGCTTTAGCAACAACTCCAACCCGGTGTTTCTCATCAGCGTTTTGGGGGGCGGGGTTTTCGGCAGCCCCCGGACGGGGGTGTACCTGTGGCTCATCCATATGCTCTCCGCCCTGCTGACGGGCTTTTTCTTCCGGGGAAGCGGAAAAGCCCCTGGGCGGCAGGGACTGCCAAGGCCTGCTCCTTGTCAGTCCCCCTCCCTTCCCGCCGCCTTGGTGGAGGGGATCAAAAGCGCCTGCGGGAGCATGGTTTCCGTCTGTGGCTTCGTGATCTTCTTCTACGTGCTGGCAAGCCCTCTGGCCGGGCTGGGCGGCGCGCTGGGGGCCGGGCTGGTGGGGGCACTGGAGCTCTTTTCCCTGACGCCGCTGTTGGCGGCGGACCGGGTGAGCTTCATCCTGGCTTCCGCCTGCGCGGGCTGGGGCGGGGCCTCCATCCTCTGTCAGACGGCGGCGGCCCTGGAGGGCAGCGGACTGCGGCTTCGGAACTGCGTGCTGGGAAAGGCGGTCCAAAGCCTCCTGGCGGCCGGGCTGGCGGCGGCGGTGAGCTTTTATCTGCTTTGAGGGAAAAACGCTGTCCCCCTTTGGGGGCCTGTCATGGGGAAGCCGGGCACCCGTTGAAAGGAAACTGCCTTTCAGCGGGTACTTTTTTCTATCGATTTTGCCGGTAAGTCCGCATTTCTCGCGAGGGCGCGGCAATGTTCATTTGCGTTGCTTGCCGCAACGGGTTTTCCTCCCTATAATAACGGGGAAAGGAGGTGATTCCGGATGCTGAATGAAAACATAAAAACAATCCGGAAATCCAAGGGGCTTTCCCAGGAGGAGCTTGCACTCAAGCTGAATGTGGTGCGGCAGACCATCTCGAAATGGGAACAAGGTTTCTCGGTTCCAGACGCCGATATGCTGATTTCCATATCCGAGGTATTGGAAGCCCCTGTAAGCACGTTGCTTGGAGAAACCGTCGTCGAGACGCAGACGGATGACTGGAGGGTAATTTCCGAGAAGCTTGAGGTCATAAACCTACAGCTTGCCCGCAGAAAAGCAGTGAGGCAAACGGCGATTCACTGGTTTTTTATCTTGCTGTGCATGGTGATCGTGGCTATTTTTCTAGTCCTAAAAAAGGTAAACAGCCCTTACTTGGGCTGGGATTATAGCCAACCTGAAACCACCGTTATGGGGGTACTGCTTCACGCGTTTGAATGGTCGTTCATTCGAATCGCGCCGCTTGCCTTGGTTGGAGCAGTCGCTGGGGTCTTTTGGACACGGAAGAAGGCGTGAAATCGGCTGACGTTTCGGGGGCCCGTCCAAGTCTGGAAATTTGTCTTTACCACGCGCGCAGGCGCTTTGCCTGAAAGCGTCTGGGGTATGCAGTCTAAAGGGGACGAGGCAGACCATTGCGGTCTGCCTTGTCCTGCACTTTTTATGAAGGTTTCCCCTTTGGAGAGAACCGTTTTTTCGATACACTTCGTATTCCTTCGACAAAATTCTACAATATGCAATTACCTTTGTCCCTTGTCGTAGGGGATACCCTCCGCCTTGGGGGCCCGGGACTTCTTGGACGTGAAGGCCAGCACCACCAGGGAGATGATGTAGGGGAGCATGTTGTACATGGCTGCCGGGAGGTTCAGGGCTTTGAGGAAGTCGAAGCCGGAGTACACATTGCCCAGGGCCCGGAAGAAGCCGAAGAGCAGCGCCGCCAGGGCGATGCGGGTGGGCTTCCACTGGCCGAAGATCATGACGGCCAGGGCCAGGAAGCCGAAGCCCGCCACGCCGTTTTCAAACTTCCACTCGCTGACGCCGGCGGTGATGTACACGATGCCGCCCAAGCCCCCCAGCATGCCGGAGATCAGCACGCCGGCATAGCGCATTTTGTAGACGTTGATGCCCACGCTGTCCGCCGCCTGGGGATGCTCGCCGCAGGCCATGAGCCGCAGGCCAAACCGGGTTTTATACAAGGAGACGTAAGCCCCCACGAGAGCCAGGGCCGCCAGCAGCATAAACCAGTTGAACTCAAAGCCACCCAGGTTTACCAGAAAGGCCTTTTTCGCGTTGATGTATTGGATGGTGGAGGACACATTATCCACGCTTTCGGCGGTGTTCATGGCCTTGACAAAGACCGTGGCCGCCGCCGTGCCCAGCAGGTTCATGGCGGTGCCCACCAGGGTCTGGTCCGCCTTGAAGTTGATAGCGGCCACCGCCAGCAGCAGGGAGTACACAACGCCCAGAGCAATGGCGGCCAGGACCACCAGCAGGATCATACCGAAGGCGGGGGTGCTGTCCGGCAGGAACTTCATCATCAGCGCGCCGCCCAGGGCGCCCATGACCATGATGCCCTCCAGGCCGATGTTGATGACGCCGGAGTGCTCGGAGAAGCAGCCGCCCAGGGCCACCAGCAGAAGCACCGACGCAAAAATCAGCGTATATTGCAGCAGTAAGATCATTTCCCGTCGCCTCCTTTCCCAGCAGCCGCGTTCTTCTTCTCATCCCGGCGGTTCAGCCAGGCGTTCAGCGCCGTCTTGAAGAAGAGGACGAAGCCGCAGAGGTAGATGATCAAGGCAGAGATGAAGTCGGAAATCTGGGAGGAATACATGGTCTTGTCCACGTAGGCGCCTCCGTTGGTGATGTGCTGGATGAAGTAGGAGGAGAAGATGGCCCCGATGGGGTTCAGTCCGCCCAGGAAGGCGGCGGCGATGCCGTTGAAGCCCATGGCGGGGACGGCGGACTGGGTGCACTGCCACTGCTCGAAGCCCGAGAGGAACAGCATGGCCGCGCCCATGCCGGCAAGCCCGCCGGAGATAGCCATAGTGAGGATCAGGTTCTTCCGCTCCCGCATGCCGCAGTACTTGGCGGCGAACTTGTTGCAGCCGGTGGCTTTCAGCTCATAGCCCAGCTTGGTTTTCTCCAGCAACACCCACACCAGCACCGCTGTCAGGATGGCCAGGGGAATCGCCAGGCCCACATACTGGTTCTTGCTGAACAGGGCCCCCAGACCCAGGGAGGGGAGGATGGCCCCCTCGTTGGTGCTGGCCAGGGTGAAGGTGTAGGGGCTGGTCTCCTCCTTCACCAGGGTCAGCAGCATGTTCACGGCGTAGAGGCTGATCCAGTTCAGCATGATGCAGGAGATGACCTCGTTGACGTTGCAGTAGGCTTTCAGCAAGCCGGAGATGGCCCCCAGGGCGGCCCCGGCCAGAATGGCGGCAATCAGGCACAAAAACCAGGGAAGCTTCAGCCCCAGGGCGCAGTACAGCGCCGCTCCGGTGCCCACCACGTACTGGCCCGCCGCGCCGATGTTGAACAGGCCCACCTTATAGGCGAAGAGCACCGACAAACTGCACATCAGCAGCGGGGCGGTTTTCACCAGGGTGCTGCCGAAGTAGCGGAGCTGGGCCGTGGACTTGGAATAGGTCATGAAGTTTTCCACGATGGCTAAAATGGCCCCGTTGGCCCCGGCGGGGTTGATGAGAAGCAGGGCGATGTAGCCCACCAGCAGACCTAACAGGATGCACAGCAAAGACGCCAGCAGCGACTGGACCGCGCCGTTGCGCAGCAGGGAGGTTTTTTCTCGTTTCATGCCTTACGCTCCCTTCTTCTTCGCGCCGGCCATGTAGAGGCCCAGCTCTTCCACCGTGACTTCCTTGGGGTCGAACTCGCCCACGATCTCTCCCTCGTACATGACCAGGATACGGTCGGAGACGTTCATAACCTCGTCCAGCTCCAGGCTCACCAGCAGCACGCCCTTTCCGGCGTCCCGCTGGGCCACGATCTGCTTGTGTATGTACTCGATGGCGCCCACGTCCAGGCCCCGGGTGGGCTGGACGGCAATGAGCAGCTCCGGGTCCTTGTCGATCTCCCGGGCGATGATGGCCTTTTGCTGGTTGCCGCCAGACATGCTCCGGGCCGCCGTGACGGGACCCTGACCAGAGCGAACGTCGTACTGCTCAATGAGGCCCACGGCGTACTCCCGGATGGCCTTTCGTTTCAGGAAGCCCACGGGGGTGACGAAGTGGCTCTCAAAATACCGCTGGAGCACCATATTGTCCTCCAGAGAGTAGTCCAGCACCAGGCCGTGCTTGTGCCGGTCCTCGGGAATGTGGCTCATGCCGGAGGTGTTCCGCTTGCGGATGGGGGCCTTGGTGATGTCCTGGCCGCCCAGGGTCAGCGTGCCCTCCTTCAAGGGCTCCAGGCCGGAGATGCCGTAGACCAGCTCCGTCTGGCCGTTTCCGTCGATGCCCGCGATGCAGACGATTTCGCCCCGGCGGACCTGGAAGGTCACGTCCTTGACCGCGTTGTTTTTGTGCCGCTTGGAGGCCACGGTCATGCCCTTTACGTCCAGCACCACCTCGCCGGGCTTGGAGGGGGCCTTTTCCACCACGAAGTTCACGTCCCGGCCCACCATCATCCGGCTCAGCTCCTCCTGGGAGCTGGTGGCAATGTCCACCGTGCCGATGTACTTGCCCTTGCGCAGCACGGAGCAGCGGTTCGCCACAGACATGATCTCCGCCAGCTTGTGGGAGATGAAGAGGATGCTCTTCCCCTCCTTGGCCAGGTTCTTCATGATCTGCATGAGCTCGTCGATCTCCTGGGGGGTCAGCACAGCGGTGGGCTC
Source organism: uncultured Oscillibacter sp. (assembly GCA_910587705.1). Taxonomy (GTDB): domain Bacteria; phylum Bacillota; class Clostridia; order Oscillospirales; family Oscillospiraceae; genus Oscillibacter. The sequence goes on from CAJUMX010000008.1 coordinate 45,952, forward strand.
ATCGAAAATCAGGATTTCATTTTCCCGGTACAGCATCTTCAAAATTTCCGTGCGCTGCTGCATACCCACGGTGATGTCCTCCACCAGGGCGTCCGGGTCCACGTGGAGGCCGTACTTCTCCGAGAGGGCCAGCACCTTCTCCCGGGCGTCCCCCTTTTGGAGGAAGCCGTGCTTACAGGGCTCCACGCCCATGATGATGTTATCCAGCACCGTGAAGCACTCCACCAGCTTGAAGTGCTGGTGGACCATGCCGATCCCAAGATCGTTGGCGTCGTTGGGGTCCTTGATGGAGACCACCTGGCCGTCCTTTTTGATGACGCCCTCCTCCGGCTGGTACAGGCCGAAGAGCACGCTCATCAGCGTGGACTTTCCGGCGCCGTTTTCGCCCAGAAGAGCGTGGATCTCGCCTTTTTTCAGCTGTAGGGTGATATTGTCGTTGGCCACGATGCCGGGGAACCGCTTCGTAATATTCAGCATCTCAATGGCGTAACTCTGTTCCAATTTCACAACCTCCTCCTTCTCTGTTTCCCGGAACCTTTTTGCGGGAAAATGGTTCTTGTTTATTGTACCATATCCCGCCGGAGATTTCAAAGCATTTTTTGAAAATTTTCACAAAGTCGACCTTTTCCCTCCACTCGCTGTCGCAAGTAAAAAAGTGAGGACGGGAAAGTCCCGTCCTCACGTTGCTTGAGGGGTTTCTTACTTGATGTTGCCCAGATCGTTGACCGTGATATTGGAGACGGAGGGCATAGCGGAGATGTCGTCGGAGACGGTGACTTTGCCGTCAAACATATCCTTTACCAGGGCCTTGTAGTCGTCCTGGGTGAAGCCGTCGCCCCACAGGGTGGTGTCCATGGGCAGGAGAACGTAGTTGGCGGAGGGATCGTCGCCGGAGACCAGGCCCAGAGCCTCGGCCTTGCCGCCGTAGTTGGCAAAGTTGCCCGCGGCCACTTCGGTGAGCATGTGGTTGACCGTGGCGGCCAAGCCCTTCATAGCGGAGGTCAGGGTCACGCCCTCGCCGTAGGCGGCGTCCAGAGTGAAGCTCTGGTCCACGTCCACGCCGATGACCTTGGTTCCGGGAACCTTGGCAGCCGCCTCACCAGCGGAGGTGCAGATGCCGCCGCCGCAGGCAAAGACCGCCTGAACGCCCAGGTTCTGATACCAGTTGTCCGCGTAAGCGGTGATGTCGGGGTCTCCGAAGAACTGGTTGCCGTAGACATACTCGACGGTGGCGTCCACGCCCAGCTCGCCGGCGGCGGCGTCCACACCCTGGACGAAGCCATAGCCGAAGCGCTGCACGGCGGGAACCGCCATGCCACCCAGGTAGCCCAGGTGGGTGTAGCCCAGCTTCACAGCGGCGACGCCGGCCATGTAGCCGCAGAGCTCTTCCTTATAGACGGCGCAGTACACGTTGCTGGGAACGGCCATGCCGCCCAGGTCGCCCTCGCTGACGTCCAGGGCAATGAAGGTGATGTCGGGATAAACGTCGGCCACCTGGGCGATGGTCTCGCCGAAGGCAAAGCCGGGCATGACGATGACATTATAGTCCTCGTCGGCGGCCTTTTCCACCATGGCTACGCGCTCGGCGGTGGAGTCTCCGGCGGGCTTGTAGTAGGTGAAGGGCACGCCATTGGCCTCGCTCCAGGCCTTGCTAGCCTCGTAGGTGGTCTGGTTAAAGGACTGGTCCGTGATATCGCCGTAGTCCGTGATCATAGCGACCCGGACGTCGGCAGCCTCGCCGCCCTGGTCTCCGCCGTCATCGGTGGGGGTGGTGGCGGGCTCCTGCTGGCTGTCGGAGTTGCCGGAGTCTCCAGTATTTCCGGAGTCGTTGCCGCCGCAGGCGGCCAGGGACAGCACCATCGCCAAAGTCAGCAGGACAGCAAAAAACTTCTTCATGGGTATCAACCTTCCTTCCATATGTTCCTCTGAAAACAGAGGTCGGCCTCAGTGGGCCAAGCCTATTATAACAATACCTTCTATAGATTTCAAGGTAATTTGCACAAATGTTTTCCTTTTGGGGAAAACGCCGGAAGTCTACCCTCTTAGACTTCTTCCATTTGGACGGCGGTCTCCAGGGCAACTTCCATCATCTCCGTCAGGGAGCTCTGCCGCTCCGCCGGGGGAAGTTCCTCCTTGGTGACCAGATTGTCCGTGACGCTGCAAATGGTCAGGGCCCGCTTTCCCGCCTCGGCGGCGGTGGCGTAGAGGCCCGCCGTCTCCATGTCGATGGCCAGCACCCCCATGGGGGCCCACTCCAGGCCGCTTCCCTTTTTATAGTAGAACACGTCGGAGCTGAGGATGTTCCCCACCGGGGGCTCCAGCCCCTTCTTCCGGGCCGCGGCCACGGCGGTTTCCAAAAGCCGGAAGTCCGCAATGGGGGCAAAGACCCCGGGAAGGCCGAAGTGGTGGGCGAAGTTGGAGTCCGTGCAGGCCCCCTGGGCAATCACGATGTCCCGGAGCTTCAGCTTTTCGCTGAGGGCCCCGGTGGTGCCCACCCGGATGATGTTATCCACGCCGTAGAAATGGAAGAGCTCGTGGGAGTATATGCCGATGCTGGGGATGCCCATGCCGGAGGCCATGGTGGAAACCTCCATGCCGTGGTAGGTCCCCGTCCAGCCCTGGATGCCCCGGACGTTGTTCACCAGCCGGGGGTTTTCCAGGAAGGTCTCGGCAATGAACTTTGCCCGGAGGGGATCGCCGGGCATGAGGACGGTCTTTGCAAACGCGCCCTTGGCGGCCTCGTTATGGGGGGTTCCGCCCATATCAGCCCTCCAGGGCCTTCACGGCCTTGACGATGCGGCTGGTGCCCAGGCGGGAGGCTCCCAGGTTGAGGAAGTCCTCCGCATCCTTCAAATCGGCGATGCCGCCGGCAGCCTTGATTTTTACGTTGGGCCCAATGTGCTTGGCGAAGAGGGCCACGTCCTCCCGGGTGGCTCCGCCGCCGCCAAAGCCCGTGGAGGTCTTGATATAGTCCGCCCCGGAGGCGGTGACGATTTCGCACAGTTTGATTTTTTCCTCATCGGTGAGAAGGCAGCACTCGATGATGACCTTGAGGAGCTTGCCCTTGCAGGCGGCCTTGATGGCCTTGATCTCCGCCAGGAGCTCGTCCCACTTTTGGTCCTTCACCCAGCCGATGTTGATGACCATATCCACTTCCTCTGCCCCGTTTTCCACGGCGTCCGTGGCCATGAAGCATTTGGCGGCGGTGGTGTCATAGCCATTGGGGAAGCCGATGACCGTGCAGATGGCCAGCTTGCCCTGGACATACTCCGCCGCCTGCTTGACATAGCTGGCGGGGATGCAGACGCTGGCGCATTGGTACTTCATTCCATCGTCGCAGATGGCCTTGATTTCCGCCCAGGTGGCTCCCTGGGCCAGGAGGGTGTGATCGCAGGTTCCCAGGATTTCCTTCAGTTCCATTTCAGCGTTCTCCTTTACCATTGTAAATATCATCCCGCCTCGCGGGGAAAGGTCTGCCTTTTGATTATACCAGACCCTCCGCCGTCTGTCTAGGGGGCCTTTCCAGTTCCCACTCGTCCCCCTCTTTGTAAAAATGCCCGGGCCGACACGCTCCAGAGGTCCGTCCCTATTGCAAAGCCACTCCCACTGTGCTACAATGGAACGATATTCTTAATGGAGGCTCATCCCAATGAAAAAACGAATCCTTCCCCTGCTCTGCGCCTTGATCCTGCTTCTGGGCGCGGTTCCCTCCGCCGCCGCCCTGGAGGGAGAATCCCGGCAGGCGGCCGAGACCCTGGCGGCGCTCCAGCTCATCGACGCCGTTCCTACCGCAGAAAACTTAAAACGCCCCGCCGCCCGTATCCACGGAACAAACCTGCTGGTGCGCCTCTCCGGCGCAAGGAAGGCCGATTTGCCCAGCGGCGCCCAGGACTACGCCGTATCGCAAGGCTGGGTCACCGTCACCAGCGGTCAGAACGATCCCCTGCCCACCGCTGAGTTCTGTGCCTCCTTGCTGCGGCTTCTGGGATACGAGGGCTTCACCGACGAGAACGCCGCACTCTTCGCCCGGCGGGTGGCGCTGACTGCCCGGGACTACGACGAGACCCTCACCCTGGGGGACCTGTACCAGCTGGTCCGGGATGCCCTGGCCTTCCCCAATCGTCAAGGTGAAGCCCTGGCCCAGGGACTGGTGAAAAAGGGACTTTGCACCCAGTCCCAAATCCAGAGCCTCTTCCCCGAGGAGCTCACCGCCCGGCAGGTGGCCGACCGCCACATGGCCGCCGCCTTCCAGCTCGATGTCTACTATACGGAAAAGGCCTTTAAAAACGGCCGCCGGAGCAATGGCGGCAGCGGCTTCTTTGTCTCCGCCGACGGGCTGGCCGTGACCAACTATCACACCATCGAGGGCGCTGTCCAAGCCACCGCCACCCTGATCACCGGCGAGACCTTCCAGATAGACCAGGTGCTGTTTTACGATCCCGACGTAGACTTGGCTCTGCTGCGGGTCTCCAAGACCTCTATGGACAAAATGACGGTTCCCTTCTTCTCCTTCCTGGAAATTGCGGAGGACCCGGACCTCCGGCGGGGCGACCGAATCTACACCCTGGGCGTCCCCCTGGGCATCACCCCCGCCATCAGCGAGGGCATCGTCAGCGCCACGGACCATGTGGTGGAAAAATTCAGCTCGCCCTGCGTCGTCAATACCGCCGACATCTCTCACGGCAGCAGCGGCGGCGCCCTGCTGAACCTCTACGGACATGCGGTGGGCGTCACCTCCGGGGCCTATGAGGCCGGAAACAGCCTGTACATCTCCGTTCCCCTGACGCCCATTCTGGCGGCGGATTGGGAGGCCGAGGGAATCTCCCTGGCGGAGGTCGTCCGGGAGGTGCAGGAGGCGGCGAAGCTCCAGGGCTAAGACCGATCTCTTGGAGAATTCCCGGAGAATTTTCTCGAATAGTACTTGAAAACAGGGAAAACTTGTGGTAATATAAAAAGCTGTCAAATACGCTTCACGCTCCGCGTGATTCCATTTGGAGGTAGAACATCTTGAAAATCGCCATCACTGTTTTGCAGCTCCTCTGCGGGCTGGGCATCATCCTGATCGTGTTGTTCCAATCCGGCAAGAGCGCCGGCCTCTCCGGCGCCATCGGCGGCGTGGCCGACTCCTTTCTGGCCAAGAACAAGGCCAAGACCATGGACGCCAAGCTGGCCCGGGCCACCAAGTGGATTGGGGCTCTGTTCCTCATTCTGACCATGGTGCTGCTGATCCTCGGCTAAGCGAACCGAACACCGCCCCACAGGAGGTCTCCTGCGGGGCGGTTCTTTTTCTAAAAAGTTTCAAACAAATGTTTGCCTTTCTCTTCCAATTGTGCTATACTGGGGAAAATAACTGCGTCCCGGCGGCGCCCAGGAGGTCCTCTTATGGTGAAGCTCACCCATATGCAGCAAAAGGTCTATGACTACATCGTCTCCTGCATCCAAACCCAGGGCTATCCCCCTTCCGTCCGGGAGATCGGCGACGCAGTGGGCCTGAAATCCCCCTCCACCGTCCACTTTCACCTCAAGCACCTGGAGGAGGCCGGGGTCATCGCCAAGGGCGCGGGAAAGGGCCGGGCCATCGCTCTGACAGATTCTCCCGTCCTAAAAGACCGGGTGCCCATTGTGGGCAACGTCGCCGCCGGCAGTCCCATCCTGGCGGAGGAGTGCATCGAGGACTATCTCCCCTTTGACGCTGGAGGCCGGGAGGGCGAGTATTTCGCCCTGCGGGTCCGGGGCGAATCCATGCTGAACGCCGGAATTTTGCCCGGAGATTTGGTGGTGGTTCACAGCCAGCCCACCGCCCGGCACGGGGAAATCGTGGTGGCCATGATCGAGGATGAGGCCACGGTAAAGCGCCTCTCCCTTCGTGGGGGGCAGATTTGGCTGCTGCCGGAGAACGACGACTATTCTCCCATCGACGGAACCCATGCGCAAATTTTGGGAAAGGTGTCCGCCGTGGTGCGGCATTATTGAAGCGGTCATTCCCCATACAACGCTAAGAGGCCGGAGCCCTTGGGCTCCGGCCTTGTTTTCGTAAGTTCAGGCGTAGGTATCAATATAATCGCCAACGCCGGGGGTGGGGGGCAGCATCGCCAGCTCACCCATGGCCTGCTGCTCCATATCCGTCATGGCCTTCTTTTGCAAGCCCATGGAATACTGCATCTCCAGCCGTGCGGAGCTCATCTCCATGGCGGCCATGGCAACGTCATTCATCATTGCGGGACTCTCCTTTCTTGTGCTTTTTGCTCGGGGAAACGGGCATACCGCCCAACAGCCCCAGCAGCTCGGCGGGGGCTGATTCCTCGACGGCGGAATCCTGGTTCGCCAATTTGGCGTCCAGCAGCTCGCTGCGGAGGATGGACACCTCCGGCGGAGCCGAAATGGCCAGGCGGACCCGGCCTCCCTCAATTGAGACCACGGAAATCCGGACGTCCTCCCCGATCACCACGGATTCGCCGGTCCTGCGCTGTAGAATCAGCAAGGCGCGGCCTCCTCCCCGCGGCTGAACTCGGCCAGGGGATGCCGCATCTCATACCGCTCCATGATGACCTGCCGGGCCTCCCGGGTCTCCGGGTGGACCACCAGGGGACATTTCAGGTTGACCGTGCTGGCGGAAACCGGGTTTTTCACCGCGCACAGCACGTAGAACCCCAGGTCTCCCGTCTCCTCCACGCCGAAAGCTTTCAGCTCTGCCCGTTCCAGCTCCGGCGCGTAGTCCGGCTTCAACGCGAAGGGGTCCAGCGCCACAAACGCCAGCGCCGGGGTCTTTACGCTTTGGAGGCAGAGCATCCCGCCGCCCTCAAAGGGCAGGAGCAGAAAACCCTGCTCCTCCTCAAAGCCGAAGAGCCCCTCGGGAAAGTGGAGCACGTCCCCGGCCTCGTATTCGATCTCTCCGAAATACTTGGTCTGGAGCTTTTTCATGTCCGTCATGCCTTCACGTCCACCGGCTCATAGTCGGGATCGGCAGAGGGGGGCACATAGAGGGGACCACCGATATACTTGATGATCACCTCCGCCTTCTGCTTGACGGAAATTTCAATGTCGCCGGGAACGAATTCGAACTCCGTCTGGTTGATTCGCCAGTCGAAATTCAGCTTATCCATCTCATACCGGATGTTCATTTCTCCGGGGTTCCAGTCGATCTCCGGGCCCTCCGTGGGGATGAAGGTCATGGCCGGCTGGCTGAACATCTGCTCGCTGATGGCGGTTCTGGAGAGCTGCGCCTGCACATCCTCGCCAAACTTCGCTTTTAGGTAAAGCTCTCCCTCCTGCGCCCGGGCGGCCGTCGCGCTGTAGGCGGCCTGCTGGCCCTTTTGGGCGCTCTGCTCGATGCTGCGGACCGGAGAGGGGGTGATGGACTGGCGCATTTCAAAGGTATCCATGTTCAGCTGGATGGGCCGGCTCTTGATGCTCAGCCCCCCCTTGTCCCGAGAGATCTCCAATTCCGCCGTGCCCTTGGTGTACTGCAATTGCGCCCGGGAGGTCCGCATCTCAATTTCAATGGGCACACTGGTGATTTCAAGAAGCTGTCTCATAGGTCATGGCGCACTCCTTCCTCTGATAAAAATTTTATTTTTACAAATTCATATAATCCATCAGACTCTGGGATAAGACGCTGTTGCCCACCTTCAACGCCGCGTCGTAGCAGTAGCGGGCGAACATGAAGTCGGAAATCGCCGCCGCGGGGTCCGCGTCCTCCAGCTCCATGTACTGCTGCTGGAGGGAATCCTTCGTGCTGGTGAGCAGCTCGCTGTTGTCCCGGAGGAAGCCGCTCTGGGTGTCCATCTCGGTCCAGCGCTCACGGAAGGAGCTGCATCCCTCTTCAAACTGGTCCACCAGCGCCTTAAAGCGGAACTGGTCGTCCTCGCTGGCCCACCGGCCGTCCTCGGAGCTGCAGCGCTGGAGAATCTCACCCATTTCACTGACCATGGAGATCACGTTGTTGGGGATATTGTCCACCGTTTTGCGCACGATGGTCCCGTCGGGCTTTTCGATTTCCACTTCCACGCCGTCCTTGGTCCCGTAGCCGCCGGAGAAATAGATGCCTTGGAGGGAGCTGTCAAAGACGGTGGAGGACACCACCTGGCCGTCCGCCTCCTTATGACCCAGGCCCACGTCGATATACTTCGCCTCGTTCTTCAGGAAGTACTCCATCTTCTCCACATCCGCGGGCTCGTTGGAATCCACCCGCACGCCCCGGTAGTGGAGGACCTTGGCGGCCTCGTTTTCGTCGTCGGTTCCGGTGCCGTCGGATTTCAGATACTTGAAGGAGGTGGTGGGGTTATACTTTTCATTCTCCTTGGGGACCGTATTGGCAATATCCGGGTTTGTTGTTCCCTTTCCGTCTACCGTCAGGTACTCTCCATATCTAGGGTCATCCACATCCGCCGCGGTGGCGTTGTCCGTGAATTCCTTGTTGTAATTGGGGTTCTTCTGGAGTACCTGCTCCGCGTCGCCGGCAACGTCCGTCGGCGTTCCATCCGCCTTGAGATACGGAAACGCCGCGACGTGGTCCGGGTTCGTAGCGTCGGGGGTCCCATCGATATATGCCGGGTTCTTATAGCTGTCCCAGGTAAAGGGAGCGTTTAGGGTATCCGCCCCGGCAAAGACGTAGTTCTCGCCGTAGCGGCCGTTCATGATCTGGGCCAGATCCTTCGCCTTGGCGGACAGGGACTGACCCAAGGCGGTGCGGCCCGGGCCGGTGGGGTCGCTCAAAGAGCGGATCACGTTGCCATAGGCCGTGTCCTCGGCCAGGGCGTACAGGTCCGTGGACATGTTGCTCATCGACTCCCAGGCCACGTCGTACTTGTGGCGCAGGGACTCGTTCACGTTCAGCTGGCTGCTGGTTTTCCAGTAGGAGTTGCGGATCTGGAAGCAGCGGGTGGCCAGGGCGGGGTCCTCGGCATAGGAGTTGAACAGCCGCCGGGTGAGGACCGTGTTCATGGATTTGGTCATGGTAATATTGGAGTTGTTCAGACTGTAACGGTAGTTTTTCAGCGTGCCTACCGTGGTCATTCTTGGAATCATCGGACTTCCTCCTTACTGATCAGGTCGTTATTCCGGTGCCGTTGATGAGTTTATCCAGCACGCTGTCAATGGTGGTCATCAGGCGGCAGGCGGCGTTGTAGGATTTGGAATACATCATCAGGTTCATAGCCTCGTCGTTGAAGTCCACGGAGGACACGGAGTCCCGCGCCGTATCCACGGAGAGAAGGTTTTTATAGCTGGCATTCAGCACCGTGTCGGTATGGCTCTGGTCCTCGCCCAAGGTGGTTCCGATGTTGTTCCACATCTCAAAGAAGGTGCCGGTCAGCATGGACACGCCGCTGGCGTTTTCATAGCCGTCCAGGTCCGTGGGGATAAACTCAAACTTCTGGTCACCCACCAGGTATTCAAAGTGGCGGATGTTGTCGCTGGCGCCGGAGGCGGGCTCAAGCTCGCCGGGAGGGCACTCGTAGCTGCACACCAGCAGGTGGTTCTTCTGCCAGGTGTTGGAAATGGAGATGTTGGCGGCGGTGATTTTGGAGGGGTCGTCGTTTCCGGGGTTGTTGCTGAACAGCACGCCGCCTACAAAAATGCCCTTGGCGTTCTTTCCCCAGCCAGGCTCCAAAACCGTGCCGTCCTCCGCCAAAACATCCTCTTTATTTTCGGGCACAAACGCCTTTTTCCCCGCGTCATAGGTCTGCCCCTTGAGATAAGCGTCCAAGACGTTTTTGCCGGTGAGCTTCGCGTCTTTCATCGCCGCCGCGTCGGCCAGTCCTACCGCGGCCAGAATCGCGTTTTGGACATCCGCGCTGTTCTTTTCCCAGTCGCTGTTGATGGTTTCATCTTTCCCATTGACCGGAATGGTAATCGCTACGCCGATTTCCTCGCCGGCGGTATTTTTTCCGGCGGTGATGAAATTGCCTTTGTCGTCCGTCAGGAAGCCCTGGTTGGCCTCGTTCATGACCTTGGCAAACTGGTTGGCCAGCAGGTCCAGCGTCCGCTGGTAATAGGGAATGCCCCGCTTGCCGCCGGCGTTTTCGTCAATGTCCGCGATGACGTTCCGGTCCGTAAATTCGCCCTTCTCCGTCAGCATCTCCCGCTGGGCCTGAATCCTGCCGGTGAGGTCGTTGTCGTCCAGCTGGACCTTTTTGGAGACCACCTTGGTGACCAGCTGCTGGGTATAGGCGTAATCTCCGTTGGGCAGCTTCGTCCGCTTATAGATCATCAGGCTCTTGTCGCCCTCGGTGGGTTTGTCCGGCGTTTCCACTGTGAAGCTGTCCCGGCCGCTGTTGGCGATCAAATCCGCGATGGAAACCTGATTGCCCTGGCCGTTGTCCACCATGTCGGTCCCCGAGACCGGCTTGACGGTTCCCTTGTTGATGGCAACATAGATCTCGCCGATTTTGTTTCTCAGCTCGGAGACTGTCATACTGTAGTTGGGATCGTTAACCTTTTTGGCCTCCGAAAGATTTGCGGTGGGCTTGCCCTCCGCCGTCTCGTAGGGCAGATAGTCGGGGTTCGCCATGGGCTTTCCGTCCGGACCAGCCGTGGCCTCGGCCTCCGTGGCCACCGCCTTCTGGTTCACACCATCCCAGAAGGGCAGCGTGGTCGGGTCGTTGGGGTCGATTTCCCGCTTCACCGGCACCTGATCCAGCCGCAGCTGGGCGTTGTACACGCCGGAGACCAACAGGGATTCGTCGGTTGTGACCGTGCCGTCCGGGTTGGCGTTGTCCAGGTAGATGCTCAGCTTTTCCACCTTCAGCCCGGCGGCAATCTCCTCTTCGGTGTAGATGACCTTAATGTCGATCAGCTCGGAGAGCTCGTCGATTTGGAGGTTCCGCTCGTCCCGGAGCTCCAGGGCGGGGTCCCCGTGGATTTCGCTCTTGCGAATCTCCTCGTTCAGGGCGCGGATGGTTTCCAGGTGTTCGTTTACTTTGCTTACATTTTGCTCCAGCTTGCTGATGGTGTTATTTTGGACCTCTTCCAGCTTGTTGGCATAGCTGTTGAGTTTCGTGACCAGATTCTGGGCAATCTGCCGGACGGTGTTGTCGTACTCCTGGTGCCCGGTCTGGTCCACCAGGTCCTTAAACGCCGCGGCCAGCTTTTTGAACTCCAGGCCCAGAATTCCGTGGCCCGCCTCGCCCTTGCTCTCGTCGCCAGCGCCCACCTCATCCAGAATCCGCTGGATTTCATCCAAAACATCCAGCCGCCCGTCGGCATAGCCCGTCTGCGCGCTCAACGTGCGATAGCGGATGTCCAAATAGGGGTCCCGGATCTGGGAGAGGCTCTTGACCAGCGCGCCCTGGCCGGTGCGGATATCGCCCTCGGAATAATAGCGGTCCGCTCCGGCGGTGTAGAGGCTCACCTGGTTCAGGCGCTGGCGGGTGTAGCCCGGGGTGTTGATGTTGGAAATATTGTTGCCTGTCACGGTAATGCCGGTCTGGGCGGCGTAGATCGCCAGCCGGGCCTGCGTGAAGGACCCAAAGGTACCAATACCCATATCGAAATACTCCTTATTCTAGCTTACGCGTGTCAGGCGCGAAAATCGGTTTTCATGGACGGGGGCGGCGCGCTGCCCTCTGGCTCCTTGCCATAGCCAGGTCCCCCCGGGCCCCCGGAGGGAGGTCCCCCCAGCTGCACGATGATCTTCTCCACCTCGTGCAGGTTCTGCTCCAGCAGTGTCCGCGTCTCCCCGGAGGCCTTCTGATAGGCCGCGTAGCGGCTTTGAAGCTCCTCCACCGCCTGCCGGGCCTCCGCCTGCATGGCGGGGGGGAAGCGGTCGGAAATCACGCTCATGGGAACGCCCACCAGCCCCAGCTGGGACAGCAGTTTATCCCGTGTCAGCTCCAGGCCCCGGAAATTCAGGGCCTGGGCCTGCTCCTGGTTTAAAAGCTCGTTCAGGCCCATCAGGTCGTCCTGCTGGGCGGCGGCCAGCTTTTTTTCATTCAAATCGGTAAGGCTCTCCAACCCCCGGCTCAAGGAGCGCAGGAAACCGAGGTAGGAACGGTACAGCTCATCCATGCCTTACTCCTCCGCCATCAGCAGCATCCGGCCCGCGATGGCCATGGGGTCCGGCCGGTACTCCCCGGCGGACACCACTCTTCGCAGCTCCTGAATATCGCCGGTGGTGTTGGCAGTCCGCACCTCCCGGGAAAGACGGCTGACCATCTCCATCTGAAAGCTCCTCCGGCCCGCGGGGGCGGAGAAATCGGCGGAATCGTAGTTGTGCCCGGAGACCGCCTGGGCAGGGGCTCCCCGCTTCTGGGCGGAGTAATAGGTTTTCGTCCGGCCGATGGAAGAGATGGGGCCGGAACCGGTAGAACTCAACATGATCATTCACATCCTTTGCTCTTGACAGCATTCCACTTCGTATCACTTCATTATTCATATCGACATAATGGCGGGAAAGTTAAGAACGGAAGGGAGAATTTTCTTGAATCCAAGGGAAAGGTTTTCGCGAAAACAACCGGGCCATGGCTCCGTTTTGCTCCAAAAAGCAGGCCCCGCCTCCTTCCCGAGGCGGGGCCTGCGCAATGCTTGCGGTCTATTTAGTGCAGGGTCTTTAAATGCCGGAGCAGCACGTTGGCCACATTCTCGCAGGACGCCTGGATGCAGACGGCCCCGATGTCGTTGGCCACCATGGGCATACCGTACACCACGCTGGACTCCTTATCCTGTCCGATGGTATAAGCGCCCTTTTTCCGCATCTCCAGCAGCCCGGCGGCGCCGTCCTGGCCCATGCCGGTCATGATGATGCCCACCATTTTGCAGCGGACCACCTCCGCCATGGAGTGGAACATGGCGTCCACCGACGGGCGGTGTCCGCTGACCTTCTCCCCTTGGGTGCAGGAGACGGTGTACTTGTCGCCGATGCGCACCACCCGGCACTGGAGGTCCGCCGGGGCCACCAGGGCCAGACCCCGGTGGAGCTCGTCGCCGTTCCGGGCCTCCCGAACCTCCATCTTGCAGATGCGGTTCAGCCGGTCGGCGTACATCTGGGTGAAGCCCTTGGGCATGTGCTGGACGATGACCATAGGGGGGATATCCGCCGGAAGGCGGCGCATAACCTCCAGCGTGGCCTCCGTGCCTCCCGTGGAGGCTCCCAGACCCACCAGCACCCGGTCCATGGCCAAACCGCCTCCCAAAGCCGGGGCCTCCACCGCCACGGAGGGGCTCCGCAGCGGGATGGAGCGGGGCCTCGCCATGGAGGCCACCAGCACCTTCTGGGTGAGGTTGGTGACAAAGACCTCCTTGCTCTCCTGCACGTCGGGCTTGCGCACAAAGTCCACCGCGCCAGCGTTCAGCGCGTCGAAAACCTTCAGGTTCAGGGAGGAGCAGAGGATCACCGGCACCGGGTTATTGGGCAGGTACTCCTTCAAAAAATCGATGCCGCTCTGGCCGGGCATTTCCACGTCCATGGTTACCACGTCCGGTTTCAGGCGGGGCAGCTTTTGTTTCGCGTCCAGTGTGTTGATGGCGTAGCCAATGACCTCAATCCTAGGATGGGCCGAAAGGCCCTGAATAATCAGGTTTCGGGCCAGGGCGGAGTCGTCCACCACCAGCACACGGATTTTTTTCCCCAGTTCCATTGTGAGGGAACCACCTCCTTCTTATTTTTGGAAGGTCGCCGTAGCCAAACGGCGATAGGGCGCGTTCTGGCTCAGGTTCTCCGAGGCGCTGATTAGCAGATAGCCGCCGGGAACGGTGGCTTCGTGAAAACGGCGAACCAGGGCGTCCTTGGTGGGCTGATCAAAGTAAATCATCACGTTCCGGCAGAAGATCACGTCGAACTTCCGGCGGAATTTGATGGGGTCCATCAGGTTGAAGGTCTGGAAAATGACGTTTTCCTTCACCGCGGGGGACACGGTGTGGGTGCCGTCCCGATTGGCGGTGAAGTACTTCCGCTTCCAGTCCGCCGGGATGGTGTCCGGCAGGTTGTAGGTCCCCCGGCGGGCACTGGCCAGAGCCTGGGCGGAAATGTCCGTGGCCAGGATGCGGGTGTCCCACTCCTTGGCCCGGGAGCCCAGGTAGTCGTAGAGGAACATGGTGATGTTATAGGGTTCCTCTCCGCTGGAGCAGCCCGCGCTCCAGATGGCCAGGGTTTTATCCCGCTCGTGGCGGCGGACGATCTCCGGAATAATGTTGTTGCAGAAATAGTCCAGGTGCTCCTTCTCCCGCATGAAGAAGGTGTAATTCGTGGTCAGCTTGTTCAGGACCAGGGTAACCTCGTCGTTCTCCTTCTTGTCCAGAAGGTGGTTGACGAACTCGGAGAAGGTCCCGTAGCCCAGCTTTTTCAGGGCCGGGGAGAGACGGCTGGTGATGAGCTGCTTCTTCTGGCTCAAATCGATGCCGTAGCTGGACTGGATGAAGTTCACCATCCGCTTAAAGTCCGCGTCCGAGATCGTCATAGGGCCGAAGGCGCCGCCGGTCTTGATTTCCGTATCCATTTTACGTCACCGCTTTGTTGGAAAATTAGTCGCCGTACCCATGGGCGATCAGCTGCTCGCAGTCCAGCACCAGCATGGTGCCGGAGCCGTCGGGCAGGGTGCACATGCCGGAGACCAGCTTCTGGGCGCTCTGGGAGGGGATGGGGACGATGCTGTCATTGGGAATGTCCAGCATCAAATCCACGGAATCCACCTGGATGCCCAGCTGGTTGTTGTTGTAATCCAGCACGATGAGGATGCCCTCCTCCGCCGGGGGCTTCCCCAGCCGGAGGCGGATGTCCATAATGGGAATAATCTGGCCCCGCATGTTGAAGATGCCCTGGATATAGTCCGGCATCATGGGGAGGTAGGTGGCGGTGTAGGTGTTCATGATCTCCACCACCTGCTCGGCGTCCAGGCCGATTTTCAGATTATCTACCGTGAAAATCAGGTGTTTGCGGCTGCCGGCGCCCTCATCCTCCGGGGCATGGTTTTCCAGCTCCTCGTCCTCCACCTGGAACAAGACGTTTTCGTTACTCATTGCGTTTTTCCCTCCTTTGGCGCTCACATGTTCCGGGCCGCCGCGTAGAGGCCGCCCGCGTCAAGGATGATGCTGATGTTGCCGTCTCCCAGGATGCTGCATCCGGTGATCCCGTAGTTTTTGATATCGAAGTTGTTTACATAGGCGGGCAGGGGCTTCACCACGATCTGCTGCTCGCCCAGAAGCTCGTCGACAAACAGGCAGTAGGAGCAGTCGCCGGACTCCAGCCACATCAGGATACCCTCCTCGATCTTCTCCGCGCCGCCGGGGAGGTTGTAGAAGTCCCGGGCCCGGATGACGGGGTAATAGCCGTCCAGCATCTTGACCATCTCGCCGTTGACGGAGTCGTGGAGAATGTCCGCTTCCGTCAGTTTGATGCTGGAGCGGATGTTGTTGATGGGGATGGTGAAGATGGAGTCTCCCACGGAGACCTCCATGCCGTCCATGATGGCCATGGTCAGGGGGATGCGCATGATGGTGGTCATGCCCCGGCCCTGCTCGCTGGTGATGCTGACGGAGCCGCCCAGGCTCTCCACGCCGCTTTTCACCACGTCCATGCCCACGCCCCGGCCGGAGAACTCCGTCACCTGCTGGTTGGTGGAGAAGCCGGGGGCCATGAGGAAGTTCAGGATTTCCTTATGGGAGTATTCTACGTCGGGAGAGGCGATGCCATTCCGAATGGCCTTGGCCAGGACGGCCTCGTCGTTGACCCCGGCGCCGTCGTCGGAGATCTGGATGATGACCTCGCTGCCAGTGTCCTGGGCGGAAAGCAGAATCTCGCCCACCGGGTCCTTTCCGGCGGCGATGCGGTCCTCCACGTTCTCCTCGATGCCGTGGTCCATGGAGTTGCGGACCATGTGCATGATAGGGTCTCCGATGGAGTCCACAATGGTCTTGTCCACCTCGGTGTTTTCGCCCACCAGGGTGAGCTTCACCTGTTTGTTCAGCTTTTTGCACATATCCCGGACGATGCGGTTCATCTTCTGGAAGGTGTTGGACACCGGAATCATCCGCAGGGACATGGACACATCCTGGAGCTCGTCGGTGAGCTTGCGCAGCTGCCGGGCGGACTTGGAGAAGGCGTCCAGATGGAGGCCCTTCAAATCGGGAGAAGCGGTGACCATGGCCTCGGTAATGACGATCTCGCCCACGATGGCGGAGAGCTGGTCCAGCTTGCTGAGGCCCACGCTGATGAGGCTCTCCTTCTGGCCCTGCTGCTGGGGATGCTGGGCGGCCGCCTGGGCCGCTGGCGCGGCGGCGGGGGCCTTCTGGGCGGCGGGGGCGGACTCCTGCGCGGGAGCGGGCTCCGCCGCCGGAGGCGGCGCGGGCACGTAGTTCTGCTCCTCATAGGAGTGGACGGACCCGGCGGTCATCACGATGGGCACGGCTCTGGCCCGGTCCTCCTCGCTGCGGAACTGGAGGAGGAAGCCATGCTCGATCACCACCTCGGACAGGGAGGAATCCGACTCCACCCCGGCGGGCTGGTAGGTAAAATCCGCGTCGGCGCAGAAGCCCTGGACCGAGGTGACCAGCATGAAGGCCCGGAGGTTCTCCATGCCGCAGCCCTCGTCAAAGAATACCCGGAGCCCGTAGGGGAAGTCGGCGCTGCCCTCCGTCGTCTGAGCGGGGGCGGGGGCGGCGGGCGCCTCCGGGGCGGGGGCGGGAGCGGCGGGCGCCTTGGGCGCGGGCTCCGCTGGAATTTCTTCCCCCTTAATTTTGGCGATCAAACTATTAATATTTCCAAGGAAACTGTCGACATCTTCATTAAGGGGCTGTTCTGCTTCCACCTTCTCCATTTCCTCCCGGAAATAGTCCACAGCGTGGAGCATTACGTCAAAGAGCGCCGGACGGTCCTCGTCCTTCACCACGGACATCGTGCCTTCCCGGATGAGGAAGAACATGTCCTCAATGCGGTGGGAGACCCGGGCCAGCGTGTCAAATTCCATCATGGCGGAAGAGCCCTTGATGGTATGCATGATGCGGAATATCTCGTTTACGTTGTCCTGAGAGAATGTATTTTCCTTTTCCGCGTCCAGAACAATGCTCTCCAGCTGCTCAAGAAGCGTATTGGTTTCGTAGATGTACATATCCAAGATATCGTTGTTGCTCACGAAAACA
Organism: uncultured Oscillibacter sp.; assembly: GCA_910587705.1. GTDB lineage: Bacteria > Bacillota > Clostridia > Oscillospirales > Oscillospiraceae > Oscillibacter. The sequence continues at coordinate 63,022 of CAJUMX010000008.1, forward strand.
CCACCTTATCAGCCTTTTTCATTACTATCGACCTGTTGCGCTAAAAAAATAAGTAGCGGCGGCAAGTTTTTTCTGTGAGGTGTCATGAATGCCTGATCTGCTCGGCGCCACCAACCCAGTCCCCGGTTATGACAAAACCACCGTCAACCGGAATATCACGGTTTCCCCGGACAATACGCAAATTCAAAATGTCCCCGACCCCAGCAAAGTCGTCCGCGCCGACGGGCGGACGGAGCAGCAGGACAGCAACCTGCAGGGGGACGGCGGAATCCGTTACGACTCCAATTTTCAAACCTTCCTCCAGCGGCTGCGGGAAACCCCCAGCTTAGCGGAAAGCCTCTCCCTCATCTTCTCGGGGCGGGAGGGCATTGTCGTCTCCTCGGGCCTCAGCGCCGGCATCGCGGAGGAGATGGGCCGTTTGCTGGAGATGATGCGAATGGACGAGAGCCAGCTTCTGGACTTTCTCCAGGGCCAGTTCAAGACCGGCACCCGTTTCGGCGGGGCTCTTTTCGCTCTGCTTCGCAGCGCCTATGCCCGGGCCGCCTCCGAGGGGGTGCGGACGGACATCCTGCAATTTTTAAAAGCCTATGTGGACTTCGACTCCACCAAGCACATCGAAGGGAACCTCCTCCGGGACCTCCAGTCCATGGCGGACGCCATGCCCTCCAGCTGGGCGGAGAAGCTCCGGGACCTGACAGCCCAGCTTCAAAACGGCATCGCCGCTGGGAACCGGCAGGGAAATCTCCAGCTTCTCCAGCGGGAGATTTTCCCCTACATGTCCTCTTATGTGGAGCGGACCCACGACATGGGCACTCCCCGGGCCCTTTTGACCATGCTGGCGCTGAACGTGGCCCGGTATGAGAACGGCTCTGAGGAGAAGCTGTTGGAGGGCTTCCACCAGCTCAGCGGCTACGGCACGCTGAAAGGCCAGCTGGGAGGCATCGACGACCAGTCCCTCCTGCTGCTGCTTCGAAGCCGGGGAAGCGGCGGCGACGCCTCCAAGGCCATCGAGTTTTCCAACCAGCTGGCCTCCGCCGCCGCCCGGGCCTTCCGGGGAGAGGGCAGCGCCGAGGTGCAGCAGGCCTTCCAAAACCTTCTGGCCGCCATGCTGGTAAACGAGAGCGTTTATATGCCCATCAGCCATTACCTCCTCCCCATGGAGTGGAACGGGCGGATGCTCTTCTCCGAGCTGTGGGTGGACCCCAACGCCGAGGATGAGCAGAACCGGGGCGGAGGCGGGAAGAACACCATGCGCTTCCTGTTTAAGATGGACGTTCAGGGCCTGGGCCTTTTCGACGTCATCCTCTCCGCCCAGGGGACCGACGTGGACATCCAGATCGCCTGTCCCGACGCGGCGGCCCCCTTCACCAAGCAGATTGGGGAGGCCGTCTCCCAAATCCTGACCCGGAACGACCTGAAGCCCGCCCGGGTGGCCGTCCGGCGGATGGACCGCCCGGTCACGCTGACCGAGGTATTCCCCAAAATCTTTGAAGGGAAGAACAGTATCAATGTCAAGATCTGAAGGAACCACCCGGGCCAAAAAAGCGGTGGCCCTGCAATACGGCCCAGGGGACACCGCGCCGGTGATTGTGGCCTCCGGCATGGGCTATATGGCGGAGAAGATCGTGGAAACCGCCGCCGACTGTGGCGTGCCCATTTACGAGGATAATTCCCTCTCCACCATCCTGACCCAGCTCCAGCTGGGCCAGGAGATTCCGGAGAGCTTATATCAGGCCATTGTGGAGATTTATGTGTATTTCCTCCACTTCGACCCCACCGGAAACATGAAGGCTCAGGAGGCGCGGGAGAGCGCGCCGTCCAGCGAAAGGGAGGAAACAACATGACATCCAGCCACACCTATTTGATTCTGGACACCCAGAACCACGCTCTGGCCAACGGCGAGCTGGCAACCCCGGCGGGGGCCTCGCCCATGCGGCTGAACATCCTGGACCACAAGGTGGACAGCGTGATGGAGCACGAGGTGGTTACGCTGTTCAGCGCCAGCAGCGAGGAGCTGCCCATCCAGTGCCGCATCCTCCGCCAGCGGGGAGACGCGGTGCTTCTGGAAAAAATCGCCACCCTGGACCCGGAGGTCCGGCGAAACCTGCGGGTCCCGGTGAAATTCGACACCTTCCTCTACGCCCTGCCCAGCTCCTCCTGGAAGGGGAGGCGGAGCGTGCGGTCCATCGATCTCAGCTGCGGCGGCATCGCCTTCTACGCGGACTGCCAGCTGGAGCTGCACGAGCAGATGGAGATTGTCGTCACCCCCACAGAGGAGCCCGTGATCCTGCGCTGCGAAATTCTGCGAAAGCAGGAGCTGCAAAACGACCGCTTTATGTACGCCACCAAGTTCGTGGACATGTGCGAGGACGAGGAGGTCGTGGTGCGGGAGGCGGTGTTCAGCCTCCAGCTGCAAAGCCGCGACGTTTAGGACTGACGGAACAAGGAGGAATCAAACCATGACTCAGCAAAACCGCGCCCGCCGCGCTTCCCGGCCAGGGTTCGCCTGTCTGGCGGCCCTGGTTCTTACTGCCCTGACCCTTTGCACCGTCCTCTCCGCCCATTCTGTCCAGGCGGCGGAGTGGATGACCCCCTACCTGGAGCAGGTCCAGGACTGGGGCGTTATGCGGGGCGATTCCAGCGGCAACCTGCACGAGGACCGGAGCATCACCCGGGCGGAATTCGTCACCCTGGTGAACCGGGCCTTCGGCTACACCGAGCAAAGCCCCTCCGTCCCCTTCACCGATGTAAACCCCAACGACTGGTTTGCCGAGGATATCAGCATCGCCCTCCAGGCGGGCTATTTCAACGGCACCAGCCCCACCACCGCCGCCCCCTACTCCCTGGTAACCCGGGAGCAGGCCGCCGTCCTTCTGGGTCGGTGCCTCCGCTTCCAGGGCGTTCCCAACGCCGCCAACTCCTCCTTCACCGACATGCGGGACATTGGCGGCTGGAGCCGGGGAATGGTCCAGGAGGCCGCGGAGCTTGGCATCATCCAGGGCTATGCCGACGGCAGCTTTAAGCCGGACCGGCCCATCACCCGGGGCCAGATGGCCTGCTTCCTAGTCCGTGCCCTGGGCACCCTGGTTCAGGAGCCCGGCGAGCAGACCTCCGGCGGCGTATACGGCAACCTGACCATCACCACCCCGGGAGTGAAGCTGAAAGACACCGTCGTCACCGGCAACCTCTACCTCACCGGCGGCGTGGGCCTGGGGAACGTGGAGCTGGAAAACGTCACCGTCCAGGGAAAAATCGTCATCTGCGGCGGCGGCGAGGCCGAGGGCGGCAAGCAGAGCGTCCTTTTGCGCAACGTCACCGCCGGGGCCCTGGAGCTGGACAGCCTCTCGGAGCAGTTCCTCTCCGTCCAGGCCGAGGGTCTCACCAACATCGGCGAGGTCACGGTCCGCACCTCCGGCTATCTGGAGGACCGGACCGAGGACGGTCTGGGTCTCCAGACCATCCGCCTGGACGGCGTGGAGGGCATCCAGCTCCAGCTGGCAGGCAACATCAAGCGGGTGGTAAACCTGACCCCGAATTCCGCCCTCCAGATGGCCCAGGGCGTGGCCGACGTCATCACCATGGACGAGCGGGCGGTCAACGCCACCTTGACCATTGACGACCGGGCCTCCATCCGGGAGCTGAACCTGGACGGGGCCACCCCCGTCACCGGAGAGGGCAGCATCGGGCACCTGAACATCAATGCCCCGGGCTCCAACGTCTCCATGCTGCCGGACACCATCTATATCCGTCCCGGAATCACCGGAAACGTCAACAACCAGAATATGAACACCAACGACGCCGCCGAATCCTCCGAAGATCCCAGGCTGCTGGCGGGCTATCCCAAGGCCCGGGACATCGCCCCCACCTCTGCCAACGCGGTGTTCAGCACCAACAAGCCCGGCACGGTCTACTGGGGCATCACCGCCCTGATGGACGGCTCCCTGGGTGAGGAGGAGCTGATGAATCCCGGCTCCCACGCCAAGATTCTCCGCAGCGGCAACCTGCGGGTCAACGCCTCCAATACGGAGACCACCACCCGGCTCACGGGCCTGACCCGCGAGGGCTCCTATTACATCTCCGCCCTGCTGGTGGACGCCAGAGGACGGCGCAGCCCCGTGAAGATCGCCGCCTTCACCACGCCGGACGACTCCGCCCCCAACTTTGTCAACGGCTATCCTCAAAATCCCATCCTCACGGTGGACGGCGACGGCGAGCAGGTGGCCCAGGTCATGGTCATGGCCACCAAGGACTGCCAGATGTACTACGCCCTCTTCCCCAGAGGCTCCGTGGCCCCCACGGCGGCGGACTTCCGTGCCGCGGCCCTGCCTGGAAACCTGGGCTATGGCATTGTGACCCTGCGGAAAAACACCCCCTTCCTGCTCTCCCGGATCAATACCTCGCACCTCCAGGAGCAGACCCAGTACGACCTCTATCTCTGGCTCAACGACGCGGACAACGGCAAGAGCTCCGCCGTCCGCCGGGTCCAGTTCACCACCAAGGACATGACCCCGCCCACCATTCAGGACCTCCACGTGGTCAGCTACACGGGCACCTCCGTCACGCTGTCCTTCACCCTGGATGAGCCCGGTTCTCTGAGCTGGGCCGTGACCAAGCGGGGGGACAACTTCGGCATCAACACGAAAGAGCCCACCCAGCTGGACCAGATCAAAATTGAGGGTATCCTGGTAGGCGGAAAGGTCATCAACAAGGGCGGTCCCATCCGGGCCGCCAGAGGCGCCACCGCTTACACCTTCACCGTCAGCCGGCTGGAGGGACAGACGGAATACGACCTCTTCTACGCCTTCAAGGACACCACCGGAAACTACGGCGTCTATAACGCCGCCATCGCCTTCCCCTTCCCCATCAAGACCCAGGACAACGAGCGGCCCACGGCGGATTTGAGCTACAGCGACTTCAACACGGACGCCAACGAGGTGGAACACCCCTGGGCCACCAGCGACGTGAGCATCGTTTTCAGCGAGACCGTTCTGGGCGCGCAGGACAGCAACCTGGGCGTATACGACAACTTCTTTGATCTCTACCAGAAGGTAACCAGCAGCTCCGGGGAGGAAAAAATCCAGGCCAAGAACACCCTGGCCACGGTGCTCCAGAAGTACATTACCCTCTGGACCGGCACGCCTCCCTCCAATGCCAACAGCAAGCCCCGCCCGGAAACGCAGGTCCCGGTAAAGGTCAGCCAGACGAATGAGGAGCTGGAGGCCCTGCCCCATTGGATCGACTTCCGGGAGGCCCAGGTCAGCCAGGAAAACGGCAAGACCATCATCACCTTCCCCAGAGAGACGGGCCTTAAGCTCCAGAGCGGCCAGTCCTATTACTTCCGAATCTGGAAGGTGGAGGACACCTCCAACAACGCGATCATAAACCCCACCTACAAGCCCTTTACCACCGCCTTCGCCACGGTGACGCTGACCCCCAATGAAATCGAGGAAACCGTCACCTTCAACGGCGACACCCGGCCCGCCCGAATCTTCCGCATGGACCCCGAGGGCACCGAGGCCGTGTCCAAGGACACCCGGTGGGACATGATTATCTGGAGCTACGCCAGCATTGAGTACGACCTTCTGGTCCGCAGACCCAACACCGGAAACGCCGGCTGGCACCACCTGGGCACCATCAACGCCAACCTGACCGGAGCGGGAACCACCAAGGTCTACAACAGCCTGAACGGAAACTTCAACAACGGGACCAACGAATCCCTGCTGAACAGCGGCTTCTTCGGCACCGTCCAGTCCGGACAGGGGCGGCCCTTCCTGAACGAGTTCACCGAGGAGCTGGAGTTTGCCATCGTCCCCACCAAGGGCACCGTGGAAAGCACCGTCCGCATGGAGGTCCAGCTCTTCGCGGGCTCCAACTCCCAGATCGGCAACCTGGCCCGGATACAGGGCAAGGAAATCAACTCCTCCTGGCAAATCACTCCCATCGGCGACCCCGATCCCTACCCCCTGGCCATTGACCCGCCGGACGAGGCCCCCATTATCACCATCGGCTATCAGGGCATCTCCACCCGGGCCAATTACGCCACCATCAACTTCGGCCTCTCCCGCCTGGGCAGGGTCTATGCCGCGGCCATCCCCTTGGACAACGTAACCATGGACGCGAACAACCGCCCCACCGGAACCTCCTATACCATGCACGAGGAGGAACCCATCCTGCGGGACGGCGGCGGGAAGCCCTCCTTGGAAAAACTGGGCGACAGCCTGACGTCCCCGGTTCCTCATGTTTACCTAAACAACACGGCCCCCGTTCCGCTGAACATCGTACAGCAAAAGGGCTTCGTGTCCAACACCACCCAGTTCGCCAACACCACCGACATCTCGACGCGGGACACCCTCCGCATTGAGGGTCTGGCCTCGGAGACCACCTACCTGGTGTACCTGGTCGCCACCAACGAGGACGGCACCCCCTCCAAGAACGCCCTGTGCTTCAGGTTCACCACCACCCCGCCGGACCCGCCCAAAATGGACATCAGCGGCATCGGCAACAGCATTGACATCAAGGTAAAGCCCGCTTCCCAGCTGCGCTACGTCCTGGTGAACCACCGTGAGCTGGCAAACACCCTGTTCAACCAGCCCTTCATGGAGGGAGCCGCCTTTGTGGATACCACCAGAGGCCCCCTCCCCCAGGCCTATACCGGCAAAACCGTTCTGGACGCCATGATGTACTTCATGCCCAACGACGACCCGGACGATGTGGGCACGAACTACCGCAACAGCCTCTTTGACCTCTATGCCAAGCCCGAGGCCAAGCAGAGGTGCTGGGAGGCTCTGGGCAATCCCCAGTCCAACGCGAACTTCCCCACGGAATCGGTGGTCATGGAGACGCTTCCCCAGCACGCCAACCGGGTGCTGAGCGGAACCGGGAGTATCAACATGGACACCTATATGAAAAACCAGATTCCCTATGTGCTGATTGTGGGCGCGAAGCCGGCGGACTCCGAAAACTACGCCTTCCAGGCCTCCGGCGACTATATCAAGAGCATCACCGACGAGCTGACCGCTACCTGCGCCTACACTCCGGATGATCCCTCCAATCCCAATGGCCCCGGGTATCTGACCATCATTTTCAACCAGGAGCCCACCTACAGTCCCAGCGGCAACCTCGCGGACCCGCCAAAGATCGACAGCTGCAACGGAGGACTGAACGGACACCCCGCCGGCAGCATCACTCCGATCAACGGCTTTGTCAACCTGGGCTCTCTCTCCGTCACCATTGGGGCAGTCCTGGAGCATCCCACGCCAAACGTCCACAACGCCTCCATTGGAAGCGTCCTGCGCTACCGCATCGACCGCCCCAACCTCATGCTCATCACCTTCAATCCGGGTCTGGCAAACGCGGGCGGCGTTCCGGTGAAAGACCCCCAGAGCGGCGCCAATGCCCAGATGCAGGTCAAGCTTCAAAACGAAGGCTCGACCGAACTGCCCAACTGGGTCGCTCACTGGAGCACGGCATATGGCGGCAACCTGTAACGTCTCCGATTTCAGCAATCAACCATCCCCAAGGGGGGCGGGCGGAACCGCCCGCCCCCCCGCCTCGCTTTTCGGAAAAGGAGTGTATGCTTTATGAAATCCCGAATCCTCCGCCGGACCGGAGCCCTGCTGCTGGCGCTGGCCTTGGCTTGTTCCCTGCTGGCAGTCCCGGTGGCGGCCGCCGACATTTCCTCGACCCTGTCCATTTCCGCCGACGAGACGGAAATTGAATCCGGCGACAGTACAACGGTGCGGCTTACCGGAGCGCCCAATGGCGCGAGAATCTCTTGGTCAAGCGGAAATCCCCAGATTCTTTCCGTCCCCGCCGACGCTTCCGGCGACTCCTGCGCGGTCACCGCCAGCACAGTTTCGCAAGATTCTACCGTCACCGTAACCGCGACGGTAACAGATGACACGACCGGGGATTCCGGGACCGCCGCCTGTACCATCACAGTAAAAAAGCCCCAGGCCCCCACCCCGCCCTCCAAACCCAGCATCACCGTGAGGCTGGACAAAAACAGCGCGATCCTCCCCATCGGGGGAAGCCTCACGCTCAAGGCCGACGTTACCGCCCCGGAGGGCACGAACACAACGCTGAACTGGGACCCCTCTGACAAGAGCAAATTTCGTCTGGATGTGAGCCCCTACGATTCCCACACCGCCACCATTACCCCCAGCTCCAGCGCCAAGCCCGGAGACAGGGTTACCCTCACCGCTTATTCCCAGGTGGACCCCGGCGCCAGCGACTACTGCGTCATTGAGGTGGTGCCCGCCTCGTCTCCCCAGGTCTCCAGCGTCCAGATCACCACCACCCCCACCAACGATGGGCGGAACTACGTGGACCCCGGCGCCGGCAATGAAGTCACCCTTGTCGCCACCGTCTCCCCCGCCGGCGTGTCTGAGGAGGACGGGCGGATTACTTGGACCTCCAGCGACACCTCCATCGCCAGAGTGAACCCCAATACAGGCGAAATTACCGGCATCGCCCCCGGCGAGGCCACCATCACAGCCGAGGCAGGCGGCAAAACCGACGAGCGGAAAATCGAGGTCTCCGGTATTCTCTTGAGCTATGTGGACAAATCCACCACCGGCGGCAAGGGCGAAACCGTCCGCCTCTCCGAGAACAGCGTGGTGGACATCTATCAGTACCGGGACCTTAGCATCGTCTACGAGGTTTTCGGCAACGCCCGGAACAAAACCATTGGCTGGGAGAGCTCCAACAACTCCGTGGCCCAGGTCCTGGCAGGCCGGGTCACCGCCCACTACCCCGGCACCGACGTAACCATCACCGCCATGGCCGAGGGCACCTATTGCCACGCCAGCTTCAAGGTCCGGGTCCTGGAGGACGTGGCCCAGGCCATCACCGTCGACATGGGCTCCGAGCCCTCCTATTCCTTCTCCGGCCTTCTGTACGAGCTGGACCGCCGCTCCCAGGACAAGGCCAAGGGCCCCCTGGACTGCGTGTACAGCTTGAAGGTCTCCACCGATAACGGCGTGCTCTACTACAAGTATACCTCTCCCGAGACCCCGGGACACGGCGTGGGCGGCACGGAGCGGTACTATTACCAGCCCACCGGCCAGGGACAGATGGCCTTGAAGGACGTGACCTTTATTCCCCTGCCGGGCTTTGACGGCACCGCCGTGGTGGACTACAACGCCGTGGCCACCAACGGGACCACCTTCTCCGGAACCATCCGCATCGAGGCCACCGCCACCGGGGATGTCAGCTATTCCACGGCCATCGACCAGCCCGTCAGCTTCGCGGCGGAGCACTTCTCCGCCGTCTGCAAGGGCCGCACCGGCCGGGCCATCGGCTATGTCACCTTCGGCCTGCCCTCCTCCAGCCGGGGCACGCTCTATTACAGCTACAGCCCCACCGGCCAGTACTCCCCCAAGGTGAACAACTCCACCCGCTACTATGCCTCCAGCAGCCCCTCCATCGACGACATCACCTTCGTCCCGGCAAAGGGCTATTCCGGAGACGTGGATATCCCCTACCGCTGCACGGACAGCTCCGGCGCGTCCTACAGTGGCACGGTGCGCATCCGGGTCTATGGGGCCAATGGCGAGGGCAGCGGCAGCGTGGAATACTCCATCGGCCGGAACCAGCGGAAGAGCCTGAACGCCGCGGACTTCAACAACGCCTGTCAGCGGGCTGTCAACGGAACCCTGAACTACATCCGCTTCAACTCCCTGCCCTCCTCCGGAACTCTGTACCTGAACTACCGCAACAGCTCCAGCACCAAGGTCACGACCGGGCGGAACTACTATCGAAGCGGTACTCCCCGCATCTCCGACATCAGCTATGTGCCCGCCTCTAATTACAGCGGCACCGTTACCATCCCCTTTACCGGAACCAGCTCCAACGGAACCACCTTTTCCGGCGATCTGGTATTCCACGTGGATGACGGCACGGGAACGGTCCACTACAACACCCCCAAGGGGCAGTCCGTCACCTTCGGTTCCGGGGAATTTAACGACGCCTGCTACTCCATCACCGGCCGGGCCTTGAGCCGTATTCGCTTCACCAGCCTCCCCTCCACCGGCACGGGCGTCCTCTATTACAACTACTACAACTCCTCCAGCTCCCGTGCCTCCACGGGCACGGACTACCGGCGCAGCGGCTCCCCCTCTATTTCCAGTCTCACCTTCGTCCCCGCCGCCAGCTATGTGGGCACCGTCACCATCCCCTTTACGGGCTATGACGAAAACGACGTCCGCTTTAACGCCACCGTCACCATCTCCGTGGGCGGCGGAAGCGGCCAGTCCATCTTCTACAGCGTCCCCGCCAACGCCTTCGTCCGCTTCAACGCCGCGGACTTCAACAGCGCCTGCCGCAGTGCCACCGGGGATACCTTGAGCTATGTCCGCTTTGACCTGCCCTCCTATCAATACGGCACGCTGTACCACCAGTACAACGCCTCCAGCCGCACGGGGAACGTGGTCAGCAGCTCCACGGGGTACTACTACTCCAGCACCAGTCCCCTTCTGGGCGACGTGGGCTTTGCCGCCTCCGCCACCGCCGGCACCGCCACCTTCGGCTATACCGGCTACAGCACCCGGGGCGACTCCTTTACCGGCTCAGTGGAGATTTCCGTCTCCGGCTCCGCCGCCGTCAGCTCCGTCATTCGCTATACCGGAAGCGCCGCCCATCCCGTTTCCTTCCGGGCGGCAGACTTCCAAAACGCCTGTCAGGCGGCCCTGGGGACCCAGCTGTCCTATGTTCAGTTCCACTCCCTGCCCTCCTCCGGGCGGCTCTATCAAAACTACAGCGGCCCTGTCCGGACGGGTACCGGGGTCAGCAGCGGCACCCACTACGGTCCTCAGCAGCTGGGCCAGATCAGCTATCTGCCCAAGGCGGAATTCCAGGGAACCCTGACCATTCCCTACACCGCCTATGATACCAAGGGGGGCAGCCACTCCAGCGCGGTGGAGCTCCAGATTTCCAACAGCTATTGCGCTGCCACCTTCTCCGACACCGCCTCCGGCTGGGACTGGGCAAAGCCCTCCATCGAGTTCCTCCGCTCCAGCGGCATCACCAACGGATACAGCAACAACACCTACCGCCCCGGGCAGTCCATCAGCCGGGGAGAGTTCACCCTGATGATCTGCCGGGCCTTCCAATTCTCCACCGGCGGCTCCTCCGGCTTCCCCGACGTACCGGCCAACAGCACCTACGCCGGGGCCGTGGCCACCGCGCGAGACTTGGGCATTGTCCAGGGGAACAACGGCCGCTTCCAGCCCGACCGGCCTATCACCCGGCAAAGCGCCATGACCATGATCTGCCGGGCCATCGAGGCCGCGGGCCAGTCCGTTCCCGTGGCCGACGCGGGACTGCTCTCCTCCTACGCCGACGGTTACCAGGTTTCCGCCTTTGCCCGTCCCTCCGTGGCCGCCCTGGTCCAGATGGGCGCGGTCCGGGGAAACAGCGCTTCCCGCCTGAATCCCGGCGCGGCCATCAGCCGGGCAGAGATGGCCGTTATTCTGCATCGGGTCCTGACCCGTTAAGAAGGAGGCCCGTTATGGCATTTTTCAAATCACTGTTTAAAAAAGAAGAGCTCCCTCCCGCCATTCCGCCGGATGACTTCCCCGAGCTCTACAGCGGCATGAAGGTGGAGGTGCTGACCCCCGCCAACGCCCTGCTCTTTGTCGGCAGGCTCCGCCTCTCCGGCTCCAACCAGGTGGACGTTCTGGGGGAATCCGGGGGCTTCCTTCCCCGGGTGCTGTACAACCAGCCGGTGAAGCTCCGCTGCTTCCAAAAGGACGGAGACACCCTGACCCTCAACGGAACCATCGGCCCCAACGACCCCAAATTCTGGCGGATTGAACATTTGCAGTCCCTGCAAAACAGCGAAAACCGCAACTTCTTCCGCCAGAACGCCGGTGTGGAGGGGACGGTCCGCTCTGAATCCGGGCAAAAGTACGCCTGTAAGGTCCTGGACATCGGCGGCGGCGGCGCGCGGGTGCTGACGGAGAAGCTCTTCCAGCTGGAAAGCACCTTTCAGCTGGAAACCTCCCTCCTCTCCACGGAGGAGCCCTTTACCTTCACCTGTCGGGTCAGGCGCGTCATCGTCCGGGCCCAGACTGCCAGCCCCATGAAAAAGTATGAGTACGGCTGCCAGTTTGTAGAGGTTCCCCCTCGGGAGCAGGAGCGGCTGCTCCAGGCCATTTTCACCCTCCAGCGAAAGGTCCTCAAATCCCGGCGGGACCAGTGACTGTTGCCTAAAAGAAACCAAAAATACCAGGGATGGCTTTTTCCATCCCTGGTATTTTTTTGCCCCTCGCTTTAAATTCCCCCAAAATTGGAAATACTAGGGAAAAAGGAGGAACCGCTATGCGCATTGCCTTTTCCCAATTCTGCTCCAGCAGCCCGGAGGTCCAGGCTGTTCTCCGCCGCCGCATCGACACCCTGGCCGACCGGGGGCAGAGCTATGAATTTCCCGACTGCCAGATGCCGGAGGGCTGTGTCCCCCGCCAGGCCGTGCTGGGCTTTTTGAGGCGGGACCGGGGCTATCTGCTCTACTGGCGTCCCGCCATCGCCTACCGGGGGCGGAGCTCGGTGCTGGCCGCCCTCTTCGCCCGGAGCGTCTGGCGCTTCGACAGCTATGAGGCCATGACAGCCCGACTGGCCTCCCTCCGGCGGGAGGTGGCGGCGTCTGTCCCCCAGCCCTTTCGCCCTCCGGTGCTGGTGGCGGAGCCTGTTCGCACCGCCCCGGTCTCCCCCGCCTCGCCCTGGCCGCCCCTTTATCGAAGGCTCCAGGAGGAGCTGGGCAAACAGGTTCTGGGCCAGCCTCGCGCGGTGGAGGCCACCGCCTTCCGGCTATACAGCCACGCGGGAAAGCGGGCTCCGGCCCGGCCCCTGTCCCTAATCTTTCACGGCCCCACCGGCGTGGGGAAATCGGAGCTTGGAAAGGCCCTGGCCCCGGCCCTGAAACGGTGCTGCGGTCAGTCCTATGCCTTTGTTTGGACGGAGCTGAACACCTTTACCGAGGCCCACTCCGTCCACCGTCTCACCGGCGCGCCGCCGGGCTATGTGGGCTATGAGGACCAGCCCATCTTCGAGGCGGTGCGGAGCAACCCCCACACGGTCTTTATGTTCGACGAGCTGGAAAAGGCCCACCCGGAGGTGTTGAAGGTTTTCATGTCCATCCTGGACGAGGGCCGCTGCACCGCCCGAAAGGCAGGGGAGGCCGGAGAGCGGGAGCTGGATTTCCGGCGCTGTGTTTTCGTCTTTACCACCAACGCGGACCTGACCACGGCGGGAGGACGCCCCTTGGGCTTCTCCGAGTACCGGCCCCTTCCTCAAAGGAAGGAGGCGGAACCGGAGCGGGAGGCCGCCACCCCGGCGGAGCTGGCGAAGCGGCTCTTTCGAGAAAACGAAGAAGCACGCCGGGCCATGGTGCGCCTCGGCGTGCTTCGGGAAATCGCGGGCCGCTTCAGCGGCATCATTGGCTTTCGCTCTTTGGACGAGGGAGCCCGGCAGGCCGTCACCGTCAAGCAGATTGTGGCCCTGGGCCGGGAATACGGCCTGGACATCCTCCAGGTGGCCCCGGATACCGCCCGGGCGCTGACGCCGGGGCGGGACGCCCTCTCCATCCGGTCCTCGGTCTGCGTGCTGGAGAGCCTGTTAGCCCCCCTGTTCGCGGCGGCCACCGGCCGGATTGCCTATTGTCTGACAGGACTGCCCGGATCGCTTCGTCTGGTTCCGGATTACTCCCACTCCAGCTCCACCACCGCGTTGGCGGCCTCGTCCAGCTTATAGAGCTTTCCGTCGTTGGACAGGAAGTAGCTTCCGGCAAACTGGTTGCCCTGGCCGTAGATGTTCACCCGCATGCAGACGGACCCGGCAATGCGGACGGAGCCCTCCTGGGGAATCATTTCATAGCCTTCCATGGTCTCGCCCGGCAGGCCCAGCTTGGAGGGATGAATGGCCTCCAGGTCTGACAAGCCCCGTCTGGTGGAGGCGGACGGCGGCGTTTCCGGCTTCGGATCGTGGACCCGGCCCTCCGGCATATCCAGCAGCACAGAGCAGTTGGTCCCCTCCCAGCTCAGCAGCAGGGAGTGAACGCTGGCGGAGCCGCCCTCTGCCGCCGGCACGTTGCGGGCCAGCAGCAAGGAGCCGCTTTCCCCGTACTCCTCCGGCGGATCAATCCGCAGCAGCGTCTCGTCCACCAGGGAGAAGCCAGCGTCCTCCGTGCTCATTACTGCCGCGTAGGCCGTGACCAGGCTCTTGGGGTTTTTCAGCCCCTCATAGCGATAGAGAATCTTGGTAAAGCCCGGTTCCTCCTCCGTCGGCTCGGCGGCGGGCGCTTCCTCTTCGGCCTCTTCGCCGTCCTCGCCAGAGGCTTCGTCGTCCTTCGCCGCATCCTCGTCGCCGTCCTTCGGGACCTCTTCCTCTGGGGGCTCCTCCGGCTCCGCCGGGGGCTCGGGGGGAACCTCCTCCTGGTACACCAGTACCTCGTCCCCGATCACCGGCAGGGCGGTGATGGGAACCTCGTTCAGGAGATATTCCAAGGGAATGGGGATGGGCTCCGGCGGAGCCTCCTCCTCTTCCTTGTCTCCGCCCTTCAAGAAGAAAAACGCTCCCGCGCCGATGGCCACGGCCAGCACGGGAATCAGAATCAGCAGCAGCTTCTTCTTTCCCTTCTTTTTCTTTTTTCCGTCGCCGCCCTCTTCGCCCTCCACGGCCTTGGCTGCGGTTTTCGCCGCAATCTTGGCCTTTTTCTCCTGGGCCTTCTGGGCGGCCTGTTGGGCCTTTTTTGTGGCCTGCTCCGCCTTCTTGGTGTGCTTCGCCGCCTTTTTCTCGGCGCTCTTGGCTGCCTGGGCGGCTTTTTTTTCGGCCTTTGCCGCCTGCTTTTGCTTGGCCGCCTCGGCTTTCTTTCCGGCGATCTCCACCTGCTTGGCGGCCTTTGCCGCCCTGCGCTCGGCCTTTTGGATGATCTTATCCGCCTTATCCTGTTTCAACGCTTCACTCTCCTACTTATACTCAAAGGGCCGTCCTCAGTGGATGGTGATGGAATCCCGGTCCTTCACCGCCTGGCTGAAACCGCACTCTGTTCCGTTAATCGCCAGATGGACGGGGCCCTCCAGCTTCTCGAAATCCACCCCGGAGCGCTCCAGCAGGTCCATGACATAATAGGGCTGGCCGTTCTCCTTGGGCGGCAGGACGATGGGCTTGCCGTTGAGAAGAATCTCCACCTCCCGCTTCCGCAGGCGCGGCTTCACCACGTCCAGCCTGGGCGGCTCGTCTTTGGCGGGCACTCCTTGGGGAGCCTCGGGAGGCGTCTCCTTCACCGGCTCCGGCGGCTCCGGAGCGGGCGCCGGAACGGCGGGTGGAGGCTCTGGAGCGGGCTCTTCCACCAGCTCCGGCAGAGGCGGAATCCGCCCGGCAGGACCCTCCAGGGTTAAAATCACGTCCCCCTGGCGCAGCGGGGCCCGCAGGTCGCCCTCCCGGTTGTTCACCAGCACCCGGCCGGAAAAGCCCTCTCCCAGCAGCTCGCCCAAGGTTCTGGCGGCGTCCTTGCCGCTGCGGGCAGGCTGGAAGCGGATGCTGTCTCCGGCGTGGACCACCGCGTTGATGGCCGACTCCTCCCCGTTCACCCGCAGGATGGCAGGGGCGGCAGGCTCTCCCCGGAGGACCATGCGCCGCCCATTGAGGGTCACGCCCAGGTTCTTCCCGGAGCGGCCCAGCATGTCGGCGTAGGTGTAGCCGTTCATCAGCAGAATATCCCGGATGGTGAGGACGCCGCTGCGGAAGAGCTTGGCGGTTTCCCCGTTGAGGGTGATGACATAGCTGTCGTTCAGCAGTCCCAGCCCGGCGGAGACGGCAATGCCCAAAGGCGTGGCGTACTCGGGATTGTTCAGGTCGATTTCATCGGCAAAGGCGCTCTTGGCAAAGTTGTTTCCGGCGATGGCCACCCGGCGTTCGTCCATCCCCATGCTGAGAGCCACCTTTTCCCGGAGCCCCTCCAGCTTGCTGCCGCCTCCCGCCAGGAACAGGGCCGAGGGGGCGCCGCCGTTGAGCTCCGTCACCTGGGCGGCAATGGCCTCTGCCAAGCGGCTCATGGGCTCCTGGATGGCGGCATGGATTTCCTCAAAGGAGGCGGTGTTCTCCAAGCCCAGAATGTCCGTATAGCAGGCGTCCTCCCCAGGCCGGAGGTTTCGCTTTATCTCCTCGGCGGTCTGGAAGTCCACCAGGAAGGCCCGCATGATGGCCTCGGTAATCTCGTCCCCGGCAATGGTGGCCATGGTATAGCCGGTGACGCTTCCGTCCCGGCAGACGGCAATATCCGTGGTTCCCGCGCCAATGTCCACCAGGGCCAGATTCAAAAGCCGCAGCTCTGCGGGGATGGCGGCGTTCATGGCGGCGATGGGCTCCAGGGTCAGACTGGAGACCTGGAGACCCGCCGCCCGCATGGCGGCGTACAGGCTCTCCACCACCTCGCCAGGGAGGAAGGTGGCCACCACATCCGCCTCCGCCTTCTGCCCACTGTGGTCCAGAAGGGAGGCCAGGGGGTAGTTGTCCAGCCGGTACTGGGCCACGGTATAGCCCACCATGAAAAACTGCCGGCGCACCTCGTCCTCCACTTGCAGCGCCTCCTCGGCGGCGGAGAGAGCCCCCGCCTCCAAGCGGCTGATGGTCTCGGCGCTAATGGTTTTCTCTTCGCTGATGTCCATGGTAAAGCTGCCGCTCTGGGTCCGCAGGGCCCGCCCGGCGGCGGCCACACAAACCCGCTCTAGGTGAACGCCCAGACGTTCCTCCAGGCGGTCCGTCACCGTCCGGGCCAAACCGCCCACCTGGTGGATGTTGTCGATCTGCCCGTCCAGCATCGCACGGCTCCCGTGCTCCGCCATTTCGATGTCCAGGGCCTTAAACCGGCCCCCAGAGGGTCTGCCCACAACGCCCACGACGCTGCGGGTTCCGATATCCAGGGCGAAAATCAAGTCCCGCTCCTGGGCTCTTAGATCCTTCATAATGAGACGCTCCTTTTCATGCCTCGCAGAGGCGCAAATGATGCCAGAAGGCGGAACCGAACCGCCTTCTGGCATCATGGCAGGGGACTCTACTGCCAGCGCGGGATGGCGCGAGTGATCCTGCGTTCCTTCCATTGGCAGCTCGCGTCTTGACTTAGGCCGGCGATCCGGCGGAAAATCCGTTAATACTTGCTAAAGGCGCTGCTGCCCGCGCTGTAGTCGCTGTCATAGGAGACCTCGGCCACACTGTCGTCGGAGTAGACGGGGGCGCTGTAGCTGCTGGAGGTGCTGTCGCTGCGGAGACGGAACTTGCTCAGAAGGCCCTTCATCAGACTGGCCTGGCTGCTCAGCTCCTCGCTGGCGGCGGCGGACTGCTCGGAGGTGGCGGAGTTGGTCTGGACCACGCTGGAGATCTGGTCGATGCCCTCGGTGACCTGGGCAATGGCGGAAGCCTCTTCCTCCACGGCCTTGGCAATCTCCTGGAGGGCAGACATGGACTCGTTGGTGGCCTGGACCGTCTTATCCAGGGACTCGGAGACCCGCTTGACAATTTCACTGCCGTCCTGGACGGAGGTAATGGAGTTGTCGATCAGCTCCTTGGTGGCCTTGGCAGCCTGGTCAGACTTGGTGGCCAGGTTCCGCACCTCGTCGGCCACGACAGCAAAGCCCTTGCCGGCGGAGCCCGCCCGGGCAGCCTCCACGGCGGCGTTCAGCGCCAGGATGTTGGTCTGGAAGGCAATGTTTTCGATGGTGGCGATGATCTTTCCAATCTCCTCGGAGGAGCTGGAGATTTTCTCCATAGCCTTGACCATCTCTTCCATATAATCGGCGCTCTCCCGGACCCGCAGGTCGGCGTTCTTGGAGTGGTCGATGGCCACTTCGCTCCGCTTGGCGTTGCTCTGGGAGCGGCTGGAAATCTCGGCGATGGTGGCGGACAGCTCCTGAACGGCGCTGGCCTGCTCCGTCGCGCCCTGGGCCAGAGCCTGGGCGCCGGTGGACACCTGGTCGGAACCGGAGGAAACCTGCTCGCCGCTGAGGCTGATCTGGGCCAGGGTATCGCTGAGGCTGCGGTTGATGACACGGATGGACTTGAGCATATTGCTCAGCTCGCCTACGTACAGCTGCTCCACCTCGGTGCGGCAGTTGAAGTTGCCGTTGCCCATTTCCTCCAGAAGGCGGCAGGTGTCCTGAATCACGCCAACCAAGGTGTGCTGGCTGCTCCGCAGAGCGTCGCACATCTCGCCCAGCTCGCTGGTGCTCTCATAGTCCACAGGAATGTCCAGCTTGCCCTCGCTAAAGCCCACCAGGGCGGCCCGGACCTTCTCCGTGGGAACCACAATGCTCTTGATGATGAGGAGCGCGATCCGGATGACCACGATCGTCGCGATGATCATTGCCACGATGATCGAGATGATCGCAATGGTGGAAACCAGGTTCTGCTGGTCGATGATATCGGCCTGGGCCGCCTGAAGCTTCTGAGCCAGGGCGTCGCCGGAGGAGGCGGCCTGCGCCAGAACCGGTGCGCACTCTTTCACAATCAAATCGGCGGCCTTCTGCTGATCCGTCCGGGCCGTCTGGCCGATTTCCTCCGCCTCAAGCTCCCAGTTCTCCACCAGCTTGGTGAAGTTGTTCAGCTCGGTTTTGTCGTCCAGAGGATAGGTGCTGCTCAGCTTCACCAACTCTTCTTTCAGCTGGCTGATTTTGCTGTTGGCAGAGTCAATGTTGCTCATGTCCCCGGACAAAACCGCGTCCCGCAGGTTGCGGGCGGCGATGTTATAGCTGATCCGACACTCGGACACCAGCTGGTTGGACTCCACGTATTTGTCCAGAATGTTGGTATACTGCCGCTTCTGCACGGTCATCAAAACCAGGGAGGTGATAATGATAATCACAGAGACAACAATGGTAATTCCATACCCCATCACCAGGCTCTTTCTGACCTTCATATTTTTGATCATTTGCGTCTTCCTCCTCTTTACTTCTTGGCGTTCTTTCCTTATCTATGATTATCGGCTTCGAGACTATACCACGTCGCCGTATCTTCCCTTCTCGACATCGCCGAAAATCTTTCCGTCCACCAGCGTAATTACCCGCCGGCGCATGATATTCACATACCGGCTGGCGTGGGTAGCCATGATCACGGTGGTGCCCATGCGGTTGACCTCTTGCAAGAGCTGGAACATGTCCCAGATGTTGTCGTCATCCAGGTTTGCCGTGATCTCGTCCAGCACCAGAATGGGGGGACTGTTGATCAGGGCCCGGGCCAGCTCCACCCGGCGGCACTCCCCGATGGACATTTCCACGGGATACCGGGCTTCCACCCCCCGCATGCCCACCAGGCCCAGCACCTTCTTCACCCGGAGCTCCACATGTTTGCCGCTTTCAAAACGGCGGCGGCCCACCTGGGCGGCAATCCAGAGGTTTTCCTCCACCGTCATCTTTCGGATCAGGCTGTGCTCCTGCTGGACCTTGCCGAAGAGAATGGCCATGCGGTTCTGGCTCCAGGGTATCAGCTTGGAAAGGTCCTTCTTGTCCAGACACACCGTTCCCTTGTCCGGCTTAATCTTTCCCGAAATCAGGTCCAACAGCGTACTCTTTCCCGCCCCGCTGCTGCCGACCAGAAAGACAAATTCCCCCTGCCGGATAGTCAGGTTGATATCCTCCACACCGACCTCGTACTTTTTGCCCTTCTGCTCCTTTTGCTGGCGGCGGTCCAGCTTGTAGTTTTTTGTGACGTTTTCCAGCGTAATCGTGGGCATACTCTGCGCTCCCGTAGTTTTGAATCTTCCCTGGGAAGGGAGCTTTTCCCCTCCCCAGGGAGGCGGTTTCCCGGTCTCCGTCCCTACGCGCGCAAAGGCGGGAGCCCGGCCGGTCCGGGCTCCGGCTTTTGCGGTTTATCTTATTGGTAAATGGACTTCTCTCGCGCCAGCTTGTGGTTGACCACCCGGTCCAAATCCACAAGCTGCTTCAAGACCCGCTGATTGACGCCTACCTGCGCCGCCAGCGGGGCCTCCGCCTCCGTCTCCGCCGCCGCACCCTTCAAGATGGCGGCCAGGCGCTCGGCGTCGGCGGGGGGCAGGGTCTGCCGCTGCTGGGCCAGGACCTGATGGGCCCCGGCCAGCTTGTCGGTGGGCTCCTGCCGCATGGCAATCAGCATTTGCGTCGCGACTTGGTCGTCCCGGTCCACGGCGTCCGCCAGCTGGCGAGTCAGGTCCAGGGCCTCGTTCAGCGCGGTGTAGATTCGTTTCAGCTGTACATGTGCGTCCATCAGTGCCGATGCTTCCATCCTGATCCCTACTTTCCTGAGTCCCCACTTTTTTGCGCCTGGCGGAAGGCGTCCCGCAGCTCACCCACCATGGTTTTCACATGGGTCAATACCTCCTTGCGGCGGCCAATCTTCGCCCGGCCCAGCTCATAGGTAAAGTACTCATACAGCTGGGCCAGATTTCCGCTGATGGGATATTGCCGGTCCAGCGTGTCGTCCAGATAGTCAATGATGGCGACCGCTCGCTCAATGGAGGCCTCATAGACAGGGTAATTCTCCTGGTCCCGCATGAGCTCTGCCTGGGACAGGCGCTTATACAGCTCGTCATACAACAACAAAAGCAGCTCCCCCTGGGTCATGGTGTTGACGCTTTGCTCCTTGTATGACTGGAAGCCTTTCATATCCATTGTTTGTGGATCACCGCCTTTTTAAAATCAGCCGCCTGCCATCAGCTGGGAGAAGTAGGAGCTCTGGGAGTTCATCTGCTGGATGAGCTGCTCCAGGCGGGAGAACTGGTTGGTGTAATAGTCCACCTGATCGTTCATCTTGTCCTCCCACCGTTCGATCTGCTCGTCGATCCGGTTGAGCTCCTGTTGGATGGTGTTGTTGTACATGGTGCTGGGCGCCAGGGGAGAGCCCGCCTTTTCCACCAGCACGCCCTTGCCGCCCTCGGTCTTGCCGTAGATCTCCAGGGGCTGCTTCAAGGCCTGCATCAGTCCGTTGCTCTTGGAGCCGGACTCCACGCTGGCGGTAAAGGCGTCCCGAACCTTGTCGGGGTCGTTGTTCAGGGCGTTGCGGAATTTATCCTCATCAAACTCCAGCGTGCTCAGGCCGTTGGAGTAGTTCACGGTGATGCCCGCCTCCCGGAGGGCCGCGCCATGCTCGCCGGTCATGGAGATGGCGGAGGTCATGCGCTGGTAGAGGGAAGCCAGGTCCCGGTCACCGAAGAGGATGCCCTGCTTTGCCTTTTCATTCCAGTTCTTAATAAAGCTCTCGCTGGCGTCCTCTTCCTCCTCGGAGGTCAAAGGCTCGTAATACGCGCCATTGGATCTCTGGGCCGGAAGGGTGGAATAGGCGTCCTTGATTTCCTTCGCCATGGCGTTGTAATCTTCCACCATCTGCTTCACCGCGTCCACAATTTTGTCCGCGTCGGAGCTGGTTTCGAAGGTGACGCCTTCCGCCTTGGTATCCTTGACGAGCGTTTCGTTTATGACTGCGCTGACGTCCGCTTTCTTGCTTTCATCTGTGGTAAACGTTAATTTTCCATTGGTGTCCATACGGGCATATACCGTCGTTCCGCTCCCGTCCTGAAAGCTCACTTTCCCGTCGTCGCCAAGTGTGCCGAAAATTTCCTGGTTATTTTTCTCGTTGATAAACACCAGCTTCCCGTTGACTTCCTTGGCGGCAATCTCTTTCTCGCCAATGGAGAAGAGCAGCTCGCCTTTGTCATTCTTTGCCTGCTCCTGCTTGGTCTCATAGCCAAAGGTTCCTTTGAGGTTGATGGTCATGCCGTCCATTTCCACCTCGTTGGAGCTGCGGGTGATCTCTCCCAGGGAGGTGCCGTTGACGCTGGCTTCAAAGATGGCGTCCTGGCCCTTGGTGTAGGTTCCCTTTTTGTCGTCGTCATAGGTGCCGGGAGACCCAAAGAGCTTGCTGGACAGGCCCTCAAAGCGAATCTCGCTGGCCGCGCCGGTGTCCTTGGCCGTGAAGGTCAGCTCGTTGGTAAGCTTGGAGTAGCCGACCTTTACTCCCGAGTCGCTGTTGCCGTTCATGGTATCAAAGACCGTGCTCAAAGAGGTATTTTTGGAGAACTGTCCGATTTCCTTGCCGTTGACCATGAAGGAATAGAGGGTGTTCCCCTCGGAATCGGTTTCGTACACATACTCGCCGTTCTCATCCGTTTCGTACTCGCCGGGAATTTCCTTCCCGTTTTCATCTTTTTTGAGCTTCTTGATCGCCTCCAAACCCTTGAAGCCGTCCTCACCCAGAAGCTCGCCCAGGGTCTTGTTGGTATTCAAGTAGCTGGTGACCCGCTTGCTTTCACCAAAGCCCAGCATCTCGCCCTTGCTGGCGTTGACGGAGAAGGTGGAGCCCTTGGGGGCCTCAAACTGGAGCTGAATCCCCGGCCAGTCCTCGTTCTTGTCGCTCACCGTGAGCTTTCCCTTGCCAAAGGCCTCGTCAATGCTCTCCTGGAGCTTGGCGAGGTACGCCTCGTCCCGCTCCGCTCTCGGAAGGTCCTCGTCAATATCGTCTTTGCCGGGCAGCTGGATGGTTTTGGTCTTGCCGTCCAGCGTAATTTCCAGGCTGGCGCCCCGGGAGGACAGGTAATCCAAGGTCGTCATATTCGTGATCTTCAAGGCGTTCGGGGAAACGGACAGAGATTTGATCTGCTTCCCCACCTCGGAGCTGGGTTCCTTTCCGCCCAGCAGGTGCTCCTTCACGGTGCCGCTGGCGCTGCTGACATAAACGCCGTTTCCCTTCGGGTCCTTGAAGGTGATTTGGCCGTTTTCTCCCAGCTCAGCCTTTATCACATTATTCAGCAGCTCCTCGCCGGTATAGGTCTTGGTTCCAATGGAGACGTCCTGTTCCGAAAGCTGCTTGTTGATGTCGTCCACCAGCTTTTGGGCGGCGCTCTTCGTCACGTTTCCCTCGGCGTCCACATCGTCCAGATACGGTTTGGTCTCGTCAAACTCAATGGTCAGGGAGCTTTCGGCGTTGGCGCCGCCGTACTTCAAGGTCAAAGACCCGTTCAGCTTGCCGATGTTGAGCCCCTTATCCAGGTCCAACGTCCCGTCGGCCGCGGCGATGACGCTGGACTGCCCAAAAGCGGCGGTTGTGCCATCCAGGGCAGTGCCGCTGAACTTGTAGGTGGCGGCGGTCGCCAGCTGCTTCACCCGGTCGATGCGCACGTCGCTGCTGGCCCGGCCGGTGGCGGAGATCAGGTCCTTGTTGGCACCCTTGGTCACGGTCTTTACCGCCTGGTCAAAGAAGCTGGCGGACATCAGGTTGTTGCTGGAGCGGTAGGAGGTGTACTTGCTGAGGAAGGAGGACATCTTGTTGATCATGCTCCTGTAGGCATCCTGCTTCCACTCAGTTTTCGTTCGCTTTTGGTTCAGGGCCGAGATTTTATTTTTGTACGCGGAGATCGCGTTTTCGATCATGCCCTCCGTGTCCATACCGCTGGCAAGGCCGGTAATCACGTTTCGGTTCCCGTAAATGCTTCTAGAGCTGCTCACGCCGCTGACTGCCATATGATAACACTCCTTTCAGGAATTCCGATGACATCCGGACCAGCCCGGGTCCATGTCCATCGAAGTTAGAATTTTTTTGATATTCCTCTATGTTTTTTTATCGACATATAGTATAATAAAAATAAGAGGTCCCCGTTTAGTTTTTACAGTAAGGAGGAAAATCCTTTGACACAGGTTATCACCGTCACGAATCAAAAGGGCGGCGTGGGCAAAACCACCACCGTTTCCGCGCTGGTTTGCGGCTTAAAGCAGCGGGGCGCGCGGGTCCTGGGCGTCGATCTGGACCCCCAGGGCAATCTGGGCTTCACCCTGGGCCTGGACATTGGCGAGTGCAAAACCGTCTACGACGTGCTCACTGGCGCCTGCCCCATCGAGCGGGCCATTTCCCACACGGAATACGGCGACGTTCTCGCCTCGGACATCATGCTCTCCACCGCCGAGGTGGAATTCACCGCCCCCCGGCGGGAGTTCATGCTCTCCCAGCAGCTGGATGTGGTGAAACCCCATTATGATTTCGTCATCATCGACACACCACCGGCTCTGAACATCCTCACCATCAACGCCTATGTGGCCTCCACTGGGCTCATTGTCCCCATGGAGGCGGAGGTCCTTAGCTTGGTGGGCGTCTCGCAGATTCAAGACACCATCGAGACCGTCCGCAAATCCTTCAACCCGGACCTGAAGGTCCTGGGCATCCTTTTGAACAAGTACGACCGCCGCCTGACCCTCTCCCGGGAGATTCTGGATCTGGCGGAGTCCGTGGCGGAGCAGCTGGGCAGCCAGGTGTTCCACACCAAGGTCCGCCGGAGCGTCAGCGTGGCGATGGCCCCCGCCCACGGGCAGAGCGTCCTCACCTACCAGCCCGGGTCCAAGGCCTCCGCGGACCTGCGGAAGATTGTGGACGCCGTGGCGGGTCCGGCCTTCCCGGCTCCCCGCCCCGCTCCTCTGACCAAGTGGTTTTAAGGTATTGACTTTTCTGATGTAAAGGAGTTTTCGTTATGGCATCCAACAACAGCAGCAAAACCGCCCATGTGATGAACCTGCTCAGCAAAAACCGCGGCCCCGCTTCCGAGCCGGCGGCAGAGCCCAAGGCAGAGGCTGCCGCGCCCCAGGAGGCCCCCGCCCCGCAGGCGGAAGCCGCCCCCCAGGCCGCCCCCGCGCCCCAGGCGGAGCCTGCCCGCACCGCGCCGGTGGCCCCCATCATTTCCTCCATCACCGCCGACGCCGCCGTGTCCTCCCAGATCAAGGACGCCCTGGAGGCCGAGCTGGCGGAAGCTCCCAAGGCCCCTCCCCAGCCTCCCGTCCAGAAGGCGGAGCCTCCTGCGGCTCCGGCTCCGCAGGCAGCTTCCGTCCAGCCGGCCGCACCTGTCCAACCGGCGGCTTCCGCTCCCATTCCGGAAGCTCCTGCCGCTCCGGTACAGGAGGAGCCCGCCTTCCAGGAGGCGTATGTGGAAGAGGCGGAAAAGCCCGCCTATATCAACGTCATGCAGCTTTTGGTGGACGAGAAAGCGGATGAGTACATGAAGATGTTCGGCATCTGCTGCTGCGACAAGTGCCGGGTGGACGTCCGGGCCTACGCCCTGAATCATCTGCCCCCCAAGTACGTGGTCCTAAGCCAGAATGAGCGGGTCCCCCGCCTCACCGTCTATGAGAGCCGGTTCTCCAGCGACGTCACCGCCCAGCTGATTCAAGCCTGCAAAAAGGTGATGCTCACGCCCCACCACTCCAGGCCGGAAGCCTGATCGTTTGAAACCAAAAGGTTCGGCGCCCAGCGCCGAACCTTTTTTGCTGTCAGGGGGTCTCAGCCCTCCGCTTTCGGCTCCTGGGCCGCTCCCTCTGCCGGACCCGTCTGGCCGGGCACGGCGCTGCTCAGCTGCTCCCAGAGAACGTTGACATTCTCCATGCAGGTGAAATAGACGTTGGTGAGAATCTGGTTGGGGACGCCCAGCTCCTCCGCCAGGGAGGTGATGGCGTTCCAGTTGGCGGACTCATAGCTCAGCAGCAGCTCATAGAGCTTGCCGCAGCGCCCCTCCTTCTTGGTAAGGGCCTGCCGCACCTCTTCCGCCACGGGGAGCTCCTCCAAAATCTCCTCCAAAGGCGCGTCCACCAGATGGTTCAGCGTGGAGAACATGCCCATCAGATAGGCCTCCGCCGGGGTGATCGGCATATTCTTGGCGTACTTCATCAGCTCCTTGCAGAAGGAAGCCCGCATAAAGGAGCGTTTCAAGAATTCCTCCGTTCCCGCCTCGGCAGCCTCGGTGCTGACGCTGGCGCTAAGGAGGTAGACCCACTGCTTCAGCTGTCCCATACCCAGGGTCATGATGGCCTGATGGACGGTGGTGGCCCGGTTCCGCAGGGCGAAATAGGCGGAGTTGGCCACCTTCAGCAGGTTGTAGGTCAAACTGGCGTCCATGGAGATCAGCTGCTCAATCTCGTCCACGTCCGGCTCATCCCGGGTGATGGCCACCATCAGGCGGAAGAAGCTGGACTGGAGATAGGCGCTGGAGTGGACCCGGGTGGTCATCTGCTCGGCCACGTAAGCGCCCTCCAGGCCGTCGGGCTTTAGCAGCAGCGCCTTGCGGTACTGCTCCTCCGTGTCCACGTTGGTGACGATGCATTTTTTCTGCATGCTGTGGGCCACTTCCACAATGTTGTGCATGGCCAAATCCGGCGTGCTTTGGATGTTTACCTTGATGTAATCGATGCTGTCCAGAAGGGCCAGATACCGGGGGGCGAACTGGAATTCGTTCACCGCCACCTTATAGCCCTCCTTGGCATACTGGTTGACAAAGTGCATGGACAGCGGGTGAATGATTACGCTGTCGTTGATCTGGATTACAAGCTCCGACTTGTCAAAGAGCCGGGGCGTTTTCTTCATCAGCAGCGTGGTCGTGAAAGTCATGAAGTTCAAGGAACCCCGCAGCGTCGTCGTGCTGTTCTGGGTGAGAAAGCTGTAGATCGTGTCGGCGGAGGCAAATTCCTTGGCCTGCGGATTCTCCACCGTAAACGCCTGGTTTTCTCCGTGGTACAGAATCTCGTGTCCTAAAATCTTCCCCTCTGGGTCCTTGATCGGCTGCCTTACGATGTATTTACTGCTCATGATATCCCTCCGCGATTATTCTCGCCGCCCGGCTTCTTCCAGCAGGTGGTCGATGACCCGGACCAGGTGTCCGATCTCCGGCTTGCTCATCTGCTCGTCGGCGCCCAGCTCCTTGCCCTTGCGGCGCATCTCCTCGGTAATCAGGGAGGAGAAGATGATCAACGGCAGGTGCTTAAAGTCCTTGTCGTCCTTCACCAGCTTGGTCAGCCGGTGTCCGTCCATCTGGGGCATCTCAATGTCCGTGATGATCAACGCCACCTCGTCGTCCAGGTTCCTATGCCCCCGGAGGCTCTCCAGGTACTCCCACAGCTTGCTGCCGTCGGGGAACATGTGGGTATTGACATACCCGGACTTGTGGAGGGCCTCCTCGATCATCTTGCTGAGGAGCACGGAGTCCTCCGCCACCAGAATCACGGCGTCGCTCCGCTGCCGCTCGCCCAGGCGCTCGATCTCGGACATCTGGATGGTGGTCTCCGGGGCGATCTCCGCCACGATCTTCTCAAAGTCCAGAATGGTCACCAGGTCGTCGCCGCACTGGGCGATTCCGGTGGCAATGCCCTCGTTTCCGCCGGCCACGGTCTTGTCCGGCTTCTGGATACTCTTCCAGGAGATGCGGCTGATGCCCACCACCGTATGTACCCGAAAGGCAATGTTCATCTTGTTGAAATTGGTGATGATGAACAGGTCCTTGCTTTTCTTTTCTCCGGACTCCCCCAATAGATACGTGGGCAGGTCCACCACGGTGATCACCTTGTCCCGGGGCTTGAAAATGCCCTCCACCGCCGGGTGGGCATGGGGCATATGCTTCACGGGCTGGGAGACCAGAATCTCCTTGACCTTCGCCACATTGATTCCGTACAGGCTGTCATTGATGGTGAACTCCATGACCTCGATCTCATTTGTGCCCGACTCCAGCAAAATGCCCCGCTTGTCCTCTTCCAACAACATTCCGAACACTCCTTTCAGTGGTTGTCTCTCTCATATACGCATACAAAATAAAGCGCTTAAAAAATCATCTCCGGCCTTCCGTAGGACCGGATGCACGCCTGGCCACTGGCGGGATCAAACAGCAGCGTCCGGGCCACGGAGCCGCCCACATCCTCCTTCAAAAGCTGGATGCCCTCCCGCTTCAAGTGCATGTGCACACTTTCGATGTTGCGCTGGCCGATGTTGCCCAGGTTTCCTCCGCTGACCTCGAACATCTTTGCCCCGCCGGCAATCTTCGCCGTGATGCGGGACCGGGACGCCCCCTTGGCCTCCATCAGCTTCAGCGTCTCCCGGAGGCCAGTGTCGGCGTACTTCATGGTATTCTTCCGCCCCGGCTCCATGTTCAGCGGCAGCATAATATGGATCAGCGCTGCCAGCTTGATTTTCTGATCATACAGGCAGATTCCAATGCAGGACCCCAGCGCGTATGTAATCAGCATGCCCCCGCCCTGAGCCATTTTCATATCTGCAATTCCAACTGTGATCTTACTCTCCACTGTTCACGCCCAGCTTCCTTAATAAAAAGTTCAGCGACCGAATATCCGGCGACAACAGCAAACGGCAGGGAATCTCCTTTCCATTGCAAATAAAGTTTCCGCCGATGGTCATGATATAGTTGGTCTGCCCGCCGTATTCAGCCATGGGCACGGCCATAATCGCCCCCTGCATATCCACGGTGAAGGCGGGCACCGTCAGCTTAATGTCCAGGTTCGCCAAACCGCTGAGGGCGTTGATAAAGGTGGAGATCATGATGTTGCCCACCTCGGTGAGGGCAGAGCGCTCGATCTCTCCCAACCCCATGTAATCCTTGATATCCTTTTCCATCATGCTCTCCAGCACCAGATTCACAAACTCGATCTGCTGCACCGACAGCATGATGCCGCTGAGCTGACCGCTCATTCCCACCAGCACACCGGCGGTAATGGGCTCCGGGCCGCCGATCCACTCGATGGCTTCGTTGTATTCCATGATGCGGACCTCCGGCTGCTGGATGCGCACCGGCTTCCCAATGAGGGCGGACAAGCTGGTGGCGGCGTTGCCGGTTCCGATGCTGCCGATCTCTTTCAGGGTATCCAACTCCAGGGAACTGAGCTCGTCATAGCTTTTAATGATCATTCTCTTCCCCTTTCTCAAGCACGCAGGCTGTTGATGGTGGTCTCAACCTCATCGGAGGTCTGCACCATCTTCAGCGCCATGCCATAGGCCCGCTGGCACTCGATGACCTTGGTCATCTCCTCCGCCAAATCCGCGTTGGACATCTCCAAATAGCCCCGCATCACCGTTCCTCCGCCCTGGCGGATGGCTCCGTTTTTGTCGATGGCCCGGAAACGGGTGTCGTTTACATGCTCCATACCGTCGTAGTTCATGTAGTCAAAGACGCCCACGGGCTGGGGCTGGTGTTCGTCGTTCACCTCGATCATGTTTCCGCTTTCGCTGAGGACAAAGCGCCCCTCGTTATCGGAGAGGTAGTAAATCCGCTCCATAATATCCTCGCCGTTTTCGTCCACCTCGCCGGTGGAGCGCATCAGCTCGGAAATCACAAAGCCGCCGTTCCGGGTCAGGGTGATCTCTCCTGTGGTCAGGTCCGCAATGGCGAAGAAGCCCTCGCCGGCAATGGCATAGTCCTGGTCCCGCCGGGTCTCTGCCAGGGCGCCGTTCTTAAAATCCGTGTCCGTGGTCCACAGCGCCGCGCCCACGCCGGAGGGAAGCATCTCGAAATCGCCGTCCTCTTCTCTGGCGGCGGCGGAGCCCTCAGTGGCCTCGCCCACGCCCTTGAGGTCCTCGTACATCAAGGAGGCGAATCGGCTCTTTTCCGCTTTGAAGCCGTAGGTGTTCAGGTTGGAGATGTTGTTGCCGTGGACCCCCAGGCGCTTGAGCTGCTGATGGGCCCCCACGGCCGCAATGAAAAAGGATTGGTTCATAGGCTTCCTCCTTATGAGAAGCGTCCAACGTCGTTGGTGGCCTTGGTCATCAGCGAGTCATACATTTTGGTAATTTGGGCGGCGCTTTGCAGTGCTCTTTGATAGGTGATCATTTCCGTCATCTGCTTGATCATGTCGCTGTTGGAGCGCTCCAGATACTTGTTCCAGATTTCGAAGTCCTCACTCCGCTGGGCGCCCTCTCCGGTGAAGAGCCCCCGGTCGTTCCGCTCCAGGGCCTCGTTATCCTCGAAGCGAAAGACGCCCAACTGCCCAATGGCGGTTCCGCCGCCCTGCTCCGGCGGCTGGTCGAAGTAAATAACGCCCTGGCCATCCCCCCGGATTTTATCGGTACCCAGGTAAATGGGCTGGCCCTGGGGGTCCAGCACCTGGCCAAAGCCGGGGAGGCAGAGGTAACCCTCGTCATCCAGGGAGAAATTTCCCATGCGGGTGTAGCCCACGTTGCCCTCCGGGTCCTGGACGGCAAAGAAGCCGTCCCCCACAATGGCGAAATCCAAAGGCAGCTCCGTGGGCTCCGGGATGCCCTGGCTGTAGTCCGTGTAAATGTCGCTGGCCGCTCTTATGTAGCTCTGACGGCCAATTTCCGTTCCGCCGCTGTGATTCACGTCCACCCGGCTGTACATCACGTCGTCAAAGGTGGTGGCCACATAGCGTTCCTGCTTATAGCCCGAGGTGGAGATGTTGACCAGGTTGTTTCCGATGACATTGAGATTATGCTGGTGGGTCAGCATGGCGGAGGTCAGGTTGTAGAAGCCCTTATACACGCGTTATCCCTTCTTCCTCTTCGGTTTCGGCTCCGGTGTGTCGTCCAGATAGTGTTCCATATAGGTCCGCAGCTTTTGGATGGCCCGGGTATGAATCTGGGAGATGCGGGGCTCACTAAGCTCCATCACCTGGGCGATTTCCTTCAAGTGCAGGTTTCGTTCGTAATACAGGGAGAGGACGATCTGCTCGTTCTCCCGCAGTGAGGCGATGCCCTGTGCCAGAGCCCGCTGGAGCTCCCGCTCCTGGAGCACCAGCTCCGGCTGGCTCCGGGCGTCGCTGGAGGGGACCTCCATGGGATAGTTCGAGGTCTCTCGGGTGTCCATCAGCACATCCAGGGATAGCACATTGCTCAAGGCGATGTTGGCGGTGTCCTTCTGATACCGCTCCTGGGTGATGCCCAAATGCTGGGCAATCTCTCCATCCGTGGGCATCCGGCCCAGGGTAGCGGACAGCTCCGCCGAGGCCAGGTCGATCTCCTTCGCCCGCTTCCGGACATTTCGGGGTATCCAGTCCTGCTTCCGGGCCAGGTCAATGACCATTCCCCGGATACGCTTGGAGACGTAGGTTTCGAATTTCACACCCTTATCCGGGTCAAACTTGTCAACGGCCCCCAAAAGGGTGATGATGCCCTCGTTGATGATGTCCTCGATTTGGGCAAAGCTGCTGTATACGCCCCGAATCTGCATGGCCGCGTTTTTGATCAGCCCCTCGTACCGCAGGACCAGGGGCCATTTCAGGCTCTCATCCCCCGTCTCCTTATAGAGGCGGAGAAGGTCCTGGGTATCCATCTCCTCAATCTCCCGCTCGTTGTAGCGGAGGGCGGCTGCCTGCTCGCTCATGTGCCCACCGCCTTCCGCTCCGGCTTCGCCGCCGGTTCCAGGGTGATGTTTCCAATGGCCTGAATCTGCACGGCGCTGGTGATCTCATTAAAGGACAACACATAAACGCCGGGGTAGAACTGGGTAATCATCTTGGAGAAATAGCCTCGAATCACCTGGCTGACCAGGATAATCGGCGTCTGGGAGAGGTCGTTGAACTTCTTCATTTGGTTCGCCAGCTGCGAGACAATTTGCTGCATCAGCTCCGGGCCCATTGCCAAATACACGCCCTGCTCGTTCCGGGTGAGGGAGGCGATGATCTTCTTCTCCACCTCCGCGTCCAGCGTGACGACGCGAAGCTGCCCATCCTCGCAGAAGCGGCGGGTGATGGTCCGGGCCAGCGCGCCTCGAACCTGCTCCGTGGCGGCGTCGATGTCCCGGCCCTGGACCAGTGCGTCGGCCAGGGTCTCCACAATGGCCCCCAAATCCTTGATGGGCACGCCCTCTTTCAGGAGGTTTCGCAGCACCTTTTCCAGCGTGGCGAAGGAGATGATGCTGGGAATGGTCTCCTCCACCAGCTCCGGGGCGCTGCGCTTCAAATTGTCCACCAGCTGGATGGTCTCCGCCCGGCCCAGCATCTCGTAGGCGTACTTCTTCACCGTCTCGGAGAGGTGGGTCAGCATGACGGACAGGGGGTCGATGACGTTGTAGCCGTAAATCTCCGCCATTTCCTTGTTCTCCGGCAGAATCCACCGGGAGGGGATGCCGTAGGCGGGCTCGATGGTCTCGATGCCGTCGATCTCCCCCAGGGGGTTGGCGGGCTCCAGGGCCAGATAATAGTCCACCAGAATCTCGCCTCGGGCCACTTCCTCGCCCCGGATGCGGATGACGTACTGGTTCGTCCCCAGGGCCGACGCGTCGTGCAGCCGGATGGAGGGGAACACAAAGCCCATGTCCTGGGCGTATTGACGGCGGAAGATGACAATGCGGCTGATGAGCTTGCCGCCGTGGCTCTCATCCACCATGGGGATCAGGCTGTATCCAAACTCCATCTCAATGGGCTCCACCGAGAGGAGGTTGTAGACGTTGTTGATATCCTTGTAATAGTCGGTTTCGCTGGGCGCGGCGGTCTCGGCCGCTTGCTGCTGCTGTTCCGCGGCGGCCTGGAGGGCCGCGGTCTCCTGCCGTTCCCGTTCCATGCGGCTGCTGACGTACCAGCCTGCCCCCAGCAGCAGCCCGCCGCCCACTGCCAGGGCGAAATGGGGCGTGTTGGGGATGGCCGCCAGGAACAACAGGATGATGCCGGTGGTCATAATGGCCCTGGGCTGGGCCTTGAACTGACCAATGACGTCCTTGTTCAGGCTGCCCTCGGACACGGACCGGGTGACGATCATGCCCGTGGCGGTGGAGATCATCAGCGCCGGGAGCTGGGAGACCAGGCCGTCACCGATGGTGACGATGGAGTAGCGGGAAATCACGTCGGAAAAGGTTCCAGCGTTCATCACCATTCCGATGATGGTGCCTCCGATGAAGTTGATCATCGTGATGATCAAGGACATGGTGGCGTCGCCTTTTACGATTTTTGTGGCGCCGTCCATAGCGCCGTAGAAGTCGGCTTCCTTTTGAATCTTATGGCGCCGCTCC
This sequence comes from uncultured Oscillibacter sp., assembly GCA_910587705.1. Taxonomy (GTDB): domain Bacteria; phylum Bacillota; class Clostridia; order Oscillospirales; family Oscillospiraceae; genus Oscillibacter. The sequence continues at coordinate 95,753 of CAJUMX010000008.1, forward strand.
TTGGCCTCCTGCTCGTCGATGAGGCCGGAGGAGAGGTCGGCGTCAATGGCCATCTGCTTGCCGGGCATGGCGTCCAGGGTGAACCGGGCGGCCACCTCGGCCACGCGCTCGGCGCCCTTGGTAATGACGATGAACTGCACCAGGACGATGATCAGGAAGATGACCACGCCCACGACGATGTTTCCGCCGGTAATCAGATTGCCGAAGTTTTGAATGACCTCTCCGGCGTAGCCGTGCCAGAGAATCTGCCGCGTGGTGGAGACGTTCAATCCCAGCCGGAACAACGTGGTGATCAGCAGCAGGGATGGGAAAATGGAAAACTCCAAGGCCTCCGAAATGTTCATCGTGATCATGAGGATCATGACGGACAATCCGATGTTCACCACCAGCAAAATGTCCAGGAGCTGCGTCGGCAGGGGGATGATCAAAAACAGAACGATGACCACGACGGCAAGAGATATTATGTTGTCAAGAACCCTTCTCAAGCGCCCGTCACCTCCTGTTCCATAAGTTCCTTTCCGCCCCGGTCCTGAACCGGACAGCCTTATCCTTTGGATAAGACGGCAAATTTATTTTACCAGTTTGTGCTTCTCGTTCAGCCGGAAGATATAAACCAGCACCTCTGCCACGGGGTTGTAAAGCTCCGTGGGAATCTCCTGATCCAGCTCCGTGTCCGCATAGAGGGCCCGGGCCAGGGGTACGTTTTCAATCGTCGGCACCTTGTTCTCCTCCGCAATCTTCACAATGCGAAGGGCCATGGAATCCATGCCCTTGGCGAGGACAATGGGAGCCGCGTCCTCATCTGGGTGATACCGGAGGGCCACAGCGTAGTGGGTGGGGTTTCGGATCACTACGTCGGCCTTGGGAACCTGCTGCATCATGCGGCTTTGGGCCCGCTTGCGCTGCATTTCCTTAATCTTCCCCTTGATCTGGGGATCGCCCTCCATCTGCTTATACTCTTCTTTGATCTCCTGCTTGCTCATACGCAGGCCCCGCTCGTAGTCCCACCACTGGTACATGAAGTCCAGGGCGGCCAGGGCGATGAAGGCAATGCCGATCTTCACGATCATGCCCATGCCCTGCTCAAACAGGTGGGTGGCGGAGGCTTTCAGGTCCACGTAAAGATATTTCGCGCTCTCATGAAACATGCCCTTGATGCTGATATAGACGATGACCATGAGAATACTGATTTTTAAAAGCCCCTTCAAGGCGTTGATCACGCTTTTCAGGGAAAACAGCCGCTTGAAGCCCTCCAGGGGGTTGATCCGGCTGAACTTGGGTTTCATCAACTCGCTGCTGACCAGCAGCTTGGTTTGGGCAAAGGTGGCCGCGATGGCGCAGCCCGCTGTCACCAGCGTTATGGGAAGCACGCTCCGGGTCATCAGCCCCAGGGCCTGCATGGTTAACTCGTGGAGGAGGTCTCCGTTGGCCAAATCCTCCGCCAAATCCACTTTGGAAAAGCAAAAGCCCATAAAGCCCGCCAGCTGCTCCCCAATGCGCCCGGCCAGTAGCCAGAACGCGGAGAAGGAGCCCAGCAGCGTCACCACGGCAACGGCATCCTGGCTTAGAAAGACGTTACCTTTCTTTCGCTCGTCTCTTCGCTTTTTTGGGGTTGCTTTTTCGGTCTTAGAACTGTCCGCCAACGTTCATCCCCCCTTTCGGACGTTGCACGGCTGGAAAGTGGTTATGCCATCAGCCCCAGCATTACGTGGAGGCTGTCCAGCATGGTTCGCTCCGCCGTCAGAAGGAACTCGCTAATGGGAAGCATCAGCGTCATCAGCAGCCCAAGGCCGATAATGACCTTCAGCTCTATATTGATGGAAAACACATTGATCTGGGGAATGACCTTCATCAAAATGCCCATCCCCAGCTGGCCGATGAGCTCCGCCGCCAAAATGGGCATACAGAGCTTCACCGACAAAACGGTGCACTCGATAAAGAGCTCCAGGGCCAAATTCGTCAGGTCGTGTCCAATGGAAACCCCGCCATAGCCCAGAATTTCGCCGGAGGTCAGCATAATCCGCAGCAGCGTGTGATGCCCGTTCCCGGCGAAAAAGAGCAGAATCATCAACGTGTTCAGCAAGGTGCCCGTCACCGACATGTTGGAACGGGAGCCGGCGTCGTAAACCTGGTTCATGGTCATACCCATTTGGGTGTCGATGGCCAAACCCGCCATCTGGGGAATATAAAAGAAAAAGTTTATGATCATGCCCAGGACAAATCCCACCGTCAATTCCAGCAGCACCGCCCCGGCAAAGGGCAGCACCCCCGACGGCGGCTCCAGCCGCCCCCCCTCCACCGAGTAGGTAAAGGCTGACATCAAAAGGACAAATCCCGCCCGGAAGGTTCCGGGAAAATTCTGGCGGCTCAACAGGGGATTGAACATCACAAAGCCGCTCATCCGGGACAGAATCAGCAAGAAGAGCGTCAGGGCCCCTTCGTCTATCATAGGCGCCTCCGCTAAATCTGCGTCATCAGGTCAAAGACCTCCCGGGCGTACTCCTGGAGCGTGGTCAGCATCCAGCCTCCCGCGATCAGCAGGACGCCCACAATGATGACCACCTTGAGGATAAAGCCAATGGTCTGCTCGTGAATCTGGGTTACCGCCTGGAAAATGGCGATCAGCACGCCGGCGAACATGCTTAAAACCAGCATGGGTCCGCCCAGCTTGATGACCACACCCACGGCGTCCCGCATCACGTCGGTTATCATTCCCGTATCCATTCGTCAGCCCTCCGCTAGTGAAAACCCCGGACCAGGGTGGAAAACAGCAGCTCCCACCCGTTCAAGGTCACGAACAGCAGCAGCTTAAAGGGTGCGGAAATCATGGACGGCGGCAGCATAATCATACCCATGGACATCAAGGTACAGGACACCACAATGTCGATCAGCATAAAGGGAATATACAGCAGCAGTCCAATGGTAAACGCCTTCGACAGCTCGCAGGTCACAAAGGAGGGCACGATAATCCTTAGCGGCACCGTCTCCACCACAGTCTGGGTGTTGACCTCCTCCGGCATCTCCACGTGCGCCATCTCGCAGAACATCTCCAGGGTGTTGATCTTCGTGTTCCGCACCATGAACTCCGACAGGGGTACCACGGCCCGCTTCAGGAATTCCTCCTGGTCAATCTCCTCCGCGACATAGGGCTCGTAGGCCTCCTCCTGTATGCGGGTGATGGTTGGGGACATGGTAAAAAACGTCAAAAACAGGGCAAGGCCCACCAAAATCAGGTTTGGCGGCGTCTGCTGTGTGCCCATGGCGTTGCGCAGAAAGGAAAAGGAGATGACAAACCGGGAAAAGGACGTCATCATCACTACGAGAGAGGGCAGGAGCGTAATCGCCGTCATCAGGAAGATGATTTCCAGCGCCTGCACATTCTCACCGTTTACATTGATCAGCCCTTCCGGCACCTCCGATTCACCTCCGCTCTCGTTGTTTCATGATGGTGAGAAACGCCTCCTTGAAGCCGGGCTTCTCACCTGCCGCCGTTTCCGGCGGCTTCCAGGCGGCGGTCTCCTCTTCGGTGAGCTCCGCCAGCAGGGTGACCCCCGCCGTTCCGGCTCCCAAGAGCAAATACCGCTCGCCCACCCGGGCCAGGATCAGGCTTTGATCCCGCCCCAAGGGCATTCGGTCCAGGACCTCCATCCGACGTCCTCCCGAAAAGGCGCCCAGCGCCCCTCGGCCCGCCACATACTTCGTAAACCAGTAGGCCAGGCCCATGATCAGGACGACGCAGACCAGCATCCAAAGGAAGGAGGCCAAGGCCGCGTCACCCCCCAGCTCCAGCATCCGTCAGGGATTGCCCAGGATGGTGCTGACGGTCTTGAGCACCCGATCGGGCTTGAAGGGCTTGACGATGAAGTCCTTGGCTCCGGAACGCACCGCGTCCATAACCATGCTCTCCTGTCCCATGGCGGAGCACATGACCACATTGGCGCTGCTGTCCTTGGCACGGATGGCTTTCAGGGCCTCCAGGCCGTCCATATTGGGCATGGTGATGTCCATGATCACCAGATCCGGGCCGATCTCCCCGAATTTCTCCACGGCGTCCGCGCCGTCCACGGCCTCGAACAGTTCGGTGTATCCGTTCTTGCTCAGGGTGTCCTTAATCATCTTCCGCATAAAGGCGGCGTCGTCCACCAACAGAATCTTCTTAGCCATTGTCTAATTCCTTCCTTCTTATCCAAATAATAATGATTTCATGATCGCATTATCTGAAAAGCGCTCCGGATTCCGGCCGCTTATTTCTTTACCAGCTCGATTACAGGGTCCTGGACGATCTCGGTAATCCGGACGCCGAAGTTGTCGTCGATCACCACCACGTCGCCCTTGGCCACGCATTTCCCGTTGACAAATAGGTCCACCTGGTCGCCTGCCAGCTTGTCGAGGACCACCAGGGACCCCTTGGAAAACTCCAGAATATCCTGCACCTTCCGCTGCGTCCGACCGATTTCCACCGTCACCTGGAGGGGGACCTCCATAATGAGGTCCAGGTTCTGGGCCTGCTCCTTCCCCAGAAGGTCCGTCGGGTCCATCTCCCGCAGGGGAGCCGGGTGGGTGTTGATGACCTTGGGCTCCGGAGCCGGGGGCGCAGGGGCGGGAGCCGGGGCGTTGTTGGCCATGGCCGTGGTCATGGCCGTCATCATGGCCGCCATCATGGCTCCAAAATCCGCTGCCGTCGCGGGCGCCGCCGGGGCTGCGGCAGCGGCAGGCTGCGCTGCCGGGGCCGGCTGAGCGGCGGGGGCAGGCTGGGGAGCCGCCGGAGCCGGTTGCGGTGCGGGAGCTGGGGCAGCGGCCCCACCCGCCAGCATGGCCTCGATTTCCTCCTGGCTCATCTTCCGGCTGGAAGAGGGCTCGGGCTCCGGGGCGGGAGCCGGGGCGCCGCCGGCCATACCGGCCATCATCGCCTCGATCTCCTCCTGGCTCATCTTCTTATTGGAGGCGGGCTCCGGTTCCGGCGCGGGAGCGGGTTCTCCACCGCCCCCCATGCCCGCCAGCATGGCCTCGATCTCCTCCTGGCTCATCTTCCCGCCGGAGGAAGCGGGCTCCGCCGCAGCAGGCTCCGGAGCGGGAGCGGGTGCGGGGGCAGGGGCGGCCTCTTCGGCTCCGTCGTCATCGTCACCCAGGCCCAGACCCTTTAAAAGCTCTTTGGCCAGCTCCACGCTCATGACGTTCATGAACTCGCTCTCCAGGGCCCCCTCGATCTTGAGGGAGAAGCGGACGATGACAATGGTGTCCGCCCCCTGGGGAAGGTGGTTCTCCTTAAAGGCCGCCAGGTCCTCCAGCTCGAAGGGCTGGGGGGTGGAGATGTCCACCTGATAGCCCAGGAAGTCGCTCATGGCCGTGGCCGCCGCGCCCATCATCTGGTTCATGACCTCGCAGACGGCGCTGATGGTCAGCTCGTTGAGCTCGAACTCCTCATCCGGCGTCTCTCCGCCCATGAGGATATCCACAATGACTTTGATATCGCTACGCTTGAGCAGCATGATGTTGCTGCCCGCCAGGCCCTCCACGTATTTGATCTCGATGCCCATGGCGGGCTCCAGGTTGCCCAGGGCAAAGTCCTCCGTCTTAATGGACGTGACCTTGGGCGTCGTAATATCGACTCTGTGCTCCAGAAGGTTGGATACCGCAGTGGCAGAGGAGCCAAGGCTGATATTCATCATTTCCCCGAGGGCGTCAATCTCCATCGGGCTAAACAATTTTTTGTCCATTCCGTCTACTCGCTCCTTTGCTCATCAAGCTGATAGCATACTTCATCTATCTTCACAGCCATATTTTTCTTATGGGTACCCATCTTGCCGGTAAACCAGTGGTAACCGCCGATTTCCAGGTAAATGGGGGATTCCTTGGGCTGTCCCAGGTCAATGACGTCTCCCACATTCAAGTGGTAGATGTCGCTGAGAGAGAGCTGAGCGCTGGCCAGCTCTGCAATGATCTCCAGCTTGGAGTCTCGCAGCTTGTCGAAAATCTCGTCGGATTTGTCCTCCGCCGCCGTTCGGCGCAGGGGGCTCTCCCGGCTGATTTCCGCGAACACGTTGGTCAAAACCTCGCCGGGGAGACAGACGCTCATCCGCCCCGCCATGTTGGGGAACTGCAATTTCAGGTCCACGATCACCACCGTCTCATCCAGGCCAATCACCTGGTTCAACGTCGGGTTGACCTCGGTCCGGCTGTACTCAAACCGAATGGGCACGTAGTTCTCCCAGCTTCGGTCCATCACCTTTACGGTGTCCTCGGCCAGGTCCTCATAGAGCTTTAGCTCCAGGTCCGTGTAGCTGTAATCGTCCTCCAGCTCGTTGTCCACGGCGCCCTCGCCGCCCAGCATCCGGTCCATCATGCTCAAAGCCGTGCTGGTGGGAATAAAGAGCATTGCCGGGGTCTCCTGCATCTGCCCTTTCAGCTCCACGTCGATCATGCCCAGCACGTCGCCCTCCGTCAGGGCGTTGGAAAATTCAAAATAGCGCTGTTCCTCGATGCTCTCCACCGTAACCTCGCAGGTGGAGCGCAGACGGGCGTTCAGCCGGGAGCTGATTACCCGGGAATAATTGTCAAAAATGCCGTTCAGCATTTTGATGCGGTCTTTGGTGAATTTGCGGGGACTGCTGAAGTCGTATTTTTGGTATTTCTTTTCCTGCTTTTCAGCAGACGGCTCCGAATCCTTTTCTCCGCTTCGAACCGCGTTCAGCAAAGCGTCGATTTGCGCTTGCGATAATACGTCTGCCATGTCATCCCCCCTATTCTACCTGGATTCCGGCGAACGGCCGCCGGTAGGCTTCGTTATGCGGTCATCACAATATATTGCTGGATGCCGCCCTGTTCTTCCATCTCGGCCTCAATGTCCCGGCCGCTGATAATCATTTCCACCCGGCGGTTTTTCGCCCGGTTTTCCGACGTATCGTTGGGCGCGACAGGCCGCCACTCTCCGAAGCCCTCGCTGACCAGGCAGCTGGGAGGCACATCGCTGTGCTGTTGAATGTACATGACCACGTTGGTGGCCCGCTCGCTGGAGAGGGTCCGGTCCACGGTGACCCGGTTGGGCCCCGAGCCCGCCCGGGCGGTATGGCCCTGAATACGAACCTCGTCCAAGGACGCGGCCACGCCGCTAAGCATGTCGCATACGGAGTCCAGCACAGGATAGGCCTCCTTCAAAATCACGGAGCTCTCCCCCGCGAAGAAAACCGATTGGCTGAACGTGACGAAAATCTTTCCGCCGTCCTGGCTCACTGTAATCGCGTCCTGGAGGTTTTGCTGCTGAACAAACTCCTGAATCTGCTGGAGCAGGGACTCCATATCCTCGTCCACCTGCTCCTGGAGCTCCGCAGGGGCCACGCCCTGCTCGCCAGGGTCGGCGCTGGGGCCGTCGGTGCCCACAATCGTGGGGTCCGGGTCCAGCACCGCAGAGGGGTTGAAGCTCTGGACGATGGCCTTCCAGTTGTCCTCGCTGATGGTGGACATGGAATACAGCAGCACGAAGAAGCACAGCAGCAGCGTCACCATGTCGCCGTAGGTATCCATCCAGTTTGCGCCGCCGCCTCCGCTGCTTTTTTTCTTAAGCGCCATTGCCGCTCACCTTTCCTTTCGGACTGACGGATTCATCACTTGGCCTCGCCACTGCCGGCGCCCTCGCCGCCCATCTCGCGCTGCTTTTGAGACATGTAGGTCAAGAGCCGCTCCCGCAGGGACTTGGGGTTCTCACCGGCCTGGATGGCCATGACGCCCTCCACGATAATCTGCTTGCAGAGGACCTCCTCGCTGTCCCGTCCACGGAGAAGCTGGGCCACGGGGCCAAAGACCATGTGGGCCAGCAAGCAGCCGTACAGCGTGGTGATCAGGGCGGTGCCCATGCTGGTACCCAGGGAGCTGGCGCCGCCGCCGTCGCTTAGGTTCATGGATTTCAGCATGTTGATCAGGCCCACCAGCGTACCCACCATGCCGAAGGCCGGGGCCACGCTGGACGCCTTGTCGTACAGCGCGGCGGCGTCCTCGTGCCGGGCGGACATGCACTCGATGTCGTTTTCCAAAATGCCCCGGACCTTATCCTGGTCGTTGGCGTCCACGATAAGCATAATCGCCTGCTTGAAGAAGGGGTCCGACTGCTCGTTGGCCTTCTCTTCCAGGGACAAAAGGCCGTTCTTCCGGGCGATCTGGGCCAGCTCCACCAATTGCTCGATGTAGCCCTTGGGGTCGAACAGCTTGTTGTTCAGGATGATCTTGAAGTGCTTGGGCATGGCCTTGAGCATGGAGCCGGGGAAGCTGGCCGCCACGATGAAGAGCGTACACCCGATGGTGATGAAGATGGACGCCGCGTCGAAGAAGTTCCAGAGGTTCTTCGGCGTAAACGTAAACAAATCCAATCCCGCCGCCGCCGCGTCGGGGCCGATGTTGATGCCCAGAACGCAGCCCAGCAGGAAGATGCCGAACGCGCCGACGATGCCAATGATATAGTTTATATTCATGAAGAAATGCCTCGCTCCCTCGGCCGGGCGTCGGGCCCCGCCTGTGAATTTTATCTATATTCGATCAACGCTTGTCCGATACCGCGATTTCACGGTGAATGTCCTGAACCTTGGCGTTGTACTCCGCGATTTTATGGATGATCTCCTCCACGCTCTCCCGGACCAGGTAATAGTCGTGGTTCATCATGGTGATTTTCGTCTCGGGGATGCACTCGATGTGCTCGATTTGCAGGTGGTTTACCAGAAGTTTGTCGTGATTTCTCTTCGTCAAAAGGATCATAATAGACCGCCCTTTCATGCCCCGCCGGGGCCCTTGGCCCCGGCGGGCAACTGTTTTGTTCAGCAGTTTGATGAGCGTTCCGCTCGATGGTCAGACGTCAGAAAGAGCCGCTATCAGCGCTTCATATTGACCAGCTCTTCCAGCATGGAGTCGGTGACGGTGACAATGCGGGTGTTGGCCTGATAGCCCCGCTGGGTGGTGATCAGCTCGGAGATTTCCTCCGCCAGGTCCACGTTGGGAGCCTCCAGGAAGCCCACCATCATCTTCGTGCCGCCGGTGGAGAGAATTGCGGTTCCCGGAGGAAGGGGCTTTTTATCGGTGGTTCCTCCCGGGTTATTGTTGTTGTTATCCTCTTGCTGCACCATATAGCTGTTGACGTTTGTGATGCCCAGGTCCTTCTGGACGCCGCCCAGCATGGAAATCCGCAAATCGCCCGCGCCGTCCTGGCACTTGTAGTAGGAGTTTCCGGTATGGGTCACGCCGTTGGGGTTCGTGACGCTTCCGATGGCGAGATACCCGATGACCACCGGCAAATCGCCCTCCCGGCAGATGCCGGTGATGGCTCCGGTGTCCGGGCTGATGGTGATGTTGGAGAATTCCGCGAAGTCCAGGTCCTCCATTTTGCTTTCGTCCTCGGTCGCCGCGCCCGTCTCCATGTCGACCCGGTTGTCGCTGTGCTGGGGCTTGTTGACGTCTTGAATCGGAATCTTCTTCACCGGGTCGGTCGCTCCTGCGTTGGGATCCCGCTTTTCCTCGTCGGTGGGGAAGCGGATTTCATATTTAAAGGTATCCCGCGTAATCGTTTGATCGGGATTATCCGGGTCCTTCACCGTTTCGGTGGTAGGCACCCGCTCCCAATAGGGCAGGCGGATGGGGACCAGCTGGTCGCTGACCGTGGGGTCTCCCTTCTCGTCCGTGCCCTCATTCACGGCCAGGAAGCCATAGACCACGTTTCCCTTGCCGTCGCAGAGGTAGCCGTCGGCCCGGAACTGGAAGTCGCCCACCCGGGTGAGGGTCAGGGACTTGAGGGTGCTGGGGTCGTTTCCGTCGATGGTGTTGGCCACGGTTTTGTCGCCCACCAGGAAGAAGCCGTCGCCCACCAAGGCGCAGTCCGTGGGGTTGCCGGGGTTGTAGCTGGCGGAGGACATGTTCAGATCGATGCTGCCCACCATGGAGCCGTAACCGATCTGGGAGGGGTTGATGCCGCCCACGGTCGAGGTTCCGTTTCCTCCGCTGCTGTACATGCTGTAAACGCTGTCGCGGAACATGGTCCGCTGTTTTTTATAGCCCTGGGTGTTGACGTTTGCCACGTTGTTGCCGATTACGGAGAGCTTCTGCATATGGGCCCGCAGGCCTGCAACAGATGCGTACATTGATCCGGTCATAGGGAATTTGAACTCCTTTCAAATCCTTGGCGCCGCCCGGGCCCCGTCAGTCGGACGGGACCCGATGGCCTCCGAAAATCCGGTCCTGCCATCTCTTTACAGGAACACGGCGCCGTCGATGTTGGTGAATACGCTGTCCTTCATTTCCTCCTGGGTAATTGCCGTAATGACCTTCCCATGGGGGACGTTGATGATGAAGGCTTTTTCAGTGTCCATAGCCAAGATGTTGGTGGCACCCTTGGCCTGGGCCCGCACCACGCTGCCTTTGATCTGGTCGATGAGGCTGGGGGTAATTTCAATGCCCCGCTCCTCCGCCCGACTTATGGCGTGTTTGGAGAACTGGACTTCCTGTCCGGCCCTGGTTAGCTCCGCCTGTAAAGCCATGGCGAAGCCGCCCGCAGCCGTCCGCTTCCCTGCGTCCGGTATCTGCTGGATTTGGCTTTGTCTCGCTATGCGTTCGATCATGTGAGGATCACCTCAGCCTTCGCCTTCTGTGGGTGCGCCGCTCTCCCCGTTGTATTCCGGGGTCGTATCGCCGCCGGGCGCCGCCGGTTCCGTGGGTTTCTCGGTGTCGTTGGGTTTTTCGGTATCCCCGGGCTTTTGCGTGTCGTCAGGTTTCTGGGTATCTCCGGGCTTTTCAACGCCGTCTGTTTTGTCGTCGTCTTTGTCGCCATCCTCGTCCTCTTCCTTGGGAGGCGGCAGCTTGCCGACAGCCATGATTTCGCTGAGGTAGTAATACTCGTCGCCGATGAAGATGACCTGCTGGCCGTTCATGGTGCCCGTAGCGGTCACTTCGCCGTATATCTCCTTGAGCTTGCCGTCCTCCCCCAGCTTGCCCACGGTGACTCCCTTGCCCACCAGAGAGGCGGCGTAGTTCATGGTCGTGGCGTCTGTCATGTTGACCATGGACTGGATCATCTGCATCTGTACCATCTGGTTCAGCATTTCCGAGGTATCCATGGTGTCGTCAATGCCCTGGTTGCTCATTTGGGCAATCATCAAGGTGATGAAGTCCAGCATATCCAGGTCGGAGTTGCTGCCCTTTTTGGCAATGGTGACTTCCTTGTCTCCTACCGTTTTTGTTCCATACAGGCTGCCGATATCAACGCCTAAATCGCTCATCGATTCACTTCCTTTCCGTAAGGATTACTCCCCGTCCAGGGGAATCAGGCCCAGCCGAAGCTGCTGGAGGAAATCCTCGCCGCTCTCCTGCTTCCGGCGCTGCTCCTGCTGATGCCGCCGGTGCTGTTCCTGCTGCTGCTCGTAAAGGTCCTCCCGCTGGCTTTCCTCCTGACGGGGGACTTCCACCCGGACCTCCTGTTGGGTCTCCCGGCCAAGCAGCTGCTCCAGTCCCGCAGTGTTCTTGGTCAGCAGGTTCCGGGTCTCCCGGTTCTCGGCGTGCAGCTGCACCACCAGACCGCCGTCCTTGCTCCAGGTCATCTCTACGGTGACCTTGCCCAGGTTCTCCGGGGTCAGCTGGAGCTCCACCCGGGTCTCGCCGTTGCGCAGGGCCTCCGTCAGTCTGGGTCCGATCTGCTCATCCAGGGGCTTCTCGGTCTCCGGGGCCTTGGGAGCCTCGCCCACCTTCACGGGGACAGCCTTCACATCCTCAAAGACGTAGGTCTCGGTTTCCATGCCCTGGAATTCAGGGGTCTCCTCCGTGCCGTCGCCCTCGGTCTCCCGGACCTCGGCGTTTCCGGTTTCCACCTTGACCTCCACGGTCCGCCCCTCCGTATCCTGAGCGGCCTCCGGGGCCTCAATGGTCTGGGGAAGCTCCTCCACCAGGGTTTGGTCCACCGTCTGGCTCTCGCCGCCCTCCACCAGGGTCTCGGGCACTTCCGCCTCCGCCTCCGGGGCAAAGCCCTGGGTTTCGGCCTCCGGCGTCAGGATGACCTCCGCCGCTATGGGGGCCAGCTCATCGGCGGCAACCTCCGCCTGAACCTCCGGCGTTAAAACCTGTTCCACCGGCACCACTGGATTTTGCATCATCAGCATGGCCGCCAGGGCCATCTGATCCTCCAGGGTCTTGCCATCCTCCGAGACAACCGGGGTCTCCTGGGTCTCGCCGGACTCCTGGGGCTTTTGCGCGTCCTGGGTGTCCTGGGGCTTTTGGGGAGTGTCCGTTTTCTCCGGCTTGGAAGGCTGGGTGCCGTCGCTTTGCTTTTGCTCCAGCAGCTTTTGGAAGCCGTCCTTCTGGGAAGAGGCGTCGCCCTTCTTGGATGCTGTGGGCATCTGGGGAAGCTGCGCATTTGCCAGCATGTTGTTGATCAACTGTTCCATTTGCTCATTCACCTCCTTGTCATCATAAGATTTCTATTTCCAAACGGTGCATCCCACCATTCAGAACGAATTTACGAGGCCGCGTGGGCCCGGGTGGAGCTGACGAACTCCTCGATGAACAGCTCCTCGCTCTTGGCCTCCTCCTTGTGGTAGGCCTCCAGCTTCTTCTCCTTAAGCTTTTCGATGGAGGAGGTCTCCTTTTTCGCCTCCACCATGGCCTCCCGGCGCTTCTCCGCCTCGGCCTCCAGCTCTTCCAGGTGCTTTGTCTCCCGCTGAATCTCCTGCTCCGCCGCCCGGAGGGCGCTTTGATACATCAGCGCCTCCGTCACCGGCATCCCCTCTAGGGCCCGGTCCCGGTAATCCTCGTTGCAGTCCCGGTATTCCCGCCAGAGCTTTTCCAGCAGCTCCTCCTGGGCCCGGACCCGGGCCACGGCCTCGGCGTGCTCCCCCTGGAGCACCCCCAAGACCTGTTCCTTGTAAGAAAGGACGGTGTCCAAAGCGAACTTGAATTTCTTCACAGGGTGGTTCTCCTTTGGTTCGGTTAGTTCAGTATATGCTTCAGCTTTTCTATGCACTGGTCATAGCTAAAGGCCTCGTCGATGTCCTGGGTCAAAAACCCGTTCACCGCGTCGATTTTGCTAAGGGCGTAGTCCAAATTCCGGTTGGTCCCCGGCTTGTAAGCGCCGATGGCCACCAAGTCCTGGTTCTTCTCATAGGTGCTGAGGATGTCCCGGAGCCGGGAAGCCAGCTGCCGGTGCTCTGGGGAGACGATTTCCACCATCAAACGGGAGATGCTGGCGGACACGTCAATGGCCGGATAGTGGTTGCTGTTGGCCAGGGCCCGGGAGAGGACAATGTGTCCGTCCAAAATACCCCGGACCGTGTCCGCAATGGGCTCGTTGGTATCGTCGCCCTCCACCAGCACGGTGTACACGCCGGTGATGGAGCCTTTATCGAAATTGCCGCTTCGCTCCAGGAGCTTGGGCATTTCCGCGTACATGGAGGGGGTGTAGCCCCGGCTCACCGGCGGCTCGCCGATGGCAAGGCCAATTTCCCGCTGGGCCATGGCAAACCGGGTCAGGGAATCCATCATGAGGAGCACGTCATAGCCCTGGTCCCGGAAGTACTCCGCGATGCCCGTGGCCACGCTGGGACACTTCATCCGCAGCATGGCGGGCTGGTCACTGGTCGCCACCACCAATACGGAGCGGCGCATGCCCTCCTCGCCCAGGTCCTTCTGGACGAATTCCAAAACCTCCCGGCCACGTTCGCCCACCAGGGCGATGACATTGATGTCCGCCTTGACATTTTTTGCGATCATGCCCATCAGCGTGGATTTTCCCACGCCGGAGCCCGCGAAGATGCCAATGCGCTGGCCCTTGCCTATGGTAATCGTGCCGTCGATGGCTTTGACTCCAAACTCCATCCGCTCCCGGATAGGGGGGCGGCGGAGAGGATTGATGTAAGAACCGCCTACACAGTAGGCGTCGCCGCCCTCGAAGGGGGGCTTGCCGTCTATGGGCTGGCCCATGGCGTTGATGATGCGGCCCCGGAGGAACTCTCCCACCCGCAGCGTCAGCTGCCGCCCGGTGTTTCGGACGAAGTTGCCCGCCGAGATGCCCGCCATGTCGGAATAGGGCATCAGCAGGATGTGGTCGTTCTTGAAGCCCACCACCTCGGCGGTAACCTGCCCGCCGGAATCGCCGTTGTAAATCCGGCAGATGTCGCCGACGGCCGCCCGGCCGCCGCTGGCCTCGATGGACATTCCGACAATATTCTCAATTTTCCCAGTCAGGCTGTAGGTCTCCGCGTTGTAGACCTGACGGATCATTTGCCGGAACATACGCACTCCTTCTACACGCCGCCGCTGAAATTCAAATTGCCAAAGCCAACGCCCTCTTCCACAGGTCCGGCGTCGGACAGCAGCGTCCGGATGTTGTTCATCTGGGTGGCGGCGCTGGCGTCCACAATTTCGTCAGGGGTCTCTATGATACAGGTGCCCGCCTCGTCATCTGCCATGGGAATGATGCGCACCCGGTCCGAAAGGGCCGAAAGGGCGTTCATCAAAGAGGCGGGAACCTTGGAAAGGTGCTTGGCGTCGCATTCTGCGATATAGATATGGGCCCACTCCCGGCGCTTTCGCTTGTCGATGGCGGTTTGAATCATCCGGCAGATGACCTCGCTGCTGCTTTTGAGGCTGACGCAGACCACCTTTTCCGCAATGGCGATGGCCAGGTCCCGCAGCTCTTCCACGTGTTCGTCCATTTGCCGGTCCAGGGCGGCTCCGGCCCGCTCCAAAAAGCGGTCGAAGTCCGCGGCCAGCTCTTCCGCCTGCCGCTGCTGGGCCCGCTGGCCCTCCTGGAGGGCTTGGGTGGCCCCCTGGGCCAGACCCTCGGCCCGTCCGGACTCCAGGCCGCTCTGGCGGGAGGTCTCGAACAGCTCCTGGGCCTTGATTTCCGCCTCCAGCCGGGCCTGGTCCAAAATCTCCTCGGCCCGGCGGTGCGCGTCCGCAATGATCTGCTCCGCCTGAATCTGGGCAAAGCTCACCGGGTCCGGCTCGGGCTCCGGTTCCGGTTCGGGCTCCGGGGCCTCCGCCGCCTCGCCCACCCGGATATCCACCACCGGAGCCTCCTCCCCGGCCTCCTCCTCGGGAGGGGGCGGCGGAGATTCGTCCGGCTTCTCCTCTTCCAGGATCAGCTCCTCCGCCTTGGGGAAGTGATAGGGCTCGGCCTTGGGACGCATAATGGATTTCCAAATACTAGGCAATGATATCGTCCTTTCCGCCCTTTAGGATGATGATTTCACCCTTCTCCTCCAAACCGCGGATGATGCCGACGATGCGCTGCTGGGCTTCCTCCACGTCCTTCATCCGGACGTTGGAGGTGATTTCCAGGTCGTCCTTGATGCTCTGGGCCATACGGGTGGACATGTTGGCAAACAGCTTGTTGGCCACTTCCGTGTTGGCGGCCTTGAGGGCCAGCACCAGGTCTCTGGGGTCGCAGTCCCGGACGAAGCGCTGCACGGAGCGGTCGTCCATGGTGATGATGTCCTCGAATACGAACATCCGCTTGCGGATCTCGTCCGCCAGGTCCGGATCGGACAGGCCGTCGAAAATGTTTTTCTCGCTGGTCCGGTCCAGGTTGTTCATGACATCCGCCACATAGTCGATTCCGCCGACCTTGATATTGGTATCCGTCATGATATTCGAGAAGCGGTTGTGCATTTCTGCCTCCACAATCTTGATGGCCGCCGGGGAGACGCTGTCCAGCTTGGCGATGCTCTCCACCACCTGAATCTGCTTCTTCTCCTCCAGCTGGGCCACCACGCCCGCCGCCTTGTCCGCGTCCACATAGCTGAGGACCAGGGCGATGGTCTGGGGCCGCTCGCTGCGCAGGGCGGAGAACAGGGACTTGACGTCCGCCTTGTCCATGAAGGCAAACTCCCGGTTTTTCAGGCTCTTGGTCACCTTGCCCAGGAGCTCCGCCGCCGCCTGCTCGCCATAGGCCTTCTCCAAAACGGCCCGGGCGTATTCCAGGCCGCCCTCGGTGACGGCTTTGTTGGTCAGGCACAGCTGGTAAAACTCGTTGAGGACGTCCTCCGTCTGCTGGGTGCTCAGTACGCCCAGGCGGGCCACCTCTAAGGTGAGCTGCTCGACCTCCTCGTCCTCCATGAACTTATAGAGGAGAGACGCCTTTTCCGCTCCCAGGGCGATGATAACCGCCGCCGCCTTCTGGGCGGTGGAAAGCTCCGCCTGCTTTGATGTCTTGGCCGCCTGGGGGGCGGCTGCCGCTGTTGCTTCAGGCATTGCCGTCGCCCCCTTTCAGCCAAACCTTGATCATTTGCGCCGCGATTTCCGGGTTGTCGCTGGCGAACTGGCGGATATCCTTCCGCAGCTCCATGCTCCGCTCCAGCTCCAGGTCCATCACGTCGGCGCCAGTCTCGGGCGCCTCGCCGCCCTCCAGGCCCAGGCCCGCCACACGCAGCAGGGCCTCCGCCTCCTCGCGCCGGCGCGCTTCCTCTTCCTCCTGCTTCTTCCGCCGCTTCCTGCGCAGCAGGAGAATGACGGTTAGCAGAATGATGAACAGCAGCAGACCAATGCCCGCCGCGATCAGCACCCACAGAGGCAACGGGCTTCCGCCGACCACGATATCGGGCTGTTTGCCGACGTTGGGATCGTAGAAGTTCATGGCCAGCACCTTGATTTTGCCGTCCAGAATTTCCTCGTTGGTAACGGGGTCCCGCTCTCCCTGGATATTGGACGCCCGCGCCACAAGCTGTTGGATTTCCCCGACGTTGAGGTCCTCCTCCGCCGCCCGGGCGTTGATAGAGACGGCCACGGAGCAGTCCGTCATTTTTACTGCTCCGTTGTTATCAATGTTAATGGTGCTGTGGGAGTTGTCGTAGTCAAATTGTTTGCTTACGTAGAGCCCGCTGTCGTCGTCCTGGAGGTTCATCCCGGCCTCGACGTTTTCCAGCAAATCACTGTTGGACTCGGTGCCCACCACACCGCCGACGGTGCCGTCGCCGGGGCGGGAGATATAGCCCTCCTCCCGCTTGCTGCCCACGATGCCCTCTCCATTGGTGGAGCCGTCCTGGGCATACTCGGGGAGATAGGTCTCGTTCCGCACCTCGGTGGTCCGGTCCACCTCCACCTCACAGGTGACGCCCACCCGAACGTTGTCCTCGCCGAAGAAGGGGGTCAGCACGTTCATGACCTGGGTCCGGATGCGGTTTTCCATGGCCTGCTGGAGCTGCATTTTCAGCGCCGAAATCTCGCCGTCCATGACGTCCTCCGTCAGATAGACGTTGCCCATCTTGTCGGAGATGCTGACGGAGTCGATTTTCAGCCCCTGCACACCGTAGGCCAGCAGGTCTCGGATGGCCTGGGCCTGCCCGTCCTCCAGCATTTTCCCTTCTACCATGGTCACGCTGACGGCGGCGGTGGCTTCCACCACGTTGCCGCTGTCCAATATGTAGGCCCGGTTTTCTCCCGGCGTAATAAAGACGTCGGCGTCCACCACATCGGGGAAATTGCGGATCACGGCCTCCATATCGCTCATCAGATCCTGGAGCTGCGCGTAGCTGCGCTCCTCGTTGGTGGAGAAGCTGCTCAGGTTCTGCATGTAGTAGTTGCCGGTTTGGTTCAGGTTTGCCATCAGGATGCGGGCTTTCAGCGCCGCCTCCTGTCCGGCGGGCACCATGATGGTGTTCCCGTCCTCTACCTTATAATTGGTGACGCCCTGATCGCTCAGGAACGTCAGGATGTTGGACGCCTCCGTATCGCTCACCTGAGTGACCAGCACGGCGTACTCCTGCTTGTTCAGCGTCAAAGCGACGGCGGTGGCCACAATGATGACCACCAAAACAGCGGCAATGGCGATCCATACCTTCCGGGAAACCTTTTTCAGGCGCTCCTTCGTCTTTCCAAGGAACGCCTTCGCCTTTTCCTTCACGTCGTTCAACCGCTGTCACCTCCTTCTCTCCGCCGCGCCGCGGCGTCCTGTAGAACATGTATAGACATGATTCGTGCTGCCCTGGTCCGGTGGGCCGGGCAGCACAGGGGATTTCCCCCGTCCGCCGTTCGCGCTTAGAAGTTCATTCTGGTCAGCTCGGAATAGGCGTCCTGGGCCTTGTTCCGCAGCTGGATCAGAAAGTCGACTGCTATCGCGCTCTTCGTGCCGGCAATCATTGCCATGGCGGGGTTATCCAGCTGGCCGGTGGCCAGCAGATATTGTGCTTCTTTTGCCTCCGCGTCCGTCTCCTTTACATAGTCGATGGCGGAGCGGAAAATAGCGCCAAAACCGCCCTCCTCCTCGTGGGAGGTGGTTTCCTTGGCCCGGCCCTCTCCAGCGGCCGCGACCAGCGGCGTCAGCGGCGTCAGCTTTTCCATGGGTGTCAGCATAACGACAGCCTCCTTTTCACTCTCAACGCAAGCTCAAATTACTTTCCAATTTGGAGCCCGTCGGTAATCACGGTTTTCATGGTGTTGAACATGGTCACATTGGAGGAAAACGCCTGGGTCGCGGCCATGGCGTCGGCCATTTCCTTTACCATGTCCACATTGGGCATCTCCACATACCCGTCGTCGTTGGCGTCCGGGTGAGTGGGGTCATACACCAGCTTCATGGGGGACGGGTCGTCCACAATCTGGGTCACCCGCACGCCTCCGGCGGTCTGCCCGGCGGGCACCATACCCGTAGACGCCTGGGCCATGGCCCGGCGGAAGGCGTCCCGGCCGGTCTTGGCCTCAAAGACCACCATTTTCCTCCGGTAGGCCCCCTCGCCGTTTTCCACCCGGGTGGTGGTGGAGTTGGTCACGTTCTCCCCCACGATGTCCAGCCGGAGCTGCTGGGCCGTCATGCCGGAGGCCACAATGTTCATGGAACTCAAAAATGCCATAACTCAAAACACTCCATATCCCTGCCGGGTGTGCCCTGGCAGTCCTAGACGGGGCCGAAAATCCGGTCCCGCAATCGTTTACTTTGCCTTCCGGCACCGCTTGGTTTAACAGTGTGAAGCGAGAAAGCATTTAGAAGATGCTCCCGCCCCGGGCTTCGCCGCCCGTCTTACTGGCCCCGGATGGCGGAGCGCAACGTGGTCAGCCCCGAATTGATGGAGCTCATGACATACCGCATCTGATAAGCGGTCCGAATCGCTTCCGACATCTGGGCCGTGACGTTCACGCCGTTGTCATCCATCCGGGTCTGGACCGTCTGCTCCGACACAAGGGAGTCACTCCCCTCCAGCACCTGGCGCATGGCCTTTACCGGCGTGTCCTTCCGGGAGGCCCGGAGCAGCCTGCTTCGCAGGCTTTCCTCGAACGTAACGACCTTTTCCTTGTAGCCCGGGGTCTCCGCGTTGGACACGTTGTCCGCAATGGCGGCCTGCTTGGTCCACAGGTAGCTCAGGGATTTTTCCAGCATCAAAGACGAGTTGCTTGACAGCAGATCCATGTGATTCCACCTTCCAAGTCATATCCCGCGTCCCATCTCAGGGAAGGCGGTCCGCTCCCGCCCGTCAGCTCCGGGCAAGACAAACGCGCGAGTTGTCATCCAAGGCGCGCGTTTTCCGATTTCGTATAAGCGGCCCTCCATTCTATTCACCAATGGGGGCTCTCATGCCCCGGGCCGCGGCCAGTTTCTCCGGCAATTGTTTTTTCTTTGACCCTCTGTGCGATTTGCAACAGATTCCGTTTGCACAGCCTAATGGGTAACCCTCATTATGAACCATTCTCCCAGAAAAATCAAGTACTTTTTTACCGGGCACATCTTCCATTTTTAACAAATTCTCAACACCGCTCTCTCATTTTTCCGCTTTCTCCCAAAATCCCCGCCTCAGTTGGTCTCTCCTTTGTGCCCCTTGACAACTATTACAATTTTTTACTGCATTTTTATCGAATTTTGTAAAATCCGCTGGCCGATTTCCAAAATATAGGAATTGTAAAATAGAGGAAACAGAATTCTCCCCTGCGGTTCGTTCTTGCTATTTCCATTTTCCTGTGGTAAAATCAAAATGTTGTAATATGGATATTCCACGCCCCCGGTTTTTCAGGGGGCCGTCTTTGACGGGCCGGAGCGTCCGTCCCCGCCGGAGAGGAACCAGAGGACAAGGAAGTGATCCCTTTGAGTATGGAACAAAAGCAGAAAATTTTAATCGTAGACGACTCGGAGCTAAACCGGGCCATCCTGGCCGACATGCTGGACGATGAATATGAAATCATCGAGGCGGAAAACGGTCTCCAGGGCGTGGGCCTGCTCCAGCAGCGGGGAGCCGAGATCTCCCTGGTCCTGCTGGACATCGTGATGCCCCAGATGGACGGCTTCGGCGTTTTGGACGTCATGTCCCAAAACCAGTGGATCGAGGACATCCCCGTCATCATGATCTCCGCCGAGACCGGGTCCAGCCATATCGAGCGGGCCTACGAGCTGGGCGTCACCGATTTTATCTCCCGGCCCTTCGACGCGCTGATCGTCCACCGCCGGGTGGTCAACACCATCATGCTCTACGCCAAGCAAAAGCGGCTGGCCAACATGGTGGCGGACCAGATTTATGAAAATGAGCAGCGCAGCAGCCTGCTAATTGATATTCTCAGCCACATCGTGGAATTCCGAAACGGCGAAAGCGGTCTCCACGTTCTCAACGTCCGCACGCTGACGGAGCTGATGCTCAATCACCTGGTCCAGAAAACGGACCGCTATCAGCTCTCTGGCTCGGACATCTCCATGATCTGCACCGCATCGGCCCTCCACGATATCGGCAAGATTTCCATTGACGAAAAAATCCTCAACAAGCCCGGCCGCTTTACCGACGAGGAATTCGCCATCATGAAAACCCATTCCATGGCCGGTGCGGAGATGCTGGAAAACCTCCCCATCCACCAGGACGACCCCTTGGTGAAGGTGGCCTACAACATCTGCCGCTGGCACCACGAGCGCTGGGACGGTCGGGGCTACCCCGACGGGCTCCACGGGGACGACATCCCCATCTCCGCTCAAATCGTGGCCCTGGCAGATGTGTACGACGCGCTGACCTCTAAGCGCTGCTATAAGGACTCCTTCTCCCACGACAAGGCGGTGGAGATGATTCTGGCCGGTCAGTGCGGCGCTTTCAACCCTCTGCTGCTGGACTGCCTGCGGGAGCTGGCCCCGGACCTGCCCACGCTGATGAGCGACAGCAACTCCGTGGCCCAGCGGGACCGGCGGGAGATGCAGAAGGTGGCCCAGGAGATGCGCCGCCACGAGGAGCTCACCGCCTCCGAGCGTACCCTCCAGCTTCTGGAGCACGAGCGGATGAAGTACAGCTTCTTCGCCGATATGAGCAAGGAAATCCAGTTCGAGTTCACCGTCTCCCCACCTATGATCACCCTCTCCAATTGGGGGGCAGAGCACCTGGGGCTGGAGGAGATCATTATGGACCCCTACCACCACCCCGAAGCCCAGAGTATCATGGAGGATGCGGACTTCCAGCACCTGGCCGATGCCCTGCGCAGCACCAGCCCGGAGCTGCCGGTGGTAACCTACGACTGCAAGCTGAACTACAAGGGCGCCTGGCGCTGGACCCAGATCGTGGCCCGGGCCACCTGGTCCAGCGACGAGCCCCCCCGCTATACCGGCGCGATTGGTAAGGCCATCGACATCCACGACTCCCGGATGAAGCTCAACGCCCTGGAGCGCATGGCCTCCCACGACGCCCTCACCGGCCTTTTGAACCACGCCTACGCCAAAAAGCGCATCCTGGAGCGGATTGAGACCCGGCCCACCGCGTCCTACGCTCTGGTCATCTTTGACCTGGACCACTTCAAGTCCGCCAACGACACCTATGGCCACTCTTTCGGAGATCAGGTCCTGGTCCACCTGGCGGAGAAGCTCCGCCAGTGCATCCGGGGAGGCGACATCGCCGCCCGGGCCGGCGGGGATGAGTTCCTGATCTTCCTGGAATACAAGGACGACATCGAAGTGGTCATCTCCCGCATCTTCCAATCCCTCTGCGGGCAGTTCGAGCAGTTCCCCATCTCCATCAGCATGGGCGTAGCCCTGACGGCCACGGTCCCCGACGGCTATGACGCCCTGTTCCACGCGGCGGACGCGGCCCTCTACACCGTCAAGCGAGGCGGACGGGGCCAATACCGCTTTTACAACGAAACCATGCGCGAGACCCTTTCCGTCATCTCCCCCATTGAGGACGGCGAGGACCCGCAGGAGGACGCTTAAAGACAAAGGAGGAGCCCCCTATGACTTTACAGGAGTGCTACGCCGCCATGGGCGGCAATTACGACGATGCCCTTGGCCGCCTGCGCAGCGAGCGGCTGGTTCAAAAATTTGTGCTGAAATTCCTGGCCGACGGAAGCTATGACCTTCTCTGCCGGTCCTTGGAGGAGAAGAACTACGAGGAGGCTTTCCGGGCCGCCCACACCATCAAGGGCGTGTGCCAGAATCTGAGCATCGACAAGCTCCAGGCGTCCAGCAGCCGCCTCTGCGAATCCCTGCGGAACGGCTACTCACCAGAGGCCGACGCTCTGGCGGAGGAGGTGCGGACGGATTACGGCCAGACCGTAGCCGCCATTGAGGCCTTCCAGAAAGAGAGCGCGGGATGAAGAAGCTTCTCAACAGCGCCACCCGCTTTCTCACCATCAGTCTGGCGCTGATTCTTCTACTGACGGTGTGTATCTTCTCCTTTCTAGCCTTTTTCATGAGTGGGAAAAGCTCCGAGACCATCAGCGCCGTAGGCACCACCTACATGACCGGCATGGGCGAAAAGGTCACCCAGCACTTCGCCACCACCATCGAGCTGCGCTTGTCCCAGGTGGACTCCCTGGTGGGAAGCATTCCCCCGGACAGCGCCTCCGCTTCCTCCCTGCGGGCGGAGCTGGCCCGAAACGCCAAGGCCCGGGATTTTGTGGCCCTGGCCTACTACTCCCCCACCGGCGAATTCGACATGATTTACGGGGAAAAGCCCGTCCTGGCGGACCCGGACTCCTTCCTTGCCTCCATGAACAACGGGGACAAGAAGGTGGCCGTGGCCTCCATCGCCACAGGACAAAAGGATGTACTTCTGGGCGTCTCCGCCGAGTATCTGATGTCGGACGGGACGCTCTCCACCGCCTTGGTAGCCAGCCTCCCCGCCGATTACATCGCCGACACTCTCTCTTTGTACAGCGAGAATTCCCTGGTCTATTCCCACATCATCCGCCGGGACGGCTCCTTTGTCATCCGCAGCGGAGACGCCTTCCGGGAGAACTACTTCAACCGCATCCAGGCCCTTTTTGAGGAGCAGGGGGAAAGCGGGGAGCAGTATATCCGGGAGCTGGAGAGTGCCATGGATAAGGGCGAGGATTACTCCGCCCTCCTCGTCTTTGGCAGCGAGCGGCGGCACCTTCAATGCAACAAGCTGCCCTACTCCGAGTGGTATCTGGTCACGGTGCTGCCCTATGGCGAGCTGGACCAGGCCGTCAGCGACCTCAGCCACGCCTGGCTGTACCTGGTCTTTTTAGGCTGCGCTGTGGTGCTGCTGGCCCTGCTTCTGGTGTTCTGGCAGTACTTCCGGCTCCTCCGGGAGCAGATGGCGGAGCTGGAGAAGGCCCGGAAGGAAGCCGTCCACGCCAACAAGGCCAAAAGCGAATTCCTCTCCAACATGTCCCACGACATCCGGACCCCCATGAACGCCATTGTGGGCATGACGGCCATCGCCACAGCAAACATCGACGACAAACAGCAGGTCCAAAACTGCCTGAAAAAGATCACCCTCTCCAGCCGTCACCTTCTGGGCCTTATCAACGACGTGCTGGACATGAGCAAAATCGAAAGCGGCAAGCTGACGCTGAACATGGATCAGGTCTCCCTCCGGGAGGTGATGGACAGCATCGTCAGCATCGCCCAGCCCCAGGTCCGTTCCAAGCACCAGCAGTTCGACGTGTTCATCCACGACATCTCCACGGAGAACGTCTGCTGCGACAGCGTACGGCTGAACCAGGTCCTTTTGAACATTCTGGGCAACGCCCTGAAATTCACCCCCGACGGCGGGCTGATTCAGGTCTCCCTCTACGAGGAGGAATCCCCCCAGGGCGAGGACTATGTGCGGACCCATATCATTGTCAAAGACAACGGCATCGGCATGACCCCGGAAATCAAGGAAAAAATCTTCGAGTCCTTCGTCCGGGAGGACAGCGCCCGGGTCCGCCGGACCGAGGGCTCCGGCCTGGGCATGGCCATCACCAAGTACATTGTAGACACCATGGGCGGCACCATCGACGTGGAAAGCGAACAGGGCAAGGGCAGCGAGTTCCACGTCACCCTGGACCTCCAGCGGGCCGAAACTCTGGAGGAGGAGATGATCCTCCCCGAGTGGAACATCCTGGTGGTGGACGACGACCAGCAGCTTTGCGAAAGCACCACCTCCTCCTTGAAATCCATCGGCGTCAAGGCCGACTGGGCTCTGAACGCGGAGAAGGCCCTGGCCATGCTGGACCAGCGGGCCAAGGCCCGGGACAATTACCACATCATCCTTCTGGACTGGAAGCTCCCGGACATGGACGGCATCGCCGCCGCCAAGGAGATTCGCAGCCGCTTCGGCGACGAGACCCCCATTATGCTGATCTCCGCCTACGACTGGAGCGAAATCGAGGCGGAGGCCAAGGACGCGGGCATCACCGGCTTTATCTCCAAGCCCCTGTTCCGCTCCACCCTCTTCTATGGGCTCAAGCCCTTCGTCAACTCCGGCGACACCCACGAGGAGCTCCAGGAGGTCAAGTGCGCGGATTTCACCGGCCGCCGGGTGCTCCTGGCGGAGGACAACGACCTGAACTGGGAGATTGCCAACGAGCTCCTCTCCGACCTGGGGATGGAGCTGGACTGGGCGGAAAACGGCCGCATCTGCGTGGACAAATTCGAGGCGTCTCCCGTGGGCTTCTACGACGCGGTGCTGATGGACCTGCGCATGCCGGTGATGACGGGCTACGAGGCCACAGAGGCCATCCGCAGCCTGGACAGGCCCGACAAGGATATCCCCATCATCGCCATGACCGCCGACGCCTTCTCCGAGGACATCAAAAAATGCCTGGACGCGGGAATGAATGCCCACGTGGCCAAGCCCATCGACGTCCGGGAGGTTGCCCGGCTGTTGGAAAAGTTTATCAACGAGCGCCTGTATCGAACCTGAAACAAGGCGGCGGGGATTTCCCCGCCGCCTTACTTTATTCAGCGCCCCCGCTCTCTGCCGTTCCCTCGCTGGAATCCGCGGGCTCCGCCGCCCCTTCACCGGTCTCCGCGCCCGTTCGCTCCTCGTCCTTTAGAACGGACTCCCACTCCTTGGGCTTTTCCTTGGGCGTCCGGCAGACCAGGGCCAGCTTATAGCCGTCCGGGTCCTTCTCCATCAGATACATCTCGTCCTGGGGCGGCACCTTGTCGCCTTTCATAATCCGGGACGCGATTCTCCGGCATCGGTCCATGACCTTCAAGGACTCCGAAAGCGCCTCCAGCTCCCCGTCTCCCTGCTGCTTGGCCTCCAGCAGCTTCTGCCGCTTCTCCATGTCCTGCCGGTTGACCTCCTGCAAGAAGGCCAGCGCCGTCTGGGACCAGGAGGTCTTGTCGCTTCTGGGCTTGGCCGAGGTCGTTTTGGCCTCCGCCGGTTTCTTCTCCCCCTGGGACGCGGGCCTCATAACCTGCTCGGCACGCCGCTGCCGTCCCCTGACCGTAAGTTCCATGGTTCAACCTCCCATACCTGATGATTTATATATTCGCCCTGCCGGGATTTTACAATCCCCTTATGCCGGGCATCCTAGTTTGAAATACGCCGCAAGGGCAGCCCAGTCCTTTTCATTCCGGACATAGAGAGCGCTGCCCGCCTCGCTCCCTCTCGAAGAAAGCGGCCAGCCGCCTCGCCTTTTGCGGTGCTTTATGTATACCATAACATAGAATTCGGTGGAACACAAGGCCCTTTTCCTTGTGAAAACTTCCACTTCCTTTTCCCCCCGGATTGTGATATCATCAAATTGCCAAAAGAAGTCATACCTTTTTATTTCACAAAGGAGGGCCCTGCCATGCACGTTCCGTCCGACATTGAGATCGCCCAGTCCTGCCAGATGCGCCCCATCGGGGAGATTGCCGCCGCCGCCGGGGTGGACCCCCAATACCTGGAACTCTATGGAAACTACAAGGCCAAGGTGGACCCCCGCCTCCTCAAGGAGAGCACGCGGGGCGACGGGAAGCTGATCCTCGTCACCGCCATCAACCCCACCCCCGCCGGGGAGGGGAAAACCACCACCACCGTGGGCTTGGCCGACGCCCTCCGCCGCCTGGGGAAGCGCGTCCTGGTGGCCCTGCGGGAGCCCTCCCTGGGCCCCGTCTTTGGCGTGAAGGGCGGCGCGGCCGGGGGCGGCTATGCTCAGGTGGTGCCTATGGAGGACATCAACCTCCACTTCACCGGGGATTTCCACGCCATCGGCGCGGCCAATAACCTCTGCGCCGCCATGCTGGACAACCATATTCAGCAGGGAAACGCCCTGGGAATCGACGTGAAAAAAATCACCTGGAAGCGCTGCGTGGACATGAATGACCGCCAGCTCCGCAACATTGTGGACGGCCTGGGAGGCCGGATGCAGGGCGTTCCCCGGGAGGACGGCTTTGACATCACGGTAGCCAGCGAGATCATGGCGGTCCTGTGCCTTTCCAGCGACATTCTGGACCTGAAAGAGCGCCTTGGCCGGATGGTGGTGGCCTACACCTACGACGGCAAGCCCGTCACCGCTCACGACCTGAAAGCCGAGGGGGCCATGGCGGCCCTCTTAAAGGACGCCCTCAAGCCCAACCTGGTTCAGACTCTGGAGGGCACCCCCGCCTTTATCCACGGCGGGCCCTTCGCCAACATCGCCCACGGCTGCAACTCCGTCATGGCCACGCGGCTGGCCATGCGCCTGGCGGACTACGCCGTCACCGAGGCGGGCTTTGGCGCGGACCTGGGGGCGGAGAAGTTCCTGGACATCAAGTGCCGCCTGGCGGGGCTGACCCCCAGCGCCGTCGTTGTGGTGGCCACCGTCCGGGCCCTGAAAAATCACGGCGGCGTTCCCAAGGCGGAGCTGAACACCGAGAATCTGGAGGCCCTGGAGAAGGGGCTTCCCAACCTCCTCCAGCACGTGGACAACATCAAAAACATCTACGGTCTGCCCTGCGTCGTGGCCATCAACGCCTTCCCCACGGACACCGCCGCCGAGCTGAAGCTGGTGGAGGACAAGTGCCGGGAACTGGGCGTGAACGTGGCTCTCAGCGAGGTCTGGGCCAAGGGCGGCGCGGGCGGCGCCCTTCTTGCCGAAGAGGTCCTGCGCCTCTGCGAGGAGCCGGGTGACTTCCATTTTGCCTATGACGCGGAGGACTCTATTGAAAAGAAGATCAACGACATCGCCCAAAAGGTCTACCACGCCGACGGGGCCGTCCTGACCCCCGCCGCTAAAAAGCAGCTTACGGAGCTGGAGGCCCTGGGCTTTGGCAAGCTTCCCGTCTGCATGGCGAAAACCCAGTACAGCTTTTCCGACGACCCGGCCCTGCTGGGGGCCCCCAAGGGTTTCACCATTACGGTGCGGAACCTGAAGGTAAGCGCCGGGGCGGGCTTCCTGGTGGCCCTCACCGGGGACATCATGACCATGCCGGGCCTGCCCAAGGTCCCCGCCGCCGAGAAAATCGACGTGGACGAGAACGGCAAGATTACGGGCCTGTTCTAAGTTCCTTTTTTCGAGAAAAAAGGAACCAAAAAAGCTTTATTTCGCTCTGGTAGTCCGGCAATTATCCAAGCCGGAGCGACGGCAACGAAAGCGGGTGGAACATTGAGCTATCTTTCCCCCAAGGAATTTTTGGAGCGCTATGCCGCCGGAGGGGCGGCCAAGACGCAAAAGAGCGCCGGGAAGCTCCTGGCCCTCTCCCTGCTGGCCGGGGCCTTCATCGCCCTGGGCTGCGCCGCCACAAACACCGCCGTCCACGATATGGAAAATGTGGGCCTTGCCCGGACGGTCGCCGGCCTTCTGTTCCCCTTCGGCCTGTGTATGGTCATCGTCACCGGGGCAGAGCTTTTCACCGGGAACAGTCTGCTGATCCTCTCCCTGTTGGGGCGAAGCTGCACCCTCCCCGGCCTTTTGCGGAACTGGTGTCTCGTCTACCTGGGGAATTTCCTGGGGGCCCTTCTGGTGGCGGCGGGCTGCGTGTGGTTTGGGCAGCTGAACTACTCCGCCGGAGGGCTGGCAGTCTACACCATCCGCCTTGCCGCCGGGAAGTGCGCCCTGCCGTTTTTAAGCGGCTTTGGGCTGGGGATGTTCTGCAACGTCCTGGTGTGCCTGGGGGTCTTGCTGGCCCTCTCTGCAACAGACGCGGCGGGCCGCTTTATGGGAGCCTTTCTC
This sequence comes from uncultured Oscillibacter sp., assembly GCA_910587705.1. Lineage (GTDB taxonomy): Bacteria > Bacillota > Clostridia > Oscillospirales > Oscillospiraceae > Oscillibacter. Next base: position 124,037 of record CAJUMX010000008.1, read on the forward strand.
CCGGTGTGCTACTTCGTCCTCTGCGGCTTTGAGCACTGCGTGGCGAACATGTACTACATCGCCGCCGGGCTTCTGGCGGTGCGGAATCCCCAGTACCTCCAATTGGCCCAGGAGGCCGGTGTGGACCTCTCTGCCCTGACCGTCCCCAATTTCCTCCTGGGGAACCTCCTCCCCGTCACCCTGGGGAATATCCTGGGAGGCGCGGGACTGGCGGCGCTCCTCTGGTACGCGCATTTGAAAAAGGACTGAACACACCGGACCGGGAGGCGACGCCTCCCGGTCCTTTTAACTGCTGATAAAGCCCGAGCCCCGGTCCAGCTCCACCCGGGCAGTCTCGTTCCCCGCCTCGTCCCAGCCCACGGCCACGGCGTCAAGGCGAGGATGATACTCCGTCCAGTCGAAGGGCGGATAGGTCCGAAACAGGAAGTAGTACCGCCCGTCTTTTTCCATCCAGTCCGCCCGCTCGCTGTTCCAGGTGAGGACGGTGTGGTCCTCCTCCTTCCAGTCCGTGTATTGAAGCCGGACCTCCATCCGGGCGATGTCCGGGTCGTCCACCCGGCCGAACACATACAAAACCGCGCCCCAATCCTTCTTCTTCATGGCCAGCCAGCCGCCGTAGACAGGCGCTTCCTCCGTGCAGTCCAGCGGCAAGCCGTAGCCGCCAATCCAGCCCAGATACGTCAGGCGCGCCCCGCTGAGCATCGTGACGTTCTCGTTTCCCGTCAGGTAGAACACCTGGCTTTTGGCAATCTCCGGGACCCACTCCCGGCAGACCACGGCGGTCCGTCCCACGCCCTCCCGCTCCTCGTTGTGGCGGATGGCCTGGATGGGGAAAATCAGTCCAATCAGAAAAATCCGGTTCACCAGATACACCGCCGCCGCCGCGACGAGAAGGCGGCGGAGGCCCCTCCTTCTCCGGGAGGACAGCTTTTCCCTTCTCTCTTTCTTCATGCCGTCTCCTCCCCTCCCGGCAGAGGAATCTCCAGCCGGATGATCTCTCCACGGGCATGGTACACCCAGACCACGTGGGTGTCCCCCGGCTCCACCGGGGCCCAATGGACGGCGTATTCCGCCCCATAGTTTGCCTTGCCCCCGCCGCTGGTTCCCCCCTCCCCCTTCTGGTTGCGCACATCGCTCCTGGCCCTCAGGCCCGCCGCCACGATGCCGAAGGGCCAGCGGTCATACATGCAGGCCAGCACCATGGCCGCCCTCTGTCCGTCCTTCTCCCCCACGGATACCTGATAAATTTTCAGTATGTCATTCCCAATCTCCGCCCGGATGTCCAGGTCCGCCACGGCCTCCACGTTTTTCAGCTCACCGATGGAAATGGCCGTCGACGGGCAAATTCGGGCCTCTAGACTGCTCCAGACATTGGACAGCATCCCAAACCCCAGCAGGGCCTGGATACACATTACCACGGTCAGCGCCACCGCAGCCCGGCCCAGCCACAGCCAGCCCCTTCCCCGGTACTGCGCCGCCATCTCCCGGCCGATCTCCGCCGGGTCCCCCATGGCCTCCAAACACCGCTCTTCCGCCAGTCCCGCGTCCCAGCCCATCTCCAAAAGGGCCTCCATCCGGTCCTCCACGTGCTCCTCCAGCTCCCGGCGAATGTCCTCCCGCTCCTCCGCCGTCAGCCGTCCCAGGGGCGAGAGCACCTGGTCCAAAAACGCCTGCCGGGTCATACGACCTCCGCGCCGCCTCGCAGCACGTCGTTCACCGCCCCGGAATAGCGCTTCCAGGCGGCCTCCTCCTCCCGGAGGGCCCCCTGGCCCTTCCGGGTGAGGTGGTAGTATTTCCGTTCCCGGCCCGTGGGGGCCTGCTTCCGGTAGGCCTCCACAAAGCCCTCCTGCTCCAGCCCGTGAAGCACCGGATACAGCGTCCCCTCCTTCATGTCAAAGGTGTGGTTGGACCGCCGGGCCAGCTCCACAATCATCTGATACCCATACATGTCCTCCCCCGCCAGCAGTGAAAGCGCCAGCAGCCGGGTGTGCTCAATGGCCTGCTTCTTCATCGAGCCCGCCTCCTATACCTAGAATTTCTAGGCTCATTATACATAGAATTACTAGGCATGTCAAGAGAAAAAACCGCAGGGCGGACCGGCTGGTTCAAATGGCGGATGTCAAGAGTTTTTTTGACACCCTGGGAAAAGGATGTCACACAAGAAAT
>CAJUMX010000009.1 GCA_910587705.1 uncultured Oscillibacter sp.
CCACCTTCTTGCCCTGGGCCCGGAGCTGCTTGATGGCCTCCCGGGCCGTTCCGGCGGAGGAACCAATAATAATGATCGCTTCCTCGGCGTCATCCATTTCGTACTTTTCAATCAGGCCATACTGGCGGCCTGTCCAGGCGGCGAACTCGTCCGCAACCTTTTTAATAACATCTTTTGCGTCCATCATGGCCTGGGCCTGGGCACGCTTGGTTTCCATGTAGTAGACCGGGGTGGAGTAGGGGCCCACGGCGATGGGCTCGTCCTTGTTCAGCAGATAGTGCTGGGGCTTGTACTCGCCCACGAATTCCCGGACCTTCTCCGTCTCCTCCAGCTCGATGTTCTCGATGGCGTGGGAGGTGATGAAGCCGTCCTGGCAGATCATGATAGGCAGGGACACCGCCTCGCCGATGCGCATGGCTTGGAGGTAGTTGTCGTAGGCCTCCTGGTTGGTTTCAGCGAACAGCATCAGCCAGCCCGCGTCCCGGACGCTCATGGTGTCGGAGTGGTCGTTGTTGATGTTGATGGGGCCGGAGAGGGCGCGGCAACTAACCGCCAGGGTGATGGGCAGGCGGTCGGAAGCGGCTACGTATAGCATTTCGGCCATGTAAATGAGGCCGCAGGAGGACGTGGCGGAAATGGCCCGGCATCCGGCGGCTTCCGCGCCGATGCAGGTGGACATGGCGGAGTGCTCGGATTCCACGGCGATGAAATCCGTGTCTACCTCACCGTTGTCCACATAGGCGGAGAAGTACTGGGGGATTTCGGTGGACGGCGTAATGGGATACGCGCCCATGACGTCGGGGTTGATTTGCTTCATCGCGTAGGCAACGGCTTCGTTGCCCGACAAACGTTCTCTGATACTCATTTTATCCTAGCCCCTCCTTACTTTTCGTCCTTGACCATGGTGATGGCCCCGAAGGGGCAGACATTGGCGCAGATGCCGCAGCCCTTGCAGAAGAAGTAGTTGAAGTCCTCCCGCTTGCCGTCTTTATTGACGGGGATGGACATGTCCGGGCAGACCGGGGCGCAGAGCAGGCACTGCTTGCACTTGTCCATATCCAGCACCGGCTTCATGGTCCGCCAGTCGCCGGTTTCCACCACCTGGGAGGTGCCGCCCTCAAAGATGGCGCCGCCGGGGGTGATGTCCTTCCATGTGACCTGAGGGGTCATATCCTTCGCTAAATGGCTCATCCTTCCTTGACCTCCTCCATAGAGCGTTTCAGGGCCCGCATGTTGCCCTCGATGACCTGGGGCTTGGTGGCGAACTTGTGCTTAAAAGACGCCTCCATGTCCTGGATGAACTCCTCCGCGTTGACCACGCCAGAGACCTTGACGATCGCCGCCAGCATGGGAGTGTTGGGGAAGTTCTTGCCCAGCTCTTCCTCAGAAATCTTGCCCGCGTCGATGGTGCAGACCCGACCCTCGTAGCCCTTAAGGAGGGGGCGGAGCTCGGCGGGGGATTTGCCGGAATTGATAACGATGGCCCCTTCTTTTTTCAGGCCCGCCGTCACATCCACGGCAGAGATGAGGGTCTCGTCCACCACGACCACGTAGTCCGGCTCATAGATGTTGGAGTGGACCGTGCTCCGCTCCGAGCTGATACGGTTGTACGCCGTGATGGGCGCGCCCATGCGCTCCGGGCCGTACTCCGGGAAGCCCTGGACATACTTGCCCGTGTTAAAGGCCGCGTCCGCCAGCAGCAACGAGGCGGTTTTCGCCCCCTGGCCTCCTCGGCCATGCCAGCGGATCTCTACTTTGTCACTCATGTGCATTCTCCTTTCATCGAAGCGGACCTATGAAAATACCCAAGCTTTGCGCTTCACTGTCCGTTGATGCGGATAACCTTGTATCCGCTATTATGTAAGAACGATCTAAGCAAGTCCCTCAGCGCAGAATCATTACGGAGCTGATTTCCACATCCAGTCCACCCCAAATACCAGCTTCAACGCACTGCCTCGCGGGAGGATTTTCAGAATTGAAATATTGTTGGTAAACAGCATTCATTTCATCAAAATCCTTCAAATCCCGCATAAAGATATTGGTTTTGACGATGTGGTCCATTGTAAGGCCCATATCTTCCACAATGACTTTCAGATTCTCCAGAATCAACTGAGTCTGCTCTGCCACAGAAGTTCCTGTTATGACTTCGCCATCTGCCTTTTGGGAAATCAAGCCGGAGACCCAGGCAATCCCCAGTGCATCCGCGCGGCTAACCTGTGCGATCCAGCTGGAAGGTCGTGGTGCCTTCGGCGTTGACCACAGTGTTTTTACGTTCCGTTCCATTTCTCACTCCTTTTTTGTCACCGTGACTTCACCGGTGCTGCCGTCCAGCTCCACCCAATCTCCGGTCTGGATGACGGAAAAAATGTCAACATCAGTCGGAAAATCAGCCACAGCGGGAACCTCCAGCGCCGCGGTGGCAACGCCGCAGCGAGAGTCGATGTTCGAGAATAGCCAGCCCGCGGGAGAAAATCCAGCCACAGCTGCTGAATGGAAGTGGCCGGACCAGCCAGTGGAACCCTTGCCATAAGGTATCACAAGAATTTTGCCCTTGATGCTTTTCCCGAACTCGGGGTGGCCCACCTCGATGATGCGGCCGGTTTCTTCACTAACTCCGGCCCAGCCTTGAATGCTGTGTGGGCAGACCAGCGCCTCTCCCGCCGCTTTGCCGGGATAGGTGGGCCGCCCTTTTAACTTCAATGGTCCCATGGTCATACCTCCCATCTTCCTTTGATCGCGGCTTCCACACACTTGGCGGTGCTGCCATAAAACACCTTGCAGTTTTTGCTGTTCAGGTCGGAGCGAACATAATGGGATTGCTTTGCGCCGTCAGCGGCAAAGCCGGAAGTCACTTTATCGTAGGCCGTTCGGGCAGCAACCAGCGGGCAGGAGCTGTTTAGCAGATGGGCACCCGCCTCGCGGATCGTCTCCGCGTAGCCGTTGACCTCGGCCAAATGCTGCATGGTCAAATCTGTCCAGATTTGAAGAGATACACCCTTGGCAACCTTCTTCCCCTTCAGCATGCGGGCCGCATCCCGTATTTCCTCCAGTGTATAATGAGGGCATCCCAGCACGACCATCTGCACATCGGCGGAGCCTTCGTCGCAGACCTCCACCAGGGAACGCTCATACTCCTCTTGCGTCAGAGTAATGTGGGCTGCGGGTTCATGGCCCGCCAAAGCCGCTTCTAAAGTGGGGGCTTCGGCGGTACAGCCCACAATGTGGCAAATCTCACAGCCGCTAGTGGTTGCCAGAGAACTGAAAAACTTTTTCAGGCGATGGATGTCGGGCCGGTGGAAGTTGCCGGTCAAAACAGGGCGAGCGTTGCCATCTGTCAGCAAGCGGCCCAAAGCATGTCCAAGGATGTCCCAATCAAGAGGAGATTCACTTTTGCACTGGACGTCAATCACGTGGGTAGCGTATCGGTTCGCCAAAATGTGATTGCCCCACAGCGGCGTTCGTCCACAGATCGCGGACCAAGCGGACGCCTCCAAGCCATCGGCATTGGCGCGGGCGCCATAGACCGAGTTGCCGAAAAGGATGTTACTGGACTCTGTGGAAACGAAGTGTTCACCCCGCAGTGGAATCCAACCGCTAAGGTAAGGTGTGCAGCTTCCCGCAATGCTGACTCCGGCAGCTCTCGTCAAATCGAGGAATTTCCGATTTTTGTCAAAAACCTCCTTGGAGATATTCAGCGGTTCGTGGCAAAAGTGATCGCAGGGACCCACACAGGTCTGCGCGAAGCACTCGTGGCTGAATTGGTCCAAGCGATAAATCTTGTCGCTGCACAGGACCATCTTAGAGAATATCTCGTCATAATCCTCCGATTTTACCGCGTCAAGGTAGGGGTGGTAGCCAAAGTACACCGTTGCTTTCGAGACAACGCAGAGCTGCTCAGCGCCCAGGGCATTGGCGTAATCAACGATTTTCTGGATAGCGCGCTGTTTGAAGGGGCCCATTTCTCCATCCAGCATTTTTTGTTCATATTCCGTTAGTTTTACCATGGTGTTATACCTTCTTAACTGTTTTTCAAACGTAACCCAGCAAGGAGGGCAGCAGCATGCCGTAAGCGGGTACGTAAGTGGTAATAATCAGCGTGGGCAGCCAAGCAAAGCAGATCAGTGCCAAATCCGGACCCAGCATATCTTTGACCTCAGCCTTGGAGATACGACCAGCCAGATACAGCAGAGGCGCGGTGGGCGGCGTTACATTTCCCATGCCGATGTTGACGCCCAGGATTGCGGCGAAGTGGATAGGGCTGATTCCGATGGCCGTGACCACAGGCAGCAGGATTGGGGCTGCTAGGATTGTGGCGGAGCAGTCGTCCATCAGCATTCCGAGGATGATCATAAAGATGTTGACCATGATGAGGATGATGTATTTGTTGTCGCTGATGGAGGTCAAGAACCCCAGAATCATACTGGGCAGATTTTCACTGATATAAAGACGGCTTAAAATCTGCACGGAGAAAAGCATGGCCATGATGACTCCTGCGGTCTCCCCGGCGGAGACCAGGGCGTCTTTCAAAATGCCGCCATTGATACGCTTATAATATAGGATGCCAACGGGAACGGCATAGATCACGGAGAGGGCCGCCGCCTCGGTGGCAGTGAGGATGCCCCCATAGATGGAGCCAAGAATAATAACGGGCATCAACAGGGCGGGGATGGCGCTGGTCCCTTTTTGCTTCAGGGCTTTCTTCGCTTCTTTCTCTTGGGCGGCAGCGATGGCATGGTCGTAAACCTTGATGTTAGGATTCTTTTGGGCGTAAATCAAATTTACAATGGAGAATAAAATGACCAGTGTCATTCCGGGGACTACCGTAGCCAAGAAGCAGGCCAGCACGGACTCTCCCGAGGACCATGCGTAAAGAATCATCAGCATAGAAGGTGGGATCAGAATGCCCAGCACGCCGGAGCTTGCCAAAAGCGCGCCGATCAACCCGTCGGGGTACCCGTTTTCTTTCAGCCTGGGCACCATGATAGAGCCGATACAGCTGACCGTAGCGGAAGAGCTGCCGGAGACGGCGCCAAAGACTGCGCAGGCAACGACTGTGACGACACCCAGGCCGCCTTTGGCCTTGCCCACAAATTTTTCTACCGTGGAAATCAACTTTTCCCCGATGCCGCCCTTATCCATGATGGCTCCGGCCAGCACGAATAGCGGAATGGTCAGCAGGAGGATGGAATTGGTTTTGTTGAAGCCGAAGATCATCAGGAAAGCGGGATCGTAGCCTCCGAGAAGGCAGATGCTCCCGGCGGAGGTAAGGAAAGCCAGGGGGATTGGTACGCCAATTACCAGCGTAGCCAGCAGGACCAGCAAAGCGACGACTACCAACATACGATCAGCCCTCCTCTTCCGCCGCGGATGGATACCGCATTTTCCGAATGCTTCTGATTACGTCCCGCGCCATATATAAGGTCCAGAAGAAAAATGAGATCATGATGGGAATTTGGCTGAGGACCATAGGAAATTTGAAAACAGGGGACTTCGCGCCCATGTCGGCGGACCACCATACATACTGGCAGCTCCAGACAAACGCGATCGCTGCCATAACCAGCCCGATGATATCCCGAACCAAGTGGAAGGTGTCAATGACCTTTGCGCTTTTTGAAAACATGCTGATCATATCCGCATTGATATGAGTATTTTTTTTTGCGGCGATGGAGCTGCCGGTAAAGTACAGCCAGAAAGCGAAGAGCAGGGTGATTTCCTCGTTTCCATAAAAGTCGGCTTTGATGATATAACGCATCAACGCATTGAGAAAAATGATCGCGCAGACAACGACGCCTGTCAAGACGACGATCCAGCGTTCTGCCTTTTCCAAAATGTCGTCCGCTTTTTTCAGCATTTCCATAAATTCACTCCTTTTCCGCTGTTACGCTTCGAGGCTTGCGAGGATGTTATCCAGAAACTCCTGAGAGGTGTTCTTGGCCAGCTGAGGCCACACGTTGTCACGGCAATCCTGGGCGAAGGCGGCCCGCTCCTCGTCCGTAAATTCGATGATTTCTGTTCCTTCCCGCCGGAGCAGTTCCATGTATTTGGCGTCATCCGCGGCGGCAATGTCGATGCTGTCGAAGCACTCGCCCTGAATGATTTCCGTGATAGCGGCCTGATCCTCAGGCAGAAGCTTCTCCCAGGTCTTTTGGCTCATGAATATCTGTGTGGCCTCCTGGGTCATCATATAGTGATAGTAATACTTGCTGACATCGCGGAAATTTTGATAGACCAAGTTGGGCGGCATGGCGCAGGTTCCTTCTACCGTGTTGGTCTGGATGGCGGTGTAGGTATCAGAATAGGCGATGGTAGCGGTGCGGAATCCCAGCCGCTTTTCCGCCAGAGCGAAGTTGTCTAAGCTGGGGACCCGGACGATGCAGCCTTTATCTGCATTGCTGACATTTGGGTTTTGGATGGGTTTGTTGGTAGCCGTTCCGGAGAAGCCCTCGCAAAAGAAACCAAAGGTATGGAGACCCTGCTTCAAAGCGGTTTCAGATACGGTCTGGAACAGGTAGTTTTCCGGGGAGTAGGCCCGCCGCAGTTCCTCGTAGCTCGAGCCCAAATAGGGCAGCATCGACCCGGCCATCCGGGGATCATAGGTTTCTACCGCGGAGATGTGGCACATATCGATGGTACCGATCATACATTCCTCGTAGACGCTGGCATAATCGCCCAGGGCATTGTTGCTGTATAACTCCACGGTTACCCGGCCTTCGGTGGCCTCGGCGATCTTTTCGCAGATGCGGCGGTCCGCCTCATTGGCGATGGAATTTTCGGGATGCTGGTTGCCAAAGCGCAGGACCAGGGGCTTGAAATTCTCAGGGTCCGCCGGCGCCGCGGAGTCTCCATTACCGCAAGCGGTCAGTCCCAGCAGCAGGGTGCCGGCCAAAAGACCAGCGGCAATCCTCTTTGACCAGTTGTGTTTCATGGCCTTTCCCCCTTCTTGTCTTTTAATAGTGGACGTTGTTTTCATAGAAATGGCCTCCGGGAAACTCTGTGAAGGTAACCTGTACGAAGTCCTTTCCCTTGTCTTTCATCAGCTGGGTTAGCGTGCCAGCCACTTTGTCACAGAGCTCCTGAGGGCGGTGCATCCAGTAGACGTCCACGGCCACCTCTTCCGGCGCGTCCACCCGGCACATAGGAGAGAAGAAGATTTTTACATACTCCTCCTTGACTTGGGCGGCGTCTACCACGGCTTTCTTCAGCTCCGGGCTCATCCGGCGAAGATCCTGAACGTTGACCCCTCGAACGGTGATATGCGGCATATAATTTCCTCCCCTCAATTTTTCCAAACAAAAAACTTAATATTTATAAAATTTTATGTTTGCAACTTTTATTTTACAGGAAATTTGTCAAATGTAAAGATGGGATATTGACGGATTTTAGTAAAATATTTTGTAAATTTACACAGATATGTGGAGAAAAGCGACGATCAGGCTGCGTATTGACGGTTTGCAATCCGTCAGGAATTTTCTATATGTAAAATTTTATAAACAAAAAATAGTGAATTGCATTGACGTTTTGCTTCTTTTCACTATAATAAAATAAAAGCTCTTCTGTTTGTGCTTGGTATAGCTCTAGGAAGAAGGTGTGTTAATTGGGCACTCAATTTGGCGGCATTTTGAAAGAACGCCGGAAAGAAAAAAAACTAACGCTGACGCAGATTGCGGATTTAACAGGTTTATCCGCTGGCTACTTGAGCTTGCTGGAACGAAATATGAACAGCCCTACGATTGAGAACCTGAACAAAGTGTGCGCCGTATTAAATTTGACCCTTTCGGATTTGATTGAACGGGCTTCCGTGCAGAAGGACATTGTTTCTCATCCCGGTCAAAGAACGTTTCTTTTTAATGAGTCTGGCTATACCTATGAGGCGGCCTTTGAAAGCTCGCGCTCGATGAATTGCATTATTATGACCGTTCGAGACAAAGAGACCCATAATTCTACCGCGCATGTGGCGGATGAGATCGGCTATATTGTCCAAGGTACTATGATCATGACCATTAACGGAGTCGATTATCCGCTTTCTGCCGGAGACTGCATTTTCATTGAAGCAAATCAAAACCACAGTTACCACAAAACCAGCGGGGAGGATTGTATCAGCGTTTGGAGCTATGCGGTAAGTCCTGGCCATGATACCGTAGAGCAGTATAAAAAATGCCTGGATGTATAGCTTGTTGGACCATCATCGTCTAACGCTGGGCAGCCGCGAAAATGCGCTATGAAACGATTTTGCTTTCGTTTCATAGCGCATTTGATTCGCGTGTCCTCTGCGGACGAGACTGTATTTAATACCAATCGTGCTTTTCGTTCCGGTCTAGGGCGTTGATTCGCGCCATTTCCTGGTCGGTTAGCGCAAAGCCGTATAGCTCGGTATTTTCCTTGATATGGTCAGGATTGCTGGAACCGGGGATGACCACCACACCCTTTTGGAGATTCCAACGGAGAATCACCTGGGCGGAGGATACGCCATGGGCCTTGGCGATGCCGGCGATCACCTCATCCCCCAGTAGTTCCGCCGCGTGTCCCCGGCCGCCCAGGGGATACCAGCCCTGAACCACGATCCCCAGGTTTTGGATGTAAGGAATCACATCGTTTTCCTGGTAGTAGGGATGAATCTCATTTTGTACCAATGCCGGGGTTATCGAAACCTGAGGCAGAAATTCCTCCAGCTCTTTTACATACCAGTTGGAAAGGCCCAGAGAGCGGATTTTTCCTTTCTCTACAAATTTCTCCATGGCCTGATACGCTTTTACATCATTCTGGTCTGGGTGATGCAGAAGCATCATGTCCACATAGTCCAAGTCCAGCCGGTCCAAACACGCCTGGATAGACCGCTCCGGGTCCGCCATCTCACGGCCCGGATAGATCTTCGTAATGATGAAAATATTTTCCCGTTTGAGACCTAGCTCCGCCATGGCCTCCCGCACGGCTTGCCCGATTTCCTCCTCGTTGCCGTATGCGGAGGCGGTGTCGATCAGCCGGACGCCGCTCCCCAGGGCGGACTTCACAGCGTTGACGCAGGTGTCCCCATAGAGGCTGTATGTTCCCAGACCGTTGAGAGGCATTTCATAGCCGCTGTTGAGGGTAACGCTTTTGGATTCAAAGTTGAAGGCCGTTTTCCTGGTGGTGGACGTCGCCGCGTCCACCACGGTTTCTAATTTCGGCAAATCCAGGCCACCGATCCAGTCCTCTATGGTACTCCGGTCAGTCCCGCCAGCAAATCGGTGTCCGGCGCGCCAGTTTGCGCCGACGGCGAGAGCGTGGAGGTTTGTATCGCTGGAGCCAATGCCGCTGGAATGGGACGTGCAGAAGGGAACGATGGTTTTTCCGGTAAGGTCATAGCTCTCCAGAAAGGTATCGATGATCCGGGGAGCCTGCCCGTGCCAGATGGGATAACCCAGGAAAATTACGTCATAGTCCGCCATGTTCTCCACGCTCCCGGAAATAGCGGGGCGGGCGGTGGGGTCATTCTGCTCCCGGTCGGCCCGACTGTTGGTATAGTAGGCCAGATCGGCGTCTGTATAGGGAACCTCCGGCACGATCTCATAGAGGTCGGCGCTTAGAATGTCCGCCGTATACTCCGCCAAGGAGCGCGTGGTGTTGGTCGCGGAGAAATAGGCCACCAGGGTTTGCGTTCCATCCATGCCGAAGATACCATCCTTTTCTGTACTCCCGGACATCCAGCGGTACAGCATCACCGCCAATTGCGCTCGGGTCGCGGTTCCGTGGGGGTCAAATTGATTGCCGGCCTTGCCGTTGATGATTCCCTGTTCTTGAGCCCAGGAAGAAGCGTCCGCTGCATAAGCGGCAATCCGCGCTTGGTCCACAAAGGCTCCCTTTTCTGATGGCGCGGGTTCCCCGGCGCTTCTCCAGAGAATTGCCGCCAGCTGTTGACGCGTCACGGGATCTTCACCGCCAAAGCGGTTGTCGCTGTATCCGCCGATTATTCCCTGTTCTGCCGCCCAGGAGGCCGCATCCGCGTACCAACTCTGGTCAGGAATATCCGAAAAGCCGCGAGCCTCTGTTTCGGGCTTGCCCGCCTTCCGGTAGAGAGCTGCCGCCAGCTCCGCCCGACTGGCGGGCGCGTTGGGGGAAAACGCCATACTGGAGCTTCCGTCCATCAGCCCATTTTCCAGGCAGTAGGTCACGTCTTCGGCGTACCACGCCCCGGCGTCCAGATCGGAAAAGGCGGCGACGGGAGCCGCCGAGGCGGACGGCTCCACCGCACAGGCGGTCATGGACAACAGGCAGAGTATACAAGCCGCCATGAAAAGGGCAATCGGTTTCCATTTTTTCATGTGGATTCCTCCGTTTTTTCATACTAATTTTTTCGAGAATCTTAGCCGGAACGCCACCCACCATCGTCATGGGAGGGACGTCCTTCGTCACTACCGCTCCGGCAGCAACCACAGACCGCTCTCGCCGGTGAAAAAGCCGCATGCGGCAATGGCGGGTCGTTTCCCGGCTCCTTGTGCTGCCATTATAAGGTCCGCTTCTTAAAATATCAAATACATATATTAAATGATGCTGCATACTTGAAAGGTATGTGTCTTTTTTGGCATACTGGCCTGGACAAAACAAGGAGGTTTTTCCTTTGGACATTCGGGTATTACAATATTTCCTCGCGGTGGCAAGAGAAGAAAGCATTACAAAAGCTGCCGAAACCTTGCGAATGACCCAGCCGCCACTTTCCCGACAACTGAAAGACCTGGAGAATGAGCTGGGGAAAAAACTGCTCATCCGAGGAAGCAAAAAAGTCACGCTTACGGAGGATGGAATGTTACTCCGTAAGCGCACGGAAGAAATGATCGATTTGATGGAAAAGACCAAGGCGGAGCTTGCTGGCTCCGGCGAGGATGTCAACGGGGAAATCTACATCGGTGGAGGAGAAACGGACGCGATCTCCCTGTTTGCTCAGGCGGCCAAGAGGCTGCAAAAAAGGTATCCACTGATCCACTATCACATTTACAGCGGCGACGCAGAAATCGTGATGGAAAAATTGGACAAGGGCCTGATTGATTTTGGACTGCTGGTCGGTCCTGTGGACGTGAGTAAGTATGAGTACATGCGGCTTCCTATCCGTGACATTTGGGGTGTCCTCATGCGGAAGGACAGCCCGCTGGCAGGGAAAAGCGCTGTGCGGGCCAAAGATTTGTGGGACAAGCCACTGATCGTGTCGCGCCAGGTCTACTCTAGCGGCGATATATATGCTTGGCTGGGAAGAGACGCTCATAAATTGAATGTCGTGATGACCTACAATTTGATCTATAACGCCGCCCACTTTGTAAAAACGGGGTTCGGATACGCCATCGCACTGGATAAGCTCGTCAACACGACCGGAGACTGTGAGCTATGCTTTCGACCGCTGTGGCCGCCCTTAGAGGCGGGACTTTGTATCGTTTGGAAACGGTATCAGGTTTTTTCAAACGCCTCTAAGGAGTTTTTGCGTCTTTTGAAAAGTGAATGGGAAACCGAGAATTAACAGCTGAGAAGCAAATGTTTAAAGCAATCAGTAAATCTCCAGCAAGTAAAGGAACACTATTCGCTGAATGGAGAGCTGTCACTAATCGCTTAAGCTCTTGCGCGATTTAAGATGTTAAAGAATCTCGCCGTGGCCGCTGGGGGTTGTCGCCTTGGCGTAAACCAGAAAAACCTTCGCCAGATCACCGTGGCCCTGAGTCCTGGATAGCACCGTTGTAGACGATACCCTTGATCTCCGCCGGACTTGTAATAGGCAGTCATACGTTCGTCGAAAATGATCCAGTCCATGAAGTCGCTGGTGGTGAGGACGGCGATCATCTCCGGGCCCGACACGATAGCCCTTTTGATAACCGCGAGACTGGTTTTCGCCGTCTCCCTGGCGGATGACCGCCCCGGCCTCATAGTATGGGCGGTCTTTGCGGCCCGCTGGGGAGCTTTGGCTGTGGTCTGGACGCGTCTTGGCGGAACAGTCTGCGGCCTTTACCGCCCTCGTGACGAACTTTTCCGTTTTGCTTTCCGCCGATATTGGTGATTTCCTGACGCTGGAGCGGCAGAGTGGTTGACGGCATGTAAAGCGGAGATTGAAGGATGCTTCCTGTTACATTTCTTTCGTCGCAAGCCTGGAGCGCTGGAACACTCTCTGCCTTGGCCCGTCGGGCCTCTCTGGCCGGCCTTCCGGAATTGGCTGCGAGGGCGCTCTGTTCCATCGTTCTGCCCGCGGCGCAAAAACCGTTTGAGAACAGTCGCTGCCCACGCCTTCAGGCCCTTCCTGCCCAGCTTCTTCTCTTTGATTTTGTTGATTCCATAAACCTCCCAAGAAAAGACGGGTTGTCCGCCAAGTTAGCGGACAACCCGTCTTTGTTTGAAAATTAAATGTGGTACTGCCTCCAGCACCATTTCGCGATTTCCGCAATCAGCTCCAGCGGCAGCGGCTCCTGATAGGGCAGCCGGATGGTCCCCTTACTGGTTTCATATCCGGTCAGCTTATCCTGAAAAGCCTCAATGGCCTTCGATCCGGGGTAAAGCCCGATATGACGCTTGGACGCGGCGAACTGAATCACGTTCTTCCCGCCCCAAAAGGTTGGCATACTCCAGGAAATCCGTTCCTCCGCGTCCGGGAGAGCGGCGCGGATCGTACCGCGGATGCTCCGCAAAAAGGGCCGCGCGGATTCCTCCTGAAGCGCGATATACTCGTCCATGTTTTTCGGCTTGACACAGTAGTGTCCTTGGCCCTGGTTCTTGAACTCCCGTCCGCATTTGGGACATGTCCACATAGTCATCCCCCCTGAGGGCATCATACCATGCTTTCCAGCCCATGTCTACGATATATCCAAGGGCTTAGCGACCATTAAACGATACAGACGTGTTCCTCGGGAAGTTGTTCATAAAGAGTGCGATGGCGCTGCCGCATTTGACGCGCCCTCGGCTAGAGCCGACGTTCGCGATACTTCCGAAATATTCAAAAGCTGGTCCGGCTCCGCCTGGCCTGTCGCCGCCTGGTTCAGAAAGTAAACAGAAAGTTCGCGCTGTATTCAAGCGAAAACATACACATGCCTGCTTATCTGAAACAATATTTCAAAAGAAAATCTGGAGACGCGTTGAGCTCTGTTTTAAAGGGCAAAGATTCGGGAATGTTTCTTCCATGCGCCAGACGACTCAATACGCCTTCTATCACCAGCGTTTCATTGGCACACGGCAATGGCGATCAAATGCTTCCCGAAAGTCCGGAACCGTCCAATTGCTTTACCGAGCAGCCTTCCTGAAATCGGACCGGCAAAACGATTCGATAATTCTGCCCCTTTTTGCTCGATATCAGTTCATTCAACAGCTGTACGGAAACGCTTCCCTGCAAGTTGCGAAAGGTATCCACTGAGGTAATCGTGGGCATGGAGAGCCGGCCAATTTCATTATTGTCAAAGCCCACCACGGCAATGTCGTCGGGGCAGTGTAATCCCCGGCTGCGCAGGGCCTTCAACGTAACCGCGGCCATGTGGTCATTACAGCAAATAAATGCTTCCGGCAGCTCCGGCATGTTTGACAAAAGGTATTCCAGACATTCGACCGCGGAGGCGTCGTTGCTGTCCAAATTTAGCAAATCAAACCGACTGTTGTCCGAGAGTCCAAAGCGAATCTGCGCTCCCTTCGCGGCGCTGTACCGCTCCCAAAAACTTGTGTTTTCCAGATTTCCAATAAACCCCATCTTGCGATAACCCCGCTCTACCAGATGCTGAACCAATAAATAGGAGCCCGAAAGATTGTCCTCCAAAACGCAGCTCATGGGAATGCCAGGAAGATAAAAGCTGACGCCTACAATCGGCGTATCCACAGAGTGAAAGACCGCGCAGGTCTGCGCGTCGATGTCTCCAAGGACAAAAATACCAACAATATGGTTTTGCGAGAGGTATTGCCGGAAGGAGCCTTCCGCTGAAAACGACGCTTTTAAAGAAACCGTGTCAATGGAAAGTAGAGAATAATCCATACGGATGATCTCATTTTGAATCACAGTGAAAAGATGATTAAAAAAGTATGGGTCCACCGCTGTGGAGGACGTGGAAATTAAAAGAACATTCTCCCCCTCAACACTCTTTCTCTTTCGGGGCATATATCCCATTTCCCGCGCGGTTTTCAGAATCAATTCCCGGGTATCGGCGTTAATCCCGGCACCGCCGCGCAGTGCGACGGAAATGCTGTTTTGAGAAAGACCTAAACGCTCAGCGATGTCCCGGAGAGTTGTTCTTTTGACGTTTTCCATATCTTCATCTCAATTCTTTCCATGTTCTTTCGAATGTTCGACTTTATTATAAGGT
This sequence comes from uncultured Oscillibacter sp., assembly GCA_910587705.1. GTDB lineage: Bacteria > Bacillota > Clostridia > Oscillospirales > Oscillospiraceae > Oscillibacter. Next base: position 14,289 of record CAJUMX010000009.1, read on the forward strand.
ACAACACTTTTCCGCAAAAAGCAAGATTTAATTTTAACATTAAAAGAATCTTGCTGCAACATTATAAATTTGAGAAAATCTTGAGTAATAATACACAAAAACAAAAGTTAAACTTTTAATATTTGTCGAAAATGCAAGCTATTTACAGTTTTCAGTTGACAATCTTCATTTTCGTGATAAAATGCAAGTATATTTAACGTTAATTAAAGGAGGTATTTAACGTGAAAACGCCCCTCTATTGGAAATCAAGGGACTGACAAAAATTTTCCCCGGAGTCGTTGCCCTGGATAAAGTTGATCTTACCATCCGTCGGGGCGAGGTGCATGTGCTGCTGGGAGAAAACGGCGCGGGAAAGTCCACGCTGATTAAAAGCATTATGGGAATCAATCAGCCAAACGAAGGCACCTTTCTTTGGGAGGGCCAACCATTTCTGAACAGCTGTGTGGCGGACGCTCATCGGATGGGAATTGCTACGGTTTATCAGGAATTAAGCAATATTCCATGTCTGAGCGTGGTGGAAAATATGTTTGTGGGCAATGAAATTCCCAAGGCCGGCTTCCGCCACATCATCGATTGGAAAAAACAGCGGGAGATGGCAAAAACTTATCTCAGCAGAGTGGGCTGCGAGGTATCCCCTGATGACATTTGCGAAAACCTGGGCGTCGGGCAGAAGCAGTTGGTGGAAATCTCCAAGGCGCTGATGCATAAAGCAAAGCTTATCATCATGGATGAGCCCACCTCCAGCCTTAGTCGCAAAGAAATTGACGACCTTCAGGTTTTGATGCAAAACCTGAAAGAAGAGGGAATTTCCATTTTGTTCATCACACACAAGCTGGACGAGGCCCAGCATGTCGGCGATGTGGTCTCTATTTTAAAAGACGGAAAGCGCGTCGGGGATACGATCCCCATGCGTCAGGTAAACGAGGAAGAAATCATTCGGATGATGGTGGGCCGGGAACTGACAGAAAAGTACCCCGTCCGCAAGGTAGAGCCTGGAGAAACCGTGCTGAAAGTAGAGGGACTTTCCGGCTCCGCTTTCCATAATGTCAGCTTTGAATTGCGCAAGGGTGAGCTTCTGGGCGTGTTTGGTCTGGTGGGCGCGGGCCGTACGGAAACTATGCGTGGCATCTTCGGCGCGGATCCAATTAGCGAAGGCTCTGTCATCTTGAACGGCAAAAAGCTGCGCATCAAATCGCCGGCGGATGCCATTCGAAGCGGGATCGTCCTGATTTCAGAGGACTGCAAAGAAGAGGGGCTGGTGCTGATCCACAACGTAGTGGACAACGCGACCTTGCCCACACTACGGTCCTTTCAAACCCCCTTCCTCCTCAACCATCGCGAGAGACGGGACAAGACGGTGGAATACGGACGCATGATGAATCTTCGTCCGCTACAGATCGAAAAGGAGGCTATGAACTTCTCCGGCGGCAACCAGCAAAAAATTGTCATCGAGAAGTGGGTGATCTCCAACGCCGAAATTTACATCTTTGACGAACCGACGAAAGGTGTGGATATCGGCGCTAAGACGGAGATCTACACAATTATGAACACGCTTCTGGAAAAAGGCGCGTCCATCATCATGGTCTCTTCCGAAATGCAGGAAATTCTGGGTATGTCCGACCGGATTATGGTGATGTATGAAGGAAGACAAACCGGCGTCATCCCCAACGACGAACATGCCACCCATGAGAATCTGATGATTTTAGGAACAGGAGGGAAACTTTCATGATTCAGCAACCACTCAAATCGGAAGGCCTCGGCGGGCTGGCGGTCTCACCGGCACAAAGGGCAAAAGAAACCCTGGGAAAAGCAGGACCTTTGGTGGCGTTGATCCTCATTGGCGTATTCCTGTCCTTCCGAACAGATGCGTTTTTGACGGCGGACAACCTGCTCAATGTCGTTCGACAAGCGGCCTGTAACGGCTTTATCGCTATCGGCATGATGCTGGCAATCTTAACTGGCGGCATCGACCTGTCGGTGGGCTCCACCATGGCGCTGTCCATGGTTATCATGGCCAAGTGCATGGAGGCCGGCGTTCCTCCGGTACTGTGCATACTTGTCTGCCTCCTCTCCGGTGCGGCGCTGGGCTTGGTCAACGGGCTGCTCCTGACCAAAATGAAGCTGCCACACCCCTTCATCTCCACCCTGGGCACGCAGAACATCTACCGCGGCATCTGCCTTCTGCTGACTATGGGAACGCCGATTTCCGGAATGCCAGGGGCCATCAAGTGGGCCGGAGCCGCTTATATCGGGCCTATCCCGTCTGCGCGATTATTCTGATCATCGTCTATGTAATCATGAGCTTCTTTTTGAGGGACACCACACTGGGCCGCCACATTTACGCGTTCGGCGGAAACCGGGCCACCGCTCGCCTCTCCGGCGTGAACGTGGACTTTACGCTCTGCTCGGTATTTACGCTCAGCGGCCTAATGTGCGGGCTTGCCGGCCTGATTCTCGCCGGCCGTGTCGACGCGGTGTATCCCATGGCCGGCGTGGGCTGGGACTCCGACGCCATCGCGGCGGTCATCATCGGCGGCACCAGCTTCTTTGGCGGCAAGGGAACCATTCTGGGCACCTTTACCGGCGTGCTGCTCATCGCCGTTTTGAGAAACGGGCTGAATCTGTTGTTTATTACCCCGGATATGCAGACGGTGATTCTAGGCGGTGTGATTATCCTGTCTGTGTTCATCGATGTGATCCGAAACGGCGGCTTTAAGACTGTGCGGAAGAAGGCTGCGTAACAAATTAGGAGGTAGCGAACCATGGAAAAATTAAGAGGTGGCATCATTGGAACCGGCATGATGGGCCGCACCCACGCGAAACTGGCCACGGAGAGCGGCAAGGTTGAGATCGTGGCCGTGTTCGATGCGGTCTTTGACCGCGCCGAAACGTTGGCCGCCCAGTATCACGCAAAACCCTTTGGTGATCTGGACGAGATGCTGGATTACGGCGTAGATATCGTTTACATCGCTGTCCCCAACAACTTTCATGCGCCCCTGACAATCCGTTGCCTGGACCGGGGTGTAAACGTGTTCTGTGAGAAGCCCCTGTGTACCAGCTTAGCCGATGCCGCAAAGTTGAAAGAAGCGGTGGAACGTTCTGGCAAGCGCCTGTTTGTCGGCCATAACCGTCGGTTCGCACCCGTTTACCTGACGGCCAAGCAGACGATTCAGCAGCCCGATTTTAAGCCCACCTCCGTCAACATCATCCAAAATGACGGCGACATGGGAGGCAGCGTCTGGGCGGCGGATTTTGTCAACATTGGCGGCTTTCTGTACGACACCACCGTACATTTCCTGGATATGGCCGAATATCTGGTGGATGAAATCTGCGAGGTGCGCGCTTTGGGTATGTCCGCCTGCTACGAGGGAATTGACGATGACTTTGTCATCCAATTCCGCTATAAGGGCGGCGGCCACGGAGCCATAACCTCCTGCGGCCACGCCTCTTGGATATCCCCCTTTGAACGCGTTCAGGTGGTGGGCGATCACCGCTCCGTTATTACCGAGGAGCTGGATTCTTTCCGCTACTGCCCGGGCTTGTCCAAAACCATTACGGCAGAGGGATACGAAAAGCTTCCCTTCGAGGTCAAGTGGGGCTATCAGCCCATGCACGAGCACATGTATGAATGCCTGGAAAAGGGCGTTCCCGCGCTGAACGACGGCATTTCCGCCGGCATCCGCTCTGTGGCGCTGGTGGAGGCGTGCTATCGTTCCGCCGCCAGATACGGCGAAGCAATTCAAGTATCAGAGGAGGAAGAAAACCATGCTTCAATCTGTTAAAATCGGTGTACATCCGATCAACTGGTGTAATGACGACATGACGGATATTCTGCTGGGCGATCACTACTCGGCCCAGGATATTCTCACTCAGGCCGCAGCCGCCGGATATGCCGGCATTGAAAACAGCCGTAAATTTTCCCGGGACGCCAGCGTTTTAAAGCCCACGTTTGACAAGCTGGGGCTGGAGCTAACTTCCGGCTGGTGCGATACCATGTTCGCTTGCAAGGAGCTGCGGGACGAGTATTTCGAGGGACTGAAGGAAAAGGCCAGGTTTTTTCTAGACATGGGAGCCCGGTTTGTCATCGCGGCAGAGGGCACCGGCTCCTCCTGCTGGGACCCCCGGGAATACCGGGCCGCCAAGGGTGTGCGGAAGCTGAATGAGGAGGAGTGGAAGCTCTTCACCGACGGTCTGAATATGGCTGGACGCTTTTGCAAGGACCATGGACTGACGTTGGTCTATCATGTACATACCGGCACCTGCGTCGAAACGTTTGAGGAAACGCAAAAGCTGTGCGACATGACCGATCCGGCGTATGTGAATCTGCTGGCGGATACTGGTCACCTGTGCTTTTGCGGCGTGGACATCCCGAAGTTCTACGACCATTTTGCCGATCGCATCAAATATGTGCACCTGAAGAACATCCGTCCCTTGGTTTTGCGAGTGGTGAAGGAATTTGGCATAGACTTCAACAACGCGGTAAAACTAGGTATCTTTACCGTTCCCGGCGACGAGGGTGCCGTGGACTTCCAGGAAGTGTTCCGCATTCTGGACAAGCATCGGTACGAGGGTTGGATGCTGGTGGAAGCGGAGCAGTACCTGCATACACCCACCGCCTTTGAGTTTGCGGTAATGGCCCGCAAGTATATCCAGGAAACCGCAGGCGTTTGAATACCGATCCAATCAACACAAAAACGAAAGGAAGAGAACCATGAAAAAACGACTGATTGCTGTCTTGGCGCTTACTCTGTCTATCGCGTCCCTTTTGGGGGCCTGCGGCTCCAAACCCACCGGCGGCGAAGGGACCCCCACAAGCAAGGACCAGCCCAATATTGCCGCTGTTTTCATGGCACTGAACAGCGACTACTGGCACATGATTGAAGCCGGCTGCATCAACGGAGGCAAGGATATGGGCTTTAACGTGCGCCCGATGGGGCCGACCTCGGAGACCGACGTCACTGGTCAAATCTCAATGATTGAGGATCAGATTGCCGCCGGGGTGGACGGCATTGTGCTGGCGCCCTGTGAGCCAAAGGCGGTGGTTCCTGTTCTGGAAAAGGCCAAGGAAAAGGGCATTCCGGTAGTCATGATCGACAGCGATTTGGAGGAGGAAAGCCAACACCTGCGCGCCAGCTTTATCGGCTCCTCCCAGTATGAGGCCGGTCGGCAGGTGGGCGAGTATATCGTCGCTAATTTTGAGCCCTGCGACATCGCCATCGTCCGCGGCGTCGCCGGAGCAACCTCTCATACGGCTCGGCAGGACGGCTGCAAGGAAATTGTTGAGGCCGCCGGGTTCCATGTGGTCACCATTCAGCCCGCCGACAGCGAGCGGGGCAAGGCGGTGAACGTCACGGAAAACATTCTGGAAAGCTCCCCGGACATTAAAATCATCTATGCCACCAACGACGAGATGGCCCTGGGAGCATACCAGGCCGTTGAGGGGAAGCAAAAGCAGGATGATATCTTCATCATCGGCTTCGACGGCTCGCCCGATGCGTTGAAGTCCATCAAGGACGGCAAGCTCGGAGCTACTTTGGCCCAAAAGCCCATTGACATGGGATATGCGGGCGTTGAGGCGATCAAAACCCTGTTGGAGGGCGGCACGGTGGAGGACCGCATTTTCACTCCAACCGAGGTGGTAGACGGGAGCACCGTCGAAGACTTTGACGCGGAGCTGAACGCGCAGCTGGAGAAGGCGGCTCAGTAAATTTTGTTCTGTGAGCAATTGGAGAAGGGACAAGGCGGCAAGCCGTTTTGCCCTTCTCCGCTCCTTACTTTTTGAAAGGATGTGGACGGTCTATGAAGGTTACCGCAATCATGGCGCACCCCGATGATACGGACCTCTGGTGCGGCGGAACGCTTCGAAAATACTATGAACAGGGGCATGAAATCTCCGTTGTCGTTGTGACAAACGGGCGGACTGGAACCAACGAAGCGGTTTCCGACAGTTGGCTTATTGAAACGCGCCAGCAGGAGCAGCTCTCCTCAGCGAAAATCTATGGGGCTAAAGAAGTCCTTTTTCTCGGAAACGACGACAGTGAGCTTTTCGAGACTCCTGAAACCCGGAAGCAGATCATTACGGCCATTCGGAAGTTAGCCCCCGATGTAATACTCACACACAACCTGAAGGACCAGAACAGCGACCACCGTGTTACCGCCCAGCTGGTCACCAATAGCCTGATTCCGCTTCCCCTGTATACGGTCCGGGCGGATGCTCCGGCAGTCGAAACGGTTCCGGTTGTTTTTATGGCGGACACTTATGCCGGTATCGACAATCAGCCGGAAGTCTATGTGGATATCACCCAGCAGTACCCCTTTAAAGAGAAAGCGCTGGGATGCCATAAAACCCAGCTAACCGGGGAAATCAAATGGATGGAGCTCATGGCGCTGCAGTCTCGGTTCCGCGGCTTCCAGGCTGGATGCGGCTACGCGGAGGGCTTTACAGGATTCCGTGTGTACAGCTCAATACCGGATTACCATCTTTTACCGTAGGTGGAAGGTGCCGGAGGGAAAGCCGCCATGCGGAGCGATATCAGCATGGCGGTCTTGCTTGGAAAGAGCGGAATTGTCTGAAGCCGGATGTCACTGGCCACGAGAAAACGGTCCTGTTCAGTCCGAACAAATGACCAGCATTTGCTTGGATTGGACAGGACCATTCCTAATTTCTCTCGGTTTTTCCAGGTAGCTCTGTTGGGAATATGCCACGCCTTCCATGATCGCACGCAGTAGATGACCTCATATGAGCTGTGGTCAGCCCCAAAAAGGTACCCCGGCGTTTCTCATCTAACAGCGTGCCGTGTTCCCGGCGGGCGCTTTTGTCAAAGCTCCACCGGCACCCCGGCGTCGTTCAAAGCTCGGCGGAGGCGGAGCAGGTCCCCGTCGAAAATCGCGCCGTCCATACCCACAAACCAGGCTCCCTCGATGTTGATGTTCAGATCGTCGATGAAAAAGCACTCCTCTGCCTGGAGGCCATACTCCCGGAGCAGGGTTTCGTAAATCTCCGGCTGGGGCTTCAAAAGCTTCCAGTCGGCGGAGACAATTTTCCCGTCGAAGCATTCGCTTCCCGGGATGCGGTCAAAATACAGCGGCAGGTCCAGCTTGGCGTTGGACAGCAGGTAAATGCCATATCCCAGCCCCTTCAGCTCCCGCACCAAATCCGCCATGCCTTCCACGGGCAGCAGCCAGCGCCGCCACCAGTCCAGGGTCAGCTCCCGGGCGGAGGCGTGGAGCCTCTCCGGCAGGCGGCGGCAGATGGCGGCCAGCCCATCCTCAAAGGAGAGGGTTCCCCGGTCCATCTGAATCCACTCCACGGAGCCGAACACCTCCCGCAAAAGAAAGGCCCGGTCCTCCTCCGGGACGCCCAGGGCCTCCACGAATAAATTGGGCTTCCATTGAATCAGCACGTTGCCCATATCAAAGACAAGATTGCGAATCATAGCTTCTCCTCTTCTCCGGCCCCACAGGCCAGGACCACAACTTGGTAGGTATGCAGCCAAAGGCGGCCCTCCCGGCTCTCCAATCCGTCACCGTTGTTCAGCAGCACCCGGAAGGGCTCTTCAAAGGGAACGGAAACCGTCCCCCGGCCATAGTGGCAAAGGACCAAAATCCGCTTCCCGGTCACCGCCCCGATCCGCCAGTAGGCAAAAATCTCCGTTTCCTCCTGAAACGCGGGCTGGAAGCCGCCATGAACCAGCGTGTCCTCCCATTCCGGGGCCTTCCGCAGGGCCAGCAGACGCTTGTACCACCTCCGAACAGACTGCTTCGAGGCAGCGTCGGCCTCCACATTCAGCTCCTGGTAGTTGGGATTCACCGGAAACCAGGGCGTGCCGCTGGTAAATCCGGCGTGCTCGCCGCCGGTCCACTGCATAGGGGTCCGGGCGTTGTCCCGGCTGTGGCGGCGGCAGGCTGCCATGGCCTCCTCCTCCGTCCGCCCGGCGGCCCGGGCCGCCCGGTATTGGTCCCGGGTGCTTAGGTCCTCGAAGTCCTCCACCGTGCGGAAATCCCCATTCCGCATGCCGATTTCCTGGCCCTGATAGAGGAAGGGGATGCCCCGCAGCAGCACGGACAGGGTCGCCAGGGCGGTGATTCCCTCATAGCCGTCGTCCCCCTCCGGCAGGAAGAAGCTGGGGCTCCGGGGCTGGTCGTGGTTTTCCAGGATGTTGGCCAGGAACACGGAGTTCCCGGCATTTTTCTGGGACTGGAACACTGCGTCCCGCCAGACCTGGAAATCGAAGGGCCTGTACTGATACCAATAGGCTCCGCTGTGGTCCGCCACGCAGTGCCCAAAGTCGAAAAAGGTGGAAAAGTAGCCCTCCGGCCCGCCGAACTCCGTCACCCGCTCCGGGGCGATGCTGAATACCTCGCCCACGGTGAAGGCGTTGTGGGGGAGGAAGCACACTTGTTTCAGCTGATTCAAAAATTCCCCGATCTCTGCCGTCTGGGGCAGCATTTTGGACACGGCGCAGGTGCCGTCGGGGCTGTCGGCGGGACCGTCCCGGAAGCTCAGGTCCTTTTTCAAATTGATGATGGCGTCCAGCCGGAAGCCGGAAACGCCCTTATCCAGCCACCAGTTCACCATGTCGCAGATCTCTCGCCGTACCTCCGGGTTCTCCCAGTTCAGGTCCGGCTGCTCCTTGGCGAAGGTGTGGAAATAGTAAAGGTCCGAGCCGGGCAGATGGTCCCAGCAGCTTCCACCGAACTCCGCCCGCCAATTGTTGGGCGGGCCGCCGTTTTGCCCGGGCTTTATGTAAAAGTACTGCCCGTACTTCCCTTCCGGGTCCCGGATGGCCTCCTGAAACCAGCGGTGCTGGTCGGAGCAGTGGCTGACCACCAGGTCCATCACCAGGTGCATCTCCCGGCGCTTCAGCTCCCGAATCAGGGCATCCATGTCCTCCATGGTCCCGAAACAGGAATCAACACCATAATAGTCGGAGATGTCATAGCCCTGGTCCACCATGGGAGAAGGGTAGACCGGGGAGAGCCAGAGAATATCCACTCCCAGGTCCTTGAGGTAATCCAGCTTGGAGAGGACGCCGGGCAAATCTCCAATCCCGTCTCCGTTGCCGTCCAGAAAGCTCTTGGGGTAGATTTGATACGCAATTTTGTTCTTCCACCAGGAAGAAGAGGATTTCATAAGCATGCACCGCCTGTCGGTAAACCGCGCCTGGAGGCCCAGCCCCCAGGCGCGGCTTTCTTATTTCTTTCCGCCGAAAAGACTTTTGAGGAAGCCGCCCTTTTCCGGCTTTCTCTCCTTCTTCTCCGGCGATTTTCCCGCCGCAGGCTTTGCCGCCTCCGGCTTCGGGGGATTCTTCAACCGCTCCAGAGCCTCTACAGCGTGCTTGTAGTCCTGCTGGGCGGAAGCCTCGTACAGCTCCCGGGCCCGCTCCACGCTGGCGGCCACGCCCTTGCCGTGCTCATAGCACCAGCCCAGGAGGTACTGTCCCCGGGCCTGACCCCGCTCCGCCGCCTGGCGGTAATAGGTCACGGCGGTCTCCCAGCTCTGCTCCACACCCTCGCCGGTCTCGTAGAGATAGCCCAGGTTGCAGGCTCCGGTGGGGTCCCCGCCCTCGGCGGCCCGGCGATACCATTCTACGGCGGCGGAAATATCCGCCTCCACGCCCTGGCCCGACTCGCAGCAGTAGCCATAGCAGCACATGGCCCGAGGATAGCCCGCTTCCGCCGACAGCTTGTAAAGTCGCGCGGCTTCCCCGTAGTTCTGCTCCACACCCCGGCCCGTCTCGTACATATAGCCCAGGTTGCACTGGCCCGCTGGGTCGCCCCGCTCCGCCGCCTGGCGGTAGCAGTCCACGGCCCGCTCCAGGCTCAGCTCCATGCCCTCGCCAAATTCATAACACACGCCCAGGTCGCACAGCGCCCGGGAATAGCCCGCGTTGGCCGCCCGCTCAAACCATTTCGCAGCCTCGGCATGGTCCTGCTCCACGCCCTTGCCGTACCGGCAGCATAGCCCCATGCAGTACATGCCCCGGCCCTCGCCCTGTCCGGCGGCCTTGCGGTACCAATGGACGGCCCGGGTCAGGTTCTTCTCCACGCCGTTTCCCGTCTCATAGCACCAGGCCAGGTTGCACATGGCCCGGGGGAAGCCCTGCTGGGCGGCGGCGGAGTACCACTTCACCGCCTCTTCCCAGCTCTGCTCCACACCCCGGCCGGACTCGTACATAAAGCCCAGGTTGCACTGGCCCGGGGCGTTGCCCATCTCCGCGGCCTTGCGGTAGAGCTCCACCGCCTTCTCAAAGCTCTGGGGCACGCCCTCGCCCCGCTCGTAGCATACGCCCAAATCGCAGGTGGCGGGAGCGGAACCGGCGTCGGCGGCCTTTTGATACCACTGGGCGGCCAGGTTTACGTCCTGGGCCACGCCGATGCCATAGTCATAGGCCCGGGCCACGCTGAACAAGCCCCGGGGGTCCCCTTGCTCCGCCGCCTTTCGATACCAGAGGAAGGACTCCTCCAGGTTCTCCTCCACGCCCTCGCCGTGCTCATAGCACCAGGCCAGATTGCACATGCCCCGGGACAGCCCGCCCTCGGCGGCTTTGCGGTACCACTCCACCGCGCTTTCCCAGCTCTGCTCCACGCCCTCGCCGGACTCATACAAAAAGCCCAGGCAGCACGCGCCGTCCTCGTCTCCCTGCTCGGCGGCCTTGCGGTACCAATCCGCCGCCGTCGCCTTATCCGCAGGCACGCCCCGGCCCCGCTCATAGCAGAGCCCCAGGCACAGCTGGCCCCGGGGATACTCCTGGTCCGCCGCCTCCCGGTAGAGCCGGACGGCCTCGGTGAAGTCCCGCTTCACCCCCTCGCCGTGCTCATAGCACCACGCCAGGTTACACAGCGCCCGGGGATAGCCCTTTTCCGCCGCCTTCCGATACCACTCTACGGCGGTCTCCCAGCTCTGTTCTACGCCCCGGCCGGACTCGTACATAAAGCCCAGGCAGCACATGCCGGGAGCGTTGCCCTGCTCGGCGGCGGCGGAGTACCACTTTACCGCCTGCTCCAGGTCCTCCTCCACCCCGGCGCCAAACTCCAGGCACCGGCCCAGCTCCGTCTGAGCGCCGGGATAGCCCAGCCACGCGGCGGACTGATACCACTTGGCGGCCTCCGCCTCATCGGGCTCCACGCCGCTGCCCCGACGGTATGCCTCGCCCAGCAGGAACTGGGCCCGGGGGAAGCCCTGCTCCGCCCCCTTTTGGAAGCATTTCAATGCCTTGTCATAGTCCGTCTCCACGCCGATGCCGTATGTATAGCAGTAGCCCAGGTTTGTCAGGGCCGGCATGTACTCCTGCTCTGCCGCCTGGGCATAGAGCATCACGGCCTGCTTGGGGTCTGCCGGGACGCCGATGCCCGCCTCCAGGCACCAGCCCAGATTCGTCAGGCCCAGGGGATCGTTCAGCGCCGCCGCCCGCTGATAGGCGGCCAGGGCATCGGTCTCCCGCTTCTCGTCCACGGCCTGGTTCCCCAGGTTCACCCAATCGGAGGCGGTCATCTCCTCCTCCGTCAGGGCAGTGAAAAAGGTCCCCCCGCAGCGGGGGCAGATGTCCGGCTCCTCCTCGGCCACAAAGCCGCAGTCCGGGTTTTCACAGCGGTAAAAATCCATCATTTCTTCCTCCCTCAGGTATTCGCTCCGCCGTCGAAAACCGGGGAGCCGTTGTATAGATCGGTAAAGGTATGGGCCGCGCCCCGGTACTTGAAGCCGGGGAAGGTGTCCAGCTGGACCCCATGGATGGCCCGGAAAATGCTCTTTTCAATGTTGGGGTTTGCCTTTTTCAGCTCCCGCAGGAGAAGCTTGATCTCCTGGCGTTTGCTCTCCCCCACGCCATCGCCGGAGGCGTCCCGGGCCTCGGTGAAGCGGCAGGCGCATTGGAGGAAACGCAGCTCGTTGTAATCCCGCCAGCGGACAATGGCGTCCTCGTGGACGCAGTACAGCGGGCGGATCAGCTCCATGCCGGGGAAATTTTTGCTGCGGAGCTTCGGGGGCATGGCCTGGAGCTGAGCGCCGTAAAATAGGCCCAGCAGCGTGGTTTCAATCACGTCGGAGAAGTGGTGGCCCAGGGCGATCTTGTTGCAGCCCAGCTCTTTTGCCTTGGCGTAGAGACAGCCCCGCCGCATCCGGGCACAGAGGTAGCAGGGATTTTTGTCCACCTGGACCGTCACGTCGAAGATATTGCTCTCGAACATGGTCAGGGGAATGCCCAGCCGCTCGGCGTTCTCCTCCAGCATACGGCGGTTGGCCGGGCTGTAGCCCGGGTCCATGGCCAGAAAGGTCAGCTGAAAGGGCTGGTCCGTGTGTTTTTGGAGCTCCTGCATCAGCTTGGCCAGGACGAAGGAGTCCTTTCCGCCGGAGACGCAGACGGCGATATGGTCCCCCGGAGAAACCAGTTCATACCGCTTTACGGCGGCGATGAAGGGATTCCACAGGGATTTTCGATAGGTTTTTATGAGACTGCGCTCCGCAGTCTCCCGCGGGGTAAGCTCACGGGACATATGTGACTCTCCTAGCCAAAATGGAATCATTTTTGTGACAGCATGCGTGTCACAAAAATTCCAATACTCCAGCCGCCTTGGGCGGCGTCACCAGTCCGCAGACTGGTGGTGGGGGATTCTCAAGGGGGAGCGGGCTCCCCTTGACGTTTTACAGCCATATAGAACCTAAGCGGAACACGGAAGCGCACATCCTGCGGAACCAGGAGCGGTTGTTCCAATCCTCCAGCGTGTAGGGCCGGCTCTCTTCCAGAATGCCGTCCAGGTCCTCCAGCAAATCCTCCACCACCGGCATGTGGTACAGCAGCACGCCACATTCGTAGTGCAGCTGGAAGGTCCGGTAATCCATATTCGTGCTGCCAACCAAAGCCACCTCCCGGTCCACCATGACGCTTTTAGCATGGAGGAAACCGGGGGTGTATTTGTAGATTTTCACGCCATGGCTCAAAAGCTCCCCCCAGTAGGTCTCGGCCACCATATAGGTGAACTTGTGGTGGTCCGGGATGCCGGGGATAAAGAGCCGCACATCCACCCCCGCGTCGGCGGCGATGCACAAGGCCTTTTGCATGGACTCCTCCACGGCGTAATAGGGCGTGGTGAGGTAGAGCATCTTCTGGGCGGAGGCGATGAGCTGGAGGTAAACCTCCTCAATGGGGTTATCTGGGTTGTTCAGGGGCCCGTCGGTGAAGGGCTGGCACCAGCCCTTCACATTTTCCACCGGATGACGGGGACGGTAGTAGTCATCCTCGTTGTGGAAGGTCCCGCCCATCATCTTCCACATCTGCATGAACTGGGTGGCAAAGCCCCAGACCCCCTCGCCCTCGATGCGGACGGCGGTGTCCTTCCAGTGGCCGAAGCGGACAATCAGGTTGGCATATTCGTCGGCAATGTTGACGCCTCCGGTGTAGGCGTATTGCCCGTCGATGACGGCGATTTTCCGGTGGTCCCGGTAATTGAAATAGATGCGGTTCACATAGCGGTGGACGGGGTTAAAGGCCTTCACCTCAATGCCCGCGTTTTGGAGGGCCTGAAGGGTCTCGTCGGAGAAGCGGGTGAGGTTGCCGAAGTCGTCGAAGGTGATGTGGATTTCCACGCCGGCGGCGGCCCGCTCCTTCAAAACGGCAAAGATCCGGTCCCAGAGCTTTCCCTCTGCCAGAATATAGTATTCTAGAAAGATATAGAATTCCGCCTGCTCCAGGCGCTGAATCAGGTCCTCGAAAAACTCCGCGCCCTCCTTGAAATAAACGGCACTGGTGTTCCGGTAGAGCAGGAAGCCCCGCTTTTCCAGGTAGGCCGCCAGCCGCCCCCAGGCCGGAGACTGCCGCCGGAGGCGGCCGAGGTCGATTTCACTGGCCATACGCTGGCTCTCTCCGCAGGGGATGGGGGGCACCTTCTGGAGGCTGAGCTGCTTCACCTGATGAGCTCCGCCCCAGAGGCCGAACAGAATCATGCCGGACACCGGCATGGCCAGCAGCAAGCACATCCACACCAGCTTATAGGTGGGGCTGCCGGGCCGCTGGTAGACCCAGATGGCCACCGCCGCGCCGGCGATGAGCAGCAGGGCGTAGACAAGGCTGGAGTATTCCGCCAGAAGGAAGGAGATCAGCAAAGAGGTGACGATTTGAACCAGCACCGTCAGCGCGCACATGGAGATGCTGGCGGCGGCGGAAATCTTCCGCTCGACCCGCTCCTCAACCGGGGGAATATAGGGAATGTTTTTGTGCACCTGGCCTCGCCTCCTCATGGACAGTCTCAACGATTGACCTTTTCATTATACAAAAAGACACCGCTTTCTTCAACAGCAAAATATTAAAAATAGATAAAATTCGGGCGGGGCGTTTTTCCATGCCGCCGCGCGGATTTGGCCAAGCGCTGGTATCATAAGCCTGCCGTCCCAGCCTATACCGGCAGTAGGGAGGGTGAAATCGGGGGGCAGCTCTGCTCGCTTCCCGTTATCCGCCACAGCAAGCGTTGTCTCTCACCTCGTTTGCAAAGGGCTTGACCGGTGCAACAAGAGACCGCAGGTCTAAAGACCCCCCGGAGAGCTGGCACTCTCCGGGGGGTGTGTTTTGCGCGAAACTGCGGCCTGCCTTGAATGGCCTTTGGCTGACGCTAGTATGGCGCATCCTTCCGATGCTATGCAGCGGGGATTTTGCGCCCCCTCACTCGCTCTGGCGCAGAAGGCCCTGCTTGATGTCCCACAGCCGCTGGCTGAGGTCCACGTAGTAGGTGTGGGGATTTTCAAACCGCTTTACCTCGTCCCAGAGGGTATCCACCTGCTCCCGGCAATACGTCTGGATGTCCTTGAGGCCCGGCCGGTGGTACACCAGCCGTCCCCCTTGGAAAATGGGTACCTGGAGGGGCTTGGCAGTGAAGTTCGTGTAGGTCTTTCGCTTCCAGGTGGCCCGGGGGTCGAAGAGCTCCAGGCTCCGGTGCTCGTCCACGGTCTCATCCCAAACGGCAATGTAATCTGCCTCCGCCTTTCCGGTGGCCCTGTCGAAGATGCGGTATACCTTTTTAAAGTGGGGATTCGTGATCTTGTCCACGTTTTCGCTGACCTTGATCTTGGGAATCACGCTTCCCGCTCCGTCCTCCACCGCCACCAGCTTGTACACCCCGCCGAAAACCGGCTGGCTGCTGGCGGTAATCATCCGCTCGCCCACACCAAAGAGGTCGATCTGGGCCCCCTGAATCAGAAGGTCCCGAATGATATACTCGTCCAGGGAGTTGGAGGCGGAGATTTTGCACTCCGTCCAGCCTGCGTCGTCCAGCATCTTCCGGGCCTTTTGGGTCAGATAGGCAATGTCGCCGGAATCCAGGCGGATGCCACATTGCTTGATGCCCAAGGGTTTGAGCACCGTGTCAAAGGCCCGAATGGCGTCGGGCACGCCGGATTTCAGGGTGTTGTAGGTGTCCACCAGCAGCGTGGCGTTGTGGGGATAGAGCTTGCAATAGGTCTCAAATGCCTCATACTGGGTGTCGAACATCTGCACCCAGGCGTGGGCCATGGTGCCCCCGGCGGGGACGCCGTAGAGCTGGTCGGAGATGGTGCAGGCGGTCCCGGCGCAGCCGCCGATGTAGGCCGCCCGGGCCCCGGTGATGGCCCCGTCGGTGCCCTGGGCCCGGCGGGAGCCGAACTCCAGCACCGTCCGCCCCTGGGCCGCCCGGACAATGCGGTTGGCCTTGGTGGCGATGAGGCTTTGGTGGTTGATGGCAAGCAGGGTGAAGGTCTCAATGAGCTGGGCCTGGATGGCGGGGGCCCGGACCGTCACCACCGGCTCCTGGGGGAAGATGGGGGTCCCCTCCGGGATGGCCCAGATATCCCCGGTGAACCGGAAGTCCTTCAAATAGGCCAGGAATTCCTCAGAGAATAGCTTCCGGCCCCGGAGGTATTCAATGTCCTCCTCGTCGAAGTGCAGGTCCAGAATGTAGTCGATGAGCTGATCCAGACCGGCGCAGATGGCAAAGCCTCCCCGGTCCGGCACGTCCCGGAAGAACACGTCAAAATAGGTCATCCGGTCCTGGGAGCCCGCCTGGAAATAGCCGTTGCCCATGGTCAGCTCGTAGAAGTCGCAGAGCATGGTCATGTTCAGCTTTTGTTCGGTGCGCATGATGGGTACACCCTCTTTTCGCTTTATTCCCTTGATTATAAGCAAAGCGGTGGGGAAATGCAATCTCTTTTTTGGGAAAAATTCACGAAAAATGCAAGGAAAAGCGTCTTAAATCCTGACGATTATGGCAGGGCCCGCCTTTCGGCGGGCCCTGCGGGTAGTCAGGATGGCTGGTCGTATTCCAGCTGCCAGAAGCCTTCCGCCCGATCCACCCGGAGGTAGACGACGGTTTCCTCGGCAAAGGAGTCGGTAAAGCTCTCGGAGACGGTTTCCCCCTCCTCCGTCTGGAAGGAGACCGTATAAGTCAAGTTCTCTTCCTCCGGCAGGGTGAAGGAAGCAAGCTGGGTATCCGAAATCGCCTCCTCCGACGAGGCGGACCCGCCGTCGTATTCCACGGTGATGTGGGAGATGGCCTGGGCGGCGTAGTTGGTGAGAATCAGGTTGCCCTCCACGGCTTCCTTCCTCTGCCCGCAGGCGGTGAGAAGAAGCAGGAGACCGAACGTCCAAAGCAGCTTTTTCATCCTTCCGCCTCCCGCAGACGCTCCACAATGGTCCGTTTCGACACGGAGCGGTAGGTCCACAGGGGCACCAGGGCCCCCAGGGCCAGAAAGACCGGCAGAATCACCACAATGGGCAGAACGGTGAGCTGGTAGGTGAAGAACCAGAAAATCTCTCCCACCATGTTTCCCACCAGGGGCCCCAGGCACACCGTCATCACCAGGGACGCCGCCAGGGCCAGGAGGGTGTAATACAGCCCCTCGTACACCAGCATGGTTTTCAGCTGCTTTCCCGTCATGCCCACGGATTGCAGCACCGCCAGCTCCCGCTTTCGGGTGAGGATGCCCGTGAGGACGGCGTTGATGAAGTTCAGCACGCCCACCAATCCAATGATGAGGCTCAAGGCCCCGCCCATGGTCATGAACATGCCCCGGAAGCCCTCGAACTCCGCCTCGTAGCTGGCCCGGCTCTCATAGTCGTAGAGGGGCTGGACGCTCTCCGTGTACTCCGCCAGGAAGGACTCCATGCCCTCCTCCGCCTCGTCGGTGGAGTTAAAGACATAGGTCATGACGCTGTCGGTGCCGGTGTCCTGTTTGAACCGCTCCGCTCCCAGGATGAACTCATCCGCACCCACAACCCGGTAGCGGTAGGAGATGGAGTTGGGAATCCGCACCAGGGCGCAGACGGTGTAGTCGATGTCCTCATAGACCTTGGCCCGCTCTCCCCAGGGGCGGCCGCTCTCGACGGCGGCGTCCACGTCCGTGAGGATTTCCCCGGTGTCCTGGTAGAAATATTCCATCTTGGAAATATGGCGGATGGTCACGGTGTCCCCCAGCTTGGCCCAATTGCTGCCCCATTGGGTGGCGTTGTAATCGTCGGACAGGTACACGGCGGCGATAGCCTTCTGACTGGGGTCCGACAGGGGGGCCAGGTCTCCTTCCAGCACGTCCAGCAGGCTAAGAGGGAAATCCTCCATGCCGTACATCTGCACGTTGGCTTCCATAAGGCCGCTTGGCAGGCGGTTTGTGAACTCGATGATCTGGTCCACGACTTCCGGGGAGTTATACGTTCCCCAGCCCATCCGGAGCCAGTCCTCGGTGACGAACTCCTTTACGGCGGAGACGCCGCCGTAGACCCGTCCGCTCTCCTCCACGCCGCTCCGGGCGTTCACGTCGGAGATGATGCTTTCCGGGACCTCCTCGTCCGTGGTCCGGAAGCCGCCGCCGCTGGTGGAGGTGAAATAGGCCGCATTACCCAGAATGAAGTCCACGTCCGCTTTCTGGGCCAAGTATTTGTTCATGTCGAAGCCCACGGAGAAGGTGTAGGTAATCGTGGCCAGCACCACCGCCAGGGTCAGGGAGATGACCGTCACAACGGCCTTGCTCCTGCTCCGCCAGAGATTCGCCCAGGCCATTTTCGGCAGGGACGCGCCGCCCTGGGCCTTGCGGACCTTCTCCCGCTTCCCGGGCTTCTCCGCGCCCTCGGTGTAGCGGACGGCCTCCACCGGGGAGACCCGGGCCGCCACCCGGCCCGGGCGGGCACAGGAGAGAAACACCGTTATCAGGGCGAACAGCGCCGCGCCAATGAAAATCAGGGGATTGAAGGAGACAAAGGCATTCTTGTAGCTCAGCTGGGCCATGATGACCGGGGTGAGCTTGTTGCCGATGACAAAGCCCAGCAGAAGGCCGATGGGGATGCCGATGAGGCTCAAAAGAAGGGCCTGTTGACGGACGATGCGCTTTAGCTGCTTCCCAGTGGTACCGATGGTTTTCAAAAGGCCGTAAAACCGGATGTCGTTGGTGACGGAGATCTGAAAGACGTTGTAAATGATGAGATAGCCTGTGAAAATAATCAGCAGCAGGAGGACCACAATGGCGATCAGCGTGGAGATATCAAAGCTGTTGGAGAGCTGGGCCCCGGAGTAGCCCCAGTTGACGCCGATTTTTTGGTAGTTCTCCGTCTGGGGGTCCTCGTTCTGATAGCCGTGGTTCTCCAGAACCTGAAGAACGTCCTCCTCAATGTGAAAAGCGTTCTTAAACATCATGTCCAGGTTCCATTTCCCGGTCATGGAGTAGGGGTCCCCACTGCCCAGGGCGCAGAGCTCCTCGGCGGCGGAGAGGGGCAGGACCACGTGGCTGGCTACCATGGCGCTGTCGTACTCCCACCAGCCGGAGAGGGTGAAGGTCCGGGTCACGGGGATGGAATTGGGCGTGAGGTCGTCCAGGTTGAAGGTCATGGTGAACTCCGCGCCGATCTCCGGCTCTACGCCCAGAAGGGCCAGGACCCGGGTGTCCGTGGCGGCCTCGTTGGTGCCCTCCCGGGGGAGGGTTCCCTCCGTGGGCTCACAGAAGTAGTGAGGCGCGGCGGCGGGTTCCATATAGCTGACTTCCACGTGGGACTTGTTGAAGGGAGGCTCCGTGGGCATCCCCACGAACAGCCGGGCGGAGCCCTCTTTGATGAGGGGGTCGGTCCGGAACTCCTCCACCTGCTCCCAGGTGATGTCCTTGATGGAGGCGTGGAAGTCGCCGCCCGCCTGGCGGAAGTTTTCCTGCTGGAAGGAGTAGTTGATGGAGGAGGCGATGGTAAAGAGGGAGGTGAAGAGCACAGTGGTCAGGGCAATGGCCAGCACTGCCACGAGATTCCGGGTCCGGGCGGCCCGCATGGAGCGGAAGCCCAAACGGCGGATGCAGCCCTTGTTGGCGACACGGATCATGGTCACGCCTCCTCCCCGGTGGTCCGGGAGGAGCGGATTTTTCCGTCCTCAATGTGAATGATGCGGTCCGCCGTCTGGGCGATTTCCTCGTTGTGGGTAATCATGACAATGGTCTGGACGAACTTCTGGCTGGTGATTTTCAAAAGGGCCATCACATCCTGGCTGGTCCGGGAGTCCAGGTTGCCGGTGGGCTCGTCGGCCAGGATGATGGCGGGCTTGGCCGCCAGGGCCCGGGCGATGGCCACCCGCTGCTGCTGGCCGCCGGAGAGGTTGTTGGGGAGGTTCCGGAGCTTCTTCTCCAGGCCCAGGGTCTCGATGATCTGGTCCACATAGGCGGCGTCGGGCTTCTGGCCATCCAGCTGGATGGGGAGGACGATGTTCTCATAGACGCTGAGGACGGGGACCAGGTTGTAGTTCTGGAAAACGAAGCCGATTTTCCGGCGGCGGAAGATGGTGAGGGCCTCGTCCTTGAGGGAGAAGATGTCTTTCCCGTCCACAGTGACGGAGCCGGAGGTGGGGCGGTCCAGACCCCCCAGCATGTGGAGGAGGGTGGACTTGCCGGAGCCGGAGGTGCCGACCACGGCGGCGAACTCGCCCTTTTCGACCCGGAGGTCCACGCCGTCCAGGGCGTGGACTTCTGTTTCACCGGAGCCGTAGTACTTGCGCAGGTCTTTGGTTTCTAAGATGGTCATATTGCATTACCTCCATGGTAAAGTGTTTTTAAGCCGGAGGGCTTTCACTGTGGATACTCTACCATAGGAATCTGTCCAGATTCTTTCTCAAATCTTACAGAGTTGAAAGAAGTTGCTCGCCCGAAGGGCGAGTACAAGCTCCCTTGCATTTTGCGTCCCTTTCCGCTATGATAAACCTGCGGAGATAAAAACACAGCCCGGTTGGTAGTCCGGGCGTACCCTTGGGGTATCAGTAACCTGCCTCCTTTGGTTGTCCGTTCTCCGTGAGAGACACGAAAAGGAGGAACCGCGTATGGAAACCGGATACGCAAAACTGACCGTCCGATTTGAGGACCCCTTCTGGGTCCTCCTCTACGAGCGGGGCGGCGGCGGGACCTATGAGGCATGCAAGCTCCCCTTCGGAGCCGAGCCGGGAGACCAGGAGGTCTACGCCTTTTTGCTGGAGAACTGGCGGAGCCTGGACTTCAGCCCGCCCGTTGCCACCGAGGGCCCCTTAGAACGGAAGGTCAGCCCCAAGCGCGCCCGCCGGGAGGCCCGGAGGGCCGTCCGACCCGCCGCCCTGGGCACCAAGGCCCAACAGGCCCTGGCTCTCCAGCGGGAGGAGGGCAAGGCCGCCCGGACCCGCCGCAGCCGGGCGGAGCGGGAGGCGGAGGAGGAGCGGAAGCTTGCCCTCCGCCGGGAAAAACGGCGGGAGAAGCACAAGGGACACTAGATTCGGACGCAGTACGCAGACAGCGCCCCGGAGGGACTTCCCCTCCGGGGCGCTGTTCATTCGCTCTGGCCATGATTTCGCTCCATGGAGGCGGCGTGCTCCTGCTCCATCACGTCCAGCAGTTCCGCGATGCGGCCGGAGGGATAGCGTTCCCGGCAGGAGGCCATGGTCGCGGCGAATTCCTCCGAGCCGCCGTGCCAGGCGGCGTCGGCAGAGGCAATGCTCATGCAAATCACGTCCGCCGCCAGCGGCTGCTCCCAGTAGTCCACCCGCTGGTCCCCCATCAGCACCAGGTAGGCCAGCACCGTGTCCGGCGCTTCCAGGAAGCGGCTGCGGAGCTCCTCGCTGGCCCCCTCCGTCAGTGCGTCGCCCCACAGGTCAAAGACGATGAGCTGGTCCAGGGGAACCGTGTCTGTGTGGCCCATGATATACATGAACCGCTCATCGTCGTACTTTGTAGTAAGGCCAAAGGACTCCAGGTCGATGCTGACAATCTGCCACTCCGTTTTTTCCAATCTCTCCAACGCCGGGGCGGCGTCTTTCACAAGCTCCTCCGGCCCTGCCGGGATTTCTTCTTTGCCGGAAGCCGGGACTTCCCTTTCCGGCGGCGGGGCTTCCGCCTCCCCGTAAGACGCCTCCAGCGACGCGGGGCGCGGTTCAGCGGGCGGGGCGGTTTCGGAGGTCTTTGCCGGGGGCTCCGGCGGCGCGTCGGACGGCAAGGCCCCCTGCCCGCCGCAAGCGGCAAGCAGGAGGCACAGCGCCAACGCCAGAGCGGGGACGCCCATGACGTTCGTTTTCATATTACTTGCTCAGGGCCTCGTCGATGGCCTTGGCGGCGGTTTTGCCCGCGCCCATGGCCAGGATGACCGTGGCCGCGCCGGTCACCGCATCGCCGCCGGCATAGACCTTCTCCCGGGAGGTCAGGCCGTCTTCGTTCACCACGATGCCGCCCTTGCGGTTGATTTCCAGGCCCTTGGTGGTGGACTTGATCAGGGGGTTGGGGCTGGTGCCCAGAGACATGATCACGCAGTCCACGTCCAGGTCGAACTCGCTGTCCGGCACCTCAATGGGCCGCCGCCGCCCGGAGGCGTCGGGCTCGCCCAGCTCCATGCGGATGCAGCGGATTTTATTCACGTCGTCGTTTTCGTCGGCGAAGATTTCCACCGGGTTGCAGAGGGTCTTGAAGATGATGCCCTCTTCCTCGGCGTGCTCTACCTCTTCCTTCCGGGCGGGGAGTTCCTCCATGCCACGGCGATAGACGATGTAGACCTCGGCCCCCAGGCGCTTGGCGCAGCGGGCCGCGTCCATGGCAACGTTGCCGCCGCCCACCACGGCCACCTTCTTGGGCCGCTGAATGGGAGTGTCGGAGTCGGGCAGGTACGCCTTCATCAGGTTGATACGGGTCAGGAACTCGTTGGCGGAGTACACGCCCCGGTAGTTCACGCCGGGGATGTCCATGAACATGGGAAGGCCCGCGCCGGAGCCAATGAACACGGCCTCAAAGCCCTGCTCCTCCATCAGCTCGTCGATGGAGATGGTCCGGCCGATGACCGTATCCGTGGCGATGGTCACGCCCATGGCTTTCAGGCCGTCCACTTCCTTCTGGACGATGGCTTTGGGCAGACGGAACTCGGGAATGCCGTACACCAGCACGCCGCCCGCCAGATGCAGGGCCTCGAACACGGTGACGTCATAGCCCTTTCGGGCCAGGTCGCCCGCGCAGGTCAATCCCGCAGGGCCGGAGCCCACCACGGCCACGCGATGGCCGTTAGAGGCGGGCTTTTCCGGAGCCTCGGTGCAGTGGGCGTTGTGCCAGTCGGCCACGAACCGCTCCAGACGGCCGATGCCCACGGGGTCCCCCTTCTTGCCCCGAACGCAGTACATCTCGCACTGGGTTTCCTGGGGGCATACCCGGCCGCAGACGGCGGGGAGGGCGGAGGTGTTGGAGATGATCTGGTACGCCGCCTCGAAGTCGCCCTTGGCGACCTCGGCGATGAATTCGGGGATATGTACCATAACGGGACAGCCCTGCATACAGGCCCGGTTCTTGCAGTTTAAGCAGCGGGCCGCCTCGTCCAGGGCCTGGGCCTCGGTGTAGCCCAGGGCCACCTCCTCAAAGTTCTTATTGCGGACATTGGGGTCCTGGGAGGGCATGGGGTTTTTCTGTAAAGACATATTGGCCATGTTATTCGGCCTCCTTCTTAAAGAGGTTGCAGGTCTCCTCGTGCTTGTGCTTCTCAAATTCCATGTACATCTGGTTCCGCTTCACGGCCAGATCCCAGTCCACCTTGTGGCCGTCGAAGTCCGGGCCATCCACACAGGCGAACTTCATTTCGCCGCCCACGCTCAAGCGGCAGCCGCCGCACATGCCGGTTCCGTCGATCATAATGGGGCTCATGGAGACGGTGGTGGGAACGCCATAGGGCTCCGTGGTCTTGGAGACAAACTTCATCATGACCATGGGGCCGATGGCAAAGACCTCGTCGTACTGATTTCCTTCTTCAATCAGCTCCTTCAGCGCCTCGGTGACCAGGCCCTTGCGGCCATAGCTTCCATCGTCGGTGCAGACGATGAGCTTGTCGGAGGACTTCTTGAAATCCTCCTCCAGAATCACCAGGTCCTCGGTGCGGAAGCCCACGATGGCGTGGACCTCGGCCCCGTCGTCGTGGAACTTTTTCAGCACGGGATAGGCGATGGCGCAGCCCACGCCTCCGCCGACGACGCAGACCTTTTTCTTGCCCTCGGTCTCCGTGGCCTTGCCCAAGGGGCCCACGAAGTCCTGGAGACAGTCGCCCTCGTTGAGATGGGTCAGCTTCTCCGTGGTAGCGCCCACGGTTTGGACGATGATGGTGACGGTGCCCTTTTCCGGGTCATAGGCATTGATGGTGATAGGGATGCGTTCGCCCTTCTCGTCCACCCGCAGGATGATGAACTGTCCCGGCTGGGCCTTCTTGGCGATCAGCGGGGCCTCAATCTCGTACAGGGTGACGGTGGGGCGCAGAGCCTCTTTTCTGACGATTTTGTACATATGCTTCCTTCTTTCCCGATCATGTCATGGTCGTGATGTTCGGTCTTGCCCGGCACGCCGCAAGCAAGACCTGGAGCCCGTGTCCTGCCATTGACACATTGCTTTTAGTTTAGCATAAGGGACGGAAACCGTCAATTGGTTTCCCTTGGATTTTTCCAAGAACCTGTGTTCATCTGAGAATCAGCGCCGCCCCGGAGAGCATCAGCATGACGGTTACGCATTTTTTTACCCGCGCCTCGTCCAGAACGCGTCCGCCCAGCATCCCCAGGCCCAGGCCCGCCAGCATAAAGGGAAGCAGCAGCACGGCCTGTTTCAGAATCTCCACCGTGAGGATGCCCCACAGGGCGTACAGGAAAATCCGAAGAGTGTTTTCCACCAAAAATACCACGCATATGTTGGCCTTGAAGGAGGCGCTGTCCTCCGTGACCCGGCTTAGGTAGGCCCCCAGCAGCGCCCCAACGCCATATAGTCCGCACAAGAGCCCCGAGAGGACGCCGACGATCATCAAAACCGCCCGAGACTGCCGGACTTTTTTCTGCCGGAGTTCTCGCAGCAGCATTTCCAGGCCCAACAAAAAAATCACTACGCCGAAGATGACCTTGATGACGCCGGCGTCTGTGTTTTTTAAAAACAGGATGCCCGGAATACTGCCCGCAGTCACCAGGGCCGACAGGGGCAGGCAGAGCTTCCAGCGGATGAAGCGCCGCTCTTTCCACATTAAAATCAGGTTGGAGGGGTAGCCCAGCAGCAGCTCCACCGGGGAAATGCGGGCATTGTCCGCGGCAAAGCTCAAAATGGTTGTGAATACCAGGGTGTTGGCAAAGCCGCACAGCCCCTTGATAAAAAAGGCGCAGACCGCCGCTGTCCACCAGACCATAGGCTCCTCCCGCCTTTCCATTGACACGCCGCCCCAGGCGACACCGGGCGTGCCGTTACATGGGCCGCAGATTTTGATTCAGCCGGTCCACCATCCAGGCTATGCGCCGCTGCCGTCCCGCCTCGGTCTTTGCGTCGAAATAGGCACGGGTGTAAGTCTTTTTTACGGACAGGGGCATGGCCTGAAAGTTTGCATAGGCGGGGTCATACTCCTCCAACAGGGCGGAAAGCTGGGCGATCTGTTCCTCGGTCACCGCCACGGGGGCGGGCGCGTCCCATTGACCGTTCTGCCGGGCCTCTTGAATTTTCGCCCGGCCAAACTCCGTCATTCGCCCCTGCTCCTCCAGGCGCTGGGCCAGGGCCTTGTTTTTCTCCGACCACTTGCTCTTCTCCCGGCGGGGGGAAAAGTACTTCTGATAGGTCTTTTCATCCACCCGCCGCATCTGCCCGTCAATCCAGCCAAAGCAGAGAGCTTCTTCCAGGGCCTCCCCCGCTTTCAGGGTCCCTCCGGCTTTGTCAAAGACCAGCCATACACCGTTTGGTGACTGGCAGTGGACGAAAAGCCAGCTCCGAAATTCCTCCCGGCTGGAAAATGTCAGAATCTCGCTCATAACGCGCCCTCGCTTTCCTTGTGGAAGAACCCGGAAGGAAACGGATGCCTTCCGGGTCTTGGGTGAAATGGGGTCAGGCTTTTTGGCGTTTCCCGATGAGAATACGCAGAAACTTGGTCATCAACGGAATGTAGGTGATAAGGAACACCGAAAGTGCGGCGATCCTCACACTCTGCTTGCACCGCTCCGTTACCTGTAGTCCCGCCAGCAGGCCTATGGAAAACAGGCAGAACTTGACGAGGGCCAGATCCCTCCAATCGCTTTCCCGGAGGAATGTGTCCGCACTGGCGAACAACTGCTTCATAGGGGCGCCTCCTTTCCTATACACGGGCTGTTTGAGGTATGATTTATGATAGCATACCAAGCGGAGCACTGTCAATGCGGGCTTGCAAAGCGCCGGGGTTTATGCTATATTATTAAATTTGTGGAAACTGTTCCCCCATTATCAAACAAACCAGGAGGCTGTAACATGGCCGCTTTCCAAGACGAAATCGCCCGGAGGCGAACCTTCGCCATCATCTCTCACCCCGACGCGGGCAAAACCACCCTCACAGAAAAGCTCCTGCTCTACGGCGGGGCCATCGCCCAGGCGGGCGAGGTCAAGGGCAAGCGGGCCCGGGCCGCTACCAGTGACTGGATGGAAATTGAGAAGCAGCGGGGTATCTCCGTCACCTCCTCCGTCATGCAGTTCCAGCACGACGGCTTCTGCGTCAACATTCTGGACACCCCGGGCCACCAGGACTTCTCCGAGGACACCTACCGCACCCTCATGGCGGCGGACTCCGCCGTCATGGTCATCGACGCCGCCAAGGGCGTGGAGCCCCAGACGAGAAAGCTCTTCCGGGTCTGCGCCCTACGGCACATCCCCATCTTCACCTTCATCAACAAGATGGACCGAGAGAGCCGGGACCCCCTGGAGCTCTGCGGCGAGGTGGAGGCAGAGCTGGGTATCGACACCTGTCCCGTCAATTGGCCCATTGGCTCCGGCCGGGAGTTCCAGGGGGTTTATGATCGGGAGGGGGGCCGCATCCTCTTCTTCTCCGGCGAGGGCCACGCCAAAAAGGCCGAGGCCACCGAAGTGGACCTGGACGACCCTGCCGTCGGGGATATGATCGGGGAAAACCGCTGGCGGCAGCTCCAGGAGGAGGTGGAGCTCCTGGGGGCAGGCCGGGAGCTGGACCTGGAGGCCGTCCGGGCCGGGACCCTCTCCCCGGTGTTTTTCGGCTCCGCCCTGACCAACTTCGGCGTGGAGCCCTTCCTGAAAGCCTTCCTCCGCATGACCTCTGCCCCCCTAAGCCGCATGGCGGGAGAGGAGGAGATCGACGCCTTCTCCCCGGACTTCTCCGCCTTCGTTTTCAAAATTCAGGCCAACATGAACAAGGCCCACCGGGACCGGCTGGCCTTTATGCGCATCTGCTCCGGCCGCTTCCAGCGGGATGCGGAGTACTTCCACGTTCAGACCGGCAAGAAGATGCGCCTCTCCCAGCCCCAGCAGATGATGGCGGCGGAGCGGGAGATTGTGGACGAGGCCTACGCCGGGGACATCATCGGCGTGTTCGACCCCGGCATTTTCTCCATCGGCGACACCGTCACCGTGCCGGGGAAGAAGTTCCGCTACGCGGGCATCCCCACCTTCGAGCCGGAGCACTTCATGCGGGTGGCCCCCAAGGACACCATGAAGCGCAAGCAGTTCATCAAGGGCACGGAGCAGATTGCCCAGGAGGGCGCCATCCAAATCTTCAAGCGCCCCGGCGGCGGCATGGAGGAGGTCGTGGTGGGGGTCGTGGGCACCTTGCAGTTCGACGTGTTCCAGTACCGCATGAAGGCAGAGTACGGCGTGGAGCTCTACATGGAGGGCCTGCCCTACGACCACCTGCGGCTCATCACCGCGTGTCCCTGCAAGCCCGACGAGCTGGTCCTGTGCACCGGCGCGGCGGTGCTGGAGGATTTCAAGGACCGACTGCTGGTGGCCTTTGGCGGCGAGTGGTCCGTGGGCTTTTTGACCAAGCACAACCCCGGCCTGGTGCTGGAGGACGCTTTGAGCGTGTCTTAAAAAAGCCGGAGATCGGGCGGCGGAAAGGAGGGGCGGCGTGAAGCGAATTCTGATTGTGGAGGATGACCGGACCCTGGGAGACGGGCTGTGCCTAGCCCTGCGGAGCCCGGAGGTAGAGCTGGTCCTGTGCCGGACGCTCTCTGCCGCCCGGGCCGCCCTGGAGGCGGGGGGCTTTGACCTGCTGGTGCTGGACGTGAACCTCCCCGACGGCAGCGGGCTGGACTTCCTCCGGAAGTTCCGGGCCGGGTCCGGCTATGTCCCCGTCATCCTGCTCACCGCCAACGATATGGAGACGGATATCGTGGCGGGCCTGGAATCCGGGGCCGACGACTATGTGACAAAGCCCTTCTCCCTGGCGGTGCTCCGGGCCCGGGTCAACGCCCAGCTCCGCCGGACGGGGGCCAGCTGCCGGGGCGGAGAGGGACCTCTGGTCCTGGGGGCCTTCGCCTTCGATTTTGACCGCATGGAGTTCCGCCGGGACGGGCGGCTCATCGACCTGAGCAAGACGGAGCAGAAGCTCCTCCGCGTTCTGGTGGAAAACCGGGGCCGGACCCTGCCCCGGGAGCTGCTGGTGGACCGGGTTTGGACCGACGGGGCGGAGTACGTGGACGAAAACGCCTTGTCCGTGACGGTGAAGCGCCTTCGAGGGAAGCTGGAGGAGAACCCCTCCAAGCCCCGGTTTCTAAAAACCGTCTATGGCATCGGCTATGTCTGGTCCTCCGGGGAAACCGAGGGCTGAGGCGTGACGAGAGCGGGATACGGCTTTCTTGCCGTTTTGCTTCTGGCGCTGGCGGCGCTGTTCCTCTGGGATCGCTGGCGGAAGCGCCGTCTGCTTCGCCGTTTGGACCGGATGCTGGACGAGGCCATCCGGGGAGACTTTCGGGAGGAGGCTTTTGACGAAACCCTGCTCTCCGCCGTGGAGACGAAGCTGGCCCACTACCTCAGCGCCTCCGCCATCTCCGCCGTCCATCTCCGGGAAGAGCGGGACAAGATCAAATCCCTTATTGCCGACATCTCCCACCAGACGAAAACCCCCATCGCCAACGTGCTGCTCTACACCCAGCTTCTGGAGGAGCAGGCCCCGGAGGATTGCCGGGCCTGCACCACCGCCCTGGGAGAACAGGCGAGAAAGCTCCAGGCCCTCATTGAGGCGCTGGTAAAAACCTCCCGCCTGGAAGCCGGGGTGCTGATCCTTCGTCCCCGGCCCGGGCCCCTGGGGCCCATGCTGGAGGAGGCCGCCGGTCAGTTCGCCCCCCGGGCGGCGGAAAAGGGCCTGGAGCTGATGGTAACGCCCACAGACGCGGAGGCGGTTTTCGACCCCAGGTGGACAGCGGAGGCGGTGTGCAACCTCATTGACAACGCCGTGAAATACACCCCGTCGGGCCGCGTCACCGTCAGCGCCCGGGCCTACGAGCTTTTCGCCCGCATCGATGTGGCGGACACCGGACCGGGCGTGAAGGAGGAGGAGCTTGGGAGGCTCTTCCAGCGATTCTACCGGGGCGGGGCCTCCTCCGATGCGGAGGGCGTGGGCGTGGGGCTCTATCTGGTCCAGCAGATCGCCCAGGGCCAGGGGGGCTATGTGAAGGCCTTCTCCCAGCCCGGGAAGGGGACCAAATTTTCCCTCTTCCTGCCCCGGAATTGATTGAGAGCAAAGGAGCGTCCTTTATGAAATTGGATTTTGTCCCCGTGGGCCGGATAGTCAGCGTTCACGGCATCCGGGGAGAGCTGCGGGTCCTGCCTCTGGAGGGGGAGGCGGACTTCCTCACCGGCTTTCAAACCTTCTATCTGGAGGGACAGGCCGTCACCCCCGCCGCCTGTCGGGTCCACAAGGGCATGGCCCTCCTCAAGCTGGAGGGGGTGGAGGACCGCACCGCCGCGGAAGGACTCCGGGGGAAGGAGCTGCTGGTCCGCCGGGCGGACGCCCAGCTCCCGAAGGGGGAGTACTTTGACAGCGAGCTCATTGGCCTGGACGTCTACGACGGCGAGACCGGGGCATGCGTGGGGGAGCTGACGAAGGTGGAGCGCTACCCCGCCAGCAAGGTCTATACCGTCCGGGGGGTGAAGGAGTTCCTGGTCCCGGCGGTGAAGGACGCCTTTATTCTGAACGTGGACCTGGAAACCAACCGGATGGACATTCGAATCTGGGAGGGGCTGCTGGAGTGAACATCGACATTTTGACCCTCTTCCCGGACTCCGTGGACGCCATGCTGAACGTCAGCATCCTGGGCCGGGCCCAGGAGCGGGGGTACATCGCCATTCGGACCCACCAGATTCGGGAGTACACCACCAACAAGCAGATGCAGGTGGACGACTACCCTTACGGCGGAGGCCGGGGGGCCGTCATGCAGGCGGACCCGCTGTACCGCTGCTGGGCCCACGTGGTGGAAACCCACGGGCCGGGGCGGACCATCTTCCTCTCCCCCTGCGGGCGGACCTTCACCCAAGGTCTGGCCCGGGAGCTGAAGGAGACGTACAGTCACCTGATTCTGGTCTGCGGGCACTACGAGGGGGTGGACCAGCGGTTTTTGGACGAGTGCGTGGATGAGGAAATCTCCATGGGGGACTTCGTTCTCACCGGCGGAGAAATTCCCGCCATGGCGGTGGCGGACGCAGTGTGCCGCATGGTGCCCGGGGTCCTGCCGGACGAGGAGTGCTTCCAGGAGGAGTCCCACTGGAACGGCCTTCTGGAGTACCCCCAGTACTCCCGGCCCGCCGTGTGGCACGACCGGGCGGTGCCGGAGATTTTACTCTCCGGGGACCACGGGAAGGTGGCGGCCTGGCGGAAGAAGGAGAGCTACAAGCGGACCATGCGCCGCCGCCCGGACCTATTCGCGAAGTTTGACGAGAGCCAATTGACCACCAAAGCGGAAAAAAAGGTCCTCCAGGAAGCCAGAGACGAGCTGGCCCAGGAGGACGGGGAGCTGTAAGAGCCGCCCGGCAAAGCCGGGCGGCTCTTTTTGCGGGAAGGGGGCTTAAGCGGCGGTAAAGATGCTGGTGGGGCCGTCGGCTCCGCCAAGAACATCCTCAAAGTCCGAGAAATCAGGGTAGCTGATTTTCACGTTCTTACCCATGGCCTGAATCTCCATGGTCATGTCCAGATTCACGGAGACGTTTGCCGTCAGGCTGTCCTTGCCGTCGGAGGCTTTCACGCCCGCTTTCAGGGCCAGGTCGGCGGCGGCGTTTTTCAGGGTCCCATCTTTGCCCACGGTGTAGGTGATGGTACTGCCGTCCAGGGAGAAGGACATCTCCATGTCCAGGTCCGCCTCGGCCTCCAGCACACCCAAAATCTGGCCCGTCAGGCCGTTGATCATCCCGGCGAAGGCGTTGTTCAATTTCAGGGTGTAGACCGTGTTTTCCCCGGAGGATTTCTCGGTGATGGAGTCGATGAAGGGCAGCATGGCGGCGTAGGTTTTCCCGGTGGCCTGCTCCATCAGGGCCGTAAGGCTCTCTACGTCCACGCCCATGCCCATGGGCATCTGGTAGGCGTCCTCGCCGGAGCGGACATAGGCCACGCCCTCTTTCAGCCAGTACTCCATTTTTTCGGTCTCGGTGATCTCCCCGTCTGTCGCGGTGACGGTCATGTCCATGGCCATCTGGAGGTCCTTGTCCAGGACCATCTGGATGCGGCCCTTAATCGTGGCGTCTGCCTTCTGGGTCATATCCAGGGAGGTTCCGCCGTCGGTGCCCTTGACGCTGAAGCTCATGGCCATTTTCGCGTCCACAGTGGTATCCAGTCCCTGGGCCGCCGCCGCGCCGGAGGTCTGGAGGGCCCGATAGGCCTCAATCTTCTCCGTCATGGGCTTGGCGGCCGCCGCGTCCACGGCCCCGCTCTCAATGAGGCTGGCCAGCAGATAGGTGTCGCCGTCCTTGAGGTCCGCGCCCAGGGCCTGATAGGTCATGGACACCAAATAGTCCCGGAGGAAGGTCCCGGTGAACAAGGAGGTATCCAGCAGGCCCAGGCTCAGGGCAAACTCCTGGGCGTTGGCGCTGGTGAAGTCCACATTGTCCTGATAGCCCAGGGCCCGGAGGAGGAAGATGGTATACGCCTTGGCGGTGCAGGGGTTGGACGCGCCGAAGGCGGATTCCGAGGTCCCGTTGGCAAGGCCCTTGCCCGCCAGCCAGGCCACATGGGGGGCGGCGGTCTCGTTCACGTCGGTGAAGGGGCATTTGAGGTCCCCGGCGGCGTAGGCGGCCTTGGCCTCCTCCTCTGCGCCGTAGAGCCGGACCAGCATGATGGCGGCCTGGGCCCGGGTGGGGGCCTTCTCCAGGTCAAAGCCGCCAGGACCGCCCTTGAGCATGCCGATGGCGGACAGCTCCGCCGCCGGTCCGTCAAAGCTGGAGGCGGAGGCGCTGACGCACAGCAGCCCCGCCAGCGCCAGGGTAGTCAGCAGGATGGTTAGAAAGCGTTTCATAGAAAATCTCCTCTCTTCTCCGACGGAAAATCGCCGGAACAGTACGTACTTCCATTGTATACCTGGGAAAATCCGCCGTCAAGTACAGTTTTTTGGAAGCCTTTTCAGAACACGCACAGGGCCGTGAAGCAGACGCCCTGGGGCCCCAGGCCCTCCACGAAATAGCCCGCATCTCCCCAGCAGCCCTCCAAACGGAGGGTATCCCCCAGGACGGCCTCCCGGCTGTAGTTGATCTGGAACTCCCGGGGGACCCGGACTTGCAGGTCCTCCGGCAGGGCATCCCAGATGATGTCGCCGTAGTTTCCGCTAAACAGGTGCCCGTTGCCGTCCAGGTCGGACCAGCGGACCGTCCGGGTCCCCAGGTCCTCCCGCCCCTCCTTGGGAAGGACAATCTTCCGTGTCTCCGGACAGTCCAGGGACCGGTCCGAGGACAGCAGGGGCTTGGCCGTGAAGGCCGAGGGCCGCAGAATCTTCCGGGTAAGGGGGTCCACCAGAATCCAGTCCGTCCGGGCGCAGACCCGGAGGCGGCCCTGCTGGTCCCGCATCTCGTAGTTCCGCCCCATGTGGGCGGCCTTGGGCCCCGCCTCCCAGGTGGTGATGTCCAGCAGGTCCCGGGCCCGGGGGCAGTCGTGAATGCGGATGGCCGCCCGGGAGAGGAGAAACACCTCCCGATTGGCCCAGAGCAGCTCATGGGTCAGGCCCCGGGCATCGTAGTCGTACCCGGCGAAGGCCCCCAGGCGGCTTAAAAGGGCCGCCACCCGGACCCGCTGCTCCCGGTCGCAGTCCCAGAACACCAGCTCCTCCTGGCGGAAATAGCCGTTTTCATATAATTCTTGTTTGAAGCTTTCCATGGTGAAATCCCATCCTCCGTTGTTCACTTCTTTGGCGGGCGGAGCCGGGGAAACACGGCCCGGAACACCGACGAGGCCAGCATAGCCCCCACCGCCAGCGCCGCCGCCATGCCAAAGGTGTGGAGCAGGGTGCTGAGAAACGCGTCCGTCTCCCCCGCCACGCCATGGCGCATGGCGTAATAAATCCCCCCGCCGGGCACCAGGGGCAGCAGAGCCACCAGCACATAGCCCGTCACCGGGCAGCGCCGGACCCGGCTCATCACCTCGGCAAACACGCCGATGGCCGCCGCCGCCAGAAAGGCCGCGAAGATGGTCTTTCCCCCCAGCAAATACACCAGCCAGCCCAGGGCCCCGCCCACCCCGGCGATAAGCTTTCCATAGCCATGGATGTTGAACATCAGCGTAAAGCCCACGCAGGCCCAAAAGGCGCACAGACAGGGCAGGGCGTAGTCAAAGCAAACCGTCTCCATGCCACCCTCCTTACTTAACTTACAGAAATCCGCCCAGGGCCTGTCCCGCCGCCGCCCCCAGGGCGATGGCGGAGGCCGCCAGAATTGCGTCCGCCGTGCGGCTCAGGGCGGAGAAGGTGTCCCCGGCCATAATCTCCCGCATGGCGTTGGTCAGGGCCACGCCGGGGACCAGGACCATTAGCGCGGAGATGGTCACAATGTCCACGCTCTCCCCCAATCCCGCCTCCACCAGTGCCAGCGCCAGAAAGGCCGCCAGGGCGCTGCACACCGCCGTGCGGAAAAAGCCGTTGGCCCCGATGAATTTTCCCCCGTAGAGAAGGCACACCCCCACCGCCAATCCGCTGAGAAGAGCGCATGCCATGTCCCGCGGCCCTCCGCCAAAAAGCGGGGCGAAAAAGGCGGGAGCCGCGCCATAGCCCAGCAGTACCATCCGGGGGGAGTAGCGGGGGATGTCTGCCCCCAGGGCCGCCACGGCGGACAGGGCCTCGTCCAGAGGCGGCTTCTCCACACAGAGGTGGCGGCAGAGGTTGTTGCACCGCTCCAGCAGCTCAATGTCCGTGCCGTGGAGGGGGACCCGCCGCATCCGGGTGACGGGATGGCCCTCCGGGGTAGCCACGCTGACGATGAGGCAGTTGGGAATGGCAAAAACCTCCGGGGTCTCCAGCCCGTAAGCGCAGAGGAGCCGCCGGGCGGACTCCTCCACCCGGTAGATTTCCGCGCCGCTGTACATCAGCTGATAGCCCAGCTCCACCGCCATGTTCAGCAGCTTCTCATAGTCCATGGTCTAATCCAAAATCTCCTTAAAGTCCGCGCAGAGGTTGGGCCGGCGCACGTCCAGCACCACGGGGAGCTTCCCCTCCGCAAAGCGCTGGCTCAGGCCCTCCATGCCGTATTTCAGCTTGTATTCGATCTCCTCTTTGTAGGCGGGAATCAGCATGTAGAAGCAGATGGTTTTCCCGTCCTCCGTGGTCAGCTCCGGCACCAAGGAGAGGCTGTCCAGCACCGCGCCGCCAAAGCCCAGACCGTCGCAGATAGGCGTGTAGTCCGGCCCGTTGGGAATGGTGTGGCCCCAGCCCAGCCAGGTCTTGTACTCGTGGGGGAAGCGGGCCAGGAATTTCAGCATCTGGATGGGCCAGAACCGCTCATAGGGCAGGTCCTTGGGATTGCTCCCCGCCCTGCCCAGGTCCCAGTCCCCAGGGAGGAGCATGTACAGCTCCGCGTATTTCAGGTCCTCCCGGTCCGCAATCTCCTCCGGCAGGCTCATGGGCAGATCGCTCATGCCGGTGGTGTAGAGGAGCGTGCTGTCCCCCTTGGGGGCGTGGAGGACGTGAACGTCGATGTGGACCAAATCGCTGATGAGCTCGTGGCAGACGAAGCCCTCCCAGCCCGGGAAAATCTCCGCCATGTGGGCTTCAATGGCCTCCGTGGAGACGCACACGTCCTCCGGAGGCCGGAAGCCCTGGTCCTCCGGGGTCTGATAGCGGTAAACGGCGGAGCCGCCGGGGGTGTATTCCTCCGTCTCCGGGGCCGTTCCCTCCCGATGGGGTCGGGCGGGCGGCTCCTTTTTCTTTCTAAACTTATCCAAGAAACCCATAACTGAAACCTCCATGCGAAATTTACGGAAACGTTTCTTCTATTCTACTCCTTTTCCATGCTCCGGGCAATTGTTTTTTCTCCGGAGATGCGGTACAATAAAAACCATCCATCATCCAAGATACAAACGAGGTGCTTTTATGAAACTGGTTTCCTGGAACGTCAACGGCCTCCGGGCCTGCCTGAAAAAGGGCTTTCTGGACTTCTGCGCCTTTGCCGACGCGGACGTCATTTGCCTCCAAGAGACGAAGATGCGGCCGGAACAAGCGGAATTCGACCTCCCCGGCTACGTCCGCTTCTGGAACAGCGCGGACAAGGCGGGCTACTCCGGCACCGCCGTCTTTACCCGGCACCAGCCCCTGAACGTCACCTATGATTTCGGCATCGACGAGCACCGCCACGAGGGGCGGATCATCACGGCGGAGTTCCAGGACTTCTATCTGGTCTGCTGCTACACCCCCAACTCCAAGGACCAGCTCCTCCGCCTGGACTACCGGATGGCCTGGGAGGATGACCTGCGGGACTACCTCTGTGAGCTGGACGCGGTGAAGCCGGTGGTCTACTGCGGGGATTTGAACGTGGCCCACCAGGAAATCGACCTGAAAAACCCCGGCCCCAACCGGCGGAATCCCGGCTTCACCGACGAGGAGCGAGAGAAAATGACAAGGCTCCTGGAAGCCGGCTTTGTGGACAGCTTCCGGGCGCTGTACCCGGACAAGACCGGGGCCTACTCCTGGTGGAGCTATCGGGGCCGGGCCCGGGAGAACAACACCGGATGGAGAATCGACTATTTCATCGTCTCCCAGCGCCTTCGCGGGCGGATTCGAAACGCCGACATCTGGAGCGAGGTCCACGGCAGCGACCACTGCCCCGTGGTGCTGGAGCTGTCGGAGGAATAAGCCAAAACCTCCGGCTAAGCCGGTGGTATGTATAGGCCCTCTTGGGACATGTCCCTAAAGGGAGTGGTTGTTTTCCTTCTTTTACTGGCTTACTCATGAACGGGTTGATGTACTTTGATATGCGCATCTAGTCCACTGCGATGTTTTCCTGAAGCTGATTTTTCTAGACCGTAAAAGGTAGGAAGGCAACTACTATGTCCACATAACTGCTGCGAACAGTAAATGCCTGGGAATCTATTACGGCTCATTTGCGCGGTACTGATAAAGAAAATTTCGAGAATGTGGTATACAGCCGCGTGATGCTTGGGTGTTATGCGGTTGGCCTTTTACTTTCCCTGGTCAAACCACCTGCTCAAATTATTAAGATAAGATTAGGCACAGCCTTTGGGCTGTGCCTAATCTTATAGGGATATTTAAAACAAGAGGGGCTCAAGTTCCGTGAATTGCTATTTGCATACGCACATGGCAAAAGAAAGCTGACAAACCCTTGCGGACAGGCGTTTTAAAGCCCTTGGGTTTATCAACTTAGCATGGCAAGCCCACTTTCAGTACTCTAATTTTGAAGAGATTCGCGAGTATGCGCACGACTTTTTCAAGGGTACCGTCGTCGGAGGAACTGTGTTCCACAAGAAACTCCCATTTGCCATCTTCTGTTCTATGGATTTTGATGTGTGCCCTTAAAAGGAACAACGCGGCGATCAGCACCCCCGTCTCCGGCAAACCGGGAATGGCAAAAAATGGAATAGACTGTACGTTCTTCCGGCAGCGCTTTACCGCGGAGGACAGATCGGATTCTTTCTCCGCAATTGCAATCACATCGTCCTGTAAATCGATAGGCAATAGCGCTGACAAGACAATCTGGTCCTAATATCGCGAATAAAATTCCGCAAAGCTAGGATTCTTTTGCGCCAGGGCCAATATAGTACTCTTTTGGGTATATGTGGAATATTCAACTGTTGGCGTTGCAGTATTCTAACAAACCCTCCCCAATCAAGCCGCTCAGGAGAAGCCGGTAGCAGGATTGCGCCTGTAACCAAGCTTCCGCACGTCTGCTTGTGAGTAACACCTTTATCCTTCCAGGGCGGAGCCCTTTCATCGGCTGGGTTAGGATATCCCGATCCTCTACGCTGAGCTGCGGCTGAATTTCCGTCCCCTCAATACCTGAAGCGGGTTCAAAGTTGGCCCACACCAGCAGGCAGGGCTTGTCTCGCGGCGGCCTCGTCAGGATTACCTTTTTTCTTCGATAGATTTTACCAGGGCGGAAGTACTTGTTAGTTTGGCTTTCTGGATCGGCGTACAGGTTTCCAGCAGGTGTGTCCATGACTGCGCCGTAGCCACCGTGACCATCAAAATGTACGATATTAGCGGGGCGGTTGTACAACACCTCTCTCAGTTGCTCAAAGGTCGGTGGACGCAGAGTGTCCACGGTGACCGGCAAGTTGCTTTCGCTAGGCTGTTGGCCAGGACGTTATAGCTCACATTGTTTTCCCTGTAGAGTTGGGGAAGCATGTGCGAAATGATATCCGGGCCATACGGAATAAAATGAGCGGGAAACGGATGGTAACGGCGCCGCGCAGCTATTTCCGCTCCGGCGTAAAATGGGCGCTCCATGAATTGCGGGGGCGCGGATTCCTCGATGGAAAAGAGGACGCGCGGGAGCTCAGGAGCGATCATCACCGTCGTGCTTGCGAGAGATATCATTTTGGGGGTCATTATTAAAATACCGATAACGGAATGTGCCATGGAGGCGAATATCGGTGTTGAGAGAGTTTTCTTCATGGTTGCGGGCCAATGAAGGGGTCATGCCAACAATGCGATGAAAAGTTCGTGAAAAGTAGTGGATGCTGGAAAAGCCGCATTGAGCGCTGATTTCTGTAAGACGGTTATTGGTACAGCAAACCAAGTCATAGGCCTTGCTGATACGAAGGCAGTTGATATATTCATTAATCGTATATCCGCTGGCGCGCTTAAAAACTTTACATAGGTGGTTTTTGGAGTATTTTAGATCTTTCGCTATGATATCCAGAGACAAATCCTCCAAAAAATGAATGGACAAATAGTCGGCAATATCTTTTTCGATACCAGTCAGCTTTTTTGTTTTCTCTTGGAGAGTACGATAAAATGGAGGCTGCGCGGAAACATGAGCGTTATTTCTGAGAAATAGCAAAAGCGATTGCTCAAATAGCGATTCGGCCATTTCCTTTGCAAAAAGCGCGCCAGTTACCCACTCGTTTCTCATGGTTTGCTGTAGATCACGGAAATGAGAGTCCGAAATCGTGATAAGCTGCGGCGCGTGAAGAAGAGCGCCTTTAATCGCCTCGTCGTGTACATAGAACTTCGTATCAATTGTTCGAAGCTGACCGCTTTTGATGGGATAAAGCTCATGAACCTGATTGGGCAAAATCAGTAGACAGCTGTCCTTCTCCAAGACGATGCTTTGCTCACCAAGCAACATATTGCCGCGTCCCGCAATGCAGTAGTACATCTGAAAATAATCGTGAGCATGCTGGCGAACGCCCCAATCCTTTGCGTAATCCACCATAAAAGTCCAAATGAGTTGTACCGGGTGCGTCATAATATCGACTCCAATTCGTAAGAGCTTTCTTAATATTTGCACAAAACAATTATAAAGTCAATGAAAATTCTTGTCTAGAATAATATAGTACAAAAAAGAAGCAACTGAGGCTAAAGACAAAAGAGGTCCAATTCGCTATACTTTTAAGTGAAAAGGGAACATAATGAACAAAAAGTGAGCAAAAAAGTAGAGAGGTATTCGGCACTATGTTTCAGTTTATAAATCTATCATATTTGTGAGAATATAAAATAACAAATATAAATGAATGTTTGCATCAAATTAATGACAAAGAGCGGAGACCTGTGTGGCAAGAAACAAAATGATCGCGCCGCGGGCTTGGAGAGGAGTTTTATATGCTGCGTTTAGACGAGGAATTTTATAATCCGGCGAAGCATTTGCTGAAAGAGCGCAAAAAAATGCTGGGGGCGTGGCTTCAGATCGCAAGTCCCTTTGCGGCTGAAATTTTTGCCAAGGCCGGCGTAGACATACTGATGATTGACATGGAACACGGCCCGAATGATATTTTAAGCCTGATTGATCAAATGCGGGCTTTGGGTCGTTTTGGTGGCGTTCCATTTGTGCGGGCGCCGTGGAATGATATGGTAGCGATCAAACGCATTTTAGACGCGGGCGCCTATGGTGTTTTGATCCCTTATGTTAACACGCGTGAGGAAGCTGAAGAAGCGGTCGCTGCTTGTAGATATCCAACCGCGGGGGTGCGGGGAGTGGCTCCGAGTCCAAGAGCCCCCGGCTGGAATATGAACAGTATGAATTACATGGAGCGGGCCAACGGTGAGATATTGGTCATGACGGCAGTCGAGACGCTGGAAGCCGTGGACAACATCGAAGAAATCTTGCAAGTAGACGGATTGGACGGTATTTTCGTGGGTCCTATGGACCTTGCCACTTCTATGGGGCACTTCTGTGATCCCGCCAATCCGGATGTTCAGGCGGCGATTCAAAAAGTTGAGGATGCGGTTTTGCGTTCGGATAAGTTCTTGGCTTCCGTTGCCGGCGGTATGGACGCGGCGAAAGAGAAATTTGACCGTGGATATTCACTGGTCATTCCTTTTGCGGATGGCGGTACGCTGGGAGCGGCCGCGAAGAAAAATGTGGAACAATTTCAAGTGATGTTTCCGGATCGATAATCGTATCTGGGGATAATAAAAGAAAGGGAGAAGAACGATGAAAAAATGGTTTGCAATGATTCTCACATTGGTTATGGTCCTTACTCTGAGCGCATGCGGCGCTAAAGAGGGAACGCCTGCTGTGAAGGAAGAGACCCCCGCGACGGAAAAAGGACCTCAAAGCGAGGAGATCAAGTGGCCGGAACGGCCGATTGAAATCGTCATTCCCTATGG
Source organism: uncultured Oscillibacter sp. (assembly GCA_910587705.1). Classification (GTDB taxonomy): domain Bacteria; phylum Bacillota; class Clostridia; order Oscillospirales; family Oscillospiraceae; genus Oscillibacter. The sequence goes on from CAJUMX010000009.1 coordinate 53,733, forward strand.
CGCTGGCGGTGATACGGACTTCAACGCCCGCGCTTATGTGGAGGGCCTTTCCAAGGAATTGGGCGTAAATGTGGGCGCGTCCAACGTTACCGGAAGCGGCGGCTCTATTGCCAGCCGTCAGGTAAAGGATGCGGACCCGGACGGATATTCTGTGCTGTTTTTCCATTCCGCAATCAACGTCAACGAGGTAATCGGCGTTGCGGATTTTGGCATTCAGGACTTTAAGTTGTCCTCCATTGTGGCGAAGAGCCCCGGTGAAATTATTGCCGTCCGCGCTGACTCCGGTTTTAAGACACTGGAGGATATGTTCAATTATAGCAAGGAACATCCTGGTGAGCTGAAGATCGGTATGGATACGGGTACAATGGTTCATGTTCAGAGCCTGATGATGCAAAAAGCCGGCTTTGACATTTCCCTGGTGGACGTCGGAGGAGCCTCCGACCGTGTGGCATCGCTGGCCGGCGGACATATTGATTGCATTATTAACGCTTATGGCACGATTAAGGATTACTTGGAAAATGGTGAATTTGTCGCCTTGGCGCAAACCAATGGCGAACGTTCCGCCGGCTATCCGGACATTCCTACTGCCGCGGAGCAGGGATATGATTTGACATTGGAAAAGCACTACTTCTTTGCTTTCCCCAAGGATACACCCCAGGAAATTGTCGACAGATTTGCTGCCGCCTGTGAAAAAGTTAATGGGGAGCAGGCCTATGCCGATTCCATTATGGAGTCCTTCCGGCAAGAGCCGTTCCTTGCCTCGGCGGAGGAAGGCATGAAGTATATGGAGACCTTTAAAGGCGTAGTGGAGAGCTTCGTTTCCGAACTGGTTGCCAGCTAAAAGGATCATGCTTTTATATGCCTAACATGGCAGATAAAGACAGGGGCGGATAATCGTGGATTATCCGCCCGCTGTACCTAAGGAACAAAAGCGGATCAACAGGGCGGAACCAGGGACATGATCCCATGTCCCGGATTAAAAGGGAGAACAATATGTTTAAAAAGTACAGGGACGTATTTTGCGGCAGTGCTTTGATACTGCTGGGCATCGGACTGTATATTGCCTCGTTTGGCATTAAATCCGTTGCGCTGAATTTAATTAAAGCTGATTTTTTCCCACGGCTGGATGCGGCCCTTCTGGGTATCCTTGGAATTGTTTTGACAGCAACTGGTTTAAAGAAGGGGAAGATTTTCCAGCATGCCGACGAAAAGGAAGGCCATTTTTGGGAAAACGATGGAACCATTAGCATGCTGGAGACCTTGGGGCTGATTGCGTTGTATATCTTTGCGCTGAAGCCGGTGGGTTTTATCATAACGACCCTTGCATATTTGGTGATGCAAATGTACGTGCTGGCGCCAAAGGAAGAGCGGACTCGCGGAAACATGGCGGTGTTTGTTGTGGTCTCTCTGATCACTTCGGTTGCTGTCTACTTCATTTTTACCAAAGTGTTTTATTTGATGCTGCCTGCCGGCATCCTGCGCGTTTGAGGGAGGCGCCATATGTTAGAACTGATTACGGTCGGATTTTCCGAAATTGCCAGCTTGGAATGTATCCTTCTAATCGCGGTAGGCGTTGTGGTCGGCATTATTTTCGGCTCAATTCCCGGACTGTCTGCTACCATGGCAATCGCTCTTTGTTTGCCAATGACTTACGGTATGGCGCCGATCAGCGGCATGGCTTTATTAATCGGTCTCTATATCGGCGGCATTTCCGGCGGCCTGGTGGCGGCAATTCTGCTTCGGATTCCCGGCACGCCCTCATCGGTGGCGACCTGCTTTGACGGGTATCCCCTGGCCGCGAAGGGAGAGGCCGGAAAGGCCCTGGGCGTTGGCATTTTCTTCTCCTTTCTGGGAACGATTTTTGGCATTCTTGTGTTGATGTGCATTTCTCCGTTTCTCGCAAAAATTGCGCTGAAATTTAGCTTCTATGAGTATTTTGCGGTAGGCGTGTTCTCCATGACCATGATGGCGAGCCTGATCAGCGGCTCCGTGGTGAAGGGGCTGGCCTCCGGCGCGATAGGCTTTTTGATTGCTATGGTGGGCGCAGCGCCCATTGACGGCCTTCCCCGGCTGACGTTCGGTTTCCATGCTCTGGATGGCGGTTTCGACATCCTTCCGCTTTTGATTGGCATGTTTGCCATTTCTGAAATTATCAAGGCGGCAAGAGAGCGCAACGTTCCCCAAATGACCGTTACGCAGAATTTTAAAATCAAAGGCTTTGGGTTCAGTGTCGAGGAGTTTATCAGCCAAATTGGAAATTTCTTTCGGTCCGCCATCATTGGCACCTGCATTGGTATTTTACCGGGTATTGGCGGAGGCACTTCCAACATCCTTGCCTATACAGCGGCAAAAAACGCGTCTAAAACACCGGAAAAATTTGGTACTGGTGTGATTGATGGTATTGTGGCCTCTGAAACCTCCAATAACGCGACGGTCGGCGGAGCTTTGGTGCCGCTGCTGTGCCTGGGGATTCCCGGGGATGCGGCGACCGCGCTGCTCTTGGGTGGATTGACCATTCATGGCTTGAATCCTGGGCCGCTGTTGTTTGACACCGAAGCGGAGCTAGTATACGGCATTTTTGCCATCTGTTTGGTTGCGAATCTGCTTATGGTAATGGCGGAATATGGCGGTATCAAGATTTTTGCGCGGGTTCTGACAGTCCCAAAATATATCTTGATGCCGATTATTCTGGTGCTTTGCGTAGTAGGAGCCTTTGGACTGAACAACCGTTTGTTTGATGTATGGGCCATTCTGGCGTTTGGAATTTTGGCATATATCCTTGAGAAGTTCAGCTTCCCCTTGACGCCTATTATTTTGGGCTTTATTCTGGGGCCCATGATTGAAACAAACCTGCGGCGAGGCTTGATTGCCAGCAAGGGCAGTTATCTTCCGTTCGTGACCTCCCCCATCAGCGCGGTTTTTCTGGCGGTGTCTGTCCTGGTGGTTGCGTTCGCGGTGCGGAAGGAGCTGCGTCTATCCAAAAAAGCAGATCAATGAGAGAGTGAAGAGAGGCCATGATGAAACAAAAGGTTTATGTAAGCGAGCCGATCCACCCGGAGGCTATTTCTCTACTGCGAAGGCACTTTGAAGTAATCCAAGGGCAGGATCTCGAGCATATTGTTAAGGAAGCTCAGGGGTGTGCGGGCATCCTGATTCGCTCCGTAAAAATTACGGCAGAGATGATGGACGCGGTACCTTCTTTGAAGGTTGTTGCGAAGCACGGCATGGGGGTGGATAATATTGACGTGGAATACGCCACCCAAAAGGGGATTTTGGTAGTCAATGCTCCGTTTTCCAACCTTAACGCCGTGGCGGAGCATATGGTCATGCTGCTGCTTTCTTTGAGCAAGCGGACTGTCCGTATGGACAAGTTGACCCGTGCCGGTGAGTTCGCGAAGCGCGGTATGTACAAGACCGCGGAATTAAAGGGCGCCACAGTTGGCCTGATTGGCCTGGGTAAAATCTCCCGTATGGTGGTGAAAAAGCTCTCTGGATTCGAAATGAATATAATTGCTAGCGACCCCTTTGTACAGCGGAAGGATGTGAACGGCCTGCCTGTGACTCTGGTCGCGCCGGAAGAGGTGTATACCCGGTCTGACTTTGTGATAGTACATACTTCCTTGCTTCCTTCAACCTACCATTTGGTGGGCGCGGAGCAGCTTCGCCTGATGAAGCCAGCCGCGTATATCATCAACGCTTCCCGCGGGCCTGTCATCGATGAAGCGGCTCTGATAGAAGCGCTGAAAAACCACGAGCTCGCAGGCGCTGGCCTGGATGTCTTTGAGCAAGAACCGCCTGCCCCAGATAATCCGCTTTTCTCCATGGAAAATGTGATTCTATCCCCCCACAACGCCGCACTGAGCGATGGCGCCCTTTTGGCGATGGCAATGGATAGCGCGGCTGGGATTGTGGACTATCTGGAGGGGCGAATGCCCAAATATCCTTGCAATCCCAGTGTATTGCGGTCCCAGGAAGGCTAAGAGCTTGTACTTACAACGATGAAACGCCGTCTGACCGCTTTTTTCCCGCCGCGTTGCCTTCCCTTGCAAACAGGAATACGGTTGGGCAAATATAGGACATGACAACAAGAATCATGGGCTTGCTTTCTATAGATGGCGAGCCCTTCTTTGTAGGCAGGTTTTCTTTCGCGTGGAAACTAGAGGGTTCCCTGTAAAACGGGGAGGAGAAATCAATGGACGAGGCAGTTAAAAAAATTTCATTTGAAAGTTTGCGCGGATTTACCCAGGAGCTTTTTATTGTGGGCGGTATGCGTCCGCAAGAGGCGGCTTGGTATGCGGAGACAATTGTGCAGGCAAATCTGTGGGGAATTGATTCCCATGGCGTGATTCGCGTTCCGACATATTTTAACCGCGTTCTGGTTGACGCGATTAACCGTCGGGCAGAAATCCGGACCATTCGGAAAGCCCCGGCTATCACGTTGGTCGACGCGGATGGAGCCGCTGGGGCCGTGGCTGGTCGGGTAGCCATGGAGCAGGCGATTAAAGATGCTCGCGTTTATGGCATTGGCGCGGCGGGGGTTACGAACAGCAACCACTTTGGAGCTGCCGCCTTATATAGTCAATTGGCGGTGAAGCAAGGTATGGTTGGAATTGCGATGACAAATGTCATGCCGCTGATTGCGGCTCCCTGCGCAAAGGCTCCTGTGGTCGGAAATAATCCGATCAGCGTTGCAATACCAACCTATTGCGAGTTTCCATTTTCCCTGGATATGTCTATGTCGGTGGCGGCTGGTGGAAAATTGCGTCTTGCGGTGGCGAAGGGAGAGAAGATCCCCTATGGATGGGGGATTGATAAAGATGGCAAGGCTACAGATGATCCGCGGAGGGTGCTGGAAGGTTTCCTGCTACCAATCGGAGGATACAAGGGCCTGGGTCTTGCCTATGCGGTTGATATCTTGAGTGGCGTCATTACAGGGGGCCTGTTCGCGGATCAAATGCGGAGTATGTATCATGACCCGGATGTTCCAAGCCTCACGGGTCATTTTATGATCGCCATGAATCTCTCGGCTTGGATTCAACCGGAAGAGATGAAAAGACGAATGGAGTACTACCATCATTTTATCCAGAACGTACCCATGGCGGATGGCGCGGCTCCCTTGGCATTTCCGGGTGAACTGGAGGCACGCCAGGAGCAGAAACGCCGGAGAGAAGGTATTCCTGTTCCTGTCCGTACCATTGGGTCGCTAGAGCGGCTAAAAGGGCAATATCATATTCAATCCAATTTGGACGAGGTTTGACCCTTGTGAGAAAGGAGGTACTCAATGCTGTTTGGATGCTGTGTCCCGTCGAAGGATTATCGGCTTGCGGAACAGGCCGGATTTGATTTTGTGGAGTTCTCCGGAGCGGAGATTTTCAATATGTCCGATGCGGAATTTGAGCGAGTTTGTGAAAGCGTTCGTGCCGGCAAGCTCCCCTGTGTGTCATTCAACAGCTATTGTGAAGGATCGCCTGCCATTGTGGGCGGAGAATTTGATGTGGAGCTTGTTTCCAGCTATGCGGAGTCTTTCTGTAGGCGGGCGGCGGCTCTTGGCGTGAGGATGCTTGGGATGGCGCGCCGAATGCTCGAAGGCTGCCGCCGGGCTTTCAAAATAAACGGGCCGATGCGCAATGCAAAACCTTTTTGCGCATGACAGCCGGCGTGGCGAAGGCTTATGGGATGCGAGTGAATTTTGAACAATTGAACCCAAGAGCCTGTGAATACGGCACATCTACGAAAAAGGTGGCTGCGCTGGTTCGGGAAGTTGGCGCCAGCAACCTCGCTTTGGTGGTGGACTTTTACCATCGTGCGGTTGCCGGAGAGCCGGTTGGTGACTTCGCTGGATTTCAGGATTTGATTTGTCATACACATATCAGCACATGCGGAGCGAATTTGGAGCGAGGATATCCGGATATGAAGGATTTTGCATATTATGTGGAGCTTTTTTCCGATTTGAAAAAGGCTGGCTATCATGGAACAATGAGCATCGAGGCACCGGCGGAAAATCTGCCGCGGCAAGGAGAAGCCGCTCTGAAAATGTTGCGTCTGGCGGATTTGGAAAGCGGAGGCTGGGCATGAAACGAAACACATTGCTGATTGGCTGTATAGCGGATGATTTTACGGGTGGGAGTGATGCGGCGTCTTTTTTACGAAAAGCGGGCTTGAAAACTGTGCTTCTCAACGGCGTTGGGGATTGGGAAGGAGTGAAAGCCCTGCGGCCAGAGGCAGTCGTGATTGCGCTGAAATCCCGTTCCATCCCGGCGGAGCTTGCGGTTTCGCAGACACTGAAGGCCGCGAAATGGCTGCTGGAATGCGGCGCCGCGCACCTGTATTTTAAGTACTGCTCTACCTTTGATTCGACTCCGAAGGGCAATATCGGACCTGTCACGGATGCGCTTATGGAATTGACCGAAAGCAAGTGCACGGTAGTATGTCCTTCTCTTCCAGTCAACGGAAGAACCGTGAAGGATGGAATTTTGTATGTAAACGGCACACCCTTGGCGGAGAGCCACATGAGAAATCATCCCATCAACCCGATGACGCAGTCAGATATTTCTGTATTGATGGCGGCGCAGAGCCGCTATCCGTGTTTTATCCTCCAGGGAAATCAGATGGAGTGGATACAGGAAGAGCTCGCCGGGGAAAAGCGGTTTACAATGGTTCCTTCCTATTCAACCGATGCGGATGGCGCGCGCATTGCGGAAAAATTCGGGCATTTACCCCTTCTGACGGGAGGATCCGGACTGTTGGAGCATTTGGGGCGGTTGTATGGCTCAAACCAATGTGAGGCGCGGGAGCCTTCTGCCGGGCAAGCTGCTCCGAAAGGATTGCCCAGACTGCTGCTAGCGGGGAGCTGTTCCGCCATGACGCGGAAACAGGTTGAAACATACCTCGCCCAGGGTGGAAACGCGATCCGAATTGAACCGGATAAGCTGCTGTCTGGCATGCAGACGGAAAAAGAGCTTCGGCAGGCTATTCGTTTGGCGGATGGGGATATCCTGCTGTATTCCACGGCGGATTCAAAGCGGGTGCGGGCGTATCAGCGTATGGGCTCAGAGCGGGTATCCGCGTTGCTGGAGGCGCTCATGGGGCGGCTGGCAGTTTACGGCAGAGACTGTGGTTACCAGCGGATTGTCGTGGCCGGTGGCGAAACATCCGGCGCGGTTATCAGGGAGCTGAAAACAGGGGCATTTCAAATTGGAGCGGATGTCGCTCCGGGCGTGCCGGAGCTGTGGCCAATCAATCAGCCCGAGTTGGCTCTGGTGCTAAAGTCGGGCAATTTCGGCGATGAAACATTTTTCCTTCATGTATTGGCAAATTAACCTATCGTGCACCGTGTTCCCGCACTATAATGATGCGCTTTTGGGACCCGCCGAAAGAATAAAGTCTGTTACTTTGGGATGATTTGCCGAGCCTTCTCTTTGAGCAAGTGGAAAGGAGAGTCATATATGGAAAAAATCGCGGTGTATGGAGCTGGTACGATTGGAGCCTGTCAAGCGACACTCGTAATTGGAAATGGGCTGCCTTGCGTTGTTGTGGGGCACTCTGAAAAGGGCTTGGAGCGCTGCGAAGCCGCCATTCTTCAAAATTGGGATGATCTTATCCGAGAGGGACTTGCCTCTCCAGAGAACAAGGATGCGGCAATGAGCTTACTGACCATTACAAATGATCCTGCGCGGTTAGCGGATTGCGGTTTTGTGTTTGAGGCAATTACCGAATCAGAGGAACAGAAGCGGCAGGTGTTTCAGATGGTGGAGCGTTATGCTGCGGCTGATGTTATCATCGCGTCGTGCACATCCTCCATCGATGCGGAAAAGCTGGCCGCATTGACAAACAATCCTGAAGCCCTGTTGATTGCGCATCCATTTCAGCCTGTTCATATGCTGCCATTGGTGGAGGTTGTCCGTCACAGCAAGACGTCTGATCGGACTTTACAACGTACGGTGAAACTTTTGGAGTTGCTGCGCCGCAAAGTCATTATTTTAAATCGCAGTGTACCGGGATTTTTGGTGAACCGCTTTGCCCAGGCACTTTTTCGGGAAGCGATCTATCTCATAGAAGAAGGCGTCACCACAGCCTTTGATATAGATACGGCAGTAAAGTACGCTATGGGCATGCGATACGGTTCGATTGGCTTGCTGGAATACTATGATGCGGTGGGATTTGAACTGGAGAAAACGATCGCGGAGAATGTCTATCCAGACTTGTGCGATGTGAAGGCCGTGCAAAAGACAACGCTGGAGGGAATTTCTGAAGGAAAAACTGGTCAGAGATCCGGACAGGGATTTTACGATTGGACCAATAAAGATGGCGCCGATTTCAGGTACCGTAGACAGAGCCCTTATTTTGAGAGTGTTCGAGAGTGGAGTATGCCGGGCTAAATTGCTTTGCCATGAAATCAGACGGACAATTTTTAGGGTGGGTGTTTGAGTCGACAGTCTGCCGGCAGATGTTAAAGAAGCTGGAGAATTACAAAACGCTGACAGACCACGAAAAGAAGAAAGCCGCCAGACCGAAGCTGACGGCGAGGCGGGCGAAGTTGGCCTGGGTGGAAAGCGAGATTGAAAAGCTGTTGGACATGCTGATGGGTGCGCCCTCGGTGCTGATCTCCAGCGGCAACGCCAAGATTGAGGAATTGGACAGCCGTCTCCAGGTCCTTGCCAGCGAGATAGCCAAACTGAGCGCCGGTATCACCGGAGCGCGTGACTGTCCCTGTGCCGCGGAGCTGGTAGAGACCGCGCTGGGGACGCCAGGGTGAGCGCGGCTCACCCGGAGTTGTTTTGCCTATAATTCCTCCCAGCGGCCCGGCTCTGTGAAGAGGATGACCTTTCCCCGCTCCGGCGGCCATCGCTCCACGTCACGCTTTAGGGTGGGGCGCATCTGACCACAGTCGTCCTCTGGGAAGGGGATGTGGTACACGCAGACGGCCTTTGCCGGGAGAATCCCATGGAAGAACTTTTCGGCGCGCAGGGCCCGGAAGAACAGAGGATTGACAAAGACGGCGTCCAGCGGCGGAAGGCCCGGGAAGGTTTCCGACGTATAGTCCACGTCTGCCGTGAAAAGGACCCGCTTTTCGCCGAGGGTCAGCAGGAGGCAGGAATGGGGCACCTCCCAGTATTGCTTGTCTAGGTGACGGGTGGAAAAGGAGCGGACCGTGACACCAGGGACAAGGGTCCGCTCGTCCATGCAGCTGGGCAGGACGTATGGTATGCCCTGCTCCGCCAAATAATCCCGCGGCCAGCTCTGAGACTCCCAGACTCCCGGGGGGAGGAGAAGTATCTTTGGCCGGCGCCGCTGGGTGTACTCCAGTGTCAGTTCCGCCGAGAAATGATCTGAATGCCTGTGGGTGAACAGGAGGCAGTCAACGCCGTCATAGGGCGGCTCCCCATCTAAAAGCCTTCGTAAAATATCCGGCGGAATATCGCTGAAGGGGTTGTCTGTCACCTGGTAGAGGCCGTCTATGAGGATTTTGGTGCCTCGGTATTCCAGCAGAATGCCCGCATTCGCGATCAGCATCCCGTGAAGCGTTTCGTCCATAGTGCGCTCCTTGCTTGTCCTGGGCCGCGGGGGACGGCGAGGGCGGCAGCGGATTTTACCTGCTGCCGCCCCGTATTTTGGGTGTCACATAAGGGACTTGGGATTTTCCAGGTAATCTTTTACGTTATTGATGAAGTTTGCCAGAGGAACGCCGTCGGTGACGCGGTGGTCACTTCCGATGACCAGCTTCATCATCATCCTGGACGTGATGGTATCTTTGCCGTCGTCCAGGACCACCGCCATTTTTCTCGCCGTGCAGGCGGTCATAATAGAGGACTGAGGCGGAAGAGGGCGGGGGACGGAGTCGTAGGAATTCAGCTTGCCAATGTTGGTCAAGCCGAAAGTGCCGCCAGAGCAGTCGTCGGGGCGCAATTTTCCCTCGTTGGCGCGGCCCACCAGCGCCCGCATCTCCTCGGAAATTTGAAATACACGCTTGTCTTGGGCATCCTTGATGACCGGGGCGACCAACCCTTTCTCGGAGGCGGTCATAACGCTGACGTTGGAGGGCTTGTATATCTCAATGGCGGTTTTGTCCGCGTTCAGGGAGGAATTCAGGATCGGCGTTTTTTGCAGGGAGAGAGCCACCGCCCTGATGATGAAATCGTTGACGGTGACCGTGGACCCATGCTCCGCGTTGACCGTTTTTCGGAATTCCAGCAGGTCCGTCACGTCCACATAGATTCCCTGATAGTGCAGGGGAATGGAAAGGCTGGCTTCCATGTGCCTGCCCATGGCCTTTCGGATGCCCTTATAGGGGATCGACTCTAAAATTTCCGTCATATGCCAGCCCCCTGATCACACTAGGGCGGAGATGTCTTCGCCCTCTTCACCGATGACGCAGACAGGAGTACCGCAGTCATAGTCTTCTTCCGTCTCCACCAGAATCTTCAGCAGCGTAGCGCTCTCAGGGCAGGGGAACTCCATCGTGGTCTTGTCGGTCAAAACCTCGAACAAGGGCGCGCCTTTTTCCACCTTGTCGCCCACATTGGCCATCCAGGATACAATTTGACCCTCTTCCATACCTTCGCCCATTTTGGGCATCTTGATTACTCTTGCCATTTTGCTACCTCTTGCTTTCCTTATATTTAGAATAAATATATGTTACGCGTTGATCAGCTCTTTCACCTTGGCGGCAATCTTGTCCGGGGACAGCATCACCCAGTCCTCCATGACAGGGCCGGCAGGGATGATGGTGTCCGGCAGGGTCAACCGTTGGACCGGCATTTTCAGATCCTTGAAGCAGGCCTGCGTTACCTGAAAGGCGATCTCACCGGTGATACCGTAGGTTTCGGTGAATTCATCCACGATAAGCAGTTTGCCGGTTTTCTTCACCGAATCTACCACCGGGTCCAGGTCCAGAGGCCGCAGGCTCCGCAGGTCGATGAGGTTGATGTCGATACCCTCGTCCGCCAGCATTCCGGCAGCCTTTGTAGCCTTTAGGACAGCGGTGCCGAAGCCGCAAACAGTCAAGGCATCGCCCTCGTGCGCGGTCCGGCTTTTACCGATGGGAACGATAAAATCCGGGTCCAAGGGAACCTCTCCCTTTATCCGGTATGCCGCGGACTCCTCGCAAAAGAAAACAGGGTCCTTGTCTCGGATGGCTGCCTTCAGCAGACCCTTAGCGTCCTCCGGCGTGGAAGCGCACACTACCTTCAAGCCAGGGAAGCCCGCGAACAGGTGGTAGATGGACTGGCTGTGGTGGGGACCGGAGCGGGTACCGCCGCCGATGGCTGTGCGGACCACCGCCTGCATGTGCCCCACCTGCCCGCCGGACATGTAGCGGTACTTGGCTAGATGGTTGACAATCGGGTCCAGGGCCACCATGCTGAAATCCATTTTCATAATCTCCATGATGGGTTTCCAGCCGTACATGGCGGCGCCGATACCGAAGCCTACGATGGCGTTTTCCGCCAGGGGGGAGTCGATGACGCGGTCGGGGCCGTATTTGTGATATAGATCACCGGTGACGCCGTAGGCGCCGCCCAGGATGCCCACATCCTGGCCCAAGAGGATGACCTTATCGTCGCGGGCCATCTCCTCGTCCATGGCCATACGGAGGGCCTGCATATATGTCATTTTCTTCGTTTCCATGGGAGTTCCTCCTTTCAAGCCTTGTTCGCGGACCAGTAGATGTCTTTCATGGCGACCTCCGGCTGACTGTAAGGAGCCGCCTCAGCAAAGGCCCAGGCCTCGTCAATTTCCTGTTCGCACTTGTCCTCGATGGCCTTGAGCTGTTCATCCCCCACACCGTACTGCTCCTTTAGCTTGGTGGAGAGCAGGTTGATGGGATCCCGCTTCATCCAAAATTCCTGCTCCTTTGGGTCCTTGTATTTGGTGCCGGGCTCGTTGACAGCGTGCCCCCGCTGCCGCCAGGTCATGACTTCCAGGATCATGGGGCCGTTTCCGGCGCGGACGTACTCCACCGCCTTCACCGCCGCATCATAGACGGCTTCCACGTCGTTGCCGTTTTCCACCGTCACACCGGGGATACCGAAGCCCGAAGCCCGGGTGCTAAGGCGCTGGAGGCCGGTCATCTTTCGGAAATCCTCGGAGATGGCGAAGAAGTTGTTCTGGATGATGAAAAGCACAGGGAGCTTAAAAGCTGCTGCCATGTTCACGCCCTCATAGAACGGGCCCTCGCATGTGCTGCCATCTCCGGAGTAGGCTACTGCGATGTTGCCTTTGCCCTCGCGCTTGAAATGGTAAGCAAAGCCCACCGGAACGGTGTAGCAGGGACCCAGGGTGCCGCCCAGGACATACAGGTTCTTGGACACGTCCACAAAGTGGGCCTCGCCGGCCTTGCCCTTGCAGGTGCCGGTGGATTTCAGCAGCGTCTCCGACAGCATGGTATTCATGTCGCATCCCCGCATGAGCAGGTGAGGATGGGAGCGGTGATGGGGGCAGACCGCGTCCGTTGGCCGGAAGGCCATCATAGTGGCCGTTCCGCAGGCCTCCTCGCCCATACCCAGATGGGTCATGCCCAAGGGCTTGCCGTCCACGTAGGCGTCCCAGAGCCGCTCGTCAAACCGGCGGGCTTTGTACATGTTTTCGTAGAACGCGAGCAGGATAGAAAGATCTGCCATAACGTATTCTCCTTTTCTCCAACTTTTGTCCCCTCTATGTTATCCATTTCGCGGGATGTTTTCAAATAGACAGAATTCATATGAGGCTATTCCATTGAATTATAGTGAGCCGCGGCACAGTGGGCTCGGGCTGAAATAACCCTAAGGAATAGCATTCTAAAAAGGATTGGAATTGTACAATTTTGCCGGTATCGTGTAAAATTTACTATAAATTGAAGAAAAGAGGTACGCGTCATGGGAAAGATCAAGTTTGGCGTTTGTGAGTTTAGTTTTCCGTATTGGGGCCCTCAGGCCATTCAAATGGCCCACGAGGCCGGATTTTCTGGGATACAGCTTGCGGACGGCGGTGGTTCCATGTACTCCTATCCGCTGAACAACAAGTGGATTCAGGAGAGCTATCTGGAGAGCGCTGCCAAGTATAACATTACCCTCCAGTCCATTCATCTGTATACGCTGGTGCGTCAGGGCTTCATTCGCAGCAGCCCGCGCGGCGCCGATGGAAAAGAGGGCATGGAGAGCATCAGAATGGGCATCATCGCGGCCTCGGAGATGCGCATTCCCACGGTGATGATCGAGGGAATGCGGATGTACGGCGCCGCCCAGCATCAGCACGTTCTGGACATGTACAAATATGCGGTGAAGGTAGCCGACGATTACGGCGTCCAGATTGCCATGGAAACCGACATGACGATGGAAAAACACTTCGAGTTTCTGAACCAGTTCGATGGGAAACTGAAGCTTTGCTTCGACACCCACAACCCAGTCATGTACGGCACGGGCTATCCGCCAGATATGATCCGGGAGCTGGGAAAAGAGCGGATCGACCACTTCCACATGAAGGAGTCCCAGCCGGACGCGGAGGGCTTCGTAACCAAGGAAACCGCGCCCATTGTCCTGCTGGGCCAGGGCGGGACCTTCTTTCGGGAGTCTGTGCGGGCCATCAAGGACATCGGCTATGAAGGCTGGATCATCTCCGAGACCTTCTACACCCGGCCAAATCTGAACGTGAACGGAGAGGACTACATCTCCCTGGCGCGAAAGGACGTGGAAACGCTGAAGGCCGCCTTCGGCGAGTATTGAACTTTGCTGGAGAAAGGGGGAACACGATGATCTATATCGAGCCGGAGAGCCGGGACCCCTATTTCAACTTGGCACTGGAGGAATATGTTTTTGAGGAGCTGGACCCTAGCCAACGGTATTTCATGCTCTGGCAGAACGACAATGCCATTGTAGTGGGGAAATACCAAAACACCGCCCAGGAGGTTAACCAGGAGTTTGTGGATGCCCATCAAATTCGGGTGGCCCGCAGGCTCTCCGGAGGCGGCACGGTCTATCACGACCGAGGAAATCTGAACTTCACGTTCATTGTGAATGAGGGGGACGTCGAGAGCTTCAACTTTCAGTATTTCATCCGGCCTGTCCTCGCCGCCCTGAACCGCTTCGGCATCCACGCCGAATTTACAGGGAGGAACGACATCACCATTGAGGGGAAAAAAATCTCAGGCAGTTCCCAATATGTGAAGCGGGGGCGCGTTCTGCACCATGGCTGCATCATGGTGGACAGCAATTTGACGGACGTGGCTGCGGCTCTGCGCCCCAAGGCGGCAAAGTTCCAGTCCAAAAGCGCGAAATCTGTGGCCAGCCGGGTGACGAGCATCAACACCCACAGCCCGGAGTTGGTCACGGTGGAGCGGTTCAAGGCGGCGCTTTTGGAGGAGGTGGCGTCCACCGGGACGATGGAGCGGTATCCCTTGACGAAAGAAGACCTGACCCGGGTCGAGGACCTTGCGGAGAATAAGTATCGCACCTGGGAGTGGACCTACGGCTGGTCCGGAAGCTACAACTATCGTAAACGCGAAAAGTTCGGCTTTGGCCTGGTGGAGGTGGACGCCGAGGTAGAGAGCGGCGTCATTGAAAGAATCCGTATCAGCGGCGATTTCTTCGGTCAGGGCGACATCGCCGATTTGGAACGCGCCCTGATGGGTGAGCGGATCGACGGGGACTTGGGAAAGCGGCTTGAAAAAAAGCTGGAGGTGGGGTATTACATCCAGGGAATGAACCCGGAGCAGATACAAAAACTCCTCCGTTAGGGCATCTCTGGGGCAAAAATGGAAAGGGATGGTAACGCGATGGAGTTGTTCTGTGTGAAACCCACGGTCCACTATTTGGAGAACTTTCATGCCTTCACGGAGGAATTCGCGCTGGCGGAGACAGACCTGATCCTGACAGAAAGGGTCATTTACGACCGTGCGCTGGTGGGGGAGAAGGGCCTGAAGGCCCATGTGATATTAAAGGACGACTATGACCCGGCGGAGCCGAAGGAGGAAACCGTCGACGCCATCCTAAAGGATATGGAGGGCCTGTCGGTGGAGCGGATCATTGCCATCGGAGGAGGGAGCGTCATTGATATTGCCAAACTCCTGTGTGTAAAGGATGCCTATCCCATCGGTCAAATCATCCGGCGGGAGCGGGACATCCGGCTGGATAAGACGCTGATTGCTGTCCCCACCACCTGCGGAACGGGAAGCGAGGTCACCTATGGCGGTGTCGTCACCATGCGGAGCACCGGATACAAGACGGCCCTCATCGATCCCGCGCTTACCGCCAACCACGCGGTCTTGATTCCGGAGCTGCTTTACAGTCTGCCGGACAGGGTGTTCTTCCATTGTACGGCGGATGCCCTGGGTCACGCTATGGAGTCCTATGTCTCCAGGACCCGAGGAAACGAGATGGCCCGGGCGGTGGGCGCCCGGGCAGTCAAGCTCATTACGGAGGGCTGCGCCGGATGGCTGCTGGCGGGCGGGAGTCGGGAGGTCCGTAATCGTTTGACAAGCCAGTTCCTCATGGCCAGCTGCCTGGGCGGCATGGCGGTGAACAACGGCGGCGCCGGTCCGGTCCACGCTCTGGCCTATCCGGTGGGGGAGGTCTATCACATGTCCCACGGAGAGTCGATCTGTCAGTTCCTGCCGGAGGTGTTTCTCCACTATGAGCGGACGGCGGACAGCCCGCTGTTGGCGGAGCTGCGGGATACTATCCGCCCTGCCCTGGCCCGGGCGGGTATTCAGGCTCCATCCGTATTCCAAGGGCTAGAGGAGTTGATGAACGCTGTCTGTCCGGCCAGGCCCTTGTGTACCTGCGGCATGACGGAGAACGACGTGGAGGGCTTTGTAGAGAACATATTTACGGCGAAGCAGCGGCTGCTGGCGGCGAGCTGCGCGGAATTCACCAGGAAGGACGCGGCGGACATCTACCACCGGAGGCTGGGCGGCAATCAATAATTATAAGTAATATTCTCTCATAATTGATATCTATTTTACTTGCGAAAGCCTGAATGCTATACTGAAACAAGCAAAAAGGGCTTCCCCGGAAGGGTAAAACGAATTGTGAGGCTGCGTATGGAAAAGGCAAAGGCGGAACTTGTATTTCAGGTGGGAATGGTTGTTAACAGCGTGGACGAAGTCCTGGGAAACCTGAGGCGCTGCTTCGACCTGGAAGAGGACAGCGTCGTGGTGAAATCCACAAAAGAGCGAGCGGAGCAGGGCATCGTTGTTGAGAACACCTACAACGGCCGGCCGGTGGAATTCTATATCAAAACGGCGCGATTGAACTTCGGCGGCATCGACTTCGAGTACATCGAACCCCTGAACAAAGAGGGCGGGGACCCATATTCCGACTGGCTCCGCGCCCACGGACAGGGTATTCACCACATCAACCTGAAACTGAAGGACCGGAGGGTCCTGGACAGGATGATGGAGGAGCGGAATATTCGGCCTCATCTGGTGGCAAAGGAGGGGGAACTGGCCCTGGAGACCTATGACTTCCGCCAACTGTTTGGCTTCATTGGGGAGCTGGGCGACATGGTGGTGGGCCCTATGGCAAAAGCATATTACGAGGAAAAAACTGATTAATTTTTGAAAGGAGACGATACAAAATGGGCAGAGTACAGGATAAGGTCGCGATTATCACCGGAGGCGCGAAGGGCATAGGCTTTGTGGCGTCCAATACCTTCAGCAGGGAAGGCGCTTCCGTAGTCATCGTGGATATGGACGCCGTCGCGGCGGAAAAGGCCGCCGAGGAGATCAAGAGCAGCGGTGGAAAGGCCATCTGGGTTGCCGCGGACCTGACCAAGGAGGACGAGCGGAAGCGTATCTTCACCGAGGCGGTGGAAGCCTTTGGTAAAGTGGATATCCTGGTCAATAACGCCGGCTGGGGCTGCAAGCTGCCGTTCCTGGAGACGGACGCCGCCTCCTTCGACCGTTCCATCAATCTGAATATGCGGGCTACCTATTGTATGATTCAGCTGGCCTGTAAGCAGATGATCGAGCAGGGAACTGGTGGGAAAATTGTCAGCACCGCCTCCACCGCCGCCTTCCAGGGGGAGCGGAACAGCTCCATCTACGCCGCCACCAAGGCCGGCATCATCGCCTTCTCCCGGGCCATCGCCCTGGAAGTGGGTGAATACGGCATCAATGTCAACTGCGTGGCGCCGGGGTTCACCCGGACCAACAACAACAGCCACATTCCCGGCAGCATCGATGAAAACTTCCTGGACATCACCCCCACTAAACGGATCAACCAGGCCCAGGATATTGCCAATGGCTATCTGTTCCTCTGCTCTGAGGAGGCCCGCCAGATTACGGCCCAGGTTTTGCCCATCGACGGTGGTTTCTCCGGTACCCGCGCCATGCAGGCCAGCCAGAATGCCTCCATGCAGGTGAAGTAAACGGACCGTGCCATCATGGGACAACAGTTTGGCATTTGCGAATGGTCGTTCCCCGTCTCCGGGCCACTGGCCATGCGTTTGGCGGCGGAGGCTGGTTATGACGGCATGCAGATCGGAGAAGCGGGCGGCAGGCTGATGGGATACCCCCTAAACAATCGCCGGGTGCGAGAGCTTTACCGGGAGGAGGCAGAGCGCTGCGACCTCCAGCTCCACTCCCTGAATCTGGGCGCCCTCCTGGCGGAGGGTACCTTGAATGACCGAGAGGACACGGAGCGGGGCGGCTGGGCTAGAAAGAGCCTGTCCAATGGCTTCGCCGCATGCGAAGCGCTGGGTATCCGCACGGTTGTGATCACCGTGGAGCCCCCGACGGAGGATGCCTTCGCGAATGTGGTCCGCCACCTGCGGTTTGCTGGGGAGCTAGCGAGGGAGTCCGGAGTTGAGATCGCCATCGAGTCGGCGCGGCCTGTGGAAGAGATCCAACGACTCCTAGACGAGCTGGGCACAGAGGCAAAAGTCTGCATGGACCTCCTCAATCCGCTGCGCTTCGGCACCGGCGTTCCCCAGGAGCAGATACGGCTTCTCGGTAGAGAGAGAATCAGCCACTTTCACATGAAGGACAGCGTGTGCGCTCTGTTTCGGAGAGACCAGCGGGGCTGTGTCCTTCTGGGCCAGGGCGACGCGGGTTACAGGGAGTCCGTGGAGATCATCCGGGAAATGGGCTTTTCCTGCTGGATGATTACGGAAAACTACTACCATCTGCCGCCGATGAACGACGGGGAACAGGACTTTGCCGCTCTGGCGGCGGAGGACCTGCATACGCTGAGAGCGTCGTTCCCCTCCTAAAAACGACTGGCATGAGAAGGGTCCCGCCGGGCGTCAGCCTGGCAGGGCCCTTTACCGTGTCTGCGGCCGCCTGATTATAACCAGTGGATATATTTCAGTATTCCATATGGTGTTTTGCACATTTGCTATAATACTGGTAAGATTTTAGCAAGCAATCTATCGGTTTTGCATGAATCAAAAAGGAGGAACAGGAGTATGGCGCGGCGAAAAGAGTGG
This sequence comes from uncultured Oscillibacter sp., assembly GCA_910587705.1. Classification (GTDB taxonomy): domain Bacteria; phylum Bacillota; class Clostridia; order Oscillospirales; family Oscillospiraceae; genus Oscillibacter. Next base: position 72,132 of record CAJUMX010000009.1, read on the forward strand.
ATGAGGCAAATTTTCCAGGTCGTCATGGTGGTGGAAAATCTGGACGAGACCCTGGAGAACTGGAAACGGCTGGTGGAATTTGACACGGCCTCCATCAAGACCGGCGAGACACCTCTGGATGCGGAGTGCGTTTACCGGGGAAAGGCTGTTCAGTGCCCGGTGAAATACGCCGTGTTCGATTTGGGCGGCGTGGAGATGAAACTAGTGGAGCCGCTGAATGGAGCGGGCCCTTATGCCGACAGCCTGAAAAAGGGCGGCCCGGGGATACACCATTTAGGCTTTTATACGGAGGACTACGGTGAGCTGCTGGAACGCTGTCAGACCCGGGGAGAACCGCCAGTCTATGAAGAGACCAGCGGCGGCAGACACTACGCCCTCTATGACTTTACCGCTGGGACCGGAATGATGGTGGCGCCCTGGGACCACATGGAAGGCCCCTGCGCTAGATAAGGAGGGTCGCCATGGGAAATGTAAAATTTGGCGCGTGTGAATACAATTTCCCCGTCTGGGGTTCTCTGGCGTTGGAAATGGCCCACGAGGCCGGCTTCGATGGCATCGAGATCACGGACGGGGGCGGCTACCTCCAACCTCACCCTATGAACAAGGGCCTGTTTGTGGAATACGAGCGGCTGGCGCTAAACCTGGTTCGGTTGGATGGCTTTCCGCTGACGGATCGGATCATTCAGGAGGATTATCTAGAGGCACAGGCCAAGACCGGCATGTGGATCACTGGCATATACCTCTACTTCCTGAATAGCCAGGGCTTTGTGAATTGTGACAATAAGACTCTCCAGGGGCAGGACGCTCTGAAAACCATCAAAAACGCGATCATCGCGGCTTCTCAGATGGGGGTTCCCTTGGTCTGTGTCCCAACGAAGGGGATGTTTGGCGTGGCTAAGAACGCCTACGCCCTGCAAAAGCTGGCATACGCGGTCCAGGTGGGAAAGGAGTATGGCGTACGGATCGCCAACTCCTTCGACACCAGTCTGGCTCGAGAGCTGGAGGTCATTGACCGTCTAGGCGGCAGTCTGAAAGCGGACTTCAACACCATCGACCCGGTGGTCTGCGCCCAGGGGGACCCGGTGGAGATGATCCGGGCACTGGGCCGAGAACGGATCGAGCAGCTCAAAATCAGGGACCTGAAGGCAGACCGGGAGGGCTTTCTTACCAGGGAAACCAGTGGCGACGCGTTGCTGGGCCAGGGAGACGCCCCCTGGAAGGACTGCGTACAGGCGGTGAAAGAGATCGGCTTTGAGGGCTGGGTCATCAGCGACACACCTTTCAACAGCGCCGCACTGCACATAAATGGCGAGGATTATGTGTCCCTGGCAAAAAAGGACGCGGCCACCCTGCGGGACGCGTTCAACGGATGAGGGGAGGCGGAAGCATGTCAAGATTTAAGTTCGCGGCCTGTGAGTGGACGTTCCCCTGCTGGGGCTCCACGGCGGTAAGGATGGCTCACGAGGCCGGTTTCGAGGGGGTGCAGCTGGGGGATGTCGGCGCGGTGATGCACGCCCATCCGCTGCGGGACAAGCGTGTCCAGGAATACTATCTGGAGGCCGGCGCCAAGTACGGCGTCGAGTTTCCCCAGATTCATCTCTACACCCTGGGGCACCTAGGCTTTTACCGCAGTCCTTTTGACTCTCCAGAGGGGAAAATTTGTCAGGATATCATCAAAAACGCTGTGATCGGTGCCTCGGAAATGGGCGTTCCGGCGGTTATCATTGACAGTATGCGCATGAACAATCCAGCGAAAAAACGGCACGCCCTGGACATGGCCAAGTTCGCGGTGAAGGTAGGGGCGGACTACGGCGTCAACATCGGCATGGAAACGGACATGACCCTGGAGGACCACTTTGCCTTTTTGGACGAGGTGGGTGGAAACCTCAAGCTGTGCTTTGACACCCACAATCCCTGTATGTATGGGACAGGCTATCCGCCGGATATGATCCGCGCCCTGGGGAGGGACCGGATCGACCACTTCCACATCAAGGACAACGGTGGAGATGAGCGGGGGTTTGTCACAGTGGAAACGCCTTTGGTGGAATTTGGCACCGGTGTTACCTTCTTTGAGGAAGCGGCCCAGGCGGTCAAGGATATCGGCTTCAGCGGTTGGATCGTGTCGGAAAATATGTATTTCCAGCCGGCGCTGAAGCGGGACGGCGATTGCGTGGAGGCCGCTAAAAGGGACGTGGCGGCGCTGCGGGGAGTTTACGGCGTGGACTGACGCCGGGGGAGGAAAGGATTGCTATGACGAAGCTGAAAATGGATCTGGTCTGTCAGGTGGCGGTGGTGGTGAACAGCCTGGAAGAGGGGCTGACGGCATTCCGGGAGATCTTTGGGTTTGACGAGGACTCCCTGAGCTTCTCCGATTCCAGGGACGCCTATGCTGAGGGACGGCTGAAAAACGTGATGTACAACGGCGTAGAGGGGATGTATCACTATTTGCAATATAATTTCTACATGGGCGGCATGGACATCGAGATGTTTGCGCCCACGCCTGGCTATGAGGATGAGTCCAATCCCTTCACCGACTTTCTGAGAACCAACGGAGGACCCGGCATGCACCATCTAAATATCCGGCTGGTGAACCGACAGGAGGGCGTGAACTACCTGGAAAAGGACATGGGCTATGTTCCAATGTACGATGTGACCCATTTGGGGCGAAACTGCAAATACTACGATTTTCGCAAAGAGCTGGGCCTGGTTATTGAGTACGGAATGCGGGTAGTGGGGCCCCGGGCGTCCATGAGCGGGGAAGAGATTGCGAAGCTGACGGCTTACAGGGAAGCGTAATCAAAAAGGGAGGTTTTATAATATGAAAGCGATTCTGTACAAAAAGGGTGGGCGGGCCAACGCGTCGTTCACGGAGGTTCCGGAGCCGACAGTGGGTCCCAACGACGTACTCATCAAGGTCTACGCGAGCTGCATCTGCCGCCCCGCGGACTGCGCCCACGACGGCGGCTACTCCGTGTTCGGCAAGTATCCTCTGGTCCCGGGCCACGAGTACGCCGGAGTTGTGGAAGCGGTGGGCAAGGAGGTAACCCGCTTTAAGGCTGGTGACCGGGTCACCGCCGACGCCAACAAACCCTGCGGAAAATGCTACTACTGTATGCGCGGGGAGGTGCGTTTCTGCGAAAACAACACTGCCTATGGACAGGTCTTAAACGGTGGCTTTGCCCAGAAGGTGTCGGTGGACGAGAGCCTGGTGTACCGGGTCCCCGACGGCGTTTCCCTGCGAGCGGCATCCATGACGGAACTGGTAGGCTGCGCCTATAACGGTGTGGAGGTGGCCAGTTTCAGCACCTCCGACGAGGTGCTGATCCTGGGCTGCGGCGCCAGTGGCATGCTGCTGACCCAGTTCGCGAAGCACTCCAACGCCTCCGGAGTGGCCGTCATTGACTGCGTGCGGTCCAAGCTGGACCTGGCGGCGAAGCTCGGCGTGGACACGGTGCTGGTGGACAAAAACGACTACAGCAAGCACGAGGCTGTGCTGAGGGAGAAATACCCCCACGGATTTGACGTTATCATCGATGCCACCTCTGATTCCGAGCTGATTACCCGGTCCCTGGACCTTTTGAAGCGGGGCGGCCGGTTTGTCAATTACTCTTTTGTGAACAACACGGACATCGCCAAGCCGGTGGAGATCAACCCCAGGCTGTTCGTGACCAGGGAGTTGTCTTATCTGGGCGCCAGCTTCCAGCATTTCAAGTTTGAGCAAAGCCTGCGGGCCATCGAGTCCGGCAAGGTCAACTGCGAGGAGCTGATCACCAGCGTTCTGCCTCTAGAGGGTTTCTTCGAGGGAATGGACAAGGTCTGGAACGACCCGGAGACCATCAAGGTACTGCTGGAGCCCAACGGCTCCTCCGAGGGGCTGTAAGCCATGGCGTGCACCATCTGCAAATGGCGCGGGCTCGGCTGTGCGCCGGGGAAGGGTTCGAAGCCCCTGGTCCGCTATTTGGTGATCCTTGGTCGCCACCGATAACACCGTCCCCTGTATTTTTTGGTTGCTTTCACGAAGGCGCGTCTTATAATAGAAGGGTATGACCAAATGACAAAGACAAGGAGTGCGGCACCATTGATTGAGGTAACAAATCTGACAAAACGGTACGGTACGCGTCTGGCGCTGGACCATCTGACCTTCCAAGTGGAGGAGAACGAGATATTCGGCTTTTTAGGACCCAACGGCGCCGGAAAAAGCACGACGATGAACATTCTCACCGGATATCTGGCCCCTACAGAGGGAAGCGTCAAAATCGGTGGCCATGACATTGTGGAGGATTCGGCGCGAGCCAGGGAGCTTATCGGCTACCTGCCGGAGCTTCCGCCGGTCTACATGGATATGACGCCGTTTGAGTATTTGAGGTTTGTGGCCGAGGCGAAGGGAATTGCCCGGGAGCGGCTTCGGGGTGAGATCCAGCGGGCCATGGAGAGGACCGGCGTCACAGATGTGAAGGATCGGCTGATCAAGACCCTCTCCAAGGGCTATCGACAGCGAGTCGGCATGGCCCAGGCCATCCTGGGGGATGTGAGAGTGATCATCATGGACGAGCCTACCGTGGGACTGGACCCGATCCAGATCATCGAGTTCCGGGAGATGATTCGGGAGTTGGGGAAGGACCACACGGTGATCCTCAGCAGCCATATTTTGTCGGAGGTATCTGAGGTCTGTCAGAAGATCATGATCATCGTCAAGGGCCGCCTGGCGGCCATCGACACGGCGGAGAATCTGGCGAAGCGGATTGGGGAAGCGAAGTCCGCCCTTTCGTTGGAGGAGATTTTCCTGAAGTTTGTGGAAAGGGAGAGCGAGCATGAGGAAGATGATCACAGTCTATAAAAAAGACCTGCACATCTATTTTTCCACTCTGTCGGGCTATATCTTCATCGCGGCGGTGTTGCTGGCGGGCGGCGTGTATGTGTATATGAACAACTTTTACTACGGCTATGCCAGCTTTGGGGAATCCATCAACTATGTGCCCTTCTTCTTTATTTTCCTGGCGCCGGTGTTGGCGGCAGGAGTCTTTACCGATGAGCGCCGGCAAAAGACAGATCAGCTTCTCTATACCCTGCCTCTAACCTCCACCCAGGTGGTGCTGGGAAAGTACCTGGCTTTGATTACGGTGTTGGCTGTGCCTCTGGCGGTCCTCGGGCTGTATCCCATCGTCATGTCCTTTTACGGGAAGGTCAACTTCGCCCAGGCTTATACGAACCTGTTGGCGGTGTTCCTTCTGGGCATGGCACTCTTTGCTATCTGCATGTTCATCTCTTCTCTGACGGACAATATCGTTGTCTCGGCGGTGCTGTGCCTCGCGGTTACCTTCCTGCTTTACCAGATGAACGGCTTTGCCAGGGCCTTCAGCCCTTCCGCTGCCCGCTCCTATCTGGGCCTTGTACTGTTGGCGGTGCTGTATGGCGTGTTTGTTTGGTATTTAACCAAGAACATCTATATTGCGGCAATTCCATCCGCGGCCATCATTGTGGTTTTGACTCTGGCGCGGCGCTTCAGCCAAACACTGCTGGCTGGGAAGATCAATCTGATGATGAACGGTATCGCTCTCTTCAAGCCTCTGGAAAACTTCAAAGCGGGCATTGTGGACATATACACGCTGATTTACTATGTGTCGGTCACTGTGCTGTTTGTCCTGTTTACGATGTTTACCTTTGAGCGGCGGAGGTGGAACTGATGAACTGGTTCAAGAAGTATTTTGATAGCGACCACTATCAAAGCGGGCTGCGAGTAGTGGCCATCTGCACCCTGGCGGTAGTCTTGACCCTGGGCGTCAATCTGCTCAGCGGCGCGCTCCCGACAAAAATCGCCAACATCGACGTCTCCTCTGACAAGGTGTATTCTATCTCAAAGGAGAGCGAGGAGACGCTGAAGGTCCTGGACAAGCCGGTAACGCTCTACTATGTCTGCGAGGCGGGCAGCGAATATCATAACACGGAAGTTGTGCTAAATCTGTACGCCGACGCGTCGAAGCGGATCACTGTGGAGAAGGTGGATCCCGCTTTCGACCCAGCTCTTGTCACGAAATATGCGGGCAATACGACCCTTGCGAACAACAGTGTAATCGTCGTGTGTGAAAACCGGCGGCAGGTTGTCCAGTTCTCGGACTATTACACCAGTGGCTCCTTTGTCTTAGAGGACTTCATAAACAGTGCCATTGCCTATGTGGGCTCTAACCAGCTGCGGGTGGCTTACGCCCTGACCGGACACGAGGAGCGGAAGATCCACGCCTCCACCGCGGCGTACATGGGCTTAGACGGCTTCGCCCTGGAGGAGCTGAACCTGATGGAAGCCGGCGCCGTCCCGGGGGATGCCAGTCTGGTGATCATCAACGGCATTGCCAGGGATATCACGGAAAAGGAGACGGCGGCTCTGCTGAAATACCTGGGGGAGGGCGGTGGTCTGCTGCTGTCCACGGACTATACGGCCGCTCCCATGAAGAACCTGGAACGAGTGACGGGCTATTTTGGCGCCTCGCTAGGGCAGGGGCTGATCATGGAATCGGACCCCGCCCGATACACTGACAACAACCCGGCGTACCTGCTGCCTACGATCTACTCCGGGGACTATACTCTGACCAAGGGCATCAACTATATGCTTTTGCCCAACACCATGCCGATCCTGTTTGAGGAGAGCGCGTCACCGGAGACCATGTTCACGAATCTGCTGGAGGCGCCGGAAAGCGCGTTCTCGGTTTCCACCAACATCTTTACCGGGGAGACCGGCACCGAATACGGCCCCTGGACCGTCGGCGCGTCTTTTGAGAAGGAAGAATACGGGGCGGCGGGAAAGCTCATCTGGGTAACCTCCAAGTATCTAGCGGACGTGACTGTGTCCGAGGCGGTGGGTGGCGGCAATATCACTTTTTTCCTCAACTCCGTCTGCTGGCTGGGCGAGGATGAGCCGGTGGAGTCGGTCCATGCGAAGAAGATTTCCACCCAGTATCTGGATATGCCCGACAGTGTCCGCGATGTGTGGAGCGTAATCCTTATCGGCGTGGTCCCTCTGACGGCGCTGTCCCTAGGAGCCGCCGTCTGCATAAGGAGGAGGAAGCGGTGATGAACGGTCAAAGAGTTAGCCGGGAGAGAAAGCTGATCGTTTGCCTCGCGCTTTTGACCGTTGCCGTTTATGGGGCTGCCTTCGGCGTGCGGGCGCTGCGGGCGGGACAGGACGCGGAGGAGCGGGAGTACACCGCCCTAGCGCGGCTTCCAGAGAGTCCGATGTCTGTGGAAATGGTCAACGATACGGAGCCCTATGTTCTCACCCGGGGAGACGGCGGCTGGGTTTGCCAGGGAAACGAGGAGCTGAAGATCAACAGCGTGCTGATCAGCTATATGAGCGTCACCTTGAAGGAGTTGAGCCCAAGACGAGTTCTTCCGAATGGCCAGGTGTACTTGGAGCGGTTCGGACTGACAGAGCCGTCGGCGGAGCTGACCCTCCGGATGAGCGAAGGGAGCAAGCGCTACCGTGTCGGTGGGTATAACCCGGTGCTAGATGAGCATTATATGACGGTGGACGGCGGAGACTGTGTGTTTTTGGTCAGCCGGGAGGATATGAAGCTGATCGATCGCACGCTGCTGGAGCTTGTCGCCGGGCCGGACTTCGTGGGGACCGACGTTGGGTCCATCTCCAGAATCTACGTGATGAAGGAGGGTATGGAGTACACAGCGGAGCGGACGGGGAAGGGGTTTCTGGTCCGGCAGGGGGACCGGGAGTTTGAGCGCGGCGAATATGCGGTGTCTGGCGTGTACGCTGTTTTTAACTCCGCTCCTTACGCCTGCTGCGCCCATGACGTGGATGAGGCGGCGCTGGCGTTGTACGGCCTGGACGAGCCGGAGATTTGTGTGGAGTTCACAACCTCCGACGGAGAGACCACGCTTCTAGAAATCGGCACGGACGAGGAAGGGAACTGCTTTGCGCGGGAAAACCACAGCCAGACCATTTACCGCCTCAGCCCGGACTACTGCGCCCAGATACGGGAGCGAACCGATTTCGCCTATTTGGACAGCCCGGAATGAGGCGTGGACGGTGAGGGAAACGCCGGCATGAAAAAAAGTAATATGAAAATATGCTGTATGGTGATTTGAAAACGTTGTGATGTTTTGATAAACTTATCACAGAATCGGGAATGAATCAGAGAAGAAATACCAAAAGAAGCATTTCCAAGAAAGGATGGAGAAAAATGAAGAAGATTCTTGCGACAGTCCTGGTCCTCACGATGCTGTTCTCCCTTGCCGCCTGCGGCGGAGGAGACAAAAACGGAAACTCCAACGACGCTGGTACCAGCACCAGTGCGCCCAGCGAAGCCTCTTCCAGCGAAGATGTGAAACCCGTCAACGTCGTATTCTATTCCGCCAACACCGGCAACGCGGCGGAAAAGGCCCTGAAAGTGATGGTTGAGCAGCTTGAGACCACCTCTAACGGAACGCTGAAGGGCGTCCTGATTGATGCTGGCACCGCCGGATACCAGGACGAAGCCGTGCAGGCCATGATGGCGGGAGACATGAACGTCATCGTAAATACGGTGGACATGTTGGAAAACTACGTTCCCAACGTGGGCAACTGGATGTCCTGGCCCTTCCTGTTCAACTCTGACGCCGAGGCCCAGGAGGTTTGGGACAAGGGCGGTTGGATGTTCCAGAGAGTCCAGGAGCAGGCCGCTGCCGAGGGGGGCATTCACCTCTTCACTTATATCTACAACGGCTGGAAGAACCTCTGCTTCAAGGGCGATGTCAACGGCTGGGACGCTTGGCAGGGCCTGAAGTGCCGTGTTCCCGCCACAGACCTGTTCCACACCCTCTGCGGTGCTTACGGTTTGCAGACCGTGTCCGGCATTGACCCCTACACCTCTCTTCAGAACGGCACGGTTGACTCTGTGTACTTCAGCGAAGAGGCTTTCCAGACCTTCAAGCTGGAGGAAATTATGAAGAGCTGCGTCATCACCCACGATACTTACGGCTCCAACCTGTATACCTGCTCAGAGGCGTTCTGGAACTCCCTGAGTCCCGAGCAGCAGGAGGCCCTGAATGAGGTCGTGGTCGGGATCGGCACGGAGTATAACGATATGTCCCGGGAGTCTGCCGAGGGCGAGTACATGGATTCCCTGCCCGGACTGGGAATCAACGTGTACCAGATGGACGACTACACCAAGCAAATGATGAAAAAGGCCACGGTCTCCTTCTGGGAGCAGAAGCTGCAGGACGAAGCCTATGACCAGGACTTCCGGGACACCTTTAAGGAAGTCTTTGAGAAGAACTACGCAGATGTGATTTGATCCCCAGGGGGGTCATGCGTCAAGTATAAGAAGTAGGCTGCTAAAACGGGCGGGATGGTCACACCGATCCCGCCCGCTTTTTAAGACTATGGAAAGGATACACCGTATGAAAAAGTTTATCAAGGGTGTCATAAAAGTAAACGACACCATCGGCAAAATCGAAAAGATGTTTGCCATCACCTTGATGATCGCTTTGGTCGCCGCCTGTATGATCTTCATCACCTGCCGGTACGTCCTGCGTATCTCCGTGCCCTGGGCTGATGAAAGCGCCCGATATGTTTTGATTGCTATGGGCTGGGTCGGCGCGTCCTACTGCACATATCACGACGATCATCTCCGCATCCAGGCCCTCAGCTCCCTGTTAAAGAGCAAGGTCAAACACGCGCCGCGGATTCTGACGGGTGTAGAGGCCTTCACCCAGGCCTGCATGTGCGGCTTTATGGTATTTTTCCTGATCAACTTCTGGAATTATCTGAACAATGCGGTCAAGGCCCTGAACCCTATGTCGTCTGCCTTGCACATTCCCCTGTGGTGGCCCATGTACCCCATCGTTGTGGCGGCTGTTATGATGATCCTGCACTCGTTCTTGAAGGTGTTCATTCAAATCGGCAAGTTGACAGGAGCCGTTGAGATCGAACCTCCTGTAGAAGGATAAGCGATAAGGAGGATAAAAAATGGAAGCGTTTTTGCTTTTTCTAATCATCTTTCTGGGGCTCGCCATGATCATCGAGTTCCCGCTGGCGTACTCCCTAGGCATTGCGGCCTCCGTGACTTTCGTGACCCACGGCTTTGCCCTGAATAACCTGGCCGGGTCTGCGTTTTCCAGCCTGGATAACTTCGACCTGCTGGCCATGCCCTTCTTTGTTTTCGCCGGTTACATCATGCAGTACTCCCGGCTGGCGGACGGTCTTTTTAAGTTTATCAATTCCTTCGTGGGCCGGTTCCGGGCCTCCTGCGGCGCGGTGGGCATCGCCACCTGCGCGCTCTTCGGCACCTTGACTGGCTCCATGGTAGCCACGGTGGCTGCCATCGGCCAGATCATGTTCCCCGAGATGAAGAAAAAGGGCTATCCGGGTGCCTACGCCGGGGCCATCGTGGCAAATTCCGGCATGTTGGGCCAGCTGATCCCGCCCAGTTCCGTGGGCATCATCTACGCCATGGCCACCTCCCTGAGCATTTCCGACGTGTGGCTTTCCACGGTAGGCCCCGCTATCATCATCGTGATCTGCTACTCAATTTACAATTACATTGTCCGTAGAAAAGTCGAGGAGAAGTGCCAGGAGAAATTTGAGTTTGTTCCTTATGTCAAAAATATTGGTGTCTGCACCAAAAATGCCATCTGGTCCTTGCTGATGCCGATCATTATCTTCGGCGGTATCTACGGCGGCATCTTCACCCCGACGGAGGCCGGCGCCGTGGCGGCGGTTTATGGCGCGGCCTACTACTTCATCAAGAAGAAGAGAGACCCGAACTCTGTGGACGGTACTTTCGGCCAAATCTGTACCTCTGCTGTGGGCGTGGTGGGCAGTATTATGCTGATCATGGCTTTTGCCACCGCGGCCGGCCGGGCCATGTCGTTTGCTGGTGTGTCTGGGGCCATTAAAACCTTCTTTGAGGCGAACCTGACCGCGCCCTGGCAGTTCATGCTGGCAACGGTGATCCTCTTTACCATCTGCGGTATGCTGGTAGACGGAAATGTGGCCATCCTGCTGTTTATCCCTCTGCTGACCCCTATGCTGGAGTTCTACGGCATCAACCCGATTTATTACGCCGCCGTGGTTCTGCTGACGCTGGAATTCGGGAATGTGACTCCACCCTTCTGCGTGTCCCTGTTTATGGCCGCGAAGCTGACGAACGAGAGCTTTGTCTCAATTTTCAAAGAGACGATCCCGTTCCTGATCATCAACTACGTGGTCTTAATCATTGTCATCGCGTTCCCACCGATTTCTACGTTTTTGGTGGGCTAACATCCAACAAGGAAGGAGCCGCAAGGCTCCTTCCTCGCCCCAGACGGCCGTCAAGCGGCGTTGGAAAGGGGCGCGTCAACAATTTTGCGGGAGGAAGCGACGATGAAATTACATTTGCTAGACAATGGCATCCTGGTTTTGGGAAGCGAGAACCCAGTGATCCGCGACGGCGGAAAGGAAGGCGAGGCCCCGAAGATTCCGGTGCATTCCTTTCTTTTAGAGACGTCGGTGGGCTATATACTGTTTGATTGCGCCTGTGACGATCAGGGTATGGAGGTCTGGCCCCAATGGCTACGGGAGACGCCCTATGTTGCCGGAGAGGGCGGCACGGTAGTAGAGCGGCTGGCGGAGCTGGGCGTCCGGCCGGAGGAGGTTCGCTGCGTTGTACTTTCCCATATGCACGTGGATCATATGGGCTGTGTGAAGTATTTCCCCCGGGCCAGGACGCTGGTCAGCGCCCAGGAATTTATCGCGGTGATGCGGGAATACTCCCTGAACCAGCTAGACGGCACTTTCCATGTTAAAACGGACGTTGACAACGCGCTGCGGGCGGAAACACAATGGCAGTTGGTGTATGAGGACTGCCTGCCGCTGGCGGAGGATGTGACGGTGTACAACTTCGGCGCAGGTCACTCCTACGGTATGCTGGGCCTGCTGGTGAGGACCGAACATGGCCGCTACCTGCTGGCTGCGGACGCGGTGTATTCCAGGGCGCACTACGGGCCGCCGGCCCGGATGGCCGGCGTGTGCGGCGACGAGGCCGGGTATTACCGGACCGTCGAGAGAATCCGGAAAATCGCGGAGGAGAATCAAGCGGAGGTCCTCTTTGGGCACGACATGGAACAATTCAGGACTCTGGCGGAGCGGGACGCCCAGGGAAAGCTATGAACAGGCTTTCCTTCCTACAGAAAAACGCAGCGGGAGGATTGCCTTCCGCCGCGTTTGCTTTTTATCCGCTTCCGCCGTATTCAGCGCCGCTTTTTTTACCTTCTCGGCGGCATATGGAAGCAGTTTCCGAACACGCTGTGAGCGGCTTCCTGTAGGGACTCGCCTACGGTAGGGTGGGCATGGATGACGGAGAGGATATCCTCTACCGTGGCTTTTTTGCTGATTGCCAGAGCCCCCTCTACGATCAGCTCGGTGGCGTTGGGGCCACACATATGAAGTCCCAGAATCTTGTGGGTGTTTTTGTCCGCGATATACTTCACCAGGCCGGTGGTGTCGCCTAAAATCAGGGATTTTCCGTTGCCCATGAGGGGAAAGACCCCCACGGCGATGTCCAGACCGCGGGTGAGCGCTTCCTTTTCCGTCAATCCAACACCGGACAACTCGGGAGAGGTGTAAATGCAGGAGGGCACAATGTCCATTTGAAGGGATGGCTCCAGACCCATGCAATGCTCCGCTGCGCAGACACCCTCCGCGGAGGCCACATGGGCCAGCATGATCCCGCCAATGCAGTCTCCGATGGCGTAGATGCTTTCCACACTGGTGCGGTAATGGGCGTCCACAAGGATGCGGCGACGCTCCGTGGCGATGCCGATTTCGTCCAGACCCAGATTTTCCGTGGCTGGGCGGCGGCCTACGCACATGAGGACCTTTTCCGCTGTGACGGAGGACTCCGAGCCGTCCGGCGCAGTCACGTGGACCGTCAGTCCGTTTTCGGCCTTCTCAATGCGGTTTACCTTCGTCTCCAGCAGAATATCTGTTTTGTCGGCCTTCAGGACCTTTTTCAAAGGGGCGACTACCTCGGCGTCCTGAGTCATGAGGATGTCAGGCAGCATTTCCACAATGGTAATTTTCGTGCCCAGCCGACAATAGATATGGGCCATTTCCACGCCAATGACACCGCCGCCGATGACGCACATGCTCGCCGGGACCGCCTCCAGGGAGAGGGCGCCGGTGCTTTCCACGACGCCCTCTAGATCCGCGCCGGGAATGGGCAAGGAGGAGGGGACGGAGCCGGAGGCGATGATAGCCTTATCAAAGGGAATCTCCAACGAGCCCTCCGCCGTTGTGGCCTTGATGAGGGAGGCGGATTGGAATTTCGCACTACCCTTGACTACCGTGATCCGGTTGGCGCTCATCAAGCCGGACACGCCGGACACCAGTTTTTTCACGATCTTGGCTTTCCGTTTTTGCATGGCGTCGAAATCCGCGGAGACCTCTCCCACGGAGATACCGTTGGATGCGGCCTCGTGGATGATGGCGTGGTATAAGTCCGCGGAGTGGATCAGGGATTTGGTGGGAATGCAGCCCACATTCAGACAGGTCCCGCCAATGGCGTCCTTTTCAATCAGCGTAACGTCCGCGCCCAGCTGGGATGCCCGGATAGCGGCCACATAGCCGCCCGGCCCGCCGCCGATAATTGCAAGATTCATCTTTCATGCCTCCATGTCATTTTTTTGCCCGCAATGCGCTTTTATTCTGAAATCAATTATATCACCGTTGCATTTTTTGTAAAAATACATTATAGTTATTACAAAGTATAAAATATAACAATTTGTGTCTCGAAAAGAAACATGGTACCATGAAAGGGATAAGGTTTAAAAACTATGGATATCCGTCAATTGGCTTATTTTGTCCAGATCGCCGAGTGCGGCAGCTACTCCCTGGCCTCTCAAAAGCTGTATATCACCCAGCCAGCTTTGAGCAAAGTCATTAAAAATATGGAGGAGGAGATGGGGTTTCCCTTCTTCTATACATATCAGAGGCGGCAGCGCCTGACAGACGCTGGACAGGCGTTTTATGAGCGGGCGGCGAAGCTGCTGAAAAGCTATAACGAGTTGATTGAGACCACCTATGTAAACGAGCGGATCGATAAGGGACACCTGAGTGTGGGGCTGTCCGTCGCTGCCGGAGGTTCTATGTTCGCCCATGTCCTCTTTCCTTTTACGGCGGCTTATCCAATGATTACGTTCTCTATCCTTGAGCGGGAGACAAACCTGCTGAAGGAGGAGGTTTTGAAAAAGAATCTGGACTTGGCCTACATCGACCTCTTTTATTTCGATCAAAACAAGGATGCGGAGAATTTCGACGTGTATCCTCTGGTGCAGTCGGAAAATGTGGTGGTCACCTGTGTGGACAACCCTCTGGCGCGGATGACGGACCTGGATTATGAGGATTTGAGAGATCAGAATATGATCCTTTACAACGGCGGCAAAGAGGTTGCCAGCCAGACAGAGGTAGAAATGAGGAAGCTGGGTATTGTGCCCAACATCGTGCTGATCAGCACCCAGTGGAATTTCATTCTAGACGCTGTGGCCAACAACATGGGCGTGGTATTCTGCCCCTATTATATCTATTCCCGGTATCAGAATCCCCGCATCTGCGCCATCAAGCTGTGCAAGCACATTGGCTTCCGGCAAACCGGCATCATCACCAAGAAAAACGAGTACCAGACCAGAGCGTGTACCTGCTTCTTGGATTACGCGACGGATTTGACCAAGTACGACGGGATCAAGGATTGTCTCATGTATCACGCCGCTCCTTAAAGCCTGTTTTCCGAAAGCCGGAACGGGCCCGGGGACGGCTGGAGGAAAATAAAATTTAAAGGAGAAGATTGCATGAAAGGAAAAATCGCGTTTTTTGAGGGCAGTAAGAAGTTTGGGATCGTGGAACACGATCTGCCGGAGCCGGAGGAAGGCGCGTTGCTGGTCAAGGTTCTGTGTACGAACATCTGCGGCTCAGACGTGAAGAACTGGAAAGGCGCCTCCTCAGTGGGTGTGGGGGAGAAACCCACCTGCCAGGGCCATGAGTTTGTGGGTGAGGTCTATAAGCTGGGCAGGGGCGTGGCGCTGGATAGCATGGGCAACCCCGTCAAGGTAGGAGACCGGATCGTGGCGCCCTATTACATCACCTGCGGTGAATGTGGGCCCTGTAAGGCGGGCCGGGCGGATCTGTGCGAGAATGCCTACATCCATCTGGGCTCGGTGCCGGATCAGTGGCCGTATTTCGGAGGCACCTTTGCCACCCATTACTACATCTACCCCCACCAGAAGTTTTATAAAGTGCCTGACGACGTACCCAACGAGCTGGCGGTAGGTGCCAACTGCGCTTTTTCCCAAGTTTACTATGGCCTGGAGCGGGCTGGGCTGAAGGTCGGCGAGACACTGCTGATCCAGGGCGCGGGTGGCTTGGGCCTGTACGCGGCGGCGATCGCTCGGGAAAAGGGCGCTGCCGTCATTGTCGCGGACGGCGTCGGTGAGAGGCTGGAGCTGGCGAAGCGGTTCGGCGCAAATCATACAATTAACATCAGCGAGGTGTCCGATCTATCTGACCGGGAGGTCCTTATCAAGGAGCTGACCGGCGGCAAGGGTGTGGACGTGGCCATGGAGGTGACGGGCTTTGCTGGTGCTTTCGAGGAAGGAATCCACCACCTGGCGGTCATGGGACGCTACATTGTAATTGGTATCAACTCCACCGCCGTCAGCGCGGATATCCACCCGGGCTACATCACGCGAAAGGCGCTGACCGTTTACGGTGTGGTCCGCTATCTGCCAGAGTATTTGTATAAGTCCCTGCAATTCATTGAGAAATTCCAGAACAAGTATCCCTTCAAGGAGTTTTCGGAGCGGACCTTCACCCTGGAGGAGTTGGGAGAGGCGTTGCGGCTCTCGGCGGACCGCAAGATCACCAGGGCTATCATCAAACCGTAATGCCGGGCGGAATGACTCCCGCTTTTCGAACCTTTTTCGAAGAGCGGGAGTTATTCCGCCCAGAAAGCTTTGCGATTGTGCGTTTTTTTGTTTCCAACCTCCCGCGTCCAGCGTCCGAAATTTTAAGAGTCCAAAGTTCCTCGCGCAACACTAAGAGCATCGCATAACTTGTGTAAATTATACGGGCTATACGGATGATGACAAGCAAAGACTTATTTGCGTGGAGTTTGCGGTTCCGGAATTAAACTATTGCGAGAGATTTAGATTTTTCTCAAGCCTTGCCATCGCCGGGAAAATATGTTAAAATAAAAAGCCGTCAAATTTAAGCCGGGCGCTGTGGTTCCGCATACACCCAGGGCTTGGGTTTTTTAGGATTGGGAGACTGCTTGGCGGCCAAGGAAGCGTACCCCCAAAAACTTTTTTCTATGGAGGAGAGTTTATGAAATTCCTTGCAAACAAGAAGCTGGCCGCGCGAATTGGAATCATCACAACCGCCATTACCCTAGTCGGCATGCTGCTGCTCTGGATCATTGTGTCCACCGACGCGGCGGCCACAGTCAAGGGCCACATTACCAACCAAATGACCGACGCCGTGGAATCCAGAGCCGCGATTATCGACGACTATGTGGTTTCTGCGGAAGAATATATGACCGCTTTTGCTTTGGGCAGCGAGGTTTCCGACCTGCTGCGAAACCCCGACGACCCTGAGCTGCTGCGCCGGGCGCAGAAATACACCGAGGACTTTGCCGCCGTCAAAGGCATTTTCGAGGGGCTGTACATTGCGACCACGGATACCCATGTCCTTACCCACACCTCCCAAGGGGCCATCGGCATGACTACCCGGTCGGGAGATTCTTTGAAGAGCTTCCAGAATACCATCCTGGCCCAGAAGCAGCTGACCAATCTGGGGATCATGAAGTCCCCCGGCACCGGCAGCATGATTTTATCCATGTACTATCCCATCTTTGAGGGTCAGCGCTGCATCGGCTATGTGGGAGCCGGCGTTTACGCCAGCCACCTGATGGATGCGCTGCTGAATCTGAACATCAAGGGCCTCCCGGACAGCGAGTATGTGTTCTTGAATGTGGATACCGGCGTATACCTCTATCATAAGGACAACGCGCTTTTGAACACCGAAACCACCGACGCCGGATACCAGGAGATTATTCGGCGTATTCAGGCAGACGGCTCTACCCAGGCCGGTACATATTCCTACCGGGATGAGAACGGGGAAAACGAGCTGGTGGTCTACAAATATCTGAAAGACCGGGGCTGGGTGTTCATGGTGCGGGACAACGCCGCGGAGGTTTACAGCTCCGTTATGGAGGTGCGCCTGATTGTGGGTGCGCTGTGCGCGGTCATGGCGGCGGCCATCATTTTCATTACTCTCCTGATTCTGCGGCGGGAGGGTCGGGAGCTTATGGTGGTCGAGCGGGCCATTGGCCGGCTGGGAGACCTGAATCTCTCCGCGGACCGGGAACTGGAGATTTTTTACGACCGGGAGGACGAGATTGGCATGATCGCCCAGACCACCCATCGCGTCTGCGGCTGTCTGCGGGAAACCATTGACGACGTGGGCCGCATCCTGGGCGAAATGGCCGACGGCAATTTGTCCGTGGACGTGACGAAAAACGAGTCCTATTACATTGGCGACTTCCTGGCCCTGTCGGAGAGCCTGAAATCCATCCGCTCCAACCTGACCAACGTGATTCGGGACATCTCCCAGGTGGCCCGGCAGGTGGACTCCAGCGCCGGCCGGGTCTCCACCGGCGCCCAGGCCCTCTCCCAGGGAACGCTGGAGCAGGCGGCCTCCATAGACGGGCTGGTGTCCAATGTAACCGCCATTACGTCTCAAATTCAGACCAGCGCCGTGCGCTGCGGAAATGCCAGCGAGTTGGTGGATAAGGCAACCGGATACGCCGCCGAGGCCGACACCAAAATGGAGCAGCTCACCGCAGCCACGCGGAACATCGACCGCTCCTCCAACCAGATTGGAACCATTATCAAAACCATTGAGGACATCGCCTTCCAGACCAACATTCTGGCCCTCAACGCGGCGGTGGAGGCCGCCCGGGCCGGCAGTGCCGGCAAAGGCTTCTCCGTGGTGGCGGACGAGGTCCGCAATCTGGCCGCCAAGTCTGCCGAGGCGGTCCAGAATACCAACACGCTGGTCAGCCGCTCCATCCAGGATGTGAAAACCGGAACGGAGTCCACTGATTTGGCCGTTTCCGCTATGCAGGTCATCAACGACTGCATCCAGTCCATCAAGACCTTGATGGATGAAATCGCCGCCGCCAGCGTCCAGCAGTCGGACATGATTGCCCTGGTAGAAAACGGAATTCGGGAGATTTCCGCCGTGGTGCAGACAAACTCCGCAGCTGCGGAAAAAAGCGCCGCAGTCTCCAAGGAGCTGTCCGGGCAGGCCCGAACGCTCAGCGATTTGATCAGCCGGTTCCATATCGCTTAAGGGGCTGGTCCCGCCGTTTTCCGCCACTTCCGGTGATGCTTTGAAATGAAATAGAAAACCACGAGGGCGGCCTTCATGGCCGCCCTCGTGTTGTATATGTCTGCCTTACACTGGTCCCTGGCGGAAGGCGGGACCCGCCTGAGGTCAATTCCCAAGCGGGTCCCATTCTATGCGCTTAAAGCAGGTAGGGAGCTGTGGCCCGGAGGAGCGCCGCTTTTCACAGTGGAACGCCCGCAATCGCTCCCAGCCTTCTTGGTCCTGGACACTGATGCCGGACCGCTCGGTATAGAGCTTGCGTGACCGGACGCCTTCCTGCTCCTGCCAGATCAGCGTTTCACCAAAGGCGGCCTCGATTTCTTCCCTGTGGTCTTTCAGCCCCTGAAAGAACGTTTGGTTTTTTTCCGCGTCGCCGTAGTCAATGTAAAGCTCCACCCGGGCGGCGTCGAAATTCGCCACACACCCAATCAGAACGTAAGGGCGCTTTGTGGCCCCGTAAACGGCGTTGTTTTTCGTGGGGCTGACGTTGTGGAAGGTCCCAGTGGCCTTTTGAATTTCCTCCAGGGCATACTGCCAGTATTGCTGCCGCAAAGCGCCGCTTCCGTCTCCGCTGTCTGGCTCCGGCGCGTCCTCCAGGAAAAAGATCAGGTCACCGGGGTCCTCTCCATAGTGGTCAAAGAGCTTTAGGAGTGTGCTGATTTTGCGCTGGGTAGAGAGCCCGGTGTTCAGATAAATCTCCTGGTCGATCCCTTCCGCCGCGCCGAAGGCGTCCTCTGTCCGCGCGAAGTGCTTCGCCAGGTCCGCGCTGCTCTCTGTTCTGGCTAGGTAGTTGAGATAGGAGCGGTCCCGCACGTGGAGCTCCCGGACCACTGCCGCGTACATCTCGGCCCAGCTTTTCGCTTCGTGTTCGCTTCCATGAAAACGGTATTTCACCAAAATGCGGCCCGTCAGGTTGGCGCCGTCGTCCAGCGCCGCCTCATCATATTGCTTTTTCGGCGCGGAATAAGCCGTTGCGGCATAGGGCCACAGCTTTAACGCCAGGGTCGTTAGTTCCTGGGTTCGCTCCTCTAACTCTGGGAGACCCCAGCGGTCCTTTTGGGCAATCCTCTGGTTCAGCTTTAATCCGCTTTGGAGATATCCGTCCGGCATGGACTTCTTCTCGGAAAACGGCGCGTTGCTGTATTGGGCGTTGTAGGCCGTCAGGGTGAGGTTAGCCAGCCGATGGAGCCATTCCTGGTGAATTTCCTCCGCCCGGTCCCCCAGCTCGGCGCTCCAGGCGGGGGTCAGCTTCTGGGGACAGATGTGCTCAATGGTGTATTCCCCGCTGTCCAGCCGTCTGTAAATTTCCTTGTACTCCGCGCTGTCCCCGTTTTCCAGCCTCTCGAAAAGATAGGCCCGGTGCCGGGACAGCATGGTATAGACGTTTCGGTGCCGCAGTCCCTCGGCAAAGGCGCTGTCCGTGGGAAAGGCGGCCTTTTCCCGCTTGTTGGAGAGAATGTACTTCAACTTTTCTACAAACTGAACGTAGGTCCCGTCTAGCCGCTTCACATCGCCGCAGAGGGAGAGGAATACCTTATAGAGGGCGTTGGAGGGCAGGTCGCAGATGACCCGCCGCAGGAGATAAGACTCCACCGTCCGGCATACCTGGGCCACGCCATCCAGCGTCAGCAGGTCGGGGTGCTCTTCCTGGACCCGGAATACCTCCATGAAAAAGGGGCAGGTGACGCTGCTCTCAAAGCGGCTCAAACGGTAGAGCGAGGACTGGAGAAGCTGGGGAAAGTCAGGGCTTCCGGAGAGCTTTTGATACCGTTTGGCGTAGTCCAGCAGGTCCCGCAGCAGGGCCTCCATGGGTCCGTGCTTTTCCGCGTAGTCCTTAAAGGCGGGATACACGTCCCGGGTGCTGACAGTCCGCCGGAGCTTCAAGCCCAAATAGTCCCGGATAAAGGGGCTGACGTCGTAGGACCCGGTTCGGCTGTCATAGCCGGCCTTTTTCTCAATGGGGTTCCAGTAGAGGTCATAATAACGCTCCTGGTCCTCCATGGATAGGCCCATCAAGACGTAGTTGCGAATCTTGTCGCCCTCGCTGAGCTCCAGGCCGGTGGAGTTCAAGCTTTCGAATACCAGCTGGGGATCGTCATAGGGCAGGGTCAGGGCGATGTCGATAATCTGCAGATGCTCTGCGGCTGTGAACAGGCGGTCCACGGGGACCTCGTTCTTTTGAATCTGTTCATAGAAAAAGAGGTAATTCTGGGTGAGGTTGGAGGTCCGGTCATAGTCAGCAGGATCGCCCCACAGCCGCTCATAGGCGTCCTGGTCTCCCTTCATGGGCTTGAGTTTCATTTTTTTGACCTTGGGGTTGATCTCGTCCACCAGATAGGTCTTGGTAATTCGGTCATAGAGCAGGCCGTCCTCCGGTTTGATCTTGCCCTCTCGCGCCAGGTTCGCCATGGCCAGGAACAGAAGAGAAACGGTGGTGACGCGCTGTTGGCCGTCGATCAGCAGCAACTCAAAGCTGTTGCCCATGGGGTCGCTGACGGAGACGATGCCGCCGAAGAAGTGCCAGGGCTTATTCTCCCGGATCATCTTTATAAGGTCGCTGTAGAGCTTCTGACAGTGTTCCGCTTTCCAGTTGTAGTTGCGCTGATATACTGGCACCACCAGCTTGCTGGCGCTTTTCAAATACTGGGCCAGGGACTTGGCTTGTCCGTTCATGCAATCCGCTCCCATCTGTCGGTTTTGGGAACATTCTATAACACGGCGGCGGAAAAAGCAAGCCTGGGGAGAGGGGACTATGCGTTTCACCTCATAACGTGCCCATCCATATGAAGAACGGATGAAGAGCGGCTGCTTACCGCGGCCGCCTTTCTTTCGGTAGTAGCAAAGGAACCTCCCGTCTAGGCCGGGGGAAAACAGCTTATAGTGAGAAGAAAAGGCCTCTGGTTACGCCAGAGATTTTTCACAGAGCCGGATGTAACTTTGCGACGTGAAATTGAAGAAAGCTGACGGAGTTTCTCAGAGCCAGTGAATAAGGAATACCGACAAAGGATACTCAGACTGGTGGATAGGCAAGCGGCGCCGCTGGAGGAAACGATCCTGGTAGATCTTGCGACAGGGTTTCAACGGGCCCTTAGAATTGTTGGTAAACTAACGTCTAGCTCTTTCGCCAGAGATGAAGAATACCGGGTGAGGGAAAGGAGGAATTCCCATGGCGAAACGTAGGATGAACGGTGAGGGAGAACATTCGCAAGTGAAAAAATGGCTGCTGAGAGGGACGCTGCACGGTGGGCGATGATTTGGAAACCGGAAAGCGTATCACAAAAAATGCCTTTGGCAGGATCCAGGCTGAAATAAAAGAAAGACTCAAACGGGCCATGGAGAACAATAAGCGATTCGAGGACTCCAAGAGACAAGACCTCGCGGTAGGGCAATCACTCCTTGGTTAGATAATTACGCAAAGCCCCCTATTCGGGAGAGCACAGCAGAGCAATACCAGGATTTTCATCAAAAAGCGGTATTCGTCGTCCGGCACGGTTCCTGTCGCAAATACCTCAACCAGAATATTAAACCCAGTTTTTGAACGTTTGCTGAGGCACACTTTTTTTGACAAACGGCGGCGTTTCCTGCGGTCTTGTGGGGCTGGTGCCGGCCCATTGACCGCTACGGTTGGAACTCTGGAATATTGGCAGAACCAGAAAGCCAAATTTGGCTTTCTGGTTCTGCTTTTTTGTGCCCCATTTACGAGGTGCGAGAATAAGAAGTCATGACAAAAGCCCCTTAGGGTGGCCCGTGAAAGAAATGCGGTTGACAAACCTTTCAGGGCCCCTTAAGGGGCTTTGTCTGTACTATGCCCGTCTAGGGATTACGCAAGCCTCCGGCTTAGTCGGAGGTTTTGACTTTTATGCCTGGGGATTCGCCTGATATTCGAAAAACACAATGGTTCCGTTGACGGCCACGGTGTCTCGTTCCCCTTGGTTGGTGGTGATGCTAACGCTGTCCAGCATACAGCGGAAGGTGCTGTCGTGAAGCTGCTGGAGCACCGCCTTGGCAGCCTCATAGGTGCCGGTGGTGAAGGATATGGAGATGCTCCGCCGGACAATGGCCTGGGAGGTGTCCACGGTGCTAAAGGAGAGGCTATAGTCCTCCGTAGAGGCCAGGATGGAGTTCAGCTCGAACATGACGGGCTGGAGGTTGTCATAGTCGGCGATGCTCAAGGGCGGGGTCTCGGAGGAGAAGAGGGCCTCCAGCTCCCGCTCCATCCGCCGCTTTTCCTCCAGACGGAGCTGGGCGGCCTCGATTTCCGTCCGGCAGGACTCCGTTTCCCCAAGGCAACGGTCCCGCTCGGCAGTTTGGGGCATGTAGAACAGCAGCATGTAGCCGCTGATCAGCAGGATGACGCCAAGCAAGGCCAGAAGCATCCACTCCCGGGTGGTCAGTTGTCTCCTCATCCCTGGGACACCTCCTTTTGCAGCTGAATCAGCACGCTGGCCTGAACCGGTGCGCTGGCGTCTGCCGGCGCACCCTCCGATTGGGTGGTGGAGGCGGTGTTCACCATGGTATAAGCCACGATGGGGGACGCCTCCAAAGCTTTGACAATCTGGGCCGTCTGGGCCAGGGTCACGCCGGAGAACTGGAGCTGGACCGTGCTGCCGCTGATGGAAACCGCGTCCATGGACGCCGTGGTTCCCACGGCCTCGTCCAGCAGGGCCAGAACCTCCATGCGGTCGATGAGGGCCTGTTCCTCCTCGGTGGCGGAGTAGCGGCTGTAGCGCTCCCAGACTTCATTGTAATCCGTCAGCTCCAGCAGGAGGCTGTCCCGCTGCCGCTCTGCTGCGGCCAGGGCCTGCTGGGCCTGGGTGGTTTCCACCCAGACGTCGTAAACCAGGAATTTGCCAAGCCCCAGGAGGCACACCAGCGCAAACAGCACATACAGCGCCACGGTGGCGGGCTTGGTGGTGCGGTCGGGCTTGTAGAAGAGGTTCATAGACCGCTTGGCGGGGTAGGCCGCGTTTCGTCTGCTCATCTCATTTCCCTCCCATAGCCGCGCCGGCGGCAAAAACGCCTGCGGAGGCGGCCGCTTCCCCGGCCTCCGGCAGCAGGTCCGCCGGGTCCAGCAGGGGCAGGCCCACCGCGCTTTCGATGCTCTGCCGCAGCAGGGGCAGGGCCGCGCCGCCGCCCACTAAGTAAACGCCCGCCAGACTGCTGGAACGGTACGTGAACTGGTAGAAGTTGATAACCTTCAAAATCTCCACGGCGATGCGCTCACAGACCTCCGCCACGGCGGGGAGGGTGAGCACGTCCTGGAAATTGGTGGCCTTATAGGTGTTGGACAGGAAGGGGTCCACCCCCAGCTCGCCCGCCACGATCATGTCCAGGTTCCGCCCGCCCAGGGCAATCTGCCGGGTTGCCTGCACCCGGTCCCGCCAGACCACCGTAATCCGGGTGAACTGGTGCCCCAGGTCCACGAAGCAGAACTCCTCCGCTCCCGCGCCCCGGGCCTGGCAGAGCTGAATCAGGGCCATCTCCTGGGGCAGGACCGTTTTCAGCCGGAGGCCCGCCTGGGAAAACATCCGGGCGTACTCCGCCAGGGTCTGCTTGGCCGCCACGGCGGCCATCATGGGCACCCCCTGGGTCGCGTCGTCCTCCTCGGAGGAGGCGCAGACGGCGTAATCACAGTGGTATTGGTCCGCCACGCCTTGGATAAAGTCCGAAAATTCATAGGGCAGGTTCAAAAGAAGCTGCTCCGTGGTCATCCGGGGCATGGTCACCAGGCGGCAGATCACCTGGCTGGGGGGCAGCGCCAAGGCCGCCGGGCCCCGGGGGAGGGACAGGTCCTTTTTCGTCTGCTTCAAAAACTGCGCGAAGGCGTGGGGCAGGAGAATGGCCCCTGTCCCGTCCACCATGTTCTCCGGAAGGCGAACCTCCTCGATGCGGGTCTCCGTTCCCCGGAGCACCGCGATTTTCAGGCTGCTGCTGCCGATGTCAAATCCCAGCCGCGTGTTTCCCATACATTCCTCTCCTCTCAAAACAGACCGAAGTACCACTCCAGCACCGGCCCGCCGCAACACACCGTAAGCATCGCCCCCAGGGCCAGAAAGGGCCCGAAGGGCATGGCGGTTTTCCCGCTCCCGCCGGTCAGCGCCGCCCAGAGAAGGCCCAGAAGGCACCCCGCCAGCAGCGTTAAAAATAGCTCTGCCCAGCCCAGGTACAGGGCCAGGACGAACAGCAGCTTGATATCTCCGCCGCCCATGGCCTCCCGGCCCAGCAGCTTCTCCATTGCCAACACCAGAACCAGCAGCGCCGCCGGGACGGCGCAGGCTTTTGCCGCCGCCAGAAGCTCCCGGGCTCCGTGGCCCAGGAGGACAAACCAAACCGCCCGGTTGGCCGCCAGCAAAAGCAGCAGCTTGTCGGGAAGGATGCGCTTTGCCCAGTCCACGAGGCTCAAGGCCAGCAGCAGTGCGGCAAAGGCCAGCCACTGTCCCAGCTCCAGGACCCAGCCAAAGCGCCACCCCAGCAAGACAAACGCCGCCGCCCCCGCAAGCTCGGAAACCAGACACTCGGCAGGGATGCGCGCCCCGCAATACCGGCACCGCCCCCGGCAAAACAGGAAGCTGGCAATGGGAAGCAGGTCCCGGGGACCCAGGGTCTGCCCGCAAGAGCCGCAGCGGGACCGGCCCCGAAAGGGGTGGGGGTCCCCCGCCGCCCAGCGGGAGACGGCGCAGTCCAGGAAGCTGCCCAGCACCGCGCCAAAGACGGCCAGCCAGAAGCAGAGGTAGGCCGTCAAAATTTGTTGTTCCATAAGGGGTCTCCTTTTGGAGGATATTCCGCGGAAGGCGCTCTCCGCGCCGTCCCGGGCTCACGCGGGACAGCCCGATGGTGTGGGTGGAGAGTAGGGGGCTGCCACCGCGGGGGCGGGGCGGCGGGGAGGCCGCCTTCTGGGAGAAACGGCGGTATGATATTCGTGAAGCGGGGGGAGCCTTTGTCCCCCTGGGGGATGGTTGTTTCCGCCCTCCACAACCCCCGGGAAACCCGGAGGCTCTGGAGGGCGCCCGCTTACGCGGGCGTCCTGTTCCCCCCCTGTGCCAACCCGGAAGAGGGGGGGAAGAAAGAAAATCAGGGACCGGGTGTCTTAGTCTCTTCTGCCGTAGTATCGAAATACCAAGTTGTTGTAATCTCCGGCCTAGCGCCATCTACATTTGGATCATCAGGGGCTTTAACGGTTACTTCAAGACCTAAAGTTTTGTCTATTCCGCAATTACATTGCGGTTTTGCCGATGTATCATTAGCTCCAGGTGTTTCCATTAAATATCCCTGACTCTTATCGTCTACGCAGTAAGTATATGTTTTGCCAGCGGTAGCAGCAAAGTCAGCATCGTTAGGATTAGTCACATACTCGACCGAAGCCAAGGCGATGGCGTCGCGAACATTGGCCTGGTCTACGGCGTGCCGGGACCGCTCCAGTGCGTTGTTCATCATCGGAATGGAGACCGCCACCAAGATGGCGATAATCGCCACCACGATCAGAAGCTCCACCATGGTGAAGCCGCCCTGCTTTTTCAGCTTGGCCTTCAACTTTTCCATAAATAAGTACCTCTCTTTCAAATTCATTAAAGTTTCTATACCCAGAGCCCGGGTTGGCGTGGGCTCAGAATACCGTTTACATACTGCCGTACATGCTGAACATGGGCAGATAAACCGCGAACAGAATCAGCACCACCAGCACGGCCATGACCACAATAATGGACGGCTCCAGCAGGGCGATAGCCCGCTTGGTTTTCAGGTCCGTCTCGTTGTCGTAGTAGGTTGCCAGCACCTTCAGCGTGGATTCCATGGAGCCGGTGGCCTCGCCCACCGAGGTCATCTGCACCAGCATGGGCGGAATTTCCCTGGTGTATTCCAGGCACTCTCCAAAGGGCCGCCCGCCCTCCACGCCGGGGAGGGTGCCCAGCACCTCCTGGGACATGCACTGGTTGGACATGGTTTTGCCGGAAACCTCAATGGCTTGCAGAATGGACATTCCGGCGGTTAACAGCATGCTCATGGTGTGGGCAAACTGGCTGGCGTTGGACATGCGGACCACGCTGCCGATAACGGGCATGCCAAGCTGCATCTTGGCCAGGGCGATTCCGCCCTTTGCCGTGGTCCCATAGAGCCGCACGGCGAAGATCACCAAGGCGGTGAGGGCCACTAGAACCAGGGTGTAATTCTGGAAGAAATCACTCATGGCAATGAGGACCCTGGTGGGCCAGGGCAGGTCAATGCTCATGCCCTCGAACACCCCCACAAAGGTGGGCACGGCGTAAAGCATGATAATGGCTACCACCACCACCGCCACCAGAATGACGAACATGGGATAGGTCAGAGCGGAGACCACGCTTTCGTGGGTCTTGTTCATCCGCTCGAAATAGTCCGCCATGCGCTGAAAGGCCGCCTGTAAATCGCCGGATTCCTCGCCGGCCCGGACGGTCTCCCGGAAGGTGACGGGCAGGGACTTGGCCCCCCGCTGCTCCAGGCTGTAGCTTAGGGCCCAGCCGTTGGACACGTCCTCGGACACCTGCCGGAGGAGGGCGGAGAGGTTCTTGTCCGGGCACTGCCCGGCGACCAAATCCACCGTCTGCACCAGGGGCAGACCCGCCTTTAAGATGATGGCGAACTGCTGGCAGGTGAGGGACAGGCTCTTGGCGCTGATTTTCTGGAGCCTGGACAGGGGGTCCCGGGCGGCGGACTTGGGGACCTCCTTAATGGAGAGGACGATTTCGCAGCTCTGGCGGATTTGGTTCACAGCGTCGGTGCGGCTGACAGCCTCCACCACGCCGGAGACTTTTTCCCCGCTGGCGTAAGCGCCCTCGTATTTATAGGTGGGCATAGGCAGGTCTCCTTTTTGGTTTCATGGGGGGCCGTTTTCAGAAGGGCCGCTTGAAGCCCGGGGCCTTCATGGCATCCACAGGAGGAGGAACCTTGGTTCCGGCGGTCTTGGCTCCTGTTTGCGTTTGGTCTCTCAGGGCGCCCTCAAAGGTCTCCTTGCTGATGGTCCCGGCGGCGTAGAGGGTGTGCAGGGCCTTGTCCATCAGGATGTTCCCCAGGGCCCCGGTGGTTTGGATGGAGTTGGCGATCTGGGGGGTCTTGCCCTCCCGGATCAGGTTGCGGATGGCCCCGTCGGTTTTCATCACCTCGCAGGCCAGCACCCGACCCCCGCCCACCTTGGGCAGAAGCTGCTGGCTAAGAACGGCTTTTAGGGACATGGAGAGCTGGAGGCGGATTTGCTGCTGCCGCTCGGCGGGGAACACGTCCACAATGCGGTCAATGGAGTCGGCGGCGGAGTTGGTGTGGACGGTGCCGAAAACCAGGTGCCCGGTCTCGGCGGCGGTCAGCGCCGTCTCGATGGTCTCCAGGTCCCGCATCTCGCCCACGAGAATCACGTCCGGGTCCTCCCGCAGCGCGGCCCGGAGGCCGGTGGCGAAGCTCCCCGTGTCCCGTCCGATTTCCCGCTGGTTGATGACGCACTTTTTCGGGGTGTAGACGTACTCGATGGGGTCCTCCAGGGTGAGGATGTGCTTGGCCTCATTGCGGTTGATTTGGTTCAGCACCGCCGCCAGGGTGGTGGACTTGCCGGAGCCGGTCTCGCCGGTGATGAGCACCAGCCCCTGGCTGTAGGCGGGGAATTCCGACACCACCTTGGGAAGGCCCAGCTCGGACAGGTCGGGTATGTGGTCGTTCAAAAGCCGGATGGCGGCGGACCAGGCCTCCTGCTGGCGGAAGAGGTTCACCCGGCAGCGGACCCCGGCGATGGTCAGCGCCAGGTCCAGCTCGCCCACGGCCTCCCCGTGGCGGATTTCAGACCCCGCCAGCTCCCGGGCGGCCTCCAGACAGTTGTCCGATGTCAGGGGCGCGCCCTCCATCTCCCGGATAGCGCCGTCCACCCGGTAGCGGGGGGTCAGGCCCCGGACCAGATGAATGTCGGAGGCCCCGTCCTTCCGGGCCTTTTCTACGTATTCTTTAACACTCATAGGTTTTCCTCCTCTTTATCCGCCGCCCAGGACCCGGTGGACCTCCTCGCTGGAGGTCACGCCGTCCAAAACCAGCTTGCGGCAGTTTTCCATGATGGGGTGAAAGTCCGCCTGTTCCATAGCCGCCTCCAGGTCCTTGAGGGAGCGGGAGTGGATGGCCCGCCGGATGGCGGGATTGACGGGAAGAATCTCAAAGACGCCGGTCCGGCCCCGGTAGCCGGTGCCGAAGCACTCGCCGCAGCCCGCACCCCGGTAGAAGGTGTACTCCCCGGGGGAGAGGCCCAGGGCCTCCCGCTCCTCCGCCGAGGGGGCGTAGGGCTTTTTGCAGTGGGGGCAAACCTTGCGCAGCAGTCGCTGGGAGACGATACCCTTTACCGCTCCGGCGATGAGGTAGGGCTCCACGCCGATGTCCAGCAGCCGGTCGACGGAGCTGACGGCGTTGTTGGTGTGGATGGTAGAGAGGACCAAATGGCCAGTCATGGCGGCCCGCATGGCGATTTCGGCGGTCTCGCCATCCCGGATCTCGCCCACAGCGATGATGTCCGGGTCCTGGCGGAGGACGGAACGGAGGACGTTGGCAAAGGTCAGGCCGGTTTTGTCGTTGATTTGGACCTGGCAGATGCCGTCGATGTGGTATTCCACCGGGTCCTCCAGGGACACCAGGTTTACCTCCTCGCTTTTCAAGCGGTCAATCATGGCGTACAGGGTGGAGGTTTTGCCAGAGCCCGTGGGGCCCACCATGAGGATGACGCCCTCGGTGGAACGGTCCACCAGCTTGCAAAAGCGCTCCCGGTTGCCGCCCTCCAGGCCGATGCCCTCCAGGGTGGCAAGCTCCGGGGTCTTTCGCAGGAGGCGGATAACCACCTTTTCGCCGTGGATGGTGGGCAGGGTGGAGATACGCAGGTCCAGGCTCTCCTGGCGGACGGTGACGTTTGCCCGGCCGTCCTGGGGAATCAGCTTCTGGGCGATGTCCATGCGGGCCATGATCTTCAAGCGGGAGATGACGGAGCTCTGGAGCTCCCGGGGCACCGGGATGATGGCCCGAAGGGCCCCGTCGATGCGCATGCGGATGGTCATGCTGTCCTCACCGGGCTCCATGTGGATGTCGCTGGCCCCTTCCGTACAGGCCCGGTCGATGATGGAGTTCACCAGCCGGATGGCCGGGGCGGCGTCCGCCTCGTCCTCGTCCACGGTCATGCTCTGGGGCTGGGCCAGGGCGGCGGCGCCGTACTGGCTGCCCAGCAGGTCCCGCTGCATATCCTCGATAGCCTGCATGGCCCCCTGGTTACTGTAGAGGTTCTGGACCGCCCGCTCCACGGCGGCGGAAGCGGCGATGACGGGCACCACCCGGCGGCGGGTGACCGCTCCCACCTCCTCCACGGCCATGAAGTTCAGCGGGTCGGCCATGGCCAGCCACACCTCAGACCGGGTGGCCTTGACAGGGACCGCCATGTGCTTTTTCGCCAGGTTCTTCGGCAAAAGCTGGGCCATTTCCGGCGGGATGGGGTAGGTGTTCAGGTCGATGAACTCCACGCCCAGCTGGTTCATCAGCGTGTCGATGAGCTGCCGCTCCGTGATGAAGCCGTGGGTTTGCAGGATGGAGCCCAAGCGCTGGCCGGTGCCCTCCTGGAGCGCCAGGGCCTCATCCAGCTGGGCCTGGGTGATGTCGCCGCTTTTGACCAGCAGGTCGCCGAGTTTGACGTATTTCATGGCGTTGTTCCTTCTTTCTCCGGTGGGTTCAAACAGCGGATGACAACGTTTTTTGCCTCCGCACGAATGCCGCTGCTTTTGCAGCCGACCGTCAGATTCAATGTAAAGCAGGCGGTATCCCGGTCGTAGGCAATCTCCATGTCCTCCACCTGATACTCTCCGTTTTTATAAGCGCCGCCCCGGTCGGTTCCCTCTTTTTCCTTGGGCAGAAGCTCCTTGTCGCCGTCGTTCCCGCCCTTGACGAGAACCTGCCCACTGGACCAATCCAGATAGAGACCGTCGTTGTACGTAGGCGATTTGCTTGCATCGCCGCCGCCGGATACCTCGAAGGCGTAGCGCAGCTCTCCCGCGACGGCGTTGGTCAGGGAGTTCAGCAGCAGCTGGGTTTCTGCCTCCGCCGTAAGGTCAAAATAGGTTTTCATGGTTACGCTGAGGCCGGAATTCAGCATGACGCACAGCAGCATTAGCACAGCCGTGGCGCAGAGCATTTCCACCAGGGAGAACCCGGAGCTGTTTTTCAGTTTCCGCTTCATGGGACGTCTCCTGTTCCGCCGGATGTGGGCAGCGGGTCCATGGCGTAGGAGAGCAGACGCTCCCTGCCATAGAAGAACAGCCCGTCGCCAGCGCCCGGCACGATATCAACCGAGATACCATCTTGATTTTCCATGGTGATCTTTGTCCCGGTGAGCGTGCCCGTGTAGATATCCGCCTCGTCGGGGGTGTCGGGATCGGCGGAGGGAACCGCTTCCTTGCTCTGCCGCTCTGCCCGGGACAGAACCTCGTAGTATTCCGCGTCCGCCGCCTGGGCCTGGAGGTCGATGCTGGTGGAGGCCGAGACGGCTCCTGCCAGCAGCATGATGGACAGGGAACAGACCAGCACGGAGGCCAGTACCTCCACCAGGGTTTCACCCTGGGAATTTTTCAGCTTTTCTCTCATCCGTTCCCCTCCGTGTGGGTGCCTCTGGAAATCCAGTCCAGCTCCCAGATGATGGCGTCCTGGGTCATGCGCTTCAAGGGTTCTTCCGTCACGACATCCAAGGTTCCCCCATACGCCGGACCGGGCATGGGAACCTCCTGTTTGGGAAGCCGAGTTCCCGGGAAATAGTCGATGGCGGGCGCGCTGCCGGGAGACGGCTGCTCCGGGTCGGGGGTGCCGTCCGGCTTGGTTTTGACCAGCTTGGCCTCCAGCTCCGCTTCCATGGAGTAATACTTGGGCGTGCCGTTGGCGTTTGCCCCATCCTCCAGCGTTGCGGTTAGGTGGATGCGGCGGCTCTGGTTCATGTCGATTTCCACGGTAACGGTTTGGAACGCTTCCGAGACAGCGGCGTCGCCGCTCACCTCCACGGTCAGGGTTCGGGTGGTCGGAGGCGGATCGCCGGGCAGAGGGTTGGGCGGATTGGTGGGGAGGGGGGCGGTTTCCATGTCTTTCAGACCGTCATAGCCCACGCCGGTAAACTCCCTGGCGAACACCCGGTCCAGCTCCTTTTGAAAGGACAAGACCGCTCCGTCCACCGTTTTCCCGTCTGCGTCCAGCTCTGCCAGAGCCGCGCAGGAAAACGCGCCCGCAGTCTGTTCTATACGGTAGTATTCGGTAGAGGTGGTGGTTTCCTGGCCATCCTCCTCCGTTACCGTTAGGACCTCGGTCCATTGGGTGACGGTGTACCGCCCTTGATACGCCGCCCGCTCCAACTGGCTGGAAACCAGCCGGATGGCGGAGGACAGGGCCAGGTACTGCTGCTGCTCCTCGTAATTGCTCCGGATTTTACCCGCGTTGGAGACCGCCGCCATCAGGATGGAGGCCGCCGCCATCATGCAGACCAGGAGGAACAGTAGCGCCAGGAGGATGGACGCCCCGTTTTGACTGTGAAGTTTTTTGCGAAGCTGTTTCACGGGCCGTCCATCCTTTCGTTTTAAGCGTCAATCAAGGGGTTTCGGGTAGCGGTTCGTCCGCCGGGGAATCGCCTTCCGGCGTCTCTTCCTCCGGCGCTTCCCCTTCGGAAGGTTTTTTTAGCAGCGGCTGCTCCTCCGGCGGCAGGGCTTCCATGCTTTGCCCAACCGGCAGGTTTTCCGGCGGGTCTGCCGGTGTCTCCTGTTCCACCGTCAGGGTCAGCACATGGGTTTGGGGTTCGTTTTCCGGAATGAGCTTGTGGTCCAGGCTGGTCATGACCAGGGTGATGGACAGCCGGGTCGGCGGGATGCTTGTCACATCCGGGCCGTAGGTCAGGGTATAGACGGTTCCGTCTCCGTTCGTCTGCTTGGTCAGGGTCGGCTTATTGGCCATGTCCTCTACCGTCGCGCTGCGGATTTCGAAGAGGAGAACGTCGCCTTTTCCCTGGGCGCTCTCCGGAATGGAGAGGCTGGAGGGGAAGGAGATGACGCAGGTGAGGGGGTCTCCGCCGTCTCCAGGTTCGGGGAACTGGATTTCCCAGGGCTGAATCACGTCAATGCGGATGTCTCCTCCGGTGCCTCCGCCGTACTCCTGAACCTTGGGGTTGTCAGGATTGTCGGGGTCGGGGGTGCTGACGGTATAGGTGAAGTCGGCGTTGGCGCCTAGTGTCAGATTCTCCGTCAGCGCCTCCGGGGGAACCGCCGTGGTGAAGAGAATGTTGGGAAGTTTGCCGCCCGCCTCCTCCGCCGTCAGGGTTCTGGCCGCGAGATAGCCGGTGCTTCCGCAGTTGGGATTGCCCTTGAGGACCAGCTTGCCGTTCTCCAGCCGCTCATCCATCGGACGGCCGGCTTTGTCGGTGGCCTTGACGGCAATTTCTACCGTGTCGCTGGGGAACAGGAACAGCCGGGAGGGTCGCAGCTCCACAGCGGCGGTGATATGGACGGTGACGGAGAGGGAATAAGCGAGACCTGCCTGATCTGTATAGGTGATGTGCAGGATGTCCGTGCCGTCCCGCAGGGGGGCCAGGGTAAGACGGTAATAGGGCTTTCCCTTTTCCTGCTCGTTCAAGATTTGATCGTCGCTTAGGAGCTCGGGCTCCTTCACGTCGGCGATGGTCTTGACAGCGGGGGCGTCTCCTCCTTCTTCCTCGGCCTTTTTAACGCTGTCCCACTCGAAGGACCATTTGCCGCCTTTGCCAACGCCTTCCGTCAGGACCAGATGCTCCTGGTAGGGGGCGTTGCCGTTGACGAACAGGTCGATTTCGATGGGGCTTCCACCCAGGAGGGTGAATTTCCCTTCCGCGTCAAACAGAGTCTGCCGCCGGAAGCCCTTTAGAGGCCAGTCGCCGTAGTGGACGTGATATTTCCCCTCGTCCTTGAGCAAAATGGTGGGGAAGGGATAATCCCGGTCCCGAAGCTGCGGGGAGGTGGAGGGGGGATAGCTGTACTTTCCGGGAACACGTACGCCGTCCTCCGTCTCGGTGGTGACGGGGCTGAAATCAGACAGCAGATCGTAAATATACAGGACGGGGTCCTTTCCGGGGATTCCCGCCTGCATACCAGCCAGCTGCTCGTAGGTCAGGCCGGTGACCTCGGAACTGGAAGTCCCTGTTCCGGGAGTTGTGACGGTCAGGCGCGGATCGTTGGGATCGGAAGTGACAGCCGAATTGCTGGGATAGCCTACCAGCCAACCCGCATGGGTATAAATGTGACTCGTCTTATTTCCATTCCCTGTCTGTTGATAGGTAAATAGCGGCAAGCCGTTTTTCGGCGGATTGGCAGGAGATTCAAAGAAGTACTTGGCTCCGTTTAAGGTGATGGGGTTGCTGTCGGTGAAAGGAGACTGGCTTTGATTCCGGTTAAACTCGTAGGTTTTCTTAATCGGGTCCACACGGATGCTGGTTGTTTTATCAGGCTCCTTGGCACCTAAATCCGTTTTGGGCTCCCAAGACTTCCGGCCGTTTTGAGCCTCGGCCGCTTGCGCGTCCTGAATGGCCTTCAGGTATGTTTCCACGCTGCCGCCGTAGCTTGCCAAGACCTCGCTGGTCAGGAAGTAACAGTTTTTGTACGTGGTTTCACCGTGGTTGCGGGTGCTGTCATTGGTTCCGTTGGAGTTGATTTCTCCTGTACCGCCGACAGCATAGAGCGCCCTGATATTGGAATGGTCATCCAGAGAGGGCAGCTGGACATAGCTGTAGCAGTTGATCAGCTCATTGCTGGTCCAGCCTTCTGTGTGAGCATCTGCGGTGCCTTTATTGGGGTCGTGCGTATAACCGATGGTCAGCGTTTCATTTTTGCCAATCTGGAGAGGCTTCATGTAGCTGCCTCCGACAATACCGCCGATATAGATGCCTTTTTTGCCCATCTTGATGTTGCTCGGTTTCTCCAGGGAGATGGAGCCGCCGGCGTAACAATTTTGGATGCTGCCCTGGCAGGAGCCCACCAACCCGCCGGTGCGGATGTTGTCGTTGGCTTCGGTTCCGTTTTTCAGGACGATCTTTGTGTTCGAGGCACAGCCGGACAGGGACATGTTGGACAGACCCAGCAGGCCGCCGACGCCGACGCCGCCCCAGGTTATTACCGTTCCCTTGTCGTTTTCCTTAAAAGAAGTGTAAGTTTTTGCCTCAATTTGATAGCCGGAAACGGCGCAGTTCTCCACGGCAGTTTGACCGGGCTTTCCGTCGTTGCTGTGGGAGGCCGCTAGGCCCGCCAGAGTGCCAATGGCGTACCACTGGCTGGAGGTGCCTTTGTCAAAGACGCTTTTCACAAAGCTCTCGCCGGTGGAGGAGTAGAGGACTATGTTTTTCAGCGTCCCGTTGTAGACCACGCCGAAAAGACCCGCGCAGGAGGCCGTGCTTCCCTGGATGTTGACGTTTTCAATGACATAGCTGTTTCCGTCGTAGACGCCTCCAAACCACCCGTCCAGATATCCACGGTTTTCATTGGTGTTGGTGGTGTCGTAGTATTCGGCAATGGGGGAATAGGTCTTATAGGTTCCATCCACCGTTCGCTCACCCTTGATGTCATAGCTCTGGGTCCAGTGGTAGTTTCCGGTAGTGGAGCCGGAGGACAGGTAGGGGAAGCTGGCGATGCCCCGCGCCCCTGTTACGCCCTTTTCCAGCACAGTGTTGGTATCCCGGTTCACACTGTTCCAGTCGATAAGCTGGAGCTGCGCGATGGACCGGACGCCATAGGGATTCTCTTTAACGCCGGGGGTATCGCCCGCGAGGGTCCATACCGTGACCGGATTCCACCAGTCGCCGTCTTCGCGGCTGCTGCTGGTGAACTGGGGAACGTCCTTGGCGATATCCCAGCCGCCGCCGTCCTGCTTCTCCATGGCCAGAGCCCCGGCGAAGAGGGGATTGAGCGCGAAGGTGACCTTGATATCTTGATCGCCGCCCTCGAACAGCGTCAGGGTGCCGTTGGGGGTAGAGGGATTGCTGTCAGGATACAGGCCGCCCGGACGGCTGTCCAAGCCATAGCTGTGGAAGGAGTGGAACTGGAACTGCGTTTTTCCCTCCTGATCCAGCTCATAGGACATGAGCTTGGCAAGGGCCTCGTCTACCTGCTTGTTGAGACCAGCGGGACTGGATGGGTCGGCGGTCTCCTTTTCCTGTTCCAAAGCACGGAACTTTTTGTTGTCAAAGACCGTGCCCGCCCCACCCCCATCGGAGTACAGGAGGGGGAGAGGGGTATCCTCCAGAATGACGGTTACGCCCTTTTTGTTATAGACGCCGTACCCGAAACGGGTTACCTCGCCGCCCTCGTCGTGGGCGGTGGAGAGGGTGGAGAGCTTGACGACGGTTTTGGGGGCTTCCTTCGTGTCGCCGGGGTCCACCGCCAAGAGGCTGACATGGTAGGAGGGGGCCTTTCCGGGAATCTGGAGCTCCTCCCAGTAGTACACGCCCATGTTGCCCAGCTTCAAGGGCCTGGGCCAGTCACCGTAGTGCGTGAAGCCTTCGCTATTTCTCACGCCGGTGGGGTAGGGAAAGACGTTTTCCTCTTTCTGCCCCTCTTGAACCGCCACCTTGCCCATGCCGGACACGGGAGAGTCCTTTGCCGTTAGCTGAACGTAGGTGAGAGAGACGGCGGCACCGCCCTCGCCCTCGTCGTACTTGGCGAGAAACTCCTCGTCCCGATGGGAGAAATTGCCGTTGTTGAGATAATAGGTTCCAGACTGCCGCCCGCCGCTGGAGAAGGCGCAGAAGCCGTAGGCCTTTGCGTTTACGCCGTCGGTTTTCAGGTCCATGGCGGAATAGGAATTGGAAATGCTGCCGGAATTCTGGCCCACGAAGCCGCCCAGAAAAACGGGGGCATTGTCCTGGGCCGCCAAGGCGGACAGTCGCCCCACAGCGTAGGAGGTGCTGATCTGCCCGGAGTTGGAACCGGCCAGACCTCCCGCGTAGGCGCTGCCGTAGTTGGAGGCGTCCACATGGAGATAGGCGGACTCGGCCGCAGAGTTTTGGACCAGGCCCGCGTTCATGCCACACAGGCCCCCGATATAAATTCGGGTGGTGTAGATTTGGGTGGTAAGGTTCACGCTGTCCACGGCGCAGTTTACAATTTTGCCGGTCAGGGTGTTGAGACCCGCCAGCGCGCCCAGGTAGGTGTCCTTTTCGCTGCTGTAGAAGATGATGGACCGGGGTTTGTGCAGCGTCTCCTCGCCCTCCGGCTGCTCCGTGTCCGACGGGTCCAGACTGTAAACGATGTTTTCCAGCGTGCCGCCGGAGCTGCCGAAGAGGCCCGCGCAGACCCGGTTTTTGTCGTTCTTGGGAATCTCGAAGGCCACTCGCCGGATGGCCAGGCTGTTGCCGTTGTAGGAACCTAGGAAGGGACTGGCTTGGGTTCCGATGGGAGTTTGAAGCTGGAAGTCCCGCTCGTCATAGCGCAGCAGAGAATACCCCTCGATGTCCCGGTAGCCTGTGTAAATGTCCTTGTTGCCGTCCAGGCGCAGCCCCTGCTGGAAGGAGAGGCGGGCGTTGCTGTAGTAGTCCTCGTATTTGCTCAGGTGGAAGAAGTGGCGAGGCGTGCGAACGCTGACGCTGACCGGAGCGGTTCCGGGGGTCAGCGCCTGGGTGATGTAGGTTTTAACCGCCTCGGCGGCCTTTTCGGGGGCATAGGGAGGCTGGTTGTCTTGATAGCTGTCTTTCCAGTCCCCGTCCCAATCGATGAAGGGCGCGCCGTCCTCCGCCGGGACAAAGGGCTTTACCGTCTCGGCAAAGTGGGGATTGTAGAAATACTCGCCGGAAGCGAACTCGTCGTTGGCGTTTTTTAGTGGGATGTTGGTTTCAAAGCGGAGATACAGGTAGAAGTCCTGGCTGGTAAGAGCTTGGAAGTCCTTGCCGCCAGCTGTGTCGGTGAGGGCGCCGATCACCAGCTCGGTGGGCAGAGGAGCCAGGTAGTATTTGTCCGGGATCGCTTCGCCGCCCTCCTGCCGGGTCCAGGTTGCCGAGAGAAGCTGCATCTCGTTGGGGCCGGAGGGGGCGTGGTTGACGTAGATATAGGGTCCCAACGCCGCTTTTTCTCCATTTTTTCCGAGGTAGGTGTATGTAACCTGGAAGCTGCCGCTCTCGGGCAGGTCGTTTTCCTTTAGGGCCACGGCGTAGCCGTCGGTTTCGATGGTGATATTTTGGCTGTCCTCCAGCTTGCCGATCAGCTCACGGGCGTTGCCGCCGGAAAAGCCGATTTTTCCGGTACTGTCCTTCTCATAATAGACCAGGCTGGGTTCTTTGAAATAGGCTGCCCAGTCTCCGTAGTGGGGAAGGCCCTTCAAGCCGGGGAAGCTGTACTTCTTCAGGTCTTGCTTCTCCTGGAGGCCGTAGGGATGGGTGTTCTGGCTTTCCACGCCGGTACGGTAGCCTTTGAACTCGAAGAGGCCGCCCATGACGGTGGCAAACTGCTTGTCGGACATATCGTCGTAAGATTTTGCCATCAAATCAGCCGGGTCCCTGGAGGGGATGGACTCTGCCAGATAATAGGAGTTCTTGAAGCTGCCTGGTCCGTCGTCAATTACCTGAACGAGGGGGAATACGCTGGAATCCTTGGAAATACCAGGATACGACATGACGGAATAGGCGTTCTCCGCCGCGATTTTCACCGCTCCCAGGCACAGACCGGCCGCCGCCTCCGTCCCCTCCATTTGGATGAACCCGGCGGCATAGCAATTCTGGAGGGTGGTGGCGTTGGTGGTATTGCCAATCAGACCCGCAGCCCGCCCGCCGGTCAGGTAACAGTCGGCATAGGAATTTTTCACGGTAATGATCACGGACCGGGAACCGCCGAGCAGTCCGGCGGTGTACGTGGTTCCTTTGACCAGGGTAGACGCGAAGCTTCGCTCAATGGTGAAAGTGTCTGCCCCTTGGGTAGCGTTATTGGTCCGGTCGAAATGACCCACCAGGCCGCCCGCGTAGTCGCCGGTGATGGGATACTCATATTGCGTCGCGCTGCTGCCCAGCAGACTGCGGAGATCCGCCTGGCCTTCCTCCGGTTCCCAATAAACCTGGCAGCCTGTGCAGTTGGACGTTCCGCTGATTCTACCGGCTATGCCGCCGGCGGCACCAGCGGCGCATGTCACAAAGGTGTTGACGGTATGGACCTGCTGGAACGTCTGGTTTTTGGCGCTGAAATACTTGATGCCGCCTGTGGCCATGGTTGCCTCGGAATTTCCGCCTCCGACGACGCCGCCGGCGGCAGCGGTCGCGGGGTTATTATCTGTACAGGTGACGCGGGAGCCGGTAACCAGGATATCCTGGAATTCGTTCCCTGCCCCGGCGCAGCCCACCAGGGCTCCGGCGGGCTTTGCGGCGGTAACCTCGGCGTCAACCAAATGTACGCCGGTGAATTTGACGGGGTTCGCCGTGGAGGAGTTAGGGGTTTTGGCGAATAGCCCGGCGCCGGATTTTCCCTGGGCGCTGGCGTCTGTTACCAGCAGATTTGTAATCTCGTTCCGGCGGTTTTTGCCGTCCTCGACGGTCCAGCCGCCGTCGAAGGAGCGGAGCTCATCGTTGTCAATGGGCCGGAACGCATAGAGACCGTAAGGCTCGCCGGGCTGTTTTCCGTGGCACTCAATGTCTTTGAGCAGCATGGCAGAGGTCTTGCCACCGGCGGCGGAGGTCTTGTTATCCAAATTTTGGAGATGACGCAGGTTCTCCAGGCGGGCGGTGTCCCCGCCGCTGCGCTCGGCAAACAGGCTGTTGCCCGTGTCGGAGCCGGAAGCGGAGGTGGACCGGCGGCCGGGGGCAAACAGCTCAATCTCGGCGGTGACGGTGAAGTCCTCGCCGCACACGGGCGCGGAATCGCGGTTCACGGTGAACAGCTGCCAGAAATGCCGGCCATTGTCCTGGGCCGGGTTTGTGTCCAGCTCATCCAGCACCCAGGTATAGACGATCTTGCCGCTGGCGATGGTTTCCTGCCGGAAGATGACGCGCCCATTATAAGGAGACGTGTTGATGGGGTAATAAGGGGACGAGGCGTCGGAACTGCCGCCGGAGCTGCTGTACAGCGTAATGGGGTCCTGATCCGGGTAGTTCAGGGTGACGGTCCGGTGGGTATTGGTGTTCAGTTTGGCCTCATCATAGCCGCCCATTAGCTTTCGGGCGGCTTCCGGGATATTGAACGTGACCTTCACCGTAAGCCGGTCTGCGTTTTCAACTTCAACCATGACCTCCGGCGCGGGAAGGGGGGTGTAGTGCTCCCGTTCCGCCTGCTCGCCGCCGTAATAGCCCAGCATGGGGCCCACGTCGCCGGGACGCATCCGGTCGTCCCTGGATTTTTTACTCCAGACGGTAAGGAAGTCGATGGGGTCGGACAGGCCCATATAGAGAATATCTTTTTCCGCATAGAACACGTCGGTGACAGCACCGCTGGCGGGGTTGTAGAAGATATAGAAGTCCCCATCCAGAAGCGCGGGGTCAATGGCTCCGGCGGTCAGCAGCCCCTTTTCGGCAGCATCGCTCTTGGAGATGTGGATGGGCTGGGCCGGGGTTCCGCCCTCGGCCAGAGGCGCCACGCCCAAAGCACCGTCCAGCTGTCCGCCACTGTTGAGCAGAACGGCCCGGTTTTCTGCGGCCATGTAGATTTCCCGGGCGGCGTTGTCCAGCTCGGTGATTTTGAGATAGTCCCGGTAGTAGGCCGCCGCCACAGCGGAGAGGCTCAACAGGATCACCAGGATTGCCACCACGGCCAAAGTCTCCACCAGAGAGAAGCCGTGGTTTCTTTGTTTTTTCACATGTTTGGTCATGGCCATACCTCAATGCACTACGCCTGACGGCGGAAACTTTAATATATATCCGATTCGGATATCAGGAGCATTTTAACATATCCGATTCGGATATACAATCACTTTGTTGGAGAAACTGAAAAAGATTTACTGGAAACGGTTTTGAGAGGAGGGCGCTTATGGAGCTTGATTACCAGGCCATCGGCGTACGCATCCGCCGCCTGCGGAAGGAACGAGGGCTGACCCAGCAGACGCTGGCGGAGATGTCCGGTCAGGAGCCGTCCAATATTTCTCATATCGAA
The DNA here is from genome assembly GCA_910587705.1 of uncultured Oscillibacter sp. Classification (GTDB taxonomy): domain Bacteria; phylum Bacillota; class Clostridia; order Oscillospirales; family Oscillospiraceae; genus Oscillibacter. The sequence goes on from CAJUMX010000009.1 coordinate 112,620, forward strand.
CGGGGGGCCACAAAGCTCAGCCTCCCCACCCTGGTCAGTGTGGCGAACGCCTTGGAGGTGACGGTAGATCAGCTCCTTTGCGACAGTCTGCCCGCCTCCCGCTCCGTCTTTGAGACGGAGGCGGCCCGCATCCTGTCGGACTGTTCCCACCTGGAGCTGAAGGTTATCACGGAGACGATCCGCACGCTGAAGGAGAATCTGCGGAGATTGAAGCTTGGCGAATGAGCTAGTCGGACTGGTGCTCCGGCCAGCAGCAGACCCCCACGTCCAAAGAGATGTGTTCCCGGAGGTGAAAGTTGGCGTACCGGCAAAACCAGCAGCCGCTGCCGCAGGCGAGGCCCACCGTTCGTACCGTGAAGGCGGGGCAGCGCTGGGCCGGCCAGACATTATAGCCGGTCATGGGCTTGCGGAGGGTTCGGCTCTTTGCCGCCTCTCCCAGGTGTTGGGTGTGAGACCTTATTTTCATTTGTGGTCTGCCTTTCTCCGGTCATAAAGGACGCAGTAGAAGCTTCGAATTGTGGAAAGAGCTGTCCTGAAAAAAGCTGTGTGCGGTTCCTCATTTGGGTTTTGCCCCTGATTCAGCTTGACAAATTTGGGGCGGGCATGCTATGGTCAGTATAGCAAGAAAAAACACGCGTTTGCTACTTTGCGTAAATTTGGTTTGATTTTGCGCGGAATTTGCGCGAGGAGAAGAGGGTATTTTTATGATCAGACTGGCGCTTTGTGACGATGAGGCGGAGCAGAGGACGGCCGTTGGCGGCTTGCTGCGGGAATATGTGGCGAACCGGCCGGCGCTGGCGGTGAAGCTGTCCGTTTTTTCCTCCGGTCAGGACCTGCTGGATGCGGCGGAGGAGTGCGGCGGCTTTGATCTCTATGTGCTGGATATTGTGATGCCGGGGCTCAGCGGCATCGATTTGGGCGTGCGGCTGCGGGAGTTATACAGCGACGGGGCCATCATCTACCTGACCATCTCTCCGGAGTACGCTGTGGATTCCTACGCGGCCCGGGCCTTTTATTATCTCATGAAGCCGCCGGAGCCGGACAAGCTCTTCCAGGTGCTGGATCAGGCTGTGGCGGACCTGGAGAAGCGGCGGGTCGCCTGCGTCGCCGTTCGGACGAGGGATGGGCTGGAACGGCTGCGCCTGGACGAGATTATCTATGCCGAGCTGGCGGGCCGGGCGGTGCGTTACCACCTGGTAAACGGGACCAGCCTGGACAGCGTGACGGTGCGCAGTCCCTTTCAGGAGGAGACGTCGGCCCTCCTGGCAGACCCGAGGTTTTTCCTCTGCGGGGCCAGCTTTGCGGTGAACCTGTTTTACGTTACCGCCGTGGAGAAGGGCTTTCTCCGTATGGACGGCGGAGCCCGGGTTCCGTTGGCCCGGGGGCTGGCCGCTCAGGCAAAGCGGCGGTGGAGCGATTTCTGGCTCAACGCCTCGGGAGGTGAGGGGCTGTGACGGTTTTGCGGGATATTTCCCAGGTCTGGTCGATGGCGCATGTCCTGGTGGTGTTCCTTTTGCTGTTTGAGTCGCGCCGCCCTTGGCGGGCCACGGTTGCGATCTGCGTGTCCGGTGCGGTCGTGATGAGCGTGGTGACGCTTGTGGTGGCGGCTGTCCTGGGTCTGTCTCCCTTTGCTATCATCTTTTTCACCTGTTCACTGCCCAGCATGGCCCTGTTTTATTGGATTTCCAAGTACCGGAATGGGAGGTTCTTCTTCCTCTTTTGCCTGTCGGACACTATGTGCATTTGGTTGATTCAAGTGACGAGCCTGCTGGACCGGCTGGTGGAAGGCGGGTATGTGGTGATGCTTTTCAGCCGCCTGCTCCTCTTTCCCCTGGCGGAGTGGTTTATCTGGAAGCGCCTGCGCCGTCCCTATCAGGAGCTCCAGCGGAAGCTAGAGCAGGGCTGGTGGCTGTTTTCTCTCATTGGACTGCTTTACTATTTGATGCTCGTTATGGTGTCCGTTCCCGTGGATGATCCGATGCCTGGCTGGAAGGGCGTTTTGCTTTTGCTGCTGGTGCTGGCGCTGATGCCTCTGACCTACCTTTCCATACTCCACTCCCTCTGGCGGCAGATGCGGATGTATGAGAACGTCCGGTTGATGGAGGTCCAGCGGCAGGATTACGACGCCCTGTGCCAGAAGATCGAGGTGGGGCGCATCTACCGTCACGACATGCGGCATCACCTGGCCGCCGTGGAGAGCATGCTCCAGCAGGAGGACAGCGGAGGGGCCCTGCAATACATCCGCGCGCTCAGCGGCGGGCTGGAGGAGCTGGCCGAACCCGTCCGCTGCGCCAACCCCGCCGTCAACGCGGTGCTGACGGCCTGCATCGTTCAGGCCGCCAACGTAGGCTGTACTGTGGAGACAAGGCTCCGGGTGCCAGAGCAGCTGCCCTTCGAGGAGACCGATCTTTGCGTCATCCTGGCCAATGCCCTGGAAAACGCCATCCACGCTTGTCAAGAGCTACCGGAGGACCAGCGGCAGATTTACCTGTCCGTGGAGCTGACGGAGAACCGTCGGCTGTTGATTTCGGTGGAGAATCCCTGCCTCCAGCCGGTGCCCTTCGGGCCGGATGGCCTGCCGAAGGTGCCTCACCGGGAGGGCCATGGCCTGGGCCTCCAGAGCGTGAAGCGGGTGACGGAGAAGTACGGCGGTCTTTTCCGGTGTCAGTGGGAGGAGGGGCGTTTTTTGTTCCGGACGGTGCTGATGCCTCCCGCCGGACCGGCGGTTCCCAAGGAAACCCGCGGCCCAAGCTGGGTGGCTCCGGTGGTTTTGGCTGCATTGGCGCTCCTGCTCGTGATGAACGTCCTTCCGGCATTTGCGGATACATTGGAGGAGCTTCCCCTGGTGGGCAGACTGTTTCTAGCCCTGGACTGGCGGACCTATGCCGCGATGCTCGGGGCGCTGGTCCTGGGAGCCAACTGACGGTTTGACCAAAATTCCCGGTTTTTTTGGGTGCTTTTGCAATGGACTTTTTGCCGGGACGGGTGTACAATCAGCTTGTTTGAAACTTGAACGAAGGGAGCAACTACTATGCTGAGTGAAAAAGTCGCCGCCCTGCTGAACGAGCAGGTCAACAAGGAGTTCTACTCCGCCTATCTGTACCTGGACTTCTCCAATTACTTCGAGGCCCGGGGACTGGACGGTTTTGCCAACTGGTATAAAATCCAGGCCCAGGAGGAGCGGGACCACGCCATGCTGTTCTACCAGTACCTCCACAACAACAACGCCAAGGTCACCCTGGGGGCCATTGCCCAGCCGGACAAGGTGCTGGACAGCGACATGACTGTGTTGAAGGCGGGGCTGGAGCACGAGCTCTATGTCACCGGCCTCATCAACACGATATACGCCGCCGCCTATGAGGAGAAGGACTTCCGCACCATGCAGTTTTTGGACTGGTTTGTCAAGGAGCAGGGCGAGGAAGAGGACAACGCCAACGATCTGATCTCCAAAATGGAGCTCTTCGGCTCCGATCCCAAGAGCCTGTACATGCTCAACAGCGAGCTGGCGAGCCGCGTCTACAGTGCGCCGTCCCTAGTGCTGTAAGCCCTGGTTAAAACAAAGAAAGCGAGGCCCGGAGGAAATTCCTCCGGGCCTCGCTTTCATAAAATCAATCGATTCACTTGTCCAGCTTGGCATTGCATTTCGCCAGGAACTTTTCATTTCCAATGATGGCCCGGGTGTGGGTCCCCTTGCCGATGGGTCCCTTTTCATCCCAGGCGGAAACCTGAAAGTCCACCATTCGGCCGTTTTCCGACACGGCGGTAATTTCCGCCTCGGCATAGACCGTCATACCCACGGGGGTAGGGGCGTCGTGGGAGATGTCCAGGTGAGTGCCCACGCTGCCCTGGCCCTCCTCCAGGAAGGATTGAAGGGCCGTCGTGGCGGCGTTTTCCATCATGGCGGCCATGAAGGGCGTGCCGAATACCGGCAGAGCCCCGGAGCCGATGGCCTCGGCGGTGAGCTCCCGGGTGACGGTTTGTTCCAGCCTGCATTTGGTTCCAATTAAAATCATAAGGATGCTCCTCTCAAATTCCAAGCTCCGTCCACAGGTCGTTGTAGAGCTTCCGGGTCTCCAGGGGCAAGACCAGATAGGCTTCACAGCGGTCCAGCACCTCCTGGGGCGCGGCGATGATGTCATAGGTCTCCTGGCCCAGCTCCTCCTCGTAGAGCTCCTCGTAGTAGGCGGGATACTGCTCCAGAGCCTCCTGGTTGGGAGAGGCGTACCAGAGATAGTCCATGTTGGCCAGGTTCGCCTCCGTGGAGGCGATGAAGTTGATCCAGGCCATGGCCTCGTTGTAGTGGGGAGCGTCCTTCAGCACGCACATGGCGTCCATAAACCAGTTGGAACCCTCCTCGGGGACCACGAAGGCCAGGTCCTCGTTGTTCTCCAGCATGGTCAGATAGTCCCCAGCGTAATACGCGCCGATGGCGGCGTTTCCGCCCTCTAGCTTCTGGAAGATTTCGTCCATTACAAAGGATTGGTATACACCCTGTTCCTTGGCGTCCTTGAGGAGCTGAAATGCCTCCCGGAGCTCCGCCTCGTCGGTGGTGTTCAGGGAATAACCCAGGTAGGCCAGGGCAATGCCCATGGCGTCCCGGGAGTTGCGGAACATCAGCACATTTCCGGCGTACTGCGTGTCGAACATGGCGGACCAACTGGTAATGGGCTCTTCCACCATGGCCGCATTGTAGATGATGCCCACGGTGCCCCAAGCGTAGGGAACGCTGTAACGCTCCTCCGGGTCGTAGGTAAGGCCCTTGAAGCGGTCGGAAATCAGGCCGTAGTTGGGAATCTGGTCATAGTCCAGCTCCGCCAGCATGTCCTCCTCGATGAGCTGGGAGATCATGTAGTCGGAGGGGACGATGACATCGTAGTCCCCCGCGCCGCTTTTGAGGAGGGAGTACAGGGCCTCGTTGCTCTCGGCGGTCTGGTAGTTGACGATGATGCCCGTTTCCTCTTCAAACTGGGTAATCAGGTCCTCCTCAATATACTCGCCCCAGCTGCACACATTTACCACCGGCTGGGCGTTGGTGGCCCCGGTGAGAAGTACCACGGCGATGAGGAAGGAGGCCGCCAAAACCACGGCGGCGCCCCGGCGAAAGAGCCGCCCCTTGGGCGTATCCAGCATTTGGGTCAGCTTCTGGGAGACCGGATGGCGCTCCTGGCCGGTGCGCTCCGCTCGGGCCTCCCGGAGATTTACAACGACCAGCAGCACCAGCACCGTTACAAAGAGCAGGGTGGAGATGGCGTTGATTTCCGGAGTTACCCGCTTTTTGGTCATGCCGTAAATTGTCATGGCCAGCGTGGAGGAGGAGGATCCGGCGGTAAAGTAGCTGATGATGAAGTCATCCACGCTCATGGTGAAGGCCGTTAGAGCCCCGGAGGCGATGCCGGGCTTGATCTCCGGCAGGATGACCTTCCAAAAGGCCTGCATCCAGGTACAGCCCAGGTCCTGGGCGGCGTCCACCAGGTTTTTGTCCATCTGCCGGAGCTTGGGGCCCACGGAGAGGATCACATAGGGGATGTTGAAGGTGACGTGGGCAATCAGCAAGGTGCCGAAGCCCAGGGTCAGCCGTTCCGGCAGAACCACCACGCTCTGGACGCCGTTGAACCAGACGGAGAAGTCCCCCCAGAAGGTGAAAAAGGCCACGAAAAACAGGCACATGGCTACGCCCGTCACAATGTCGGCGTTCATCATAGGGATGCTGTTCACCGTATTCAGTGCCGTCCGGGTCCGCCGCCGGAGGCTGTAAAAGCCGATGGCGGCGAAGGTTCCGGCCATTGTGGCAATTGCGGTCGCCAGCAGGGAGACCAGAAGCGTGGTGTACACGCTGCGCATAATCAGCCGGTTCTGGAACAGGGATTTGTACCAGTCCAGGGAGAAGCCTGTCCAGACAATGTTGCTGTTGCCCTTATTAAAGGAAAAGACAATCAGCAGAAAAATGGGAGCGTAGAGAAACAGAAAAACCAGGGCCATCAAGGCCCGGCTGCCCAGGCAGTTTCGTCTCCTCATAGAATCACCGCCTGTTCCTCGCCCTCGCCAAAGCGGTTCATGACCACCATGCAGACGACGACAATGACCATCATCACCAGGGAGATGGCGGCTCCCAGCTGGGGATTGTAGGCCCCGCCCAGGAACTGCTGCTCAATCAGGTCCCCCAGCAAAAGCTCCGTGCCGCCGCCCAGCATCTTGCTGATGGCGAAGGTGGAGACGGAGGGGACAAAGACCATGGTGATGCCGGAGAGGACCCCTGGCAGGGAAAGGGGCAGAATGACCCGGCGGAACACGTTCACGCCGTCCGCACCCAGGTCCCGGGCGGCCTCCACCAGGGAGCCGTCCAGCTTGACGATGACGGAGTAGATGGGCAGAATCATGAAGGGCAGGTAGTTGTACACCATGCCCAGCACCACCGCCCCCTGGGTGTTCATCATGGGGAAGTACTCCAGGCTGGTGCCGAAGAGGCTGTTGTACAGGCTGAGGAGGCCGGTTTTCTGAAAGACCTGATTCAAAAGCCCGTTGTTCTCCAGAATGGACATCCAAGAGTAGGTCCGAAGCAAAAAGTTAATCCACATGGGCAGCATGATGAGCACCATGGCCGCCCGCTGGAAGCGCTCGCCCTCCCGGCTCATCATGTAGCTCACCGGGTAGCCGATAACCAGGCAGATCAGCGTGGCGATGAGGGCCAGCTTGAAGGACCGGCCGAAAACCACGGCGTAGGTGCCCATCTTGGAGAAGTTCTCCAGGGTGAAGCCGCCCAGGTCGTTGGAAAAGGCGTAGACCACCACCAGCACGATGGGGGCCACCACGAAGAGGGCCATCCAGATGACATAGGGGATGGCGAACCGGGAGAGCTTAGGCTTCATCTCCGCCCTCCTCCGGTTCCACCGTGTCCAGCTCGTCGTACTCGTCGGAGAAGGAGGAGTAGTCGCCGTACAGGCCGGAGTACCGGCTTTTTTTCATAACGTGGATGCCGTCGGGATCGATTTTGATGCCGATACGGGCTCCCACGGGGGAGTGGTCCGTGGTCTGAATCAGCCACTTGAAGCCCCGGAAGTCCACAATGATGTCATACTGCATCCCCTTAAAGGTGACATTGGTGACGGTGCCCGTCAATTGCCCCTGCTCCACGGGGACGATGTCGATGTCCTCGGGCCGGATGACCACGTCCACCGGCTCGTTTTCGGAAAAGCCCCCGTCCAGGCAGGGGAACTGGCGGCCGTACATCTGGACCAGCTTGTCTTGGACCATGACGCCGTCGATGATGTTGGATTCCCCGATGAAGTCCGCCACAAAGGCGTTTTTCGGCTCGTTGTAGATATCCTCGGGTGTGCCGATCTGCTGGATGGTGCCCTTGTCCATGACCACAATGGTGTCGGACATGGTCAGGGCCTCCTCCTGATCGTGGGTGACATATATAAAGGTGATGCCCACCTGCTGCTGGATGCGCTTAAGCTCGATCTGCATGTCCTTGCGGAGCTTGAGATCGAGGGCCCCCAGGGGTTCGTCCAGAAGCAATACCTTAGGCCGGTTTACCAGCGCCCGGGCGATGGCCACCCGCTGCTGCTGGCCGCCGGAAAGAGCGTCCGTCCGCCGGTTTTCAAAGCCCTTCAAACTGACGGCCTCCAGCATCTCCAGGACCCGCTGCCGGATTTCCTCCTCCGGGAGCTTCGTATTCCGCTTGGGGTCCGAAGGGTCCGGCCTTCGCTGCATCCGAAGGCCAAACGCGACGTTTTCAAAGACGTTCAGATGGGGAAAAAGCGCGTACTTCTGAAACACCGTGTTGATCTGCCGCTTATAGGGCGGGACATCGTTAATCCTCACACCGTCGAAGAGGACGTCTCCCGACAGTGGTGCCGTGAAGCCGCCGATAATCCGCAGCGTGGTGCTCTTGCCGCACCCGCTGGGCCCTAGCAGTGTGAGGAATTCCTTGTCATTGATATACAGGTTTAAGTGATCGAGAACCAGCTCGTCGTCGTACGCCATGCAGAGGTCCCGCAGGCGAATCAACTCTTTGGACATGTATCCTCCCCCGTTTCTTTTCTTGAAAGAAAAGAAACAAAAGAACTTTCGCGCGCTACGGGGTCTGGCGGTTGATTTGGCTGAAGCGACGGCAACCAAGCGCAGCGTTCTTCGTGTCTCTTCTTTCCATCGCTTGAGATTTGAATTTCGGTCGAAATTCAGCGATACCTGCATGATAACGGAAGCGTCCAGAAATGTCAAGGGAATTGTTGGGCGGCAACTATTGAATTTTTTATAGTAGTCTCTTGACTTTCAAAGGAGCCCGGATTATACTTGGAAAAACAGCTACTGATAAATTTACAGTAGTGTCGAAAGGGGCGGTATTATGCGGTGGGATTATCTTTTCCGGCTCAGCTTGGCGGCGAGGTGGTATCTGCCTCCGGCGGAGGCGGCGGAGGTGCTGGAGGATTACCGGGAGATCGTGGAAGGGCGGAGCGAGGAGGAGCTGCGGCGGGACCTGGGAACGCCCCGGGCGGCGATGAAGCAGCTGGCCCAGCCGAAAGCCTACCGGCGGTGGCTGGCGGTGTTTGCCGTTTTAGCGGCGTGCGTGCTGGTCCCGATGGTTATGGCCCATAACGACGTGTATTGGAGCCCGCTCATCCGTCCCGCCTGCGCCCTTGCGTTTTGCCTGGGGACCGGACTGTCCCTTCTGTGGTTCCGGCGCAATGGAAGGCGGAAAGACCGTATGCCCAAGGGTATCGGCGTACTGCTGGCGCTGATTCTGCTGGGGATGGCCTGGGTGTGGCTCTGGGCAGGTCTTGTGCTGACGGAATCCTGGACGCTGCTGAACACGATCGCGGCATACGTCATCGAACCGCGCACCATAAGTTGGTATCTGGCCTTAGAGATTCTTGCAATGGGGGCGGTAAGCCTGTTCGGGCTTGTAAAAGCCCGCCTGGGGGACTGCCGCTGGCGGGCGGTCTATGTCTTGGGGCTGGGCGGGACTATCCTGACGATCTCATTTTACCTGCTGCTGACCAGTATGAATTTTGACGGGTTTACCCCCGGCTGGCAGACGCCCTACATGATACGGTACATGGTCATTACCTTGACGGGCCTCTTGGTGACGGGGGTGTCCCTATGCTGAAAAAGGACCTTCTGGAGCTCTGCCTTCTCTCCCTGATGGCCCAGGGGGACCAGTATGGCTACGAGCTCCTCCGCCGCCTCCACGCCGTCTTTCCGGACGTGCAGGAGAGCGCCATTTACGCCATCCTCCGGGGCCTTTGCCGGGAGGGGGCCACGGAGCGTTACCAGGGGGAGACCTCCGGCGGCCCAGCGAGGAAGTACTACCGCCTAACGGAGGCGGGCCAGGCCCGCCACGCCGCCCTGCTGAAGACCTGGCGGGAGACCCGGGATGCCCTGACGGCCCTGGGCATCGAATAGGAAAGGCCCGCCCATATGGGCGGGCTTTTTAATCATGGGGGAAATACTTCTCTTGAAACGGCACATCCTCAACCATAAACTCCCGCCCCCGGAGATAGTTCAGTGCCCCCGCGTCCGTGGGGAACGGGAACCCCAGCTTATAGGCGTACAGCGCCTGCCGGGTCTCCTGGTACTTCCGGTTCACGGCCCCGTTTCCATACTTCCCGTCCCCCAGTAGCGGGCAGCCGATTTCCGCCATGGATACCCGAATCTGGTGGGTCCGCCCCGTCAGCAGACGGCACTCCACCAGGGATAGCTCCCCCCGGGTCTCCAGGGTCCGGTACAGCGTGGCGGCGGACTTCCCCCTGGGGACGGGACGACGGTAGAAGGCCACCTGCTTTTTCGCCTCGTCCTTTAATAGAAACCCCTCGATCTTCCCCTCCGCCGGACGGGGGCGGCCCACCGTCACGCAGAGATAGGACTTCTCCAGCTCATGGGCCCGGATTTTCTCGTTGAGTATCCGCAGGGTCTCCGCGTTTTTCGCGGCGATGACGATGCCTCCGGTGTTCCGGTCAATGCGGTTGCACAAGGCCGGGGCGAAGGCGTTTTCGTCCCGGGGGCTCCACTCCCGCTTTTGATAGAGGTACGCCTGGATGTGGTTGATGAGGGTGTTGACCTTTTCCGTCTCGTCGGCGTGGACCACCAGGCCGGGCCGCTTGTCTACGAGAAGGAGGTTTTCGTCCTCGTAGACGACGCTCAGCCGGGGCTGGAAGATGGAGAGGAAGAGATTTTCCTCTTTGGGCTTGTCAAAGAACTCGTCGTTGATGTATAATTGCAGGACATCCCCCGCCTGGAGGCGGGCGTCCCGCTTGGAGCCCTTCCCGTTGACCTTCACCCGCTTGAGACGGATGTACTTTTGCAGCAGGGCGGGGGGGAGGAGGGGCAGGTTCTTGGCCACGAAGCGGTCCAGCCGCTGTCCGGCGTCGTTTTTTCCGATAGTGAGCTCCCGCATGACGGACCTCCTGAGTGCATTTTGTCCATCATACCTGTTTTGTGGGAGAATGTAAAGGAGGAACCCGGAATGGTTCTGGAATTTTTCAGCGTGGTCATCCCCAGGGCGGCCCTGGGACTGCTGGCGGGGGCCGCCTGCGGGAATATTCATCTATAAAGACGGTAAAGCGGCGGGGCTGTTCCCGCCGGAGAAGGAGGAAAGACCATGAGCGAAGTGAGCGCGGAAACCCTGCTGGCCGCCATTCAGGATGGAAAGCCCTGGCTGGCCCGGTTTACTGGGAAGGAATTCGAAAAGGCGTATGAGGAATACAAGGCGCAGTACGCCACCCTCTTCCGGGAGGCGGCGCTGGCGGACGGGGAGGAGGGCATAGAGGCCCTGACGGAGGTGCTTTTGGATGGCCTGGCAGAGGGCTGGAAGCGGCAAAAGCCCTGGAACCGCTCCTTGGCTATGCTGAACGACAAGCAGATGATCGTCTGCTTCCTGGGTCCCATGCTGATGGAGGACCCGGTTTGCACCCCGCTGGAGGAAAAGCTCCGGGAGGGCTGGGCCGCCCGGTGGCCCAAGGAGGCCTATCAGGCCGCTTCCCTGAAAAAGATTCGCAAGGGTTTCCGCCCAACCTTCCTGGGGATTGCCCTGCCCTTTGGGGGCAATGACGACGAGGAATAAAAAAGAGGGCAAAAAACGAAAAAATTGTTTGACATTGGCGGGACCATCCTTTATAATACGTAAGGTATCGTTGCGAGGTAGCTTATGGTAATTGATGTAAGACCCATACTCCACACCCCCGGCAAGCGTCTGGACTTCCAGTTTGAGCTGGATTTGTCTGACCTGGAATTTGATGGCCGAAAGCCCATTGTCCGTCCGGTGGCGGTGGAGGGAGAGGTCCGCAACACGGCGGACCTGCTGGAGCTGGACCTGACGGCGGAGGCCGCACTGGACGCGGTGTGCGACCGCTGCGGGAAGGAGTTCCCGCTGGACAAGGAGGTCACCTACCGCTGCATGCTGGCGGAGGAGCTCCAGAACGAGGAGAGCGACGAGATCGTCCTGCTGGAGGATGGAAAAGTGGACGCGGGCGAGCTGGCCCGGGCGGCCTTCATCCTCGGGATGGACAGCAAAACACTGTGTTCGGAAGATTGCAAGGGATTGTGCCCCCGGTGCGGCGCCGATTTGAACCTCGGCCCCTGCTCCTGCAAGAAGGAGCCGGACCCCCGGCTGGCGGCCCTGGCAAGCCTTTTGGAGAACAAATAACGAGAAGCGCGCTCCGCGCCTTTTGTAGGATTAAGGAGGTGTCACAATGGCAGTACCCAAGGGTAAAGTATCCAAAGCGAGACGGGACAAGCGGCGCAGCTCCACCTGGAAGCTGACGGCCCCCAATCTGGTGGTGTGCCCCAAATGCGGTGCGATGCACCTGCCCCACAGAATGTGCCAGGAGTGCGGTACTTACAACGGCCGGGAGATCAAGGTCGTGAAGTCCGTCGTCTCGAAGTAAGATTCTGTTGAATCAAGAGAGAGGAGCTGGGCTCCCCTCTCTTTTTTCATAGGAGGAAAGGAGCGTATTTATGCGTTCGATGAAGCGTCCCCGTAAGCCGGTGCATCGCTATAAATCCCTGCTGTTTCCCGGAATCGCCCTGCTGGCGGTGTTTGCGTTCTGGGCGGCCTTCGATTCTCCGAAGGAGGTCAGGGGGGAAACGAAGCTGTTTGAATACGGCGGGCTGAAGATCGAGATTACCAATGTCCGGGAGATTTGGCAGGACTTCTCTCATGACGGAGGCCCGGAGCTCTGGGAGTACCCGGTCTACACGGTCTATCCCGGGGCCACGGCCACGGTGCTGGAGGCGGACATGAAAGAAGGCGGCGATGGAGTTCTTGTTGCGGACTGGGCGTTTGCGCGGAACGGGGAGGACTGGAGGCTGGATATTGTGGACGGCATGGAGCCTCTGGAGATTGTGCCGGATGTTGTGGGGGTGTTCGACCCGGAGTCCAGCGTATATGTATTACGCTTTGTCCGCTGGGACCCACAGAGGGGAGAGACCGTAGAGGTGGAAAAGGACGGCTTAAAGCTGGAGATTTCCAGTGTCCACCATGTAGGGGGCTTCACTGGAAATTTTGACCTCTCCCGGCCGCTGGAACTCTATGACACATACTACATCTATCCCGGCGGGAAAGTGACCGTGCTGGAAGCGCCTCCCACGGAGGATGGGACGGCCCGCTGGGAGCTGCGGCCAACAGGGAATGGGCAGGCGGAGGTGGAGCCTCTGCGGGATGGCATGGAGCCCATTGAGTTTGCCAGGGAGGGGAGCTTCTGCGTGTATGACCTGGAGGAGAGTCGTACCGCCCTCGGCCTTGAGGTCAGTGACAGCGACCAGGACTATTGGAAATGACGGAGGGGGAAATATTCCCCCTCTCAGCCTGTCGAAAAGAGGCCTGTCTGTCTTCATTACCAGACAGGCCACAAA
>CAJUMX010000010.1 GCA_910587705.1 uncultured Oscillibacter sp.
GAGACGAAGGACGAGAGACGAAGGACGAGAGACGAAGGACGAGAGACGAAGGACGGGGGTGGTTTGACAGGAAACGGAACTTTTGGTATGATGGGGGCGGAAGGACGCTGTTGCACACAATAAGCGGTTGGCTCATCTCCTGCGATTTCGGTCAAAAGGAGGTGATGCGGATGTGGAAGAGACGGCTTGTCGCCGTACTGCGTTTCCTGGCGCTTTGCGCCATGTGGACGTGGATACTTACCACAAAAGCGTGCTAGCCGTCCGGCGGGCACCGTACGGCTAGCGGGTAATCTCGTTTAGCTTTAGGGCCAGCCGCCGTGTGACAGCGCCCTTCCATGTTCATTATACCAAACCGGACCGCTTTGTCAAGAGACAGGGCGGCCTTTTTGGGAGGCGAAGGATTCTCACCAGCGAGGCTGCGGATCATCCGTTATCCCCGCCAGACGGTCAATTGGCGTCAAAAAGGTGTCTTTACTTTTTTTCCGCGTAGTGTCATAATGACATTAGAAAGGAGGTTTCCTTCATGAAGAACAGGGACCCTTTCACCAGGGACGATCAAACTCGCTTTACCATGCGCATTAACTCCGACCTGCTGGAGAAAATTAAAGGTGAGGCCGAAAAGAGCAAACGGTCCACGGCAAAACAGATAGAATTTATTCTGGAGCAATATATGGAAGGCCTCTCCACGAATGACGTTGGTTCAACGAAATAAAAAGTCCCGTCAGACGGTTGACAAACGAAAAAAACGTGTTATCATAAGGTGCAACTGAACATTTGGCGTTGATAAGGACGAGTAGCCGCGCGTCAACCCGCCAAGAGAGCCGCCGCTTTGGTGCGAGGCGGCCGGGAATGGCGGCGAACATCACCTTGGAGCCTCCTGCTGAAAGACGACGCGACATTAGAATCCATGAAAATGTTTCATTTTCATGGGATTGCGGGTCAGTAGGCGTGGACGTTTGATGGGCGTTACTCCATCGGCCCGTATTGGCGGGCCATGAGGGGCCGCTTCCCGCGAGGGGGCGGCAAGAAGAGTGGTATCGCAGAGCGTTCTACGCGCCCTGTCTCTTGCGGGAGACGGGGCGCGTTTTGTTTGTCTCCCGCAAAAGAAGGATACGATTTGCAATCAAAACCTTTTATAATACAAGGAGGAATTTACCCATGGACTACAACAAAACCATTTGCCTGCCAAAGACGGACTTCCCCATGCGGGCGGGCCTGCCCAAGCGGGAGCCGGAGATGCTCAAGCGATGGGAGACGGAGGACGTCTACCACCAGCTTCTTGAAAAGAACGAGGGCAAGCCCCTCTTCAACCTCCACGACGGCCCCCCGTTCTCCAACGGGTCCATCCACATGGGCACCGCCATGAACAAGGCCATTAAAGACATCATCACCCGGTCCTATGCTATGCGGGGCTACTACACCCCCTATATTCCTGGCTGGGACAACCATGGCATGCCCATCGAATCCAACATCATCAAGCAGAACAAGCTCAACCACAAGGCCATGTCCATCCCCGACTTCCGTTCCGCCTGCCGCGACTTCGCCGCCCACTACGTGGACGTCCAGCGGGACGCCTTTAAGCGTATCGGCGTCGTGGGCGACTGGGACCACCCCTACCTCACCATGGACCCCGGCTTCGAGGCCGAGGAGGTGAAGGTCTTTGGGGAGATGTACAAGAAGGGCTATATTTACAAGGGCCTCAAGCCCGTGTACTGGTGCCCCCACGACGAAACCGCCCTGGCGGAGGCGGAAATCGAGTACCAGGAGGACCCCGTCACCACCGTCTATGTGAAGTTCCCCATGCACGACGACCAGGGGAAGCTGGGGGCCTTTGACAAGAGCAAGCTCTTCTTCGTCATTTGGACCACCACCATTTGGACCCTTCCCGGCAACTTGGCTATCGCCCTCCATCCCGCCGAGAGCTACGCCATTGTGAAGGCGGCGGGTGGCGAGCACTATATCGTGGCGGAGGCCCTGGCGGAGAAGGTCATGGGTCTGGGGGGCTTTGATTCCTGGGAGATTGTGGAGACCCACCCCGGCAGCTTCTTCGAGAATATGCTGGCGAACCACCCCTTCCTGCCGAAAACCTCCCGCCTGGTGCTGGCGGATTACGTCACCATGGATTCCGGCACCGGCTGCGTCCACACCGCCCCGGGCTTTGGCGCGGACGACTACCAGACCTGCCGGCGCTATGGCATGGACATGGTGGTCCCCGTGGACGACCAGGGCAAGCACACGGACTACGCCGGAAAATACGCCGGCATGACCACCGACGAATCGAACCCCGTGATTCTCCAGGACATGAAGGAAAGCGGCATGCTCCTCGCCTCCGAGGACATCGTCCACAGCTACCCCCACTGCTGGCGCTGCAAGAGCCCCATCATCTTCCGGGCCACGCCCCAGTGGTTCTGCTCCGTGGAGTCTTTTAAGGACGAGGCCTGCGCCGCCGCGGACGAGGTCCGCTGGGTGCCCAAGTGGGGCATCGACCGGATGAAGTCCATGATTCGGGAGCGCTCCGACTGGTGCATTTCCCGCCAGCGCCGCTGGGGCCTGCCCATCCCCGTGGTCTACTGCAAGGACTGCGGCAAGCCCGTGGTGACGGACGAGACCATCGAAACCATTTCCAAGCTCTTTGGCGCCGAGGGCTCCAACGCCTGGTTTGCCAAGGAGGCGGAGGAGATTCTCCCTGCCGGATTCGCCTGCCCCCACTGCGGGGCCAAGGGCGGCTTTGAGAAGGAGACGGACACCCTGGACGGCTGGTTCGACTCCGGCTCCACCCACTACGCCGCCATGAAGAAGGACCAGGGCTTCTGGCCCGCCACCATGTATATGGAGGGCCTGGACCAGTACCGCGGCTGGTTCCAGAGCTCCCTGCTCACCGCCGTGGGGGCCTTCGGCAAGGGCGCGCCCTTCAAGGAGTGCGTCACCCACGGCTGGACCGTGGACGGCGAGGGCAAGGCCATGCACAAATCCGCCGGAAACGGCATGGACCCCGCCGAGGTGATTGACAAATACGGCGCGGACATCCTGCGCCTCTGGGCGGCGAACACGGACTATCACGCCGACGTCCGCTGCTCCCACGAGATTTTCAAGCAGCTCTCCCAGAACTACCTGAAATTCCGCAACACAGCCCGGTACTGCCTGGGGAACCTGGACGGCTTCGACCCCAACCACCTGACCGCCCCTGGCGAGATGGAGGAGCTGGACCGCTGGGCGGTGACGCGGCTGAACGCCCTGATGGAGAAGTGCTTCGCGGCCTACGACGAGTATGAGTTCCTGGCGGCCACCCACGCCGTCAACGACTTCTGCGTGGTGGACATGTCCAACTTCTACCTGGATGTGATCAAGGACCGGCTCTACTGCGACGAGAAGGACGGAGCCCCCCGCCGCAGCGCCCAGACGGCCTTGTACCTGATTCTGGACGCCATGACCCGGATCATGGCCCCGATTCTCTGCTTCACCTGCGACGAGATCTGGCAGGCCATGGCCCACCGGGAGGGAGACGACGCCCGGAACGTTTTGTTCAACGACATGCACCAGCCCTTCACGGACTACGCCCTGGACGGCGCCGCCATGGAGCGCTGGGCGGTGATTGAGGCCCTGCGGGACAAGGTGAACGCCGCTCTGGAGACGGCGCGGAGCGAGAAGAAGATTGGCAAGAGCCTGGAGGCGGCTGTCACCGTCACGGTGCCGGAGGCGGAGGGCTGGCTGGCGGAGACGCCGAACCTGGCGGATCTGCTGATTGTGTCCCAGGCGGCGGTCCAGACCGGGAGCGAGGCCACCGTGGAGGTCCGCAAGGCCGAGGGCGGCAAGTGCGAGCGCTGCTGGAAAGTACTACCTGCCGTAGGGGCGGACGCGGAGCATCCCACCCTGTGTCCCCGCTGCGCGGCGGCGGTGCGGAATTTGCCTCAGTTCTGAGGCTGGAGCTTGCCCTCCGGGCGGGGAGGAATTCAGCTAGCATCCTAGCCGAATTCTCCCCCGTCCGTAAGGGCGAGGTCCCTTCCCCCAGAATCGTGAATTTTGACAAGATCATACAAAAATTTTATACAGCCTTCCCCTTGCATCCCGTCGGAGAATATGCTATACTGAACCTATTCTCGCGGTTAGGAGGAGCTAACTTTGCAGAAACGTACCCACACCCTGTTGGCCCAGACGCTGCTGCGCAGCGGCACGGGCTTTTCCGCCCGGCGCTTTGAGCTGGCCTTCCTCTTCGGGTCCTTTCAGCCGGACGTGAATCCCCTCAGCTATTTGAAGGGCTCTTTGCGCTACAACAAGCTCAAGGGCCACAACTATACCAATTCCCGGGCCTATATCAACGCCAAGATTTTAAAGCTCCAGCGCCGCCGGCGGTGGACCATGTGGCAGTACTATACCCTGGGCAAGCTGACCCACTACCTGGCCGACGCCTATACATACCCCCACAACCCGGACTACCCCAACACCATGCTGGATCACCACAACTACGAGACGGATTTCCGCCGCTTCATGCGGGGCTATCTCGCCCACCAGCACCTCCGCCGCCAGCAGGCCCGCCGGGACCTCATCGCCGCCTTAGAGGAGCTCCACGAGCAGTACATGGCCACCCGGGCCAGTATGCTCCGGGACGCCAACTATATCCTCAAGGCCACCAGCCTCTTGATGGCCGGGTGCCTCCCTGCCGCGTAACAAGGAAACGGGCCGCCAGGGCTCCGGCACACGCAACCCGTAGGGGCCGCCCCCCCTGGGCGGCTTGTTCTTCGGCTTCTGAGCAAAACCCACAACCGCGCATTTTTTAGGGCCTCCGCATTTGTAGAAACTCACAATTTCCATTTCCCCAGCGTTGTGTTATGCTTTAAACATCTAAAGAGCAAAGGGGAACCCAACCATGACCGCCATTGCCCGCACCGCTGAATACGGCTATTTCTACTTTAGCTTTACCAACTTTGGTAAGGCTTTTCGTGGTTTGGCTGAAAACGAGCGTGTGTGAGCTTCCGGCCCTGATGCAGGACCCAGTGTACGAAGCGGCCCGCAGCCAAACCGGCTGCGGGCCTTTTTGCATTTCCCTGGAAACGAATTTTCATTAGGAGGAATCCGCCATGATTGTTATTTTGAAGCACAACCCCAACCGGGACCAGCTGGACAGCCTTATCTCCTGGCTCCAGGAAAAGGGTGTCACCATCCACACCAGCATCGGCGAGGCCAACACCATTCTGGGCCTGGTGGGAGACACCTCCAAGCTGGACATCGACCTCATCGCCGCCCTGGACATTGTCGAGGACGTGAAGCGGGTCCAGGAGCCCTACAAAAACGCCAACCGGAAGTTCCACCCGGAGGATACCGTCATCCCCGTGGGGAACACCCAGATCGGCGGCGGCACCCTGACCATCATGGCGGGCCCCTGCTCCGTGGAGAGCGAGGAGCAGGTGGTGGCCATCGCCAAGGCGGTGAAGGCCAGCGGGGCCACCATGCTCCGGGGCGGGGCCTTCAAGCCCCGGACCTCCCCCTACGCCTTCCAGGGCCTGGGGGCCACAGGGCTGGAGTATTTGAAGGTGGCCCGGCAGGAGACGGGCCTCCCCATCGTGACGGAGCTGATGGACGTGACCCAGCTCCCCCTCTTCAAGGACGTGGACGTTATCCAGATCGGGGCCCGGAACATGCAGAACTTCGACCTTTTGAAGGCCGTGGGCCACCAGGACAAGCCCGTCATGATCAAGCGGGGCATGTCCGCCACGTTTGAGGAGTGGCTCATGAGCGCCGAATACGTCATGGCCAGCGGAAACGAGCACGTGATTCTCTGCGAGCGGGGCATCCGCACCTTCGAGAGCTACACCCGGAACACCCTGGACCTCTCCGCCATCCCGGTGATGCGCCAGCTCACCCACCTGCCCATCATCGTGGACCCCAGCCACGCCACGGGCAAGTACTGGCTGGTGGAGCCCATGGCCCGGGCCGCCGTGGCGGCGGGGACCGACGGGCTCCAGATTGAGGTCCACAACGACCCGGCCCACGCCCTGTGCGACGGGCCCCAGTCCTTAAAGCCGGAGGTCTTTGCCCCCCTGGCGAAGAAGCTTTTGAAGCTCCACGCCGTGATGCGGGAGCTGGACAACGAGTAAGGAGGGCGGGAGATGAACGTCGGCATTGTGGGCCTGGGGCTCATCGGCGGCTCCATGGCGAAAAGCGTCAAGGCCCGGACGGCCCACACCGTCTACGGCGCGGACCTGGACCAGGAGACCATGGCCCTGGCCCGGATGAGCGGGGCCATCGACGGCCCCCTGACGGAGGAGAACCTGCCCCGGTGCGATTTGCTCCTGGTTGCCATCTGCCCCGGCGCGGCGGTGAAGTGGGTGCGGGACCATGCGGACCAAATCGCCAGGTCCGCCATCGTGGTGGACCTGTGCGGCGTGAAGCGGGTGGTGGTGGAGGCCCTGGCCCCCCTGGCGGAGGAACATGGCTTTGCCTACATCGGCGGGCACCCCATGGCGGGACGGGAGCGGGGCGGCTTCACCGCCTCTTCCGAGGATTTGTACGTGGGGGCCTCCATGATTCTCACCCCGGACAAGCGGACGGATATGCAGCTTCTGGAGACGCTGAAAGCCTTCTTCCTGGACATCGGCTTTGCCGGGCTCACCTTCTCGGACCCGGAGGAGCACGACCGCATCATCGCCTTCACCTCCCAGCTGGCCCACATCACCTCCAGCGCCTATGTAAAATCGCCGGAGGCCCAGCGCCGCCGGGGCTTTTCCGCCGGAAGCTTCCAGGACATGACCCGGGTGGCCCGGCTGGACGAGGACATGTGGACGGAGCTGTTTTTGGACGACGCGGACTATTTGGTGAAGGAGCTGGATATTCTGATTGAGAACCTCACCGCCTATTCCCAGGCCCTGAAATCCGGCGACGCGGAGCGGGTCCGGGCCCTTCTCCGGGAGGGCCGGGAGCTGAAAGCCACCGCCGGAGGAAATTGAAGGAGGACCGCCCATGCCGGACTATAAAGAGATACGGGTGAACACCGTTCCCGCCTATACGACCGCCATCGGCCCGGGCCTCTTAAAGGACTGCGGCCAGCGGCTGCGGGAGACGGTTCCCCCCTGCCATATGGCGGTGGTCACGGATTCCACCGTGGGGCCGCTGTACCTGGAGACGGTAACGGAGAGCTTAAAAGCGGCGGGCTATGCCGTCAGTACCTTTGAATTTCCCGCCGGGGAGGAGAGCAAGAACCTCTCCACCCTGTTGGACATCCTGGAGTTTCTGGCAAAGGAGCGCCTGACCCGCTCCGACTGCCTCGTCGCCCTGGGCGGCGGGGTGGTGGGGGACATGGCGGGCTTTGCCGCCGCCGTGTACCTCCGGGGCGTCCGGTATGTGCAGATGCCGACGACCCTGCTCTCCGCCGTGGACTCCTCCGTGGGGGGCAAGACCGCCATTGACTTAAAGGCCGGGAAGAATCTGGCCGGGGCCTTCCTCCAGCCCGCCGCCGTGCTGTGCGATACGGACTGCCTGAAAACCCTGCCGCCGGAGGTTTTTGCCGACGGGGCGGCGGAGGCGGTGAAAACGGGGGTCCTCTGCGACGAGGGCCTGTTCGCCCTCTTTGAGGACGGCACGCTGAAAGCGGACCCGGCGGAGGTCGTCGCCCGGTGCGTGGAGTACAAGGCCGGAGTGGTGGAGCGGGACGAGAAGGAGCAGGGAGAGCGGAAGCTCTTGAACCTGGGCCACACCGTGGGCCACGCCATTGAGAAATGCAGCGGGTACACGATTCCCCACGGCCACGCCGTGGCGGCGGGACTGGCCATAATCGCCCGGGCCGCCGAGGCCCTGGAGTGGACGGAGGAGCCCATCGCCGCCCGGATCGGCGCGTGCCTTACGAAAAACGCCCTGCCCGTCTCCACGGAGTTTTCCCCGGAGGCCCTGGCGGAGGCGGCGCTTGCGGATAAGAAGCGCTCCGGCGGAAGCATCACCCTGGTGGTTCCAAAGCGCATCGGCCTGTGCGAATTGAAAACCGTGCCCGTGACGGAGCTGCTGCCCGTCATCCGGGCGGGATGGGAGGCGTAGATGGACGTCAAGATCACCCCCCGCCGCCTCTCCGGCGTGGTCACGCCGCCTCCCAGCAAGTCCCTGGCCCACCGCTGGATTCTCGCCGCCGCCCTGGCGGCGGGGACCAGCGTGGTTAAGAACGTGGCCTTCTCCGAGGATATCGAGGCCACCCTCCGCTGTATGGAGGCCCTGGGGGCCTCCTGGGAGACCAGGGAGGACAGCCTTCAAATTGCCGGAATCGGCGGCGAGCGCCGCCCCTTCGGGGACCTGCCCCAATTCGACTGCGGGGAATCCGGGTCCACCCTGCGCTTTTTGATTCCCATTGCCCTGACGGTGGACCAGGGAGGCGTGTTCACCGGCCGGGGGCGGCTGATGGAGCGGCCCCAGCAGCCCTATTTCGACCTCTTTGGCCGGCGGGGGATTTCCTACGCCCTGGAGGACGACACCCTCACCGTCCGGGGGAGCCTGTCCCCCGGGGAATTCCGCCTCCGGGGGGATGTGTCCAGCCAGTTTTTCACCGGCCTTTTGATGGCCCTGCCCCTGCTGGAGGGGCCCAGCGTGGTCATCAGCACCACGAAGCTGGAATCCGCCTCCTACACCTCCATGACCATGGGCGTGCTGGCCCGGTGCGGCGTCCATGTCCGCTGGTCCCCGGCGCTGAACGGCTTTGGCGTCGAGCCGGGGATTTACAGCCCCTTTGAGGAGACTGTGGAGGCGGATTGGTCCCAGGCGGCCTTTTGGTACGCCGCCCTCTCCCTGGGAAGCAATCTGCGGCTCCGGGGCCTCAAGGGCCAGTCGGCCCAGGGGGACGCGGCGGTGGTGAGCCACTACAAAAAACTGGCCCTTACGGGAGAAGTGAAGATCAACCTCTCCGACTGCCCGGACCTCCTGCCGCCCCTGGCGGTGATGGCCGCCGTCCGCCGGGGGACCACCCATTTCACCCACGCTGCCCGCCTCCGCCTGAAGGAGAGCGACCGCCTGACAACCGTGGCCCGGATGCTGAAAGCCCTGGGGGGCGCGGTCAGCGAGGAGGAGGATGGACTGACGGTTTACGGCGTCTCCACCCTCCCCGGCGGCGTGGTGGACGGGGCCAACGACCACCGAATCGTCATGGCCGCCGCCATCGCCGCCACCCGGTGCCAGGGGCCCGTGGTCATCCGGGGGGCGGAGGCGGTGCGGAAGTCCTACCCCAATTTCTGGCGGGATTACGAGAACCTGGGAGGTGCGGTCCATGTCCTCTGAATTTGGAACCATCATCCGCGTCAGCGTCTTTGGCCAGTCCCACGGAAAGGCCATCGGCGTGGTGGTGGACGGCCTCCCCGCCGGGGAGGAAATCGACGGGGCGGAGCTCCAGCGCTTCCTGGACCGCCGGAGGCCGGGAACGGGCCCCCTCTCCACCGCCCGGAAGGAAACCGACGTGCCGGAGTTCCTCTCCGGCCTGGAGGGGGGAAAGACCTGCGGCGCGCCGCTGTGCGCCGTGATAAAAAACGCGGACCAGCACTCGAAGGACTACGGCGAGCTTGCCGACAAGCCCCGGCCGGGCCACGCGGATTTCACCGCCTGGGCCAAGTGGGGCGGCCACGCCGACATGCGGGGCGGGGGCCACTTCTCCGGGCGGCTGACGGCGCCCCTGTGCGTTGCCGGAGGCATCGCCAAGCAGATTCTGGCCCGCCGGGGAATCTTCGTGGGGGCCCACCTGGCCGCCGTGGCGGGAATTTGCGACCGGCCCTTCCCCCTGTACCCCACGGCGGCGCTCTTTGAGGAAGTCGCCGCCAAGCCCTTCCCCGTCCTGGACGGGGAGGCGGGGGAGCGGATGTGCGCCGCCATTTTGGAGGCGAAAAACGATTTGGACAGCGTGGGGGGCGTCATTGAGTGCGCCGCCATCGGCCTGCCCGCTGGGCTGGGAGAGCCCATGTTCGGCGGCGTAGAGAACCGCCTGGCCGCGGCCCTTTTCGGCATCCCCGCCGTGAAGGGCGTGGAGTTTGGCGAGGGCTTCCGGGCGGCGGAGCTCCGGGGCTCGGAGAACAACGACCCCTTTACCCTGGAGGACGGCGAAATCCGGGCGGAGACCAACCATGCCGGAGGCGTCCTGGGGGGCATCACCACGGGGATGCCCCTGGTGCTCCGGGCGGCGGTGAAGCCCACGCCGTCCATTGGGAAAGCCCAAAGGACCGTCCGCCTCTCCCGAATGGAGGAGGCGGAGCTGACCATTCACGGGCGGCACGACCCCTGCGTTGCCCACCGGGCGGTGCCGGTGGTGGAGGCGGTGACGGCCGCCGTACTTTTGGATATGCTGTTGGAGGGAAATCATGGAACTTTCTGATATCCGCGCCAAGATTGACGCCGTAGACGAGCAATTGCTGAAGCTCTTTCTGGAGCGCATGGACCTGGCGGAGGAAGTCGCCGCCTATAAAAACGAGCATCGCCTCCCCATTTTGAACAAGGAGCGGGAACGGGCGGTGCTGGCCAGGGTGACGGAGAACGCCGGAAGCCGGGAGCGCTATGCCTATCACCTCTTCTCCACCCTCTTCGAGCTGGCCCGGTCCCGCCAGGCGGAGCTGATCGACGCGCCCACCAAGGTGGGGGCCCAGGTCCGGGCGTGCCTTGAAAACCGGGACCAGCTCTTCCCCCAGACGGGCTTGGTTGCCTGTCAGGGCATTGAGGGGGGCAATTCCCAGGCGGCCTGTGACAAGATGTTTCCCCGGGGCAGCATTATGTATGTCAAGACCTTCGACGCGGTGGTCTCCGCCGTGGAGGCGGGCTTCTGCAAGTTCGGCGTGCTGCCCATTGAAAACAGCTCCAACGGTTCCGTTCGGGCAGTGTACCAGCTTTTGCAGGAGCATAGCCTCACCATCGTCCGCTCCACCCGCCTTTGCATCCGCCACGAGCTCTTGGCCCTCCCCGGGGTGAAGCAGGAGGAGATTACGGAAATCTACTCCCATCCCCAGGCCATCGGCCAGTGCAGCCGCTTCTTAGACGGCCTCAAGGGGGTCAAGGTCATTCCCTGCGACAACACCGCCGTGGCGGCGAAGCTGGTGGCGGAGTCTGGAAATAAGCGCGCCGCCGCCATCTCCTCTCACCCCTGCGCGGCGCTGTACGGCCTGGAGTGTATCAACGGCCAAATTCAAAACAGCGACAACAACTACACCCGCTTCATCTGCGTGGCCAAGGACCCGGCCATCTACGCCGGAGCCAGCCGGGTGAGCCTCATCATCGCCTTTGAGAACAAGCCCGGGGCCCTGTACGAGATGCTCTCCAAGCTGGCGGCTTTGGACATCAACATGACCAAGCTGGAATCCTGCCCCGTCTCCGGCAGCGACTTTGAGTTTATCTTCTTCATCGAGCTGGAAGCGGACCTCCGGGACCCCAGCGTCCGGGCCTGCCTGGAGGAGATGGAGCGCAGCTGCGCCCAGTTCCACTTCCTGGGGAACTACGCGGAAGTGTGAGGCCATGGCGGAGAAATGCTACGGCCTTCTGGGCCGCCGCCTAGGCCACAGCTGGTCCGTTCCCATCCACCAGGCCCTGGGCTGTGAGGGCTACCGCCTCTTTGAGCTGGAGCCGGAGGCCCTGGGGGACTTCCTCCGGCGGGAGGATGTCGGGGGGCTGAACGTCACGATTCCCTATAAGCGGGACGTGATGAAGTACTGCGATGCGCTGGACATAGCGGCGGAGGCCATTGGAAGCGTCAACACCCTGGTCCGCCGGGAGGGGAAGCTCTGGGGCTATAACACGGACATCGACGGCTTTTTGTACATGCTCCGCCGGGCGGACATATCCCTGGCAGGGAAAAAGGTGGTCATTTTAGGCAGCGGCGGGGCCTCCCTCACCGCCCAGGCGGCGGCGCGGATGGAAGGGGCCCGGGAGGTCGTGGTGGTCTCCCGCTCCGGGCCGGACAACTACGAAACCTTGCCGGAGCGCCACGGGGACGCGGAGGTCCTGATCAACACCACCCCCGTGGGCATGTGGCCCCATATGGACGAGACCCCCCTGGACCTGCGCCGCCTCCCCGGCCTGACGGACGTGGCGGACGTGATTTACAATCCAGGGCGGACGGACCTCCTCTTACAGGCGGAGGCGCTGGGCCTCCGCCATGCCGGGGGCCTTCCTATGCTGGTCCACCAGGCCAAGCGGGCGGAGGAGCTGTTTTTTGACAAATCCATCCCCGATGGGGAGACGGAAGCCATCACCGCCCGGCTTTGGCGGGAGAGGATGAACCTGGTGCTGGTGGGGATGCCCGGCAGCGGCAAGACCACGGTGGGTAAGCTCCTGGCGGAGCGGTCCGGGAAATCCTTCGTGGACCTGGACGAGGAAATCGCCCGCCGGGCGGGCAAGTCCATCCCGGAGATATTTGCCTCCCAGGGGGAGGGCCCCTTCCGGCAGCTGGAGCAGGAGGTTTTAACGGAAGCCTGCGCCAAAAGCGGGCAGATCATCGCCACCGGCGGCGGAGCCGTCCTCCGGGAGGAGAACCGGACCGCCATGCGCCGCACGGGCCGGGTGTACCGCCTCCGGCGGAGGCTGGAGGACCTGCCCACCGAGGGCCGCCCCCTCTCCCAGGCCGGGAGGCTGGAGGAGATGGAGCGCCTCCGAGACCCGCTGTACCGGGCGGCGGCGGACCGGGAGATTTGGAACGTCAACAGCCCGGCGGAAATTGCCGGAGAAATTTGGAGGGATTTTTATGAGTGAGAAAAAGAAGCGCATCCTGGTGATCAACGGCCCCAACATGAACCTGCTTGGCATCCGCCAGCCGGAAATTTACGGCAACACGGACTACGTGGACCTGGAGAACCTGATTACCGCCGAGGCGGAACGCCTGGGGGTGACGGTCTCCTTCTTCCAGTCCAACCACGAGGGGGATTTGGTGGACGCCATCCAGCAGGCCTACTTCGACAAGGTGGACGGCATCCTGATTAACCCCGGAGCCTACACCCATACCAGCATCGCCCTGCTGGACGCGGTGAAGTCCGTGGGCATTCCCACGGTGGAGGTCCACATCTCCGACCCGGAGAAGCGGGAGGAATTCCGCCACGTGTCCTATATCCGGGACGCCTGTGTGGGCAGCATCCGGGGCCGGGGCGTCCAGGGCTACCTGGCGGGCCTGAAGCTCTTAGCGGAGCAGTGAGAAAAAAGCTCAGCCGTTTTCACGGCTGAGCTTTTTTATGGACGCTTAGGCCTTGCAGCCGCAGGGGGAGCAGGGCCCGCAGGACCCGCCCTCGGCGCAGGAGATGGTGGGGTCGCAGGTAGACATGCTCACGTCATAGCGCACCGGGATGGTGACGCAGATCCGCTGGGTGACGGTGATGGTGCTGGAGGTGCCGCAGGGGTCGGTGACGCAGTTCACCACCGGCACGCCCTGGCAGGCAACCGTCACGGTGCCCAGGGAGGCGGTGGGGACCAAGGTCACCGGGGCGGTGACGTCCACGCATTGGGTCACGATTTTATTGCAGCCGCTGTCCTCTCCCGGGCAGGGGAGAATGGCCGCGTGCTCATAGGCCTCGTTGATACGCAAAGGAATCCCTCGTTTCCTGGAAATTGGTCCCGGCTTTCCGGGGACCTAGCCCATTCTATGCGGCGGGGCCGTCCCATGTCCCTGCCCTGCGAATTTCAAAAAACCCGCTTCCGTTCCGGGGCGAACCGTGCTATACTATCAGAATATGACGAAACGACGAGAAAGGCGGGCCCCCTCATGGATGACCACTTGGACGAAAAGCAGGAACAAAAATTCCACCAGATGACCGAGACCCCGGTCAACCGCCTGATCTGCCGGTTGGCCCTGCCCTGCATCATCAGCATGCTGGTTACCTCCTTCTACAACATGGCGGATACCTTCTTCGTGGGCATGCTGAAAAGCAACAGCGCCACCGGGGCGGTGGGGGTGGTGTTCTCCCTCATGGCCATCATTCAGGCGGTGGGCTTCTTCTTCGGCCACGGCAGCGGCAACTTCATCTCCCGGGAGCTGGGAAAGCAGAACTACGAGGAGGCCAGCAACATGGCCGCCACCGGCTTTTTCGCCGCCATGGCGGCGGGGCTGCTGATCTGCCTTTTGGGTCAGCTCTTCCTGGAGCCCCTGGCCATGCTCCTGGGCTCCACCGCCACCATCCTGCCCTATACAAAGGCCTATCTCCGGGTCATCCTCTTCGGGGCCCCCTGGATGACCTCCTCCCTAGTGCTGAACAACCAGTTGCGCTACCAGGGCTCGGCGGCCTATGCCATGGTGGGCATCGCCAGCGGCGCGGTTTTGAACATCGGCCTGGACCCTCTGCTGATCTTCACCTTCGGTCTGGGGGTGGCCGGGGCGGCCTGGGCCACCATCATCAGCCAGTTTGTCAGCTTCTGCCTCCTCCTGGCGGGCTGCGCCAAGGGGGGCAATCTCCATATCCACATCTCCCGGGTCCAGCTGAAGCTCCCCTATTATGTTCAGATTGTCCGGGGGGGCCTCCCCTCTTTGGCGAGGCAGGGCCTTGCCAGCGTGGCCACCATCTGCCTGAACCGGGCCGCCGGGCCCTATGGCGACGCGGCCATCGCCGCCATGGGGGTGGTCCAGCGCATTATGATGTTCGGCGGGTCCGCCATGATCGGCTTCGGCCAGGGCTTCCAGCCCGTCTGCGGCTTCAACTACGGCGCGAAGCTCTACCACCGGGTGAAGCAGGGCTTCTGGTTCTGCGTAAAGACCTCCTTCGGCTTCCTTTTGGCGGTCAGCGCCCTGGGCTTTGCCTTTGCGCCCCAGCTCATCGCCCTCTTCCGGGACGATTCGGAGGTCATTGAAATCGGCGCCATGGCCCTGCGCTTCCAGTGCGTCACGCTGTGCCTTTCCAGCTGGATTGTCATGAGCAACATGATGCTCCAAACCATCGGCAAGACCGCCGGGGCCACCTTCGTGGCCATGTCCCGCCAGGGCATCTTCTTCATCCCCCTGGTGTACATCCTGTCCCGCTCCCTGGGCTTGCTGGGGGTGGAGATGACCCAATCGGCGGCGGATATCCTAACCCTCCTCTGCGCAATCCCCATCCAGCTCCGTGCCCTCCGGGAAATGGACGCGCTAGAGAACGCCCAATAGCCCTCTCAAATCGCCCTCCCCCGTCTCTCATCCCTCGTCCTACGTCCCTCGTCTCTCGTCCTTCGTCTCCCGTCCCTCGTCCTTCGTCCCCCGTAAAAAAATCACCCGCGAACCCAACAAAGCGGTTCGCGGGTGAAGGCGAAGGAATTCCCCGTCCGGCGGAGCTTCCCGCCCCTTTCGGGGCGGGAAGCGCAGCGGTAAGGGGAATTCCTGAGCTGGTGCGCCTGAAGGGACTCGAACCCACACGCTGAAAGCACGAGAACCTAAATCTCGCATGTCTACCAATTCCATCACAGGCGCGTATCAAAATCGAACTTGATTATACCACACTCCCCCGCTCCCGTCCAGCCCCTTTTTTGCTCTTGCGCTTTTTCCCGTTCCGTTGTAAAATACCCCCATCACAACAACGAAAAGAGGACCCCGTTATGCCGACACCCCGCGCCGCCGTTATCCACGACCTCTCCGGCTTTGGCCGCTGCTCCCTCACCGAGGTCATCCCCATTCTCTCCGTCATGGGCGTCCAGTGCTGCCCCCTGCCCACCGCCTTCCTCTCCACCCACACCGGGGGCTTCACCGGCTTCACCTTCCTGGACATGACGGAGGAGCTGCCCAAGGTGGCGGAGCACTGGAGGTCCCTGGACCTCCGGTTTCAGGCCATCTACAGCGGCTTTCTGGGCAGCGAGCGGCAGATCGGCATGGTGGCGGATTTCATCCAAACCTTCCGGGACCCGGACACCTTGGTGGTGGTGGACCCGGTTATGGGGGACGACGGAAAGCCCTATCAGACCTACACCCCCGCCATGTGCGCCGGAATGGCCCGCCTGGCGGAGCTGGCGGACGTGATTACCCCCAACCTCACGGAGGCCGCTTTTTTGCTGAACCGGGACTACGGAGACCTTCTGGAGGGAGGCCGGGCCCTTCACGACGAAGCCGCTCTCCGCCGCCTTGCGGAGGAGCTGAGCCTGGGGGGAAAGCGCTCTGTGGCCCTCACCGGGGCGGCGCTGTCCCCGGGGCAGACCGGGGCCATGTGCTTCGACGCCCGGACCGGAAAGGCGGAGGCGGTTCAAACGGAATTTGTGGCCCATCCCCTCCACGGCACCGGGGACGTGTTTGCCAGCGTCCTCACCGGCGGGCTGCTGCGGGGGGATTCCCTCCGGGACGCGGCGAAGCTGGCGGTGGAGTTTATCCACGCCTGCGCCGTGCGGACGGTGGAGCAGGGCCTCTCCCTCCAGGAAGGCGTGGATTTTGAGCCCCTGCTGGGGAAGCTGATTGGCAGATAAAAGGACGCTCAGAGCAAAAGCTCTGAGCGTCCTTTTTATCAGAGGCGGGAAATTGGGTTTCCAAAGGCTTACGCCGCGGGGATCACCAGGACCTGACCGACCCGCAGGTCGTTGGGGTTCTTAATGGCGTCCTTATTGGCGTTGTAGATCACCTGCCACTGACGGCCGGTGCCGTAGGCTTCCTGGGCGATGCTCCACAGGCAGTCGCCGGACTTGACCACATAGTCGCCCTCCGCCACGGTGGGGGCGGGAGTGGGCTCGGGAGCCGGCTCCGGGGCGGGAGTGGGCTCGGGAACCGGCTCGGGAGCGGGGGCGGGCTCCTCCACAGGAGCGGGCTCTTCCACGGGCTCCTCGGCGGGGGCCGCGGGAGCGGCCTCGATGGTGATGCGGCCGGCGGGCTCGCCGTAGGCTTCCTCGGTGACCACGCCCTTGAGCTCTTCCTTGATGTAGTCCATCAGAACCTCGTCCATGGGCAGGCCCAGATCGTAGTTCACGGAGGCGGAGGCGAAGGCGTAGTAGGTGTCGCCGCCGGCGGCCATAAAGTCGTTGGTGGCGATGGCGTAGGTGGCTTTTTCGTCAAAGTCCTTGCCGCCCACGGAGGTGATGGTGACCCGCTCGATGGAGGCGGGCTTGTGATAGGTGGAGCCGGGATACAGGTCCCCGGCCTTGAACTCGTTGCCGGTGGCTACGGTGAACTCAATGCCGCTGACCTGGGGGAAGCCGCCGATGGCGGTGGGGGTGCAGTGGGTGGAGGCTTCCAGGGCTTCTAGCAGCTCCGCGCCGGTGACCTTGACGATGCTCAGGGTGTTGCCGAAGGGCAGAACGGTGTTGACATCTTTTTTCGTGATGTCCCCCGCCGCGATGGGGGCCCGGATGCCGCCGCCGTTGGTGACGGCCGCGTCCACTTCCTCGCCGTTTTTCTTGGCGCCCCAGACCAGGGCGTCGGTGATGAGGTCGCCCAGGTTGGTCTCTTCCGTGCGGTTGCCGGGGTCCTTGTCGCCGTTGAGCAGGACTTCGGTCTTGGCAAAGGCGGCGCCGTAGTCGTCGTCAATCTGCTTTTGGATGGCGGCGGCCCGGGCGGCGATGTCCTTGTCCTCCGCCAGTCCCTCGGCGGAGACGTTTTCCATGGCGATCTCGCCCTCGGCGGAGATGGTCACCACGCCCACGTTGGCCAGCTTCGTGCCGGTGGAGGTGATGGGCTTGTCCCCGGCGGCCTCTTTGACCTCTTCCAGGGTGGAGTGGGAGTGGCCGTCGATGAAGAGGTCAATGCCCTCCACGGCGTCCATCAGGTCGATGGAGCGGTTGCCCTTGGACTCGTCGTCAATGCCCAGGTGGCCCAGGCACACGATGTAGTCGCAGCCCTCGTCCTCCAGGGCCTTCACCTCGGCCTGGGCGATGGCGAACATGTCCTTGCCCGCGGGGAAGGTCACGCCCTGAATCTTGGCGGGGTGGGCCTTGGTGGCAGTCTCGGGGGTGCTCAGGCCGAACACGCCGATTTTCTTGCCGCCCTCCTCACCGAAAACCAGATGGGAGTTCTCGGCCTTTCCGTTGACCAGCACGTTGGCGGCCACTACGGGGAACTTGGCGTCCTTGGTGATTTCCTTGAAGTTGGCGTAGCCATAGTCGAATTCGTGGTTTCCGATGGTGGCCGCGTCATAGCCCGCCAGGTTCATCAGCTCGATGGCGGTTTTGCCCTGGCTGACGCTGACGGTGGGGTCGCCCTGGATGTAGTCGCCCGCGTCCAGCAGCAGGGTGTAAGCGCCCTTGGCCTGGTATTCGGCCTTCAGGGCGGCCACCTTGGCGTATCCGGCGATGCCGCCGTGGACGTCGTTGGTGTGGAGAATGACGATGGAGCCTTCCAGGCTTTCGCCCTCCTCCTCCGCGGCGCTGGCGGAGACGCTCAAAGAGAACATCATCGCAAGGGCCAGCAGCAGGGATAGGAACTTCTTGGTCTGCATTCTTTTACCTCCTCTTCTTTCGGGGCGGATTGGCCTCCGCCCTACCTGATGCCATTATACCACACTTTTTCCAAATAGAAAGCGCAACTTTCCCGGAAGGGGAAATTTTTTTCTCCGCCGCTTCCCCGCTGGAAATGCGGTGGAATCTGTGCTATACTGGTTCCATCAACAAAGAAAGAACGGAGGGACACCAAATGCGCACACTCTTCAAGGGCGGAAGCGTGGTTTCCGGCAAGGGCGTCCGGCGGGCGGATTTGCTGGTGGAGGGGGAGAAGGTGGTCTCCCTGGGCCGGGGGCTGAAGGTGGAGGCGGACCGGATCATCGACGTGACGGGCTGCGTCCTCTTCCCCGGCTTCATCGACGCCCACACCCACTTCGACCTGGAGGTGGCGGGCACCGTCACCGCCGACGGCTTCGCCTCGGGAAGCCGGGCGGCCCTCCGGGGAGGGACTACCACCGTCATTGACTTCGCCTGCCCCAACAAGGGGGAGTCCCTGGCCTCGGGCCTGGCGCGCTGGCGGGAGAAGGCCGGGGGAAAGACCTTCTGCGACTATGGCTTCCACATGACCATTGACGACTGGAACGAGGGCATCCGGGGGGAGCTGCCGGAGATGTTCGCCCAGGGCATTTCCTCCTTCAAGCTGTACATGACCTACCCCGCCATGCTGCTGGGGGACCGGGACCTCTACT
Source organism: uncultured Oscillibacter sp. (assembly GCA_910587705.1). Taxonomy (GTDB): domain Bacteria; phylum Bacillota; class Clostridia; order Oscillospirales; family Oscillospiraceae; genus Oscillibacter. The sequence goes on from CAJUMX010000010.1 coordinate 18,987, forward strand.
GGGCATTGAAGGAGCTGAAAACCCTGGGAGGCGTCTGCGGCGTCCACTGCGAAAACGCCGGGGTGATTGATGGCATGATCGCAGAGAAAAAGGCCCTGGGAGAGCTCTCCCCCGCCAGCCACCCCCAGACCCGCCCACCGTATCTGGAGGCGGAGGCGGTGGGGCGGCTTCTGCGCATTGCCCAGGCGGCCCAGGCCCCGGTGATCATCGTCCACCTCACCAACGGCCAGGCGCTGGAGGAGGTCCTCCGGGCCCGGAAGCGGGGCCAGACGGTGTACGTGGAGACCTGTCCCCACTATTTGACCCTGGACGAGAGCCTTTACTACCAGGAGAGCTTTTCCGACGCGGCCCGGTACGTCTGCGCCCCGCCCCTGCGGGAGAAGAAGGAGGCGGACGCGCTGTGGAAGGCCCTGCGCCGGGGGGAGATTCAGACCGTCTCCACGGACCACTGCTCCTTCACCCTGGAGCAGAAGGAGCTGGGCCGGGAGGACTTCACGAGGATTCCCGGCGGCCTCCCCGGGGTGGAGACCCGGGGGGAGCTGATGTGGTCCTGCGGCGTTGCCCGGCGGAAGCTCAGCGTGGCCCAGATGTGCCGCCTTCTCAGCGAGAACCCGGCGAAGCTGTACGGCCTCTTCCCCCGGAAGGGGACCCTCCAGCCCGGAGCGGACGCGGATATCGTGGTCTACGACCCCAGCGGGGGCCACGTCATCCGGGCGGAGGACTGCGAGTCCGCCGCTGGATACAGCCCCTATGAGGGCTTTGCCACCGACGGCGGCATCCGGCAGGTGTGGCTCCGGGGACGGCTGGCGGTGGAGAGCGGGAATGTGCTGCCCTCCCAGCCGGAGGGGAAGTATATGGCCCGGGGGAAGTGTATGTTATAAGCGCCTATCGAGAGACAAACCGTGCGGCAGAGGGGCCGCCGAGCACCCGCAAGGGGTACGCCGCCGCCGTAAGCGGCAGAGCCGCCAACGGCGGACGCAGGGCGGCGGCCCCTGCACGGCGTTCTATCGGGGGACGGATCGTCCGGGGAAACGGGCCGCCGAGGGCGGCGGCCCCTACACGGCGTTCTATCAGGAGACGGACCGTAGGGGCGGCCCCCCTGGGCCGCCCGTCTCACCGGAACCTCCGCACCGTTAAAACACGCAAAACCCCGGCGGACCATCCTCAAGGCCCGCCGGGGTTTCGGTTTCTCAAGACAAAGGCTCCTGGCTGAACATCACCGTCAAAGCATACACATGCTCATAGCCCAGCTTCTCATACTCCTCCGGCTGGAAAAAGTACTCCGGGTTGTAGGACAAGACCTGGTTCTTCGTCGTGTTGATCTGGATGGCCAGGGGAATCTCCTGCCCATAAACGATCTCCGTCCGGTTGGAAAGGAAGGATGTTGTCCGGCCCATGCCCTCGGGGTCGTCCAGGTCCTCCGTGCCCTCCCAGCTGGTGGCCGTATAGCCTCTTCCGTCAAATTGGGCCGCCTCCCGGAAGTCCTTCCGCAGGTCCTCAAAGCCGAAGCAGAGCCGGCCCTCCTTCGCCTTCTCATCCAGGGCCATTCCGGACCCGCCGCCGCCAATCCAGGGTTTCCATGTTCCGTCCGCCAGTTCATAGGCCGTCACGCACATCTTTTTCGCCGTGCCGTCCAGCACCACGTCAAAGAGATGCTGGTCCGTGTCCGCCCCCAGGAGCTCGGCGATGGCTTCCTCCTCCTCATTCAGCTCCGCAGGCTGAATGTACATGGCCGGGGCCGCCTCGGCGGAGCACCCCGCCAGCAGGGCCAGCAAAACCAGAAGCATAAATATTCTCTTCATCGGATGTTCCTTTCCCGCAAATCTGCGTCGCCGTCGCTCCGGCCTGGTTTCCCACCAGACAACCAGAGCGAGCAAACGTTCTTTTTGCCTACTTTTTCTTACAAGAAAAAGTAGGTCAGCCCCAGGTCACATCGACGACCGTTCCGTTTTGGAACTCCACCGTCTCGCTCTTCATGATGTAGTCCGTCTTTCCAATCCGGACCTCCTGCTCCCCCACCTTGGTGGTCATGACCTCCTCCTTGGGCACCGTGGCGGTGCAGGTAAAATAGAGGTTCACGTGGTCCGGGTCCTCGTGCCACTGCCCGTCGGGCCCCAGCTCCAGCCAGGGGGTGGCCTCCACGGACTCAATGCGCCCGTTCAGCCGGGCCCCGGAGGCCATCAGCGGGGAGGGCAGGTTTTCCTTGGAATTCTCGTACAGCTCCGCCGCCACGTTCTGCACCCGCACCACGTAGGTAATCTCCATGGTGGGCACCTCAATGGTCCCGCCCCGGTTCAGGATACGCACGGCGGCGTAAAGGGCTACCGCCAGAATCAAAGCCACGGCGATGATGTCGATGATGTTGAATTTGCCGATGCGAAACGCTTTCTTTTGTTCCATGCCAGACCTCCGTAACGGGCCCCGGGCCCGCCTTCTTTCAGATTGATGGAGCCTTTGGTAGACAAGGCCCGGAAAATATTATATAATACGTCTCACAAAATCACAAGGGGATTTTTTATCATGAAGGTCATTCATCTCATCAGCGGCGGGGACTCCGGCGGGGCCAAGACCCACGTGTTGAGCCTCCTCCAGCACCTCAACGAGACCATCACCGCCCAGCTGGTCTGCTTCCGGGACGGCCCCTTTGCCGACGAGGCCCGGTCCCTGGACATTCCCACCATGATTTGCGGGGGCAATCATATTTTCAAAATCCGCCGCCAGCTTGCGGAGTATATCCGCCAGGAGGGCTTCCAGCTCATCCACTGCCACGGCTCCCGGGCCAATATGATCGGGGCCCTCCTCCGCCGGCTCACGGGCCTTCCGGTGGTCACCACCATCCACAGCGATTATAAAATCGACTACATGGGCCGCCCCCTGGCCCGGTGTACCTTCGGGGTCATCAACACCTGGGCCCTGCGGCGGCTGGACTACCGCATCGGCGTGTCCGACGCTATGGTGGACCTGCTGATCTCCCGGGGCTTCCCGGCGGACCGCTTTTACGCCATTTACAACGGCATCGACTTCACTCCCGCCCCCGACCAGGGGGACCGGCTCCCCTACCTCCGTTCCCTGGGGGCGGACGTGGAGGCGGATTCCGTAGTGGTGGGCATCGCCGCCCGTCTGAACCCGGTGAAAGACATGTCCACCCTCATCCAGGGCTTTGCCGAGGCGTATAAAACCTGCGATAAACTACGCTTGGTAATCGCCGGAGACGGCGAGGAGCGGGAGAAGCTGGGGAATTTGGCCCGGGAACTGGGGGTGGAGCGGCAGGTCACCTTCGCCGGGTGGATCAGCGGCGGCATGGACCGTTTCTACAGCGCCCTGGATATCAACGTCCTCACCAGCCTGTCCGAGACCTTTTCCTACGCCCTGACGGAGGGGGCCCGGTTCCACCTGGCCACCATCTCCACCGCCGTGGGGGGCATCCCCTACCTCATTGACGACGGGGTCAACGGCTTCCTCTTCCAGCCCCGGGACTTCACGACCCTGGGCAAGCGCCTGGCGGTCCTGGGAACCGACGGGGCCTTGCGGCGGGAGATGGGGGAGAGGCTCTTTGAAAAGGCCTCCACCCAGTTCTCCATTGAAAAGACCGTGGATACCCAGCTCCATATCTACGGGGAAATCCTCCGCCGCCACGCCCAGCCCAGGCGGGAGCGGGACGGCGTGGTGATCTGCGGGGCCTATGGCCGGGGCAACGCCGGGGACGACGCGATTTTAGAGGCCATTCTGGGGGAGATGCGGTCCATCGACCCGGACATGCCCGTGACGGTCATCTCCAAGGACCCCAGGTCCACCCGCTTGAGCTGCCGGGTCCGCTCCGTGGGGCAGGTGAACCTCCCCGGCTGGCTGGGGGCCATGAAGCGGGCGAGGCTCTATATCAACGGCGGCGGAAGCCTCATCCAGGACGTGACCTCCCGCCGCTCCCTCTGGTTCTACCTCATGAACATCCGGGCCGCCAAATGGGCGGGCTGCAAGGTCCAGATGTACGGCTGCGGCATCGGCCCCGTCACCCGGTTCAAGCACCGGAAGCTGGCGGCCAAGACCCTGAACCGGAACGTGGACGTGATTACCCTCCGGGAGCCGGATTCCCTGGAGGAGCTGAAATCCATGGGAGTGGACAAGCCGGAAATCCAGCTGACGGCAGACCCGGCCCTGACCCTGGCCCCGGCGGCGGCGGAAAAGACGGACAGCGTGCTCCTCCGGGCGGGGATTCCGCCCCGGGGGAAGTACCTCTGCTTCGCCCTCCGGCCCTGGCCGGGCTTTCAGGAGAAGGCCCCCCTCTTCGGGGCCGCCGCCCGGTACGCCTGGGAGCGATATGGCCTCACCCCCGTGTTCACGGCGGTGGAGAAGGGCCAGGACCCCGCCGCCGCCCGGGAGGCGGCCAAGCACCTGGGGAATGTCCCCCATTACTTCCTGGACGACGCCGGGGCCGCCGGGACCATCATCGGGGCCTTGTCCCGGATGGAGGCGGTGGTGTCCATGCGGCTCCACGCCTTAATTTTCGCCGCCGGGCAGGGCATCCCCCTGGCGGGAGTGGTGTACGACCCCAAGGTCTCCTCTTTCCTGCGGTATATCGGGCAGGAGAACTTCACGGACCTAAAGGACCTGACCCAGGAAAGCCTGAACGCCATGATCGACCGGGCCGCCGCCCAGGCCGTGGACAAGCGGGCCCAGGCGGAGGCGGTCCGGAAGCTGCGGGAGCTGGAGCGGGGAAACGTGGACATCGCCTCCCGGCTTTTGCGGGACGGCGGCTGATGTTCCAAGGCGGCCCCTCCTCACCGGGAGCAGAGGGCCCGCTGGGTGGCGATGGTTGCCAGGGTATCGCCCAATTGGACCAGGATTGCCGCCACCAGCCCCAGCTCCTCGTCGTTGAGCGGACCCGAAATGGCCACCGCCAGGGAGTTCACCATGGTGGTCAGGGCCAGAGGGTCGCAGTTGGGAACGTTCATAGCATCACCCCTCCCATGGTATGAAACAAAAAGCCGGGCCGTTCCTCCGTAAAAGCTTCGGAGGAACGGCCCAGCCGTTTGCTTATTTTCCGGGCCCCTCAAACCCCGGCGAAGTGGAACACGATGCCCACCGCGGCGGAAAGAGCGATGAACACAATGGGGTGGAGGCCGGTCACCTTCTTGGGCGCGAAGTTGGTCAGCACGATCAAAAGCGCCGCCAGCAGCAGCCCCGGCACGTTGAGGAGGCTGCCGCCGCTAAGGACCGGGGCCTTGACGATGCCGCCGCTTTGGGTCACCAGCTGGACGGTGGTCAGCACCTCCAGCACCACCGCCGCGCAGGCCGCGCCGATGAGCCCCGTAGAGGCGGGGCGGAGACCGTAAAAGGCCCGGTCCACATAGGGGTTGTTCCGAAAGCTGTGGAGCACCGCCGCCACAATCAAAATCACGATGATGGAGGGGGTCACCTCCCCCAGGGTGGCGATGATGGCCCCGGGAATTCCCGCCGCCGTAAAGCCCACGTAGGTGGCCATGTTGATGCCGATGGGGCCCGGCGTGGACTCCGACACCGCCAGCATATTCATCAAATCCGTGTAGGTGTACCAGCCGGTGGACTCGCCGATGGCCTGGAGGAAGGGCAGGGTGGCCATGCCGCCGCCCACGGCGAAAAGGCCGGTCTTGAAAAACTCCCAGAAGAGCTGCAAGCAGGTGGTCATCATGCCCTCTTCACCTCCAGATTCTTAAGAAGGATGCCCGCCAGGGCCGAGCTGATGACGAACCACACCGGGGAGAGCTTCAAAAATACGCCCCCCAGGAGGACCACCACAAAGATGGCCGCCGTGCGCTTATCCACCACGGACTTTTTCAAGAGCTTTAGCACCGCGTTGAAAATCAGCACGCAGACGCAGACCTGAATCCCGGCGAAGGCGTTTTTCACCCAGGCCAGGTCCGCGAAGTTGGAGATCAGCCCCGCCAGAATGGAGATGATCACCACAGAGGGGAACACCAGCCCCAGGGTGGCCACGATGCCCCCGGAGATGCCGCCGCATTTTTGCCCGATGAAGGTGGCCGTGTTGACGGCGATGATGCCCGGGGTGCACTGACCGATGGCGTAATAATCCGTCAGCTCCTCCTCGGTGGCCCAGCCCTTGCTGTCCACCACCTCCCGCTGGAGGATGGGCAGCATGGCCATGCCGCCGCCGAAGGTCATGACCCCCATTTTCGCAAAGGTCCAGAAAAGCTCCCAGAGCTGCTGGAATTTGTTCTTGTCGTTCATGAAATGCCTCTCTCCTTGTCGTTACTCCGTATAGCCCCACAGGCCCCGGACGGAGACCTCGCCGGAGCGGACGGTCCGCTCCTTCCCGTCCGCCCCCCGGACCACCAGACTGAATTCCTCGTCGATGTCCACCGCCTGGGCGGTCTCCCGCTCTCCGCCGCCAAAGGGGATGAGCTGGACGGTTTTTCCCAGGTTCACGCAGCGGCTTCGATAGGCCGCGAGATACGCCGAGAGGTCCCCGGCCAGCAGGGCCGCGTAAGCCCGGTCCAGCTCCTCCAGCAGCGCCGCCGCCAATTGAGGCCGGGACACAGGCCGCCCCAGGACCTGGCGCAGGGAGGTGGCCACCTCCCGAACCTCCGGCGAGAAGTCCTCCTCCCCCTGGCCCACGTTGACGCCGATGCCCAGCACCAGGGACTGGACCCGCCCCGTCTCCGCCTCCAGGGACAGCTCCGTCAAAATGCCGCAGAGCTTCTTCCCCTTCAAAACCGGGTCGTTGGGCCATTTCAGCCCCGGCTGGGCGCCGCAGACCCGCTCCACGGCGGCGCACACGGAGACCCCCGCCAGGGCCGTCACCGGCGGCAGGCGGTCCGGCGTCAGGAAAGGCCGGAGGAGCACGGACAAATAGATGCCCTGACCCTTGGGGGACTGGAAGGAGCGGTCCATCCGCCCCCGGCCCGCCGTCTGGCTGTCGGCAATGGCCACCGTGCCGTCGGGGGCGTCGGGCTGGGCTTTTAAATAGTTGTTGGTGGAGTCCAGCTCCGCAAAGCACCGCAGCTCCCTTCCCACCACCGCCGTCTTTCCCAGAAAGCTGCGGATTTCCTTCTCCGTCATAGCGTCCGGCGCGGCGGCGAGGCGGTAGCCCAGGCCGGTTCGGGCCTCGATCTCATAGCCCTCCCGCCGCAGGGCGTCCACCGCCTTCCACACGGCGGCGCGGCTGAGGCCCAGACGGCCGCTTAAATCCTGGCCGGAGAGGAAGCCCTCTTCCCCCCGCAGCAGCGATAATACCTCTTCCCGGCTGCTCATAGCATCCCTCCTTGTGAAACGGAACCAGTGTAGCACATTTTTTCGGGGCTGTAAATACGAAAACGAGGATTGACAAAGAGGTGGACCTATGCTATGATAAGGCTGTCCTTTGACTACAAGGTTTGCTGCTCCTGATTTATGAACAGCGGATTTTGTGGTCTCTTTTTTTGCGTTTCAACGGAGCGGGTACCGATGGACCCGGAGAGAAAGAAACGGGCGAAGCGTGTTGAAACGCGGCCATCGCAAAGCGCGCCCCGGCGGAAGCGGGCGCAAACAAGGAGGAGGAAGAACCATGAAAACCGAGAAGCAAACCAACGCGGAGTACACCAGCCCCTATGAATTCCACGGGCGCATCCCCCTGCGCCAGGCCATCCCCCTGGGGATGCAGCATGTGCTGGCCATGTTCGTGGGCAACCTGACGCCGCTGATGATCATTTGCGGCATCTGCGGCATCAGCAGCAGCGAACCGGCCCTGTACGTGACCCTGCTGCAAAACGCCATGCTGGCGGCGGGCGTCATCACCTTGATTCAGCTCTGGTCCATCGGCCCCGTGGGCGGACAGGTGCCCATCATCATGGGCACCAGCTCCGGCTTTTTGGGGGTCATGAAGGGCGTGGCCGCCAACCCCGCCATGGGCGGCGGTATCGTGGCCTACAGCGCCATCATCGGCGCGGCCATGGTGGGCGGCGTCTGCGAGGCGGCCCTGGGCTTTTTCATCAAGCCCTTGCGGAAGTTTTTCCCGCCGGTGGTCACCGGCAGCGTGGTGCTGGCCATCGGCCTGAGCCTCATCAGCGTGGGCGTGAACTCCTTTGCCGGCGGCAGCGGGGCCAAGGACTTCGGTTCCCTGCCAAACCTGCTGCTGGGCCTTTTGGTGCTGACGGTCATCGTGGCGCTGAAGCACTTTACAAAGGGGATTACATCCACCTCCTGCATCCTCTGCGGAATCATTGTGGGGTATGTCGTGGCCTCCGTCATGGGCTTCATGCTGCCCCATGAGCTGGTGGACGCGGAGGGCAATGCCTTCACCGCCTCCTGGTATGTCAACTGGGCCAAGATCGGCGAGGCCAAGTGGATTTCCATTCCCCAGCTTCTGCCCGTAAAGCCCACCTTCAACGTCCACGCCATCCTCTCCATCCTGATCATGTTCCTGGTCACCGCCGTGGAGACCATCGGGGACATCTCCGGCTGCGTGGAGGGCGGCATGGGCCGGGAGGCCACCGCCAAGGAGCTCTCCGGCGGCGTGGTGTGCGACGGCGTGGGCTCCGTCATCTCCTCCCTGTTCTCCTCCCTGCCCACCACCTCCTTCTCCCAGAACGTGGGGCTGGTGACCATGACCAAGGTGGTCAACCGCATGGCCCTGACCTGCGGCGCGGTGTTCCTGGTGCTGGCGGGATTGAGCCCCAAGCTGGCGGCGGTGATCTCCATTATGCCCCAGAGCGTCCTGGGCGGGGCGGCGGTGATGATGTTCGCCTCCATAGCCGTGTCCGGCATCAAGCTTTTGACCAAATTCGGCATCACGAACCGGGTGGTGACCATCGTGTCCATCGCCATGGGCCTGGGCTATGGCCTGGGCGCCACCGCCGGCGCCCTGACGGGTCTGCCGGAGCCGGTGCAGCTGGTGTTCGGCGGCTCCGGCATCGTGCCGGCGGCGGTGCTGGCCATCATCCTCAACATTGCCATTCCCAAGGAGCAGGAGGACCTGGACAACGAGGCCCGGGCCAACGGGGAGAAGCAGGAGGCGTAAGCGTCCCGTCCCCTGCCTGCGGCGGCATACAAAAGCGGCGCCCGAAACCGTGCGGTTTCGGGCGCCGTTTCGTCTCGGGTGTTCACGCCTCACAGGGACTTGTCCAGCACCTCCGTATAGGCGGCAGGGGGAAAGGCCCCCACCTTCCGGTCAAATTCCCGGCCCTGCTTGAGAAAGACCACCGTGGGAATGTTCATCACGCCGAAGCGCCGGGCCAGCTCCGGCTCCTCGTCCACGTTGACTTTGGCCACCAGGGCCTTGCCCTCATACCGGACCGCCAGGTCCTCCATCACGGGGCCCAGCATCTGGCAGGGGCCGCACCAGGGGGCCCAGAAATCCACCATCGCCAGGGGGGCCTGGCCCGCCAGGCTGTCAAATTCCGCTGTTTTCAAATGCTGCAACGCCATATCGCAACGCTCCTTTTTTAAAATTCTTTTGCGGTTCCTATGTCAGCGCCGCCGCGAAGGCGGCGGCCTTTTGACCCGCGATCAGGCCCTCTCCCACGGCCTTGGAGACCTGCAAGGGTCCACCAGTGCAGTCCCCGGCGGCAAACACGCCGGGAAGGTTCGTCCGCATCTCCCGGTCCACCGTCACAAAGCCCCCCTCCGCCACAAGGCCCGGGAACAGGTCCCCCGGGGCCATGGCGGGCCGCAGGAGGAACACGCCCTCCACCGCCGCCTCCGCGCCGTTGCAGGCGACGGATTCCACCTTCTCCGTGCCTTGGATGGAGCAGTCCCGGGGCTTGTCGAAGTAGAGAACCTCGCAGCCGATGCTCCGCAAAAACGCCGCCTCCTTCTCCGCCGAGGGGGTCCAGCCCAAAACGGCCACCTTCTTCCCCCGGTAGAGCATCCCGTCGCAGGTGGCGCAGTAGCTCACGCCCCGGCCCAGCAGCTCCGCCTCCCCGGGGAACTTCCTCCCCCGGGCCACGCCTGCCGCCAGCACCACGGCCTTGGCCTGGGCCATGGTGTTTCCGATGCTCACATACCAGTCCTCCCCGGAGCGCAGGGCGCTGAGGACCCGCCCCTCCTGAAAGTCCGCCCCGGCGGCCTCCCCGTGGCGGCGGAAGGCCGTCAGCAGCTCCGCCCCGGACACGGCGGGAAGGCCCAGGTAGTTGTCCACCCGCTCCGCTTTCCAGAGGGGATTTTCCTCCAGGGGGTTGGAGACCACCAGCACGGTTCTCCCCCGGGCCCGGACGTTTTGCGCCGCCGACAGCCCCGCCGGGCCGCCGCCGATCACGATTACGTCATGCGTCATTGCGCCGCCTCCTTCATAGGATAGTCTTTGCCGTCTATCCTATCACAGTTCCGGTAAATTTTACAGGGGTTTTTGCAACAAAATTCCAGCCCGGACCCGGAAGGCAAAAAAGTTCCCGGCCTCAGTTGCTTTTGAGCCGGGAATTTGGTACACTAGGGGGGACCCGGACCGCCGGACGCGAGGTCTTGCGGACCGGATCCCGATATTCAAAAAAGCGGCGGCGCCGGACCCAAGGGGCGGACGCTGCGCGGAGTTGGGGGCGTCTCAACCGCTCAGGCTATCCTATGCGCCGCCCTGTCCCCGCGCCACCGGGGCCGTACCCCATGTCCCGGTCCTTTCGCCGCCGGACTGACAGAAAAGAGGGGCTTTTCATGATTAAAATTGCGCCGTCCATCCTCTCCGCCGATTTTGCGAATCTGGAGCGGGATATCCAACGCATCGCCGCCGCCGACTACGTCCATGTGGACGTGATGGACGGGGTGTTTGTCCCCAACATCACCATTGGCGTGCCGGTGGTGAAGTCCATCCGCCCCACCACGGAGCTGCCCCTGGACGTGCACCTGATGATCACCCAGCCCGCCCGGTACGTGGAGCAGTTCTGCGACGCCGGAGCGGACCTGGTGACGGTCCATGTGGAGGCGGACACGGAGGAAAACATCCACGCCGCCATCGACAAAATCCATGCCAAGGGAAAACGGGCGGGGATTGTGCTCAAGCCCAAAACTCCAGCGGAGGCGGCTTTGCCGTACCTCACAAAGGTGGAGCTGATTCTGGTCATGACGGTGGAGCCGGGCTTTGGCGGGCAGAAGTTCATGGCGGATATGATGCCGAAGGTGACGGCCCTGCGGAAGCTCATCGACGAGAAGAAGCCGGCCTGCGAGCTGGAGGTAGACGGCGGCGTGGCCCCGGATACCTGCCAAACCTGCATCGACGCCGGGGCCAACGTGCTGGTGGCGGGAAGCGCGGTCTATAAGGCGGCGGACATCCCCGCCCGGATCGCGGAGCTGCGGGGAGCCTAAAGCCGCCCCAGGCCCACCCCCATGGAGAGGCCGCAGGAGAAAATGGCCTGGTCCTCCAGATGGGCGGCGTTCCGCTCCCGGTTCAGGAGGGCGTCCAGAATCCGGTCCTGCTCCGCCGTCAGCGTGGAGCGGAAGGCGGTCCAGTCCGCCTCCAGGTCATAAGTGGCCCGGCGGTATTCCCAGGTTTCCAGGTAGGGCGTGATGCGTTGCTCCTGGGCGTATTCGTAGAGGGCGTGGAGGAATCCTTCCATGAGGTTGGCTCCTTTCGGGGTCAAATTGTGTAGAGCGAATATTTACCCATATTTATATAGATATTTTTGTCTATCTAGAGTATACGTGATTCCTGGATGTTTTGTCAAGACTTTGGAGGAATAAAATGGAGCAATTGGCGAAAAATTTAAGAGTTTTGCGTGAAGCCAAAAAATTGTCCCGTGAAAAGGTATCCAGGGTGCTTGAACTCTCCAGTAAAACATATGAACGCTATGAGAAGAATGGAGGAGAGCCCACAGCTCCCACGTTGGTGAAGCTGGCCGACCTCTACGGAGTAACCCTGGACCAATTGGTGGGCCGGGCCCCGTTGCCTGAGAGGCCGGGCGAATAAAAATTTTGTCTCTGAGGCTTTGAGGAGGCATTATGGAAAGTTTGTCTCGGAATTTGTTTGCCCTGCGGAAGCAGAGGAAGCTCTCCCGTGAGGCGGTAGCGAGGGCGTTGGAGATGTCGGCCATGACCTACCAGCGGTATGAAAAAAATCTCCGGGACCCTACGGCCCCGGTCCTTGTGAAGCTTGCCCAGTTTTATGGTGTAACCCTGGACCAATTGGTGGGCCTTGCCCCGTTGCCTTTGGAGGAGGAACACCAGTAGAAGGGTGGGCCCGGGGAGACGGGCCGTGGATAGCATGGAGGTTCCGGGGGAACGGGCCGCCGAGGGCGGCGGCCCCTACGGGGCGGTTTATCGGAGCATCAGCGGCAGCGGAAAGAGGAGCTGGTCCATTCGACAACCACCAAAACCCCCGCCCGTACCACGCCGCGGGCAGGAGACATGCGTAAAAAACGGAGGCACGCCCTGCGCGTCCCCCGTCCCTCGTCCCCCCGCAGGGACGATACTTCTTTTTCTCTTTTGGACCGTGCACGGCCCGTTTTCTCGTTTTCTTCTGGAAGAAAAAGAGAAAATGGGGGGTGCAATGAACCAGCCATCGCTGGTATCCATTCCCCCCCGCCCGAAGGGCCGGAAAAAACCCTCCCCCTGGCAGGGGGAAGCAAAGGAGCCCCCCCTATGGAATACTTCCCCCCTCCCCTTGAAAAGCTGGTAGAACAATTCGCCCGTCTCCCGGGCATCGGCGGCAAGTCCGCCCAGCGGCTTGCCTTCTTCGTCCTGGGGCTTTCTGAGACGGAGGCCCAGTCCTTCGCCGACGCCATCCTGGACGCCAAGCGCAGCATCACCTGCTGTCCCGTGTGCCAGAACTTCACCAGCGGCGGCCTCTGCCCCATCTGCGCCTCCCCCAAGCGGGACGGGTCCACCGTCTGCGTGGTGGCGGACCCCCGGGACGTGGCCGCCATCGAGCGCAGCCGGGAGTACGGCGGCCATTACCACGTGCTCCACGGCGTCATCTCCCCCATGAACCGGGTGGGGCCCGACGATTTGGCCATCAAGCCCCTGCTGGAGCGGGTTTCCAAGGGGGAAATCCAGGAGGTCATCATGGCCACCAACCCCGACACCGAGGGGGAGGCCACCGCCATGTACATCGCTCGGCTCTTAAAGCCCTTTGGCGTCCGGGTGACACGGCTGGCCTACGGCATCCCCGTGGGGGGGCATTTGGAGTTCGCCGACGAGGCGACGCTGACCCGTGCCCTGGAGGGGCGGCGGGAGATCTGACTTGACAGGGCGGCGGAAGTCTGCTATTATGAGGATACAAGGATGCCGCAGCAATTGCGGCTGGCCCTTGTTGGTTTAGGGTTTCACAAAAGAAACCGTCACCGGTCGGGGTGGCGGTTTCTGCTCTTTACAATGATCGTTACCGTGAAGGTCCCGATGTGCAATGTAATTCGCATGCAGCCTCACCTCCTTTCGGAGGAATCGGCCAGCCGCCCTTTGAACCTAATTGCTGCGACATCCTTATCGTCAGAATACCACAGGGTTTGACAAAAAGCAAGGCCCGGCAGATTGCCGGGCCTTGCTTATTTCTTTGCTTACAGCATGGTGTAGAGAATCTTCGCCATCTGTCCCCGGGTGATGTTGGCCTGGGGACGGAAGGTGCCGTCGGCGTAGCCGCTGAGAATCCCCTGGGAAACCATGGTGCGGATGTAGAAGGAGGCGTACCCGGGAATCTGGGCCGCGTCGGCGAAGCTCAGCTCCACCAGGGCATAGCCCTTCTCCTGGCTCCGGCCGATCATGGCCGCCGCCTGGGCCCGGGTCAGGTTCCCGGAGGGATGGAAGAAGAGCTTCCCGTCCGCCCCGGCGGTTCCGGTGACGATGCCCTCTTTATACAGCGCCCGGACGGCGGGAAGGGCCTGCTCCGGAATCTGCTCCAGGTCCCCGAAGGGCAAAGCCACCTCCGCGTACTTCGCCGGGTCCAGCTTCAAGGCGTTGTAGAGCATGACGGAGAAGTCCAGCCGGGTCAGCAGGTCGTCGGGCCGGAAGGTGCCGTCGTCATAGCCTCCGGAGATGCCGTTGTTGTAGAGGAAGTCGCAGTAGTCCGCGCCCCAGTACTCCGCGGTATCCGTGAAGCGGCGCTCCCCGCCGGAGGCGGAAATTTCCAGGGAGGTCCGGCCCAGGTTGCCGGAGAAATCCCGGGCGGTGACGGTGAGGCGGCCCAGGTCCCGGCTCTCCCCGGGGAGGGTCGCGGTGAAGCGGCCGGTGGCGGGGTCATACTCGCCCAGGGGCGCGCCGTTCCAGGCGATGGACACGGCCGCCGCCGGGAGGATGCCGTCCACCGCGTCGCTGACGGAGCCGGAGACGGTCCCGGTCTCCTGGTCCAGCTCCGCCGTAATCACCGGCGGGGCGGTATCCACCGTGCTGTCGAAGGTGGCGACGATCTGATCGAGATAGAGGGTTCCCTTGCCCGTTCCGGTGACTTCCAGGCCCCGGATGGTCATGCCCGCGGGCAGATCGTTGACGGAGACCTGCTTCCAGCCGGAGACGTCCAGAGTGGTCAGGGGCAGGACCTGGGTCTCCTCCTCGCCGGTGCTGTAGAGCAGGGACAGGGTGTTGCCGGAGCCGTTGCTGTCCACCCAGAGGTTCAGTCCGGTGTAGGGGGCCTTCACGGCGGCGGGCTGGATTGTAGCGTTCCAGCGGGCCGGGCCGTCGGTGAGGTCGTAGTCCAGCTTGCCGGAGGCCCGGCCGAAGCGGACATAGTTCCCATCCCGGTTCAGGCTGAAGCTGGCCCGCTCCCCGGTGCCCCGGAAGATGGTGGTCTCACCCTCGAAGTCCTCCAGGGTCTCCAGATGCTGGGTGGCCACCGTCACGTCGATGCTGGCGCTCTGGGTTCCGGCGGAGACGGTGATCTTCCCCGTCCCCAGGGCCGTGGCCGTGAAGAGGCCCGTTTCGTCCATGGTGCCGATATCCCCCTCCAGCGCCCAGGTGAAGGCCGCCGGGTCCGCCTTGAGGGGCAGGTGCTTGTAAGCGGCGGAGCCGTGGAGCTGGACGGAGGCGCCGGGGGAGACGCTAAGCTCCGTAATGATGGCGTCGTCGGCGTTCCGCACGGCTATGCCGTCCGGCGCGGTGATGGCGTGGATCACGGTGGAGCCCTGTCCCCCGCCGCCCTGGGCGGTGACGGTGATGTCCCCGCCCTCCAGGGGGGTGGTGAGGGTGTTCCCCGACAGGGTTCCGGCGGAGACGGTGAGGTCATAGCGCTCGTTCATGGGGATGAAATTGGTGTCCACGGCGGCGGCGGAGATCTCCGCGCGGCTGCCCGCCAGGACATAGGCGTTGTCGGCGCTGACGTAGAAGTGGCTCAGCTGGCCCGTGGGCTGGTTGCTGGCCACCAGGAAAATCTGGTTGGACACGGAGCGCTCCACCCGGTCGGAGGGCTGGTTGATCCGCTCCGCGGCGGTGTCCGTGGGCTTCGTGACGGCCAGGGTGGTGGACCCGCCGCCGTCCAGCCCCAGGGCCGTGACGCAGCCCAGCTCGATGAGCCGCCGGGCCACCTGCTCCATGGTGGCGCCAATGGAGTGGCCGGACTTCCGACCGTCGATGGTGTAGAAAATCAGGCTGCCGTCATACCGCTGGCCCACGGCGGTCCGGGGGGCCGCCCCCGTGGGAAGGCCGGAGGCCACGGCCCCGTTTTCCACCAGGGAGTAAAGGCTTCCGGCGGCGTACTGCACGTCGTTCCAGCCGGGGTCCGCCGGGGTGAGGGTCAGGGTGAGCACCGTTCCCACCGGGATGGAGCGGAGGGCGTTCAGGGTCTCCTCCCCCGCCTTGGCGTTGGCGCTGAGGACCACGTGGGTGGGGCCCAGGGGCGTTGGGTCCTTCTCCGTCTCGGCAATGCGCTCCACCAGCAGGGAGGTGGTTCCGCCCAGGGCGAAATTCCCCTCCTGAACGGTGCACACCACGTCCACGCCGGGCTGGGTGGAGCCGGTGGTGTGGGAGGCGTTGAAGTCATAGGTGTAGAGGTACACGCCGGATTCCGTCCGGGCCTTGTTGAAGGCGGCGGGCCACAGGGTTTTCTCGCTTATCTGGCCGGTCCCGTCGGTGAGGGGGCTTCCCAGCTCGTCATAGAGGGGCTCCCCCGCCTCGTTATAGAGGGGCTCTCCCGTGCCGTCCTGGGCGGTGTAGCGGACGCTCATGGTGACGGCGGGCTTGCCCAGGATGGCGGTTCCGTCGGAGCGGAAGCCGATGGCGTGATAGCCCCCGTCGCTGGAGCGCAGCTGCCCCTGGGTGACCACAATGCCGATGGGCAGGCCGTTGTTCACGTTGTAAAAGTCTCCGTTGATGCCCGCCACCACCCGGTGGCCCTGCTCCTCCAGGGCCTTGGCGGTGTTGGAGACGGAGCTCCGGTCCGTCAGCACGCCGCCGTAGGTGACGATGGGGGTGACGGAGGCGTTGGGGACGTATGTAATCAGGTTTTCCGTCCGGTAGTCGGAGCTGACGGAGCTCCAAAAGACGTTGGTGGACAGCTGGGTCTCCCGGTTCAGGAGGGTGTCCGTGGCAATGAGATCGTCCCCCATGGCCTCCGAGGCCTGGGCGGGGGAAATTGCCAGCGCCGCCAGAAGAGACAGGGCCAGCAGCAGGGAAAGCGCTCTGGGAAAGACTTGTTTCATAGGGTTCCTCCATACTTGTCCAGGGGTGTCGAACAGCTTTCAGCATACCACAAACCGGAAGGAAAGTAAATGACAATCCGTGAACAAAATCCGACGGTTTCCCCTGGATTTTCCAGGCTGGACAAACCGCCCCCGTGGCGTTATGATGGAGGCAGAACAAAGCAAGGAGGTCTGCCCCTATGACCGTCACAGTAGACGCGAGCCGCTGCATCGCCTGCGGCATGTGCGCCTATGCCGCGCCGGAGGTCTTTCGCATTGTTGGAAGCGCCTCCACCGTCCTCGCCCAGCCGGAGGGGAAGAGCCCCCGGGTTCGGGACGCCGCCAACGGCTGCCCGGTAAACGCCATCCGGGTGGAGGACTAGGCCTTGCTTGAAAAAAGGCAAAACGCCGTCTTTAGGCATCTTTTTCCGCCAGGACTGCGTTGATTTGACTTGAAATCCGTCAGGATTCCTGCGTCAAATCGCCTTGCCTGGCAAAAAAATCTGCCCAAATCCGGCATCCCGCCAATTTTCAAACAAGGCCTAAGCGCGGAAAAAAGGCCCCCTCGGGGGCCTTTTTGCGTTTAGTTCGCCTGCTTCATGGAAAGGGAGATCCGCTTTTTCTTCTCGTCTACCTCCAGCACCTTCACCTTTACCACGTCCCCCACGGACACCACCTCCGAGGGGTGCTTCACCCGGCGGTCCGCCACCTGGGAGATGTGGACCAGCCCATCCTGGTGGACGCCGATGTCCACGAAGGCACCAAAGTCAATGACGTTGCGCACCGTCCCCGTCAGCACCATGCCGGGCTTCAAATCCTTCATCTCCAGCACGTCTGTGCGGAGCACCGGCTTTGGCAGATCGTCCCGGATGTCCCGGCCCGGCTTCATCAGCTCCGCCACCACATCCCGCAAGGTGGGCACCCCCACTCCCGCGTCCTCCGCGGCCTTTTCCTCGCCGTAGGCGGCCACCTGGGCGGGGAGGTTTTGGAGCTTCCCGGCCTTCACATCCGCCAGGGAATGGCCTGTCAGGGCCAGCAGCTTCTCCGCCGCCGGATAGCTCTCCGGGTGGACGGCGGTGTTGTCCAGCACGGAGGCGCTCTCCGGCACCCGGAGGAAGCCCGCGCACTGCTGGAAGGCCTTGGGCCCCAGCTTGGGGACCTTCAAAATCTGCTTCCGGGCGGTGAAGGGGCCGTTTTCCTCCCGGTAGGCCACGATGTTTTTCGCCGTGGCCGCCGTCAATCCGGAGACCCGCTGGAGAAGCGAGGGGGAGGCGGTGTTCACGTCCACCCCCACGGCGTTCACGCAGTCCTCCACCACGCCGTTCAGGGCCTCGTCCAGCCGCTTGGGGGGACAGTCGTGCTGGTACTGCCCCACGCCGATGGCCTTGGGGTCGATCTTCACCAGCTCCGCCAGGGGGTCCTGGAGCCGCCGGGCGATGGACACGGCGGAGCGGAGGTTTACGTCGTACTCCGGGAACTCCTCCGCCGCCAATTTGCTGGCGGAGTACACGGAGGCCCCGGCCTCGGAGACGATCATATAGGAGACCCGGATTCCCTGGTCCCCCAGCTTCCGGATGAGCTCCACCGCCATCTGCTCCGTCTCCCGGCTGGCGGTGCCGTTGCCGATGGCAATGTGCTCCACGCCGTGCTTTTGAATGAGCCGGGACAGCAGGGCAATGGCCTCGTCCTTCTTCCGCTCGTTGTAGGTGGGATAGACCACGGCGGTGTCCAGGGCCTTCCCCGTCCCGTCCACCACCGCCACCTTGCAGCCCATGCGATAGCCCGGGTCCAAGCCCATGGTCACCTTGCCCTTCACCGGGGGCTGCATCAAAAGGGGCTTCAAATTCAGGGCAAACTGCCCAATGGCCCCCTCGCTGGCCTCCTCCGTCAGGGCGGACCGGGCCTCCCGCTCCAGGGAGGGGAAGATCAGGCGGTCATAGGCGTCCTCCGCCGCGGCCTTGATAAACTCCATGGCGGGGGTTCCGGGGACCACCACCCGGCGGCGGAGGGTCCGCAGCGCCAGCTCCCGGTCCAACTGGACGGAAACCCGCAGCTTCTCCTCCTTCTCCCCCCGGTTGATGGCCAGAACCTGATAGCCCTGCATCCGGGCAAGGGGCTGGGTGAAGTCGTAATAGAGCCGGTAAACCGTGTCCTCCTCCACAGCGGCTTCGCTGTGGAGAGCGCCGTTTTTCGCCAGCAGGGAGCGGAGGACCTTCCGCAGCTCCGCGTCGTCGCTAAGCAGCTCCGCCACAATGTCAGAGGCTCCCGCCAGGGCGTCCTCCACCGTCTCCACGCCCTTTTCGGGGTCAAGATATTGGGCCGCCTCCTCCGCCGGGTCCGGGCAGTCCGGCCCCTGGGCGAAGAGGCGCTCCGCCAGGGGCTGGAGGCCCTTCTCCCGGGCGACCGTGGCCCGGGTCCGGCGCTTTTGCTTATAGGGGCGGTACAGGTCCTCCACCTCCGCCAGGGTGGCGGCGGCGTCGATGGCGTGGGAGAGCTCTTCCGTCAGCTTGCCCTGCTCTTCAATGGATTTCTTCACGGCCTCCCGCCGCTCCTGGAGGCCCCGGAGGTACTGGAGCCGCTCCTCCAGATTGCGCAGGGTGGTGTCGTCCATGGCTCCGTGGAGCTCCTTGCGGTAGCGGGCGATGAAGGGGATGGTGTTGCCCTCGTCCAGAAGCTGGACGACGTTGGCGACATACTGCGGGCTCTGGTCCAGCTCCTGGGCCAGCTGGGTGATGATGGGTTCCATAAAACCTCCGTTCTCTGGTTATGCGTTTCCAGGGGTACCGATTTTCTCCTCCGCGTCCCGCATGGTCTTGCGAAGGAAGATTACGCTGAGGGTCAGGGACATCAGCTCCGCGATGGGGAAGGCAAACCACACCAGGTCCAGATTCCCCGTCTGGGCCAGCAGCCACGCCGCCGGAAGCAGCACCAGCAGCTGGCGGCAGATGGAGACGATCAGACTGTGCACCGGGTTGCCGATGGCCTGGAACATGGACCCGGCGATGATGCAAAAGCCCGCCAGCAAAAAGGAGACGCTGATGATCCGCAGGGCCACGGTGCCGATGGACAGCATCTCCGCCGAGGGGCTGAAAAAGCCCAGCAGGGTCCCGGGAATCAGGTTGAAGGCGGAAAAGCCGATGACCATGATGACGGTGGCCGTGGCGGCGGTGAGGCGGAAGGTTTTCTTCACCCGGTTCAGCCGGGCCGCGCCGTAGTTATAGGAGATGATGGGCACCATGCCGTTGTTCAGGCCAAAGACCGGCATGAAGATGAAGCTCTGGAGCTTGAAATAGGCCCCGAAAACCGCCGTAGCCGTGTCGGTGAAGGAAATCAGAATCTTGTTCATGCCGAAGGTCATGATGGACCCGATGGACTGCATGATGATGGAGGGCAGGCCCACCCGGTAGATTTCCCGGGCCACGGTCCGGTCCGGCCGGATGTCCCGGAGGCGGATATGGATATCCTTGTTGAACCGGAGGTTCATCCAAAGGCCAATGAGGGCGGCGATGATCTGGCCAAACACCGTGGCGGCGGCGGCTCCGGCCACCTCCATCCGGGGGAAGCCGAAGAGACCGAAAATCAAAATGGGGTCCAGGATGATGTTGATGACCGCGCCGATGAGCTGGGTGATCATGGAGTAGACGGTCCGCCCGGTGGACTGGAGCAGCCGCTCAAAGCAGAACTGGCTGAAAATGCCGACGGAGAGCCCCAGGCAGATGCGGGCGTAGTCCGTGCCATAATCCACAATGGAGGGGATGTCCGTCTGGGCCAGGAAGAAGGGCCGGGCCAGCAAAAAGCCGCACACGCCAAAGATCACCGCGCTGAGGAGGAAGAGGAAAATGCCGGTGTTGGCGGCCTGGTCCGCCTGGTCCTGCTTCTTCTCCCCCAGGGAGCGGGAGAGCAGGGCGTTCATGCCCACGGCGGTGCCGCCGCCCACGGCGATCATCAGGTTTTGCAGGGGGAAGGCCAGGGAGACGGCGTTCAGCGCGTCCTGGCTGATTCTTGCCACAAACACGCTGTCCACAATGTTGTAAAGGGCCTGGACCAGCATGGAGATCATCATGGGGACCGCCATGCCCGCCAGAAGGGGGGCGATGGGCATAACGCCCATCTTGTTTTCCTGCGGCGCGGGGGAAGCTGATTGCGTTTTGTTGTCTTTCATCGGTAAAGTCCTTTCTGTATACGCGAGGCTTTGCGGAAAAAGGACGCGGCTCCATGGCCGCGCCTTTTTGGAAGGCTGGGGTTATTTCTTTAGCTCGCCGGTGGCCAGCTGGGTCAAATAGGCGTTGAGGAAGCCGTCCAGGTCCCCGTCCATCACGCCGTCGATGTTGGCGGTTTCAAAGCTGGTCCGGGTGTCCTTCACCATCTGATAGGGCATAAAGACATAGGAGCGAATCTGGCTGCCCCACTCGATCTTCATTTGCACGCCCTTGATGTCGGAGATTTTCTCCGCGTGCTGCTGGGCTTTCAGCTCCAGCAGCTTGGCCCGGAGCATCTTCATGCAGTTGTCCTTGTTCTGGAACTGGCTCCGCTCCTGCTGAGAGGCCACTACGATGCCCGTGGGCTTGTGGATGAGCCGGACGGCGGAGGAGGTCTTGTTGACGTGCTGGCCGCCCGCGCCGCTGGCCCGGTAGACCTGCATCTCAATGTCCTCGTCCCGGATTTCGATGGTCTCGTCGTTTTCAATCTCCGGCATAACCTCGATGGCGGCGAAGGAGGTCTGCCGCCGGGCGTTGGCGTCGAAGGGGGAGACCCGGACCAGGCGGTGAACGCCGTTCTCGCTTTTGAGGAGCCCGTAGACGTTTTCGCCCTCGATGGAGATGGCGGCGGACTTGATGCCCGCCTCGTCCCCGTCCTCGTAGTCCAGAATTTTATAGGTGAAGCCCTTCCGCTCCACCCAGCGGGTGTACATGCGGTAGAGCATCTGGGCCCAGTCCTGGGCCTCGGTGCCGCCCGCCCCGGCGTGGAACTGCAAAATGGCGTTGCACCCGTCGTACTCCCCGGAGAGGAGGGTGGCCATCCGGGTCTCGGCGGCCCGGTCCTCCAGGGCGGCGAACTCGGCTTTCAGCTCCTCCAGAATCTCCGGGTCGTCGGCCTCCTGGCCCATCTCGCAAAGGGCGGTCAGGTCCTCCCAGGCGGAGAGGAGCTTTTCCTGTTTGGCAATTTTATTCTGGAGCTGTTTCAGGCGCTGCTGGACCTTCTGGGACCGTTCCAGGTCGTTCCAGAAGCCGTCCTGGGCGGTCTCATCCTCCAGCCGCGCGGCCTCCTGCCTCGCCGCGTCGATGTCCAAAGCGGCGGAGAGCTCGTCCAGCTCCGGCTTTAAGTCCCGGAGCTTCTGCTTGTAAGCGTCGTATTCAATCAAAGCCATGGTGATTCTCCATCCTTACAGATTTCTTAGCCTATGTATTATATAGGAGGGAAATTTATTTGTAAAGAGAAACCTTTCGAATGTTTTTCATCTTTATGTTCTCTGTTCATTCTACACATTCCACCTTCCCTCTCAAGGAGGGGAAACGGGACTTTTGTCACAATATGATACCAAAATGTTGCCGCATGTTCACAGTTCGTTCACAATTATGGAGACGGTTTCCGCTATGATGGTACAAGTGAGATTGTCCCATTTCGAGTATCCAATTTTCGGCAGGCACGGAGGTAACCTTATGAACAAATTTTGGAAAAGAAACGTACCGGCGTTTATCCTGACGCTGGTGATGCTGGCGAGCCTTGCGCCCGTTGCGCTGGCGGACTGCACTCATGATAATTGGGGGCCTTGGATCACCCAGACAAAATCTACCTGTGTGGTTCCTGGCAAGGAACAGCGTAAATGTAACGACTGTAACGAGACGCAGGAGAGAGCCCTGGAATTGGTGGCCCACAGCTTCCCTCCCTCCTGGACCTATAAAAACAACGATGTTCACGCCAAGGTCTGCTCCGTCTGCAAAGAGGAGAGTATCAACCTCCACACCCACAGCACCAGCGGCGAGGTTACATTAAAGGCCGGCTGCACGACAACAGGCCTGCGAAGATATACTTGCTCGGTGTGCGACAACTATTATACGGAAACCATCCCCGCTACCGGGCACAGCGCTACCCTAACGACCGACGGCAAGTGCAAAACCTGCGGCCAGCAGGTGGCCCAGGTGGACAACACCACCTGCACCGTCACCTTCCGGGTGGGCAACAGCACCTCTACGGAGTCGGTACGCAAGAACAGCGCCCCTCTGGGCCTTGCCAACCGGCCCGCGCTGACCAGCGTCCCCGGCGACCACGTTTTCGCGGGCTGGGTACAGGGCAGTCAGCCCAAGCCGGGCTATCGGAATCAACCCAAGGTGTCCGCTGGGACCACCGTCTCCAGCAACGTTACATACACTGCCCTCTACAACCTGCGGGCCACGGGACAGAACGATTCCCTGGCCGTGGGCACCACTGGCGGCGTGCTGGTGGGCACGGAAATCCGGAACAAGGTGGCGGCGAAGTTCTCCGCCCTCACCGGAGAGAACACGTTCTCCTCCATTGATCTGAAATCCACCAGCGGCAGCGGAGAGCTCTGGGACAACAACAAAAAGGATACGCTGTACAGCGAATACAGTTACAACAACCTGACCAGCTCGATCTATTATATCCCCAGCACCTCGGGCAGTCTCGGCGTGGCCTATACCGCCAGGGACAGCTACGGCAACCAGATTTCCGGCACCATCACCCTCTCCGGCACCCCCAAGAACTCCTCCGACATCGTCCTCCGGGTGGCCCCCGGCGGCACGGTGAACTTCAAGGTGGAGCGTTTCGAGGAGGCCTTTAAGGAGCTCGTCGGCGGAACCTCCCGGCTAAAGACCGTGGAATTCCGGGTGGGCAACGACTACAAGAACTTCGACGGCGGAATCTACCGGAATAACAGCGCCCTCAGCGCCTCCGACCTGGACGAATACGACTTCTACGTTGACAACGACGGGGACGGCGACTATGACCTGGAAACCCTCAGCTTCCGGGCGGATAGCCGGGCGGACGTGGGGGACGAGCTGGAGATCACCGTCCGCTACCGTGACCGCTCCAATGACCGCTATAACGGCACCCTCCGCATCATCGTGGACAAGGACGGCAAGCAGGAGGGCGAGGTGGTCTACCGGGTGGCCCCCGGCGGCTCCGTCACCTTCAACCGCAGCGACTTCAACCAGGCCTATCGGGACCTGGCCAACACCAGCCGGACCCTGAACTACATCGAGTTTGTCCCCGGCGACGCCTATACGTCCTTTGCCGGCAAGATCAGCGTCTCCGGCCACTCCGACTTTACCAAGAAAGAGCTGGCCCGGGAGTGGTTCTACTACTCCACCAACCGCCAGGACAGCTACGGCATTGACGATCTGGTGTTCCGGGCCTCCAGCGGCGCCAGGGACGGGGATACTCTGGAGATTCCCTTCTGGGCCGCCTATGACCGGGATGACGAGGTAAAGTGCACCCTGCGGATTGTCATTGACAAAAACGGCTCCCAGGATACCGTCACCTTGAACGTGGCCCCCGGCGGCACCGCCCGGCTGGACAAGGCCGCCTTCAACAAGGTCTACCAGTATCTCTCCGGCTACAACAACCGGACCATCACCGCCGTGTCCTTCTACGCGCCGGACAGCTATCGGAACTTCGACGGCGCGCTGTACGTGAAAAACGAGGACCTCCGCCTCCAGGACCTGACCCACGACGAGACCTGGTTCTACTACAGCTCCAACGACGCGGGGCGGAACGACTATCTGCTGGAGGATGTGACCTTCCAGGCGGACCGGGATGCCCGGGAGAACGCCAGCCTGGTGATCCCCTTCCGGGCCTACTACCGCAACGCCCGGGACGACTACGAGGAGGGCACCTTCCGCATCGTGGTCACCTCCGAGGCCAACACCGTTGGCTATGAGGCGGCCCCCGGCGGCTCCGTGTCCTTCACCGCCAGCGACTTCAACCGGGCCTATCAGACCATGTCCGGCAGCAATCGGACCATCCGGTACGTGGCCTTCGAGGCGGGCAGCGACTACGCCAGCTTTGCCGGAAAGCTCTACACCGGAAACGTCCCCCTGACCCGCAGCGACCTGACCTATTCCAAGACCCAGTTCTACAACGGCACGCCCAATTATGGCACCTACTCCATCGGCAGCCTCTACTTCCGGCCCGACGCCACGGCCAAGGACGGCAGCACGCTGACCATGCCCTTCCGGGCCTATTACGACAGCAGCGACTACGAGCAGGGCACCTTGAAGCTGACGGTGGGCTCCGGCGGCGACGTCTCTTACACCGTCACCCCCGGCAAGACCGTGAACTTTGACCGGACCAAGTTCGACGACTTCTTCCGCAAGACCTATTCCAGCTCCAGTCTGGACTACGTGGTCTTTGACGTGCCCGGCACCGCCGACCTGCCGGATTCCTCCGGCACTCTCTACACCGGGTATGGCACCAGCTACTCCGCGTCCTTTAGCCGCAATTCCCTTCGGGATGTCCGCTTCTACTACAATTCCAACGACGCGGGCCGGAATGACTACGCCCTGAACGACCTGACCTTTGCCGCCGCCAACTCCTTTACCAGCGGCAAGGTGTCCCTGCGCTTCACCGCTTACGGCACCAACGACCGGGAGGTGGAGGGCACCCTGGTCATCCTCCCGACGACGGCCTCCGTCACCTCCAACCTCACTGGAAACGTGCGCTATGCCGTCACCAGCGGCACCAATGTCCAGATCAACTCCAACGACCTGGCCCGGTTCTACAAGAGCGCCTATCCCGCCGGGACCCTCCAGTACGTGGTGCTAAACGATGTGCCCACCGCCGGAGCCCTGTACTACAACTACTACAGCGCCAGCCGGTACGGCACCTCCACCCGGGAGCAGATCACCGCCTCCAACCGCAACCGGAATTTCTACGTCAGCCCCGCCTCCCAGAGTGAATACGCCCTGACGGAGCTGACCTATGTGCCCTCCGGGTCCAACTACTGCGCGGCCATCCCCTTCACGGCCTACGGCACCAACGGCCAGTCCGTTACGGGAGGCATCCTGATCAGCGTCACCAACAAAACCGTCTCCGAGGTTTACGGTCCCACGCCTAAGAACACCTCCGTGACCTTCCCGGCCTCCTCCATCGCCGCCGCCGTGGCCGCTGCCACCGGCACCACCCCCAGCGGTATCCAGCTCCTAAAGCTCCCCGCCGCCAATGTGGGCGCGATTTACGAGGGCTCCTCCTCCACCCCCGCCAACACCACCACGGTCTATGGCTACAACACCGGAACCCAGCAGCTGGGGCAGCTGCGCTTCGTGCCCCAGACCGGCTACACCGGCCCGGTGGAGATTCCCTACGTTGCCCTGAACGCCAGCAACGTCCCCATTGCCTCCGGCATGTTCTCCATGGGCGTGCTGAACACCAACAAAAAATTCGGGGACATCAACGCCGCCACCTGGTGCTATAAATACGTCACCGAGCTGGCGGATTCCGCCGTCATCGACGGCTATCCCGATGGAAACTTCAAGCCCGACAGCACCATTACCTATGGCGCGGCCTTGAAGCTCATCATGCTGGCGGCGGGCTATCCCGAGCAGGCCCCCACCGTTCCCGGCAGCACCTTCAGCGGGTATCTGGCCAAGGCCCAGGCCGACGGCCTGGTCACCCGGAGCAACGTGGCCCTGAACGGGCCCATCACCCGTCTCCAGGTGGCCCAGCTGGCTGCCGGAGCGTTGAAGCTGGACATCAACAACCTCTCCAGCGTAAAGCCCTTCACGGATACCGCCGATGTCTATGTCCAGGCCCTGAACGCCGCGGGCATTGTGGAAGGCTATTTCAACAACGGTACCAGCACCTTCCGCCCCTCCAACACCCTGACCCGGGGGCAGGTCTCCGCCATCGTCTGGCGGATGCAGAACTACCGGAAATAATCCCACCCAGCCGGGCCGCCCAAACGGGCGGCCCGGCTGCTTTCCAGCATTTTCACCGGCGAAAAGGGCCGCCGCCCTTGAAGCGGACCAGGGAGGTGTGGTATAGTAGAAAGAACAAGCAAAAGGAGATGCGCCATGCGTCGAGAGACCTCCCCGGAGGAAGAGGCCCTGGAGGAGCTGCTCCGCCTGAAAGAGCGGGAGCCCCCCAGGAAGAAAAAGCGGACCCCCTGGGTCCGGTATACCGCCGTGGTTCTCCTGGCCCTGGTCTGCATCGGCGGAGCGGAGCTGGCGGCCTGCCGCGTCTTTGCCCCGGAGCTCTATGCGGAGCTGACGGAGCCTGTACGGGTGACAGCCCGCTGGACCGCCCAGATGGCGGGCCGGGGGGTGGAGGCCGTCCTCCGGGCGGGAAGCGCCGCGGCGGAACAGGCGGGGAAGGCCGCCGCCGCCCTGGCCCACCGGGCGGGGGAGGCCCGGGACGCGCTCCGGGACTGGATGGAGGAGGTCACCGCCCCGCCGCCGGAGCCGGAACCCCTGGCGGAGTCCGATTCCACCTTGTCCCAGCCGGAGCTGGCGCCGCCCAAGGAGCTGTTGGACCCTCTGATCAGCGACATTATCCTGCGGGAGGGGCAGGAGGTCCTCACCGGCGGCGGGGTGGACGTGATCTACTTCAACCAAACCGACGAGGCCCGGGCGGAGCAGAAGTACGGTTCAGACCCCCTGGCCACCCATGGCTGCGGCCCCACCGCCCTGGCCATGGCGGTTTCCTCCCTGACGGGGGAGATTGTGGACCCGGCGGATATGGCGGCCCTGTGCGTCAAGGGGGGCTATTGGTGCCGGGGACACGGCTCCTACCTCTCCATTGTTCAGGGGGTGGCGGAGACCTATGGACTGGAGTGCGAATCCCTGGACCTGAACACGCTGGAGGAGGACGAGCTGTATCTGCGATTGTCCACCGGAGACGTGGCCGTGGCGCTGATGACCAAGGGGCATTTCACCAAGGGAGGGCATTTCATTCTCCTCCGGGGCACCACCTTGGGCGGGGAGATTCTGGTGGCGGATCCCGCCAGCCGGGATCGAAGCCTGATCCCCTGGGAGCTGTCCCTGATTTTGGAGGAGCTGTCCCCCAGCCGCCACGACGGCGCGCCGCTGTGGATGCTGTCCAAGCCGGTGGAATAGGAGGCTGTATTCCAAACGGCCTGCGCTGTCAGGAGGTTCTTTTTTTGCCGTGCCGCGCCGCGTGCCGGGGCAATCCCTCCATTGCCCCAGCTCCCTGCCTGACGGGAAAAGCGGCGTCTATCCGGCGTCTCCAATTATGAATACGGATTTTCAAAAAACAGGGCCAGCCGGATTCCGGCTGGCCCTGTTGCCTGTATACAAAAAGCGATGATTCCAAAAGAATCTACGATTCGGATAGCCCTCAGCCCCGCCTCAGCACCTTTTTCACCTTCGCCTTCATCTCCGGCGACAGGGCCTTTCCCATCGCCCGGACGGGCAACGGCGGCAGGGCGCAGAACTTCCGGACCACCTGGTCAAAGGGCTCCAGGGCATAGGCGGCGAAGAAGGCGGCCCGGTCCGGGGGCTGGGTGATGGGAGAGGCCAGCCGGGGATTCCCGGCGATGGCCCGCTCCACGGGGAAGGGCTGGCGGACCAGATGGAGCTGGTCGAAAATATGGCTGCCATGGGGGGTGTTCACCAGCAGGAGACTGACGCCCTTTTGCTGCTGCTCCGGCAGCTCGTCGGGCCGGAGGCCCCAGAGGTCCCCCAGGGTGAAATCCCCCACCCGGTTCAAGCAGGCATAGGGGCAGCGGTAGCAGCAGGGCCGCAAGAACAGCGCCCGGCCAAAGGCCCGGCCAAACTCCGTTTCAAAAAGGGGGTGGGTGTCCACGGTGCCGTCGTCGTAAACGGCGGTGAAGTGGCTGTTCTGCCAGCCCTCCACCTTGTTGCGAAAGCGCACGGTCTGGAGCTCCCGCCCCCGCTTCTTCTCGATGTGGCGGGCCATGTCCTCCCACACGCCGGGAGAGGGCACGCCATGGCACACCAGATCGCAGGTGGTCAGATTCTCCGGGCGGGTCCCCAGATAGCGGTACAGCCCGTCCACCTGACAGGGGGTGCCGGAGAAGAGGACCTGCCGGGTTTCCAGGCACTTTCGCACCTCCCGGAACACGCCCTCCAAATCGCTCTGGACGTACTTGGCCCCCCGGAGCCGCCAGAGGTCCTCTTTCCGGAAGCAGGCGGTGTGCCGCAGGTGTTGTTTCCCGTCCAGCGCCGCGCCAAACACCACGCCGCCCCCCTCCAGCACGTAGTCCGCCAGGGCGGAGAAGGCCCCGCCGGAGGTGGAATCCCGCCGGATGTCCGCCTCCCGATTCCAGGCGGCGAAGGCGGCGGGCAGGGGCGTTTTCGCCCGCTCCCGGAGCATGGGACAGGTTTTGGTGCAGATGCCGCAGTGGACGCACCTCTCCGGGTCCACCTGGGGGAAGGCGAAGCCCTCCCGGTCCCGGACCAGGGTGATGGCGTCCTTGGGACAGGCGGCGGCGCAGGCGGAACAGCCGGTGCAGTGGGTCCGGTCCGCCAGAAGGGGACGGTTCCCCTGGGGACGGGGGGGCTCTTTTGCGCGCTCCCAGGGCTCGTCCGCCAGGGCGGCCCGCAAATAGGCCATGGCCCCCGCCCGGGCGGCCTGTAACCGCTCCTCCGCGGCAGACCAGCCGGGGAGGTCCCCCAGTCCGGCGGCGTCTCCCTTGCCCACCACCCGGTCCGTCAGCCCCAGGCGGCTTAGAAGGCTGAAGGTCCGGGAGCGCTCCGGCTCCTGGAGCTCCGCCGGGGCCACGGCGGTGAAGAAGGGCCGCTGGAACTGGACGGAGAACACGGTCCCGTGGAAGGAATTCGTACAGACATAGGCGGCGTGGCGGAAGAGGCTCAAAAATTCCGCCGGACCCGCGTCAAAAATCAGCTTTGCCTTGGGGTGGAGCTTCCGCCGGGTGCCGCAGAGCTGGACCACCGGCAGTCCGGTCTCCTCCGCCAGACGGCGGATATAGGGCTCCAGAGCCCCGGAGCGGGCGATGCAGTAGCAGAGGATATACTCTCCCCGGACCACCCGCTCCGCCGCCAGGGCGGACCAGTCCTCCGCCGTCAGCAGCAGCGTGGGGTCCAGCACCACCTCCGCCTCCCGGCCCGCGGCCTCCCGGACGATGTCCCGGCCGGAGGCCTCCCGGACGGAGAGGTGGGAAAAGGCACAAAGATAGCCCTTCAATTCCTCCTCCATCCCCTCGGGCAGGTGCCCCACGCCGAAGGAGGGGGCGTAGGCGATTTTCCGCAAGGGGGAGAAGGTCCCGAAAAACACGGGGTCAAAGCGCCCGTCGGGGAAGATGGTGGGGTTCCAAATCTGGTCGCTGCCGGAGATCAGAAGGTCATAGGGCAGGGCGGCCCGTTTCAACTCCTCCCAGCTGGCATAGCGGCGGGAGGTGAGGTTCAGGTGGGCCTTGGAAAAGGTCTCGAACCGCTGCCAGCGGCGTTTCAGAGCGGGATAGTGGAGGGTGTTGTAGGCGTCGTTCGCCGCCCGTCCGGGAGTGGTGGGGGGCTTGAGGATGCGGATATCCTGATTGACGAAGTAGTCGATGGTCTCGCAGTCCCAGCCCAGGGAGGCCAGGGCCCGCTGGGTGGCCGCGGCCTGGAGGATGGCCCCATAGTGATGCAGGTGGTAGAAGGTGACAAGTCCGGCTTTCAAGCAAATACTTCCTTTCCGTGTTTCCTCAAAGGGAAACGGCGTCGTCCTCGGCGATCCAGTCTGACACGGAAATGATATCAAATTCCGTCTCCGTCCGGCGGATGACCACCCGTTCCAGTCCGGCGTTGATCACCATACGGCGGCACATGGAGCAGGAGGTGGCGTCCCCCAGCAGCTCTCCGGTCTGGGCGTCCCGCCCCACCAGGTAGAGGGTGCCACCCACCATGTCCCGCCGGGCGGCGGAGATGATGGCGTTGGCCTCGGCATGGATGCTGCGGCAGAGCTCATAGCGCTCCCCCCGGGGCACCTGGAGAACCTCCCGGGAGCAATAGCCCATGTCGACGCAGTTGGCCCGTCCCCGAGGCGCGCCGTTGTAGCCGGTGGAGATGATTTCGTCATTGGTGACAATGATGGCTCCATAGACCCGGCGCAGGCAGGTGGCCCGCTCCAAAACGGTCTGGGCGATATCCAGGTAATAGTTTTCCTTGCTGATGCGCTTCATAGGCAGTCCCCCCCTTTTGATGACCCATTTTACCATGGGGAGACTGAATTTGCAAGGCTTGTCCTCGCCCTTACGGGCGGGGGAAAATGGATACCAGCGACGGCTGGTGTAATACACCCCCATCGCTGGTATCTAATCCGCCCCGTCCGCAAGGGCGAGTATCAGCCCCTTCGCAAAGGGGAATTTCAAAACAACTCCACCTGGTCCGGCAGGACATCCTCCCCCAGGTGACGGAGCTGGTGAAGATGCTCCCTCCTCAGTCGGTCGGCCACGGCAATTTTGCGGATGATGTTCTTCACCGTCTCCTCCAGGGCCCGGCCCTCCCGGTAGTCCGCCGGGAAGATAAAGTCCACCCGGCCCCGGGCCAGCAGCTCCTCCACCCCCGCCTGGTTGGCGGCCTGATAGACGGCGATGGCCTGCCCGCCGTAGGCCCGCATCATCTTCATGCAGGGCACGTCGGAGAGCCCGTCCCCCATGTAGACCATGTTGGGAAAGGGCACCCGCTTGCTGTCGTCGGGCATGGAGTCGTTGAGGGGCTTGTCCTCGGAAACGTCCAGAACCCCCTTGTTGATGCGGTAGACAAACTGGGTCTTGGCCGTGAAATTCACCGCCAGCTTGGGCCAGACGGGGCGGCCCGCCTCGTCGTAGTAAAACTCGCTGGCGTAAATCTCCTGGAATTCCCCGCTGATGGAGGACCCCTCGATGATCTCCCGGAGGCCGGAGGAAATCACATAGTGCTCCACCCGCACCCCCTGGGTCTGTCCAAAGGCGTTGATCCGACTGAACCAATCCGCCACGCCGGGGAAGAGCTCGATGCCCCGCCCTTTTTCCACCAGGTCCTCCCGGGTGAAGGGCAGGTTTTTCCGCTCCGCCTCCCGGAGCATGATGTACATATAGGCAAGGATGCCGTCAATGTGATTTTGGCGGCCGAAGCCGTTGGCCTCCGCCCAGAACTCCGCCGGGGTCATCCCCAGGCTGGGAATGAAGGCGTAATCCTGCATGTCCGTGGTGCAGAGGGTCTTGTCAAAATCGTATAAAAACGCGATAATGGGCCCTTCGCTCATGGCGCCTCCCCCTTCTCAAGAGAGCCGTCAGTCCGACTCGCTCCGGTAATTGGGGCCAAATTTCAGCTCGTTGATGTTCACCCGCCGGGTGGCGCTGAGATCCTCCGGCTCCTGCTCCGCCGAGGCCAGGGTGTCCAGCAGCTTCTCCGTGGTGGGAACGGGGTCCGCCGTCTGGGGAATGGGAGGCGGAGCCTGGGGAGGCAGAACCTCCTCACGCGGCGCGGCCTGGGGCGCGGCTTCCGGAACGGCGCTGGCGGGGGCGGGTTCCCCGGCGGAGAGAATCGTCTCGCCGATGGCCTCTGCGGCGGCCTCCGGCTCCTCCTCCAGGGGGCGGCTGGGGAACTCCTCCAGGAACTGGAGCTCCTTTTCGCACAGGGCCCGGCTCTCCGCCACGAAGCGGCGGATTTCCTCCTGCCCCTGCTGGAGGCGCTTGCTGTACTGCTCCGCCTCCCTGCGGTAGCCGTCCAGCTTCTCCCGGGCGGCGGCCTCCGCCTGTTTCAGGATGACGTCCCGCTTCTCCTCCGCCTCCTTGACGAGGGAGTCCGCCATCCGCTGGGCGGTGAGGAGGGTGGCCCGCATGGAATCCTCCGTGGCCCGGTACTCCTCCACCTTCTCCACCAAGACCTTCAGCTTGGCCTTCAAGGAGGCGTTTTCCTTATAGAGGAACGTGTAGTCGTCGGTGAGCTCTTCTATGAACTCATCCACTGAGGTTATGTTGTAGCCGCCCATCATGTTCTTGGTGAAAGAGTGAGCGGAAATCTCCTGCGGTGTCAGCATAGTCGCATATCCTCCCCAGCGTGCCCGTTAAAATGTCTTTTAAGAATCAGAAATACAGCCCGTTGTTCTCCAGCTCGTCGATCAAGTCCCCCTCGATGTCCACGTGGTAGGGGGTGATGATATAGGTGTTGGCGGCCACTTTTTTGATCTTGCCCTCTCCGGCATAGGCCACGCCGGAGAGAAAGTCGATGAGCCGCCGGGCCACGTCCTTGTTGGTGGACTCCAGGTTTAAAACCACCGTCCGCTTGTCCTTCAATTGGTCGGCGATCTCCGAGGCGTTCTCAAACCGCTCCGGCTTCACCAAAACCACCTTTAGCTGGGTGGTGGCGTGGATGTTCACCACCTTGTTCCGGCGGTCGTCATAGCGGGAGCGGCGCTCTTCAAACATGTCCCGCTCTTGGAGCTCGTCCTCGAATTCGGCGGGATCGTCGTCCTCGTCCTCGTAGGGGTGGGTCAGCTTTTTTATCTCATCCAGGATACTCATGCATGTACCTCCTGTTTGTAATCTTATGTGTAATGGCGGCTCCCGAAGATGGCGGTGCCCACCCGGACCATGGTGGCCCCGGCCCGGATGGCGTCCTGGTAATCGCCGCTCATGCCCATAGACAGGACCGTAAGGCTATTATGAAACAATTTCCCGTCCATGTCAAGAAAAAGCGCCCGAACGCTGTCAAAATATCGAAGATTTTCCTCCCGGTCCGCCTCCGCCGGGGGAATGGTCATCAGACCCAGGACCCGGATATGCTCCATGGCCAGGGCCGCCTCCGCCCCGGGAAGGAGCTCCGCCGGGGCAAAGCCGCTCTTGGCGGCCTCCTCCCCGATGTTGACCTCCAGGAGGATGTCCTGGACCAGCTCCAGCTTTCCGGCGGCCTTTTCAATCTCCGCCAGCAGCTCCAAAGAGCCCACGGATTGGATGAGGTCTGCCTTCCCCACCACCTGGCGCACCTTGTTGCGCTGGAGGTGGCCGATGAAGTGGAGGGGCGCGCCGTCATAGGCACTTTCCGCCAGCTTGGCGGTCATCTCCTGGACGCGGTTTTCCCCCAGGGCGTCAATCCCGGCGGCCACCGCCGCCCGGCAGGCGGAAGCGTCGTTCATCTTGCTGGCTCCCACCAGGGTGATTTCCCGAGGGTCCCGCCCCGCCTCCCGGGCGGCGGCGGCAATGTTCGCCCGGACTTGGGCGATGTTTTCGGCAATCGACATAGGGTCACGCCTTTCTCTATGTTTGTTGGGGGGACCGGATGGGGTCCCCTGCTTTTGGGGATATGGGGCGCTTGGAAAACGGGGCGGGACCGAGCCCGCCCCCTATTGGAGCACCTTCCCGTCAAAGAGCCCCCGGGCGGAGACGATGACCTGCTCCCCGGCCCGAATAATGCGCTTGGCGTCCTTGTCCACGCTGGGGTTCAGCTCTGGCGTGGGGCTTACCAGCACGAAGCTGTCGGCGTTGTAGACCACCTCCACCGGCTTGAACCGGGCCTCCCGGCCCACCAGGCAGTAAATGCCGGTGCGGTCCTCTGTGACGGTTCGGCCGTCGCCGTCCAGATAGGCCCGCTCGGCCCGGAGGCACTCCCGGGGCACCCGGATGCCGGCAAGGGAGCCGGTGATGATCTGGGCTCGCTGCTGGCGCAGCAGCGTCAGCTCCTGGAGGTACTGGGTTCCCCGAAACACCGCCACCAGCCGGCCGTTCTCCCGGGCTCCCAGGGTTTCCAGCGTCACGGGAAGGTCCCGGTCCACCCCCTTGGAAAAGCGGAGGAGCAGGGTTCCCCCGTTCTCCGCTTGCAGCTGCCACAGCTTTGCCGCGTCCTCGGCGGATAAAACAGCGGCGTAGTACCACGCGTCCCCCAGCACCAGCTTCCCGGTTCGGGAGGTGACGGAGGGGTCCGCCGTCAGGCTGGAGAGGGCGGAGGGGGTCAGCCCCTCCAGCATGTCCGGGGTCAGCACCGCCTCGAAGCCGTCCACCTCGGAGGAGTAGAGCCCCGCCTCCGGCGCGGTGACACGCCGGACGGAGCCCTCCGCCTGAGAGCGAAGGTTCAGCAGCTGCGCCCCCAGCTCCTGGAGCTGGAGGCCGATGTCTCCGTTCCCCGTGTCGCTGTAGTCCCGCTTGAGGACCAGGGCCCGGAGCTCCAGGGCCGTGCCCTCCGCGTCATAGAGCCGGTCCGCCGCCAGGAAGCGGCGGTATTCCAGCAGGTTCTGGACAATCTGGGCGTCCAGCTTCCGGGTGGTCTCCGCCGCCAGGGCCAAATCCTGGGCGTATTGAAGCTGTTCCACCCGGCTCTCCAGGCTCTCGATTTCCGCCTGCCGGTCCAGGGACGCCTGGTCCGCGTAGATGGAGGCCACGGTCCCCCCGGCGGCCACCCGCTCTCCCTCCGCCCGCTGGATGCGCAGAAGGCCGCCGCCCTCGTCAGGCAGCACCCGCTCCTCCCGGACCACGAAGCCCGTCAGGTCCACGGTCTGCTCCACCTCATAGCGGTAGGCCAGGGTGACGCCCAAAGGGTCGTCCAAATATTGGAAAGCCTCGATCCCGAAATAGGCCGCCACTCCCAAAAAGAGGGCGGCCATGAGAAGCTTTGTTCCAAAGCCGCTTTGTTTCTGTTTCATAGCGTTTCTATGTAGCCTGCCTTATGTGAGATCACTCCTCCTCGTTCAAAGAGACCGTCCGGGTGGGGGCAATGGTGGAGATGGCGTGCTTGTAGATCACCTGCTGGCGGCCTTCGCTGTCCAGGATGACCACGAAGGGGTCGAAGCCGGTGATGGTTCCCCGCATCTGAAAGCCGTTCATCAAAAACATGGTGACGGGCACCCGGTCCCGCTTGGCCCGGAGGAGGAAGAGGTCCTGTAGGTTCTGTTTGTTTTGCATATCGTCCGCTCCTTTTTCGTCTGTCCGTGCGCCTCCCGGCGGGAGGCGCTGTCGTGTAGTTCAGCGAAACGATGATCCTCGGCGTCCCCGAGAGGTTCCGGGCGAATCGTTTTGCCAATTTCTAGGATACCCCCTCCGCAGAGAGAATTTCCGTCGAAATCTGTAGGGCCCGGGCAAAATCCCGGTCTTTTTCCCAAAAGACCCAGTGGATGGCCGGATTCCGCCGCAGCCAGGTCAGCTGCCGCTTGGCGTACTGCCGGGAGCGGAGCTTCACCTCCGCCAGGGCCTCCGCCTCCGTGGCCGTCCCCTCCAGGACGCTTTGGAATTCCTTGTATCCGATGGCCTGGAGGGCCGTGGCGTTTCGGGGCAGACCCAGGCTCAAAAGAGCACGGACCTCCTCCAGCAGCCCCGCCTCCGCCATGCGGTCTACCCGCCGGTCAATCAGGGCCTTCATATCCGCCCGGTCGGCGAACTGGAGGCCGATCCACACCGCGTCATACCGGGGAGGCAGGGCCTTTGTCTCCTCATTGTGGGCGGTGATGGTTTTCCCGGTCTCCCGGTAAACCTCCAGGGCCCGCAAAATCCGCTTTACGTCCGATGGGTGGAGCCGCTCCGCCGACGCCGGGTCCACCTGCCGCAGCTCTTCCAGCAGCGGTCCGATGCCCGCCGCCGCAAGACGCGCCTCCAGCTCTTGCCGCACGGCTCCCCCGGCGCAGCCTGCCGCGAAGCCGTGGCCCTTCACCACCGCGTCGATCCAAAGACCGGTGCCCCCCACCAGGATAGGCAGTTTCCCCCGGGCTAGGATGCCGTCGACGATGGGAACGGCCTCCTGGGCGTAGCGGGCGGCGGACCACGGCTCCGCCGGGTCGCTTACCGCGACCATGTGGTGGGGCACGCCGTCCATCTCTTCTTCCGTGGGGGCGGCAGTGCCGATGGTGAGCCCCCGGTAAATCTGCATGGAGTCGGCGGAGACCACCTCGCCGCCAAATTTCTTGGCCAGCAGGACCCCCAGGGTGGTCTTGCCGCAGGCGGTGGGGCCCACGACGCAGACGATCTTCGGGGCCATTTCAGAAGCTCCGGCCCAGGGTCCGGGCCTGTTCACAGGCGGCCTCCAAAAGCTCCGGGGCCTTGGCGGGGTCCACGTCCAGCCCTCCGGCAAAAACATAGTCGAACCGGGGGATACCAAACATCCTGGAGAGCTGCTTCCAGTATAGGACCCCCAGGCTCTCGGGCCGCTCGAAGTCCCCGCCGGTGGTGAGATAAGCCAGCCGGTCCGCCCGGCAGTCCCCGTGGCAGCCGTCGGCTTCGTAGTGATAGCAAAGGCCGTTGGCGGAAATATACTCGATGTAGGTCCGCATCACCGCCGGGAAGCTCATGTCCCAAAAAGGCGCGGCGGCGACGATTTTGTCCGCCGCCTGGAACTGCCGGGCCAGGTCGAACACCGGCGCGCCGAAAGCCCCCACGGAGGCCAGTTCATCCCGCTGGTTCAGGGCGGCGGGAAGGAAGGGCTTTAAATCCAGCGCCTCCAGGGTCACGGTTTCCACCTCCGCCCCGGGGTGGGATTCCTGAAAGGCGGAGAGAAAAGCCTCCGCCAGGGCGCGGGTCCGGGACGCCGGTCCCCGCTGGCTGACGCAGCCGTCAATGAATAAAAGTTTCATGTCATTCCTCGTCTGATATCGTTGTAAGAATGGGCTTCCCCTCCGGGTCCAAGAGAGGTGTCAGCCCGGCTCCCCCGCTCCCGCCGCCGAACCTGGCAAAGAGGTAGTTTACCCCGGTGATCCGGTCTACAAGGACCCTGGTTTCCACACCAAACGTGTTCTCCTGATAAGCTGTCACGAAGCGCTCTTGTTCCTTTTCCATGCCGTCCTCCTCTCGGGTCCAGGGGCCGGAGCCCCTGGTTTCTCCGCCAAGCGGAGAAAGAAATTGAAATCATTTTCCTGACGACATGTGCGTCAGGAAAATACCAAGACCCCAGCCGCCTTGGGCGGCGGCACCAGTCCGCAGACTGGTGGGGGGAATCTAGTGCGCAGCCGTTGGCGGCTTTGCCGCCTTACGGATGCGGCCTCCCCCTTGCGGGGGAAGGGGGGACGAAGTCCCCTCTTTAACTCCGCTTGAACATTTTCTCAATCTCATATTTCGTCAACTTCACCGCCACGGGCCGCCCGTGGGGGCAGTAGCGGACCTCGCCGCTCTGGACCTTGGAAACCAGGGCCCGGAGCTCCTCCGGATCGCTTTTCCAGCCGCCCTTAATCGCGGCCTTGCAGGCCATAGTGTGAAGGAGGCCCTCCCGCCGCTCCGCCAGAGAGCGCCCGGAGCGGAGCTTCCCGGCGATTTCCTCCAGAGTGGCGGTCACGTCCTCCGCGTCCAGGTCCGCCGGAATCTCCCGCACCAATATGGCTCCGCCGCCAAAGTCCTCGCAGGAAAAGCCCAGCTCCTCCAAAAGGGGCAGGTGCTCCAGCAGCAGCGCCCCGTCCTCCTTTCCCAGCTCCACGGCGGCGGGGGTCAGCAGGGCTTGGCGCATGGGGGGCTCCAGGGCGGCTTTCAGGCGGTCGAAGTTCACCCGCTCGTGGGCGGCGTGCTTGTCCACCAGCCAGACCTCCCCCGCCTCGCTCTCGCAGACGATGTAGGTCCGCAGCAGCTCCCCGGCAATCCGCCAGGGGGCCTCGCCGGGGGGCTCCAGGGCCTCCTGCCCCGGCAGCTCCGCCTGGGGAATGGCGGGGACGAAGGGCCGGGGTTCCGGCGAAACCGGCTCCCTTGGAAGGGTGGGCTTTGCCAAAGCTTTCGGCTCCGCCGGGGGGGCGGGAGGCGTCTCCATTCGCTCCGCCTTCGGCCCGAGGACCGAGGACGGCGCATCCTGCCGCAGAGGCGGGAAGGCCCCGCTCCGCCCCAGGGCCGGACGGGTGGAAAGGGGCGGCGCGCTGTCCGACAGCCGGGGGCCGGTCCGCTCCGTGTCCCAGGCGGGAAGGGGCGCGGAGGGCCGGGGGGCCGGGGCGGCGGGCTTCGCCCCCTGTTCCCGGTAGGCTTTCGCGTCCATGGACTGGAAGAAGTCCCCCCGGGGGTTCACGGTTTTCTCCGGGTCCGCCGGAGCGGCGGGGACCGGCCCTCCCTGCTCCGCCAGGGCATCCAGCACAGTGTGGTAGACCGCGTTGAAAACGGCCTGCTCCTGAGCGAACTTCACCGCCGTCTTAGCGGGGTGGACGTTCACGTCCACCGCCGTCACCGGCAGGGTCACCGCCAGCACGCAGCCGGGGAAGCGGCCCTTCATGATTTGGTTCCGGTAGCCCTCTTCCAGGGCGGCGGTCAGAAGCTGGGACTTGATGAACCGCCCGTTGACGAAAAAGACCTGCATCCCCCGGGAGCCCCGGCCCTGGAGGGGCCGGGTGATGAAGCCCGACACCGCCACGCCGTCTCCGCCCCCCTTCACGGGAAGGAGGCTCCGGGCGAAGTCCCGGCCCAGAGCGGCGTATATGGCGGAGTCCAGCCGCCCGTCTCCGGGGGTGTGGAGGGCCTCCGTGCCGTCCTTGATGAATTTAAAGGACACGTCCGGGTGGGACAGGGCCAGGTGCTGCATCAAGCCGCCGGCCGCCGCCGTCTCGGCGCTGTCCTTTTTCATGAATTTCAGCCTGGCGGGGGTGTTGTAGAAGAGGTCCCGGACCAGGATGGTGGTGCCCTCCGGGGCTCCGGCCTCCTCCACCGCGCCGGGGACGCCCCCTTCCAGGCGCAGCGCCGCGCCGGTGGGGTCCTCCCGCCGCCGGGTTTGAATTTCCACCCGGCTGACGGCGGAGATGGCCGCCAGGGCCTCCCCTCGGAAGCCCAGGGTGCCGATTTTTCCCAGGTCCTCGGGCCCCCGCAGTTTGGAGGTGGCGTGGCGGAGGAAGGCGGTGGGCAGCTCCGTGGGGGCGATGCCGCAGCCGTTGTCCGTCACCCGGATAAGGCCCATGCCGCCCCGGCGGAGCTCTACCACCACGGCGGAGCTGCGGGCGTCCAGGGCGTTTTCCACCAGCTCCTTCACCACGCTGGCGGGGCGCTCCACCACCTCCCCGGCGGCGATGAGGTCCGCCACGTGAGGGGGCAGCTGCTGAATATTGGGCATGGGGCTTCCTCCTTTCCGGGGGCGCTTAAAGAAGCAGCGCCGCGATGATGGGAATGGTGACGATGGAGGCCAGGGTGGAGACGAAGGTAATCTGGGCCATGCACTCCGCGTCCCCGCCGTACTCCATGCAAAGAAGGGACCCGTTCACCGCCACCGGCATGGCCATCTGGGTGACGGCGATGCCCAAAATTAAGCGCTCGGTCCCCAAAAGCCCCAGGATGGGACACAGCGCCGCCGGCATCACCAAAAGGCGGACCGCCGTGAGAACCCACAGCCGGGGAGAGGCCAGCATCCGCCCCAGGGGCAGCCCCGCCAGCAAAGAGCCCACAAACATCAAAGACAGCGGCACCGTGACGCTTCCCACGAATTCCAGCGCCTCTCCCGCCACCGCCGGCGGCCGCAGCCCCACCAGGGCCAGGACCAGCGCCAGGGCGGCGGCCAGGATGCAGGGGGAGAGCATGTGGCGGAGGCTGAACCGCTTTGCCCCTGTGAGCATCAGCGGCCCCAGGGTGAAGGACAGGAGGTTGAAGGGCAGGACCAGAATGACGGCGTAAAACAACGCGCCGGGGCCGAAGAGGGCCACCGCCACGGGATAGCCGATGAAGCCCACGTTGGGAAAGGCCAGGGTATAGCGCCACACGCCCTTTTGGCCCGGCGTGCCCCCCAGAAGGGGCGGCACCGTCAAGGCAAAGGCAAACTCCAGCCCGTAAAACACCAGGGCGGTTTTCAGCACATCCAGCACCACCGCCGGCTCCGGCAGGGCCTCCCCGCTTCCCACGGCCCCCAGGATCATGGCGGGCATGGTGATGTTCAGCAGCAGCTTGGAAATCTTCCGGTCCACCTGCCCGCCCAGGATGCCCAGACGATTGGCGGCAAAGCCGCAGAGAATGGCGAAGAGCAGCACCAGCATCTCCGCCAGGGTATCCCAAAAACTCATGACAAAACTTCTCTCTCTCTCTCTCGGGGCGGTGCCCCAGTTTCTCACATGCGCCCCGCCAGGGCCGACAGGGCGTTGACCCCCCCGTGGAGGGCGATGGAGGCCCAGAGGGTCCCGGCGTGCTCATAGGCCCAGGCCAGCACCAGCCCGGGAATCAGATACGGAACCATCCACAAAAAATAGGCCAGGTCCCGGCCCGCCACGGCAAACTGCCACACGTGGACCAGGGCGAAGAGGCCGCAGCTCACGGCGTAGGCCAAGAGGCGGCTGCGCTCTCTCAACCCGCCAAAGACCAGCCCCCGGAACAACGTCTCCTCCACAAAGGGGGCCAGGAACACCAGAATCAGCAGGGTCATGTGGGGGGCGCTGCCCGTCCGGGCGGAGATGGCGGAGTCGTTCAAATTCCCGGGGCGGTTCACAAACACGCTCCCCAGCCGGGCCGCCAGATCGGTGAGACCGTAGTGGGCCACCAGGCCGATGGCCGCCGTCTTGACCGCAAGGCCCGGGTCGTCCAGAAAGCGGCGGGTGGAGGTCCCCAGGAGATGGTGGAAGAGGATGGCCGTCACGGCGAAGAGGCCGTAGTAATAGACCGCGCCGTAAAGCTCCCCGGAAATCCTTCGGCCCAAAAGCTCCCCCGCCAGGCGCCGGGCGGGCCCCGCCATAAGCGGGAGGAGGAGCAGGTAAAACACAAAGAAGATGGCGCCCCCGAACCGCTCCAGGTTCGTCAGCCCCCCAGAGGGTCGTTTCCTCGCCATAGCCGCCCCCTTACGTCAGTTTTTGTTTCAGCTCATACAAGAGGCTCATGGCCTCGATGGGGGTCAGCGTGTCCGGCTGGCAGCGGCGCAGGGCCTCCAGCACCTCCCCCTCGCTTATGGAGCCCAGGGAGACCTGTTCCGTCTCCCGCCGGGGGGCGGCGTCGGGGACCCCGCCTGCCGTCTCCAGCTCCTCCAGCACCTGCCGGGCCCGCTGGAGCACCTTCTCCGGCAGACCCGCCAGCTTCGCCACCTCGATGCCATAGCTCCGGTCCGCCCCGCCGGGGAGGATTTTGCGCAAAAAGATAATCTCCTCCCCCCGGGTCCGCACGGCGATATTGTAATTTACGGTTCCGGGCAGGGTGTTTTCCAGCTCCGTCAGCTCGTGGTAGTGGGTGGCAAAGAGGGTCTTGGCCCCCAGGGTCTTGGGATTCGCGCAGTGCTCCAGCACCGCCCGGGCGATGCTCATGCCGTCGAAGGTGGAGGTGCCCCGGCCGATCTCGTCCAGAATCAGCAAGGAGCGTTTGGTGGCACAGCGGAGGATGTCCGCTACCTCCGTCATCTCCACCATGAAGGTGGACTGCCCGGCGGAGAGGTCGTCGCTGGCCCCCACCCGGGTGAAAATCCGGTCCACCACGCCGATGCGGGCGTGGGAGGCGGGGACAAAGCTCCCCATCTGGGCCAGGAGGACCGTCAGCGCCACCTGGCGCATGTAGGTGGACTTGCCCGCCATGTTGGGGCCGGTGAGGATGGCCACCCGGTTTTCCTTCTCCCCCAGGAAGGTGTCGTTGGGGACAAAGAGGCTGTCCTTCAAAACCCGCTCCACCACCGGGTGGCGGCCCTCCCGAATTTCAATGACCCCGGATTCATCCACGTCCGGGCGGCAGTAGTGGTTTCGCACCGCCACGGCAGCGAGGGATGCCAGCGCATCCGCCTCCGCCACGGCTCCGGCGGTTTTCAGTACCCGGCCGGAGGCGGCGGAAATCTCCTGGCGGAGCTGGGTGAACAGCTCGTACTCCAGGGCCACCACCCGGTCCGAGGCGGTGAGGATGGAGTTTTCCAGCTCCTTCAATTCCTGGGTGATGTACCGCTCCGCCCCCGCCAGGGTCTGCTTGCGGATATAGGTCTCGGGCACCTCGCCCTTATAGCTGTTGGAGACCTCGATGG
Source organism: uncultured Oscillibacter sp. (assembly GCA_910587705.1). GTDB lineage: Bacteria > Bacillota > Clostridia > Oscillospirales > Oscillospiraceae > Oscillibacter. The sequence goes on from CAJUMX010000010.1 coordinate 61,243, forward strand.
TGTAGCCAAAGACCTTGTTGTACTTGATTTTTAAGGTCCGGATGCCGGTGCGCTCCCGCTCCCGGGCCTCTATCTCGGGGATAACCCCCTTGCCGCTTTTTAAAATGTGCCGCAGGCGGTCCACCTCCGGGTGGAAGCCGTCCCGGATCAAATCCCCCTCCCGGACGGAGAAGGGGGGCTCGTCGCAGATGGTCTCGGCGATGCGCCGCCCCAGGTCCTCCAGGGCGTCCAGCTCCTCCGAAAGCTCCCGGAGGCGGCGGTCGGAAAAGGCGGCGAGGCGGCTCTTGATCTCCGGCAGCTTCTCGATGGCGGAGCGGAGGGCGGCCAAATCCCGCCCCCCGGCGGAGCCGTAGACAATGCGGCCGATGAGCCGCTCCATGTCCCCCAGGCCCGAGAGGGCGGCGATCAGCTCCTCTCGGTCCACGGTCCGCTCCACCAGGGCCGCCACGGCCCCGTTTCGCCGGGTGATGGCGGCCACGTTCAAAAGGGGCCGCTCCAGCCAGCTGCGAAGGCACCGGCCCCCCATGGAGGTCTGGGTCCGGTCCAGCACCCAGAGGAGGCTGCCCTTCTTCTCCTTGCCCCGCATGGTGGCGGTCAGCTCCAGGTTCCGCCTCGCGGTCAGGTCCAGCTCCATAAAGAGGCCCTGTTCGTAATAGTCCAGGTCGTTGATGTAGGAGAGGTCCGTCTTTTGGGTCTCGTATAAGTAATGCAGCAAGCCCCCCAGGGCCAGGGCAGCGGCGGGCACGGCGGCGGGAAGCCGGTTCCAGGCCCCCTCGCCAAACTGCTGGCGGATGCTCCGCTCCGCCTCCGGCAATCGGAAGCGCCGCTCTCCGGCGCGCTCCACCCGGCAGTGGAACTTCTCCCCCAGGGCCGTCACCAGGGCCGTCTCGGCATAGGCCCCGTCATTCAGCACCGCCTCGGCAGGGGCGAAGCGGCCTAGCTCGTTGACGATATGCTCCGTCCGGTCCCTCCCGGTGAAGGAGGTGAGGTGGGCCCGGCCGGTGGTGATGTCGCAAAAGGCGACCCCGGCGGACCGGGCGTCGGCGTAGACGGCGCAGAGGAAGTTGCTGGCTTTTTCGTCCAGGCAGGCCGTGTCGGTAACCGTCCCCGGGGTGACCACCCGGATGATATCCCGCTTCACCAGCCCCTTGGCGGCGGCGGGGTCCTCCATCTGCTCGCAGATGGCCACCTTATAGCCCTTGGCGATGAGCCGGGCAATGTAGCTCTCGCTGGCGTGATAGGGGATGCCGCACATGGGAATCTGCTCGTCCTCGGGCTTTGCCCGCTTGCCCTTGTCCCGGCTGGTAAGGGTCAAATCCAGCTCCCGGGAGGCAAGGCGGGCGTCGTCGGCGAACATCTCGTAGAAATCGCCCAGGCGGAAGAACAAGATGGAGTCCGGGTTTTGCTCCTTGATCTCCAGGTACTGCTTCATCATGGGGGTCAGCTCTGCCATGTGATACCTCGTTTCTCTCTAAACAGCATGCGGGGCCTATAGCTCCGCCGACGCGCCGCAGTCCATGGGCCGCAGGCGGTCCCCCAGGGTCTCTTGAAGCCGCTCATAGGCCCAGTCGCCGGTGCAGTGGCCGGTGTAGTAAATCGTACTGCCCTGGCGCAGCTCCTCCGCCGTGGCGCGAAGCAGCGCCTCCGCCTCCGGCGCGCCGGGCTTTAGCTCAAAGAGGTGGAAGCCGCCAAACACCACGTCGGGCCTCCGCCCCAGCCGCCGCTCCGCCTCCCGGAGGGTATTCACGACGCCCAGATGCCCGCACCCGGCCAAAAGCGCCGCCTTGCCGCCCTCCTCCACCAGCAGGTGCTGCTCGTGGGCAAAGCCGTCGGGCCGGAAGCCCTCCCTGACCTTCTCCTGGAGCTTGGGGGCCACGGCCCGGAGGGACTTGTCGTCCTCTACGCTGGAAAACAGCGTCAGCCCGTCCCCCAGGGTCTCCTGGGCTTTGGTGAAAACGAGCCGCTCCGCAAGCGCTTCCGTCTCCGGCAGGCCGATGTAGTTGGGCTCCTGCCCCGGGAGGACGGCGTAATAGGCCCCCAGGGCCTCTTGGCGGAGGTAAATGCTCGCTTTGGCATTGGCGGCGCAAAAGGCCGCCAGGCCGCCGCCATGGTCGGAGTGGCCGTGGGAGAGCACGGCGGTATCCACGGCGGCAAGATCGATTCCAAGGCTCCGGGCGTTATCCAGGAAGGAGGCGTCGGGCCCCATGTCGAAGAGGACCTTGCGCCCCGCCGCCTCCACATAGAGGGAGAGCCCCCGGGCGGCGGCAAGATCGGGGCGGTGGGACGTGTTTTCCAGCAGGGTGACGATTTTCATGGGGAACCTCCCGGTTTTGGATTCAAGCCGCCCCTTGACAGCGGGGGCGGGGTTGGGTATAATAGGGGCAAGAGGGCGGTCAGCCGGTGGCAGCCGGTTGGCGGTCAATCGTCTTACAAGTTTATAGCTTGAGAAATTGCCGCTTCTTGCTGTTACTGGGGGGCGGTTATTTCTTTAGGTTGAACCCTAACTGGATAGCCGCAAGCACAAGCACGAGCGTAAGTAACGCGATGGTTTCCAGCACGCTCATGGGCCTCACCTCTTTCCACTTGAAAGAGGATTGACCCCGCCTCTCTTCCCATTTTCATTGTACCACGTTTGTCAATAAGTTCCGGAAAGCCCCGCGCCGGCGCGCGGGGTTTCTTTATGTCTCCGGCTCCTTCGGCCAGTCCCGGCAGACCAGCTCGTCCAAGGAGACGTCGTAAAAATCCGCCAGGGCGATGAGGGTGGACATTTGTGGTTCCCGCTCCCCACGTTCGTAGGTCTGATAAGCCCGCCAGCTGATGCCAATGAAAGGAGCAAGCTCCGTTTGCTTCAGCCCCCGCTCTTTACGCAATTTCAGAAGATGCTGTGAAAATGTCATATTCTTCTCCTTTACGCCTCGACAGACACAGGTGTGTTTGCTATAATGGTTCTATAAGAACACACTTGCGTCTTTTAGGAGGTCACGTCATGGACGACTATCTTGACTGCTTATTCCAATGCGTCTTTGACCATATGGAAGCCGAAGCCACTGTAAACCTCATCGACTACAGTCGCTGCCGCTCCGCCCAGGACATGGCCTGGAGCGCCCTGAAAAAGGAGCTGACCCATGAGCAGATCAAGCTGGTGGACGATTACCGCTCTGCCTGGATCGAACTGCGTTATCAGGAGGACAAGCTGCTCTTTCAAAAGGCCGTGGCCCTGGGCAAGTGGATGGTACAGGCTTAGCCGCTGACGGGCCGCCGAGGGCGGCGGCCCCTACACATTCCCGTAGGGGCCGGCCCCCTGGCCGGCCCGTTTCCCGGGACGGATGGCCACCGGCGGGCCGCCGAGCACCCGCAAGGGGTACGCCGCCGCCGTATGCGGCAAAGCCGCTAACGGCGGACGCAGGGCGGCGGCCCCTACGCATCCCCCGTAGGGGCCGGCCCCCTGGCCGGCCCGTTTCCCGGGACGGATGGCCGGCCCATTTGTCGGGAATGTCGGCGTTTGCCCTAAACCATCTCTCCGTACAGCGCCCAGGTGTTGCTTCCGGTAATCCTCACATCCAAAAACCGCCCGATCAGGGACTTGTCCCCCTTTAGCCGCACCAGCCGGTTGCCCTCCGTCCGGGAGGAGAGGGGATACGCCTCGTCGCCGCTCTCCCCGTCCACCAGGACCCGGACTGTTTTCCCTACATACTCGGCGTGTATCCGGGCGGAGTGGGCGTTCTGGACCTCCAGCAGCTTGTCGAACCACCGCTGCTTCTCCTCCCGGGAAGCAGGGTCCGGCAGCTCCGCCGCCTTCGTGCCCGGCCGGGGGGAGTAGATGAAGGTAAAGAGAGCGTCAAAGCCCACCTCCTCCACCAGGGACACGGTGTCCATGGCCTCCGCCTCCGTCTCACCGGGGAAGCCGATGATCACGTCGCTGGTCAAAACCAGCCCCGGCATAATAGACCGGGCGTACCGAATCAGCCCCAAGTATTTCTCCCGGGTGTAGCGCCGGTTCATCTCCCCCAGCACCCGGTCGTTTCCGGACTGGAAGGGCAGGTGGAGCTGCTTGGCCACATGACGGCACTTCGCCATCACGTCGAAGAGCCGGGGGGTGGCGTCCTTGGGGTGGCTGGACATGAAGCGGATCCAATAGTCCCCGGGAATTTGGTCGATGTCCTCCAAAAGGTCCGGGAAGTGATACCCGGTATCCAGGTCGTTGCCATAGGAGTTCACGTTCTGCCCCAGCAGGGTGATATCCTTGTATCCGGCCTCCACCAGCTCCCGGACCTCCGCCAGCACGGCGGCGCTCTCCCGGCTCCGCTCCCGGCCCCGGACATAGGGCACGATGCAGTAGGAGCAAAAGTTGTTGCACCCGTACATGATGGAGACCCAGGCCTTCACCCCCCGTTCCCGGACCACCGGCAGCCCCTCGGCGATGCACCCGTGCTCGTCGGCGGTGGAAAAGACCCGCTTCCGGGTTTCGTAAACCTGCCACAAAAGCTCCGGAAAGCGCCACAGGGCCTGGGGCCCAAAGACCAAATCCACATGGCGGTAAGATTCCCTCACCCGCTTGGCAACCCTGGTCTCCTGGGCCATGCAGCCGCAGAGGACGATGACCTGCTCCGGGTTCTCCTTCTTGGAGTGGGTCAGGATGCCAAGGTTCCCGAAAACCCGCTGCTCCGCATGCTCCCGGATGGCGCAGGTGTTCAGTAAGGCCAGGTCCGCCTCCTTCGGGTCCTCCGTAAAGGTGAAGCCCATTTCCTCCAGCATGCCCATGATCCGCTGGCCGTCCGCCACGTTCTGCTGGCAGCCGAAGGTCTCCACACAGGCCCGGGGATGGGCCCCCCGGGCGGCGAACAGGGCCTTGATCTTCTCCTGAAAGTCCCGCTGGCGGAGGATTTCCGCCTCCGGGACCATGATTTCCTCTCGCTTCAAACCGTTTCCTCCATACCGATGCGGGATGTTGATACTTAAACAAGCGTATAAACAAGCGTATCATACCATGAAAGCCCGGAAAGCACAAGGAAAAATCCCGGCGGCAAACCCGGCCCTTTGTGATTTTCGCCGGAGGTAAACGATTTGCCTTTGTGAAAAACGTAAAATTTCACAAAACCCCTTGACGGGCGGTCAAATTTATTGTATATTTTAGCTACAGAAAGAGGTGAGTCCAGTGTACTAGTTCGACACGAAAACCCACGTCTTCCAGCGCCGTTCGAAAAACCCCCAGCGCAGCCCCAGCAAATACGTGATCTCAGATTCCCAAAAACGAAACACCACTCACGAAGGATGAGGCCGCGGGACCAACAGGTCGACGCAAGAAACTGTTTCATGGATTGGAAACCCCAAGGATCACCCATACTCCAGCAAATTTCCCACGAACGGCAGCCTTTAGAAAGCACGAGGTACAACGACCCATGGACAATCCAATCAATGGTTGAGCCCCCCATTCGCCGAAGGAGCGGATGGGGGGATGTTTTTTGCAAAAGCCTCCTGCCCTGGCGGCGGGTCTGGGGATACGCTCCCCTTGAAGGCGGTCGGGGGACATCGCCCTGCCGCCTTTCCAAAAAGCAGCGGGCGGCGTCATAAGACGCCGCCCGCCGGTTGGTCTGTCAATTTCCGAAACGCGGTTTCGCGTTTAGCCCTTCACCAAAGAGGCGATCTCGTCGGCAAAGTTCTCCTGCTTTTTCTCGATGCCCTCGCCCTTCTCAAACCGCACGGCGGTCTTGAAGGTGATGGCCCCGCCCAGCTCCTTGGCCGCGTGGGCGATATAGGCCTCCACAGACCCCTCGAACACGTCGGCGCGGACGGAATCCTGCTGGAGCAGGCAGTTCTCGGAATAGAACTTGTTCAGCTTGCCCATGACGATCTTCTCCCGAACCTGCTCGGGCTTGCCCGCCATTTTCGGGTCGTTCTCCATCTGGGCCAGCATGACCTTCTTCTCCTCGTCCAGCACGTCCTGGGTCACCTGGGACTTGTCCCAGAAGCGGGGGTTCAGGGCGGCGATCTGCATGGCGATGTTCTTGCCCAGCTCCGTCACCTGCTCGGCGGAGAGGCCGGTCTCCAGGTTCACCAGCACGCCGATCTTGCCGCCGGCGTGGACGTAGGGCACGGACACGCCCTCGGCGTACCGGGCGAAGCGGCGGACCTTGATGTTCTCGCCGATGACCAGCACCATCTCCTGCTGCTGCTGGGTGACGGTGAGGTCGGTTCCGTTATACTTGCACTCCATCAGAGCGTCCAGGTCGGCGGGGTTCTCCTTGGCCACGGTGGCGGCCACGCCCTTGACGAAGTCCACGAATTTCTCGTTTTTGCCCACGAAGTCGGTTTCGGCGTTCACCTCTACCACCACGCCCACGCCGTCGATGACGGCGGCGTAGGCCATGCCCTCGGCGGCCACGCGGCCCGCCTTCTTCACGGAAGCGGCCATGCCCTTTTCCCGCAGCCACTCCACGGCCTTGTCCATGTCGCCGTCGGTGGCCACCAGGGCCTTTTTGCAGTCCATCATACCTACGCCGGTCATCTCGCGCAGGTTCTTTACATCAGTTGCGCTAAAAGCCATAATTGCGTTCCTCCAAATTTATTGTATCGCCGTATCTCACTCGGCGGCGGGAGCCTCGGGCTCCTCGGTCTGCTCGCCCTGGCGGCCCTCCAGCACGGCGTTGGCCATGATGGAGGAGATCAGCTTGATGGCCCGGATGGCGTCGTCGTTTCCGGGGATCACATAGTCGATTTCGTCGGGGTCGCAGTTGGTATCGGCGATGGCCACCACGGGGATGCCCAGCTTGTGGGCCTCGGCGATGGCGTTGCGCTCCTTCCGGGTGTCCACGATGAAGAGGGCACCGGGGAGCTTCTTCATTTCCTTCACGCCGCCAAGATATTTCTCCAGCTTCGCGATTTCGCCCAGGTGCTTCATGACTTCCTTCTTGGGCAGCATGTCGAAGGTGCCGTCCTCCTGCATGGCCTTGAGCTGATTCAGCCGGTCCACCCGGGTGCGCATGGTCTTGAAGTTGGTCATCATGCCGCCCAGCCACCGGGCGTTGACGTAGTACTGGCCGCAGCGGCCCGCCTCTTCCCGGATGGCGTCCTGGGCCTGCTTCTTGGTGCCCACGAACAGCAGAGACTGGCCGTTTTCAGAGAGCTGGCGGACGAAGTTGTACGCCTCCTCCAGCTTGCGGACGGTCTTTTGGAGGTCGACAATATAGATGCCGTTGCGCTCCGTGTAGATATAGGGGGCCATCTTGGGGTTCCATCGGCGGGTCTGGTGGCCGAAGTGGACGCCCGCCTCAAGCAGGGCTTTCATGGATACGACGCTGGAATTTGCCATGGTGTTTGTTCCTCCAAATCAAGTTTAGTTTTTACCTCCGGCGGCTTCATCCCCCCCGCCAATCCGGGAGACCCTTCTCCCTGAACACAGACGGAAAGTCGGCGTGCCGTGCGGAATGCTGAAATATCATACCACAGCCGGTTTTCCAATGCAAGAGGATTTTAACAAATCTCCGGGATTTTTTCGGGAAAACTTCCCCTGTCCCCGCTTAAAGATTGACATTTCCCCGCTGGGGAAGCATAATAGGGTCAGAACCCCCGGGGCCGCCGCGCCCCGCGAAAGGAGCCTTTTCCAATGGACACCATTTATATCACCGGGCACCGGAACCCGGATACGGATTCCATCGTCTCCGCCATGGCCTACGCCGCCCTGCAAAACGCCCTGGGGAACCGGCAGTACCGGGCCGCCCGGCTGGGCCAGATCAGCGATGAGACCCAGATCGTCCTGGACCGCTTCGGCTTCCAGCCCCCCAAGCTCATCGACAACGTGCGCACCCAGGTCCGGGACCTGGACTATGACACGCCCCCCACCCTCTCCGCCGCCGCCACCGTCAGCCGGGGCTGGCAGGCCATGCAGGGGGGGAACCTCTCCATCCTCCCCGTGGCCAACGAGGACGGAACCCTCTACGGCACCCTCTCCGCCGGGGACGTGGCCAACTACGACATCACCACCGTCCGCAACCCCCGGGTGGAGGATATTCCGGTGTTCAACCTCATCTCCGTGCTGGAGGGGAAGCTCCTCCACGAGAGCGAGGACGCGCCGGACCTGGTTTCCGGGGAGGTGACCATCGCCCTGCCCGCCAGCCGGGAGAATCTGCTCTTCTCCAGCCCGGACAGCGTGGTCATCTGCGGCGACCAGCCGGACATGGTTCAGCGGGCCCTGGACCTCCAGGTGAACTGCGTCATCATCTGCCAGGGGGAGGTGCCCCAGGAGCTTTTGGAGCGGGCGGGAAAGACCTGCGTGATTTCCACCCCCATCGACGCCTATCAGGCCCTGCGGCTCATTTTCCACGCCCTGCCCATCGCCCGGGTGTGCAAGAGCAAGGACCTGGTCTGCTTCCACCTGGACGACTATATTGACGACGTGCAGGACGCCGTGCTGGAAAGCCGCTTCCGGGCCTACCCCATTTTGGACGAGGACGAGAAGGTGGTGGGGATGCTGTCCCGCTATCACCTCCTCCGCCCCCGGCGCAAGCGGGTGGTGCTGGTGGACCACAACGAAAAGTCCCAGTCCGTCACGGGGCTGGACCAGGCGGACATTCTGGAAATCATCGACCACCACCGCCTGGCGGACATCGAGACGAAAAACCCCATCCACGTCCGGAACGAGGCGGTGGGCAGCACCAACACCATCATCGCGGAAATGTACCAGGAGAAGGGCCTGATGCCCACGGCGAAGATGGCGGGGCTTATGGCGGCGGCCATCGTGTCGGACACGGTGATGTTCAAGTCCCCCACCTGCACCCAGCGGGACATTGACATTGCCAACCGCATGGCCCGCATCGCAAGCGTGAAGCTGGAGGACCTGGGCCAGGCGATTTTCTCCGCCGCCTGCGGGGACGACAAGACCGCCGAGGCGATGCTGAAAACGGACTATAAGGAGTTCCACATCGCCGGGCACAACCTGGCGGTGAGCCAGATCACCACCATGGATTCCGACCGGCTTTTAAGGCGGCTGGACGAGTTCTTGAAGATCATGGCCGAGACCCGGGAGAAGCGGGGGCTCCAGAGCGTGGTGCTGATGATTACCGACGTGCTGCTGGAGGGGACCCAGCTTCTCTTCATGGGGGACGAGGACACCATCCGCCAGGCGTTTGGGATTAAGGGGGAGGAGAATTACGCCTTCCTGCCCAAGATTATGTCCCGAAAGAAGCAGGTCATTCCAATGCTATCCGCATTGTGGGGGTGATACTCGCCCTTCGGGCGGGGGAAAATTCAGCCATGAAGATGGCTGGTCCTTTGCACCCCCCATTTTCTCTTTTTCTTCCAGAAGAAAACGAGAAAACGGGCCGTGCACGGTCCAAAAGAGAAAAAGAAGTATATGGCCTTTCTACCGATAGAACACCCCGTAGGGGTCGCCGCCCTCGGCGGCCCGTCTCCCCGGAACCTCCATGTTTCCTATGGCCCGTTCCCCCGGATGGAATAGGGATGGGGCGCGGCTGAATGAATGGCGGAGCCAGAATGACTTCCCACGCGCAATTGGTTCGCACGGGGGTTGTTCTTCACCGAATGGACCAGCTCCTCTTTTTGCTGCCGCACCCCGGTGGTTGTGCAAGGGCTGCGTTTACCGTGCTTCTTTTCCCGTGCGTGCCAGGTGGGCGGCGCTGGGAGGGGATTAAAAATCTTCTAACAGCTGCGCCATGAGCTGTGCGCCGAAGCGGACGCCGGTATGAAAGGCCGCGTCCCGCTGTTCCTGGGCCAGGACCTGTATTTCATGCCGGAAATCATCAGCCGCCTCTGGCTCCAGCGCGTGCAGTTGGCGCAGAATGCGCTCTTCTGCGATCGTATAAGGCGCTTCCATAGGAGCCTTACCATGCAGACCGGCGAGTTCACCATATTGAAGTGCAGTCAAAATGTCAAACATGGCCGATTCTCCCTCTTAAAACAATTGCATTTGTTGCATACTTATAGTAACATACTTAAAGTGCTAAGTCAAGGGGTTATTATGGAAACAAAAAAGATTTTTGGCGAGCGGCTCCGTGAGCTGCGCAATAGCCTGTCTATCAGCCAGATGCAGCTTGCCAACGCATTGGGGATGACTCAAAATTCGATTGGTATGATGGAGCGAGGCCACCGAGGGACCACGATTGAAAAGGTGGTCCTGCTGGCGAAGTATTTTCACGTATCGGCGGACTATCTGCTGGGCATCACCGACGACCCCACATGGCGGGGCACGGAGGAGTGAGCTGACCGGGAGTTAAGCCCGCAGTTCAGCGCCAGGGTAGCGGCAGCGGAAAGAGGAGCTTGTCCATTCGTCGAGGAACAAACCCCCGCTCAACCCGATTGCGCGTGGGAAGTCATTCCGGCTCCGCCGATCATTCAGCCGCGCCCCGTCCCTATCCCGTCCGGGGGAACGGGCCATAGGAAACATGGAGGTTCCGGGGAGACGGGCCGCCGAGGGCGGCGACCCCTACGGGGTGTTCTATCGGTAGAAAGGCCATATACTTCTTTTTCTCTTTTGGACCGTGCACGGCCCGTTTTCTCGTTTTCTTCTGGAAGAAAACGAGAAAATGGGGGGTGCATTGCACCAGCCATCGCTGGTCGCCATTCCCCCCCCGCCCGAAGGGCGAGTATCACCCCCCCATTCGGGGGGAGAAGGAGGCCCCCCATGCCCCAGGCATCGGATTTCACCACCCTCTTTGATGACGACATCAACCTCCGGGGCCTCTTCGACATCCTAAGCCCCGAAAACAACCTGGTCCTGGCGGACGACATGATGCTCTCCGACGCCAAGGGCGTCATCCTCCGGGTCAGCGAGAGCTATGAGAAGAACTTCGGCTTCGTCCATAACTCCATCGTGGGCCGCTCCGCCTTCGATTTGGAGGCCGACGGCACCTTCTCCCCCTGCGTCACCGCCGAGGTCATCCGCCAGCGGCGGAAAATCACCGCCACCCAGACCATCAACCACGCCCACAAAAACGTCATGACCGTGGGCATCCCCCTCTTTGACAGCAGCGGCGAGCTGAAATTTGCCGTCTGCTTCAACACCGTCTCCATGGAGCAGATCAACGCCATCCAGCGGAACTACCGCCACCTCCAGGATTCCCTCCAGCAGTACACCCAGGAGATTGCCGAGCTCCGCACCCGGGCCACCTCCACCAGCCTCATCTTCAAAAGCGCCTCCATGCAGCGGCTCTGGACGTTGATGCAGAACACGGCCAACACGAAAGCCAACATCTTAATTACCGGGGAAACCGGCGTTGGGAAAAGCGCCGTGGCCAAGGCCATCCACGCCATGAGCAGCCGGGCCGACGGGCCCTTTATCGAGGTCAACTGCGCCGTGCTCCATGAAAACCTCATCGAATCCGAGCTCTTTGGCTATGAGAAGGGGGCCTTCACCGGGGCCGCCAGCGGCGGCAAAATCGGCAAAATCGAGCTGGCCAACAACGGCACCCTCTTCCTGGATGAGATCGGGGAGCTGCCCCCCCACATCCAGTCCAAGCTCCTCCAGCTCATCCAGGAGAAAACCATCGAGCGCCTCTCCGGCAACAAGCGCATTGAGCTGGACTTCCGCCTTTTGGTGGCCACCAACCGGAATTTGGAGGAGGCGGTCCAGCGGGGCCTCTTCCGCTCCGACCTCTTCTACCGGCTCAACGTCATCCGCATCCACATCCCCCCCCTCCGCCAGCGGCGGGAGGACGTGCTCCCCCTGGCCCACCAATTCCTGGCCCGGTTCTGCGGGGAGTATGAGAAAAACCTCACCTTTAGCCCCCGGCTGCTGGCCTTCTTGGAGCGCTACGACTGGCCGGGAAACGTCCGGGAGCTTGAAAACCTGGTGGAGCGGCTGGCCATTACCGTCCAGGACCCCATCATCGACCTGGGGCACCTGCCGCCGGAGTACGCCGCCGGAACCGCCGCCCCCGCTCCCGCCCAGGAGGGCACCTTGGCGGAGCGGATGGACGCCTACGAGGGGCGGATCATCCGGGAATCCTACCGCCGCTGGGGCACCACCGTGGCGGTGGCCAAGGAGCTGGGCATCTCCCAGGCCACGGCGGCCCGGAAGGTGGCGAAGTATGTAAAGTAACCCCTCCGGGACCGAGAGGTCTTGGAGGAATGGCCTGACCAGCCCCCGGAAGGGGAATGCGATCGCTGGAAGCGGCAGGGCCGCTGACGGCTGTCCAAGGGTCGGGCCCCACAGGAGGACCCTATGAGCCTTGTTCAGCTGAAAACCGAACTGCGCCAGGAGCTAAAGCTGACCCCCCAGCTGATGCAGTCCATGGAGGTTTTGCAGATGACCTCCCAGGAGCTGCTGGAATACCTCTCCCGCCAGGCGGAGGAGAACCCCCTGCTGGACCAGTCCGACCCGCCGGAGCGGGCCTATGAGGAGCTGCGCCGCCAGGCTGGGTGGATTGACGGCGGCGTCCGGGATCGGGCCACCTTCGCCCACGAGGACGCGGCCCCGGAGGCCGGGGCCATGGACAGCGCCTTGGAGAGCCTGGCCGCCTTCCTCCGGGACCAGATTCACCGCCTCCGGCTCCCCAAGCCCTTGACGGCCCTGTGCGTCTATCTGGCGGAGCTGGTGGACGAGGACGGCTATCTGGCCCAGGAGGACCTGGAGGGTCTCGCCGCCATGAAGATTCCCCAGGCCCTGACGGACCAGGCCCTGGACACCCTCCAGAGCCTGGAGCCCCCCGGGGTGGGGGCCCGGTCCCTCTCCGAGTGTCTCTTGCTCCAGCTTAGCCGCCGGGGCGGCGGCGACCCGGTGTCTATGGAGATCGCCGCCCGGTTTCTCCCGGAGCTGGGGCGGAAGCACTACGCCGCCATTGCCCAGAAGCTGGGAACCACGGTGGAGGCCGTCCGGCAGGCGGAGGCGGTCATCGCCTCCCTGGAGCCCCACCCCGGCCGGGCCTTTCAACCGGCGGAGACCACGGTTTACGTCCGGCCCGACGTGTTTGTGGCGGAGCTGGAGGGGGAGCTGAAGGTGGTTTTAAACGAGTACTACCTGCCCCGGGTCTCCGTCAACGACTACTACCTCCGGCTTTTGAAAAACTCGGACGAGAAGGAGACCAAGGACTACCTCCGCCAGAAGCTCCGCCAGGCCAAGTGGCTGCTGGACAGCCTGGAGCGCCGGGGAAGCACCCTTCGCCGCTGCGCCGAGGCGGCGCTGGAGGCCCAGCGCCCCTTCTTTGCCGGGCAGACCCAGACCCTGGCCCCCATGACCCTCACCACCCTGGCGGAGGGGCTGGAGCTCCACCCCTCCACGGTTTCCCGGGCCGTCCGGGGGAAGTACCTCCAGTGCCGCCAGGGTACATACCCCCTTCGGTATTTTTTCAGTCTCCCCGTCAGCGGCGGCGTTTCCCGCCAGGCGGCGAAGCAGGCCCTACTGGCCCTGGTCCGGGAGGAGGACCGGCGGCGGCCCTACAGCGACCAGGACCTCTGCCGCCTTTTGGAGGAGCGGGGCATCTTTTTGGCCCGGCGGACGGTGACGAAATACCGTTTGGAGCTGGGCCTGGGCTCCTCGGCGGCCCGGAGGAAATGACGGAAAATAGAAGGAGCCCCGCCGTTTGAAACGGCGGGGCCTTTGCTTAGACCTGGAGTATATGCGCTTATTTCGTGGTCTCCTGGGGGGCGGGCGCATAGGCGGTCCGGTGCAGGAAGGTCACGATCTGACCCCGGGTGCAGGTCTTTTCGGGCTCGAAGGTGGTGCCGTCTCCGGTGCCGGAGGTGATGCCCTTCTCCACGGCCCAGGCCACGGCGGCGATGTAATCCGCGTCCTTGTCCACGTCGGTGAAGCTGGCCTCCGCCTCGGTTTCAGGGCTTCCGGCGGCCTGCCAGATGTAGAGCATGGCCATAGAGCGGGTGCAGGCGGCGTCGGGGTCTCCGTGCTTGTCGGAAACCTCGCTCTCAAACCACGCCAGAGCGGCGTCCCGGTCCTTCACGCCCTCCTTGGCGCCGGGCTTTCCATTGGCCCGCCACAGGAAGGTGAGGATGTTGGAGACAGAGCAGGTGTCCCCGGGGCCGAAGGTGGTTTCGGTTTTTCCGTTGGTAATGCCCTCGGCAACGGCCCAGTCGATGGCCTTGACAAAGGGGGAATCGACGGCCACGTCGGTGAACTTGGGGGCAACGGGGGTCTCGTCCTTCTTGTCCTCGGTGGGCTCCTCCGTCCGGGCGCCGGGCTTTACGTTTTCAACCTGGTCCACGTTTTTCTTGGCGTCATAGGTTTCAGAGGCGTCGTAGTTGAATTCCAGCTCCGTGGTGATCTTGTCGCTCTTGGGGATGAACCAGATCGCCCCGTCCAAGCTCATGACGCACTCCGCCAGCTCCGTGGCGCCCTGGGGGACCTCGGCGGCCACGTCCAGCTTGCCGTCCTGGTCAAAGAAGAACATGGTTCCGCAGTTGTTGGCGTCGGGTTTGATGTCCTCGCCCTTCATTTTTTTGTTGGACCCGTTGTAGACCACTTTGCAGTCGATGTTGGGGCCCACGCCGCCTTCGCCTTCCTTGGTGGCCAGCTTATAGTCCCAGCGGGAGGCGAAGTAGATGCCGTTCTCATCGGGTTTCAGCACGGTGCGGATTTCCTTGGTCTCGTCGGTGGTGCCCTTGCACTCCTTGAAGTCCTGAATCAGCTGGACGGAGCCCGCGGGGGCCTCGGCCTGGGCCTGGGCGGCCTTGTCCAGGGGGAAGGCGTCCACACTCTTGGCGTCCTCCGGCTTGGCGTCCTTGTACTGGAATTTCACGGCCATCTCCAGGTCCTCGGTCTTGGGCATGGCGATGACGGTCCAGTTCTCCAGGTCCACCTTGAACTTGGCGACCTTTTTCGCGTCATCCGGGGCGCTTTCGGTGCTGGTTTCCACCTTGCCGTCTTTTTCAAAGACGCTGACCTTCACGTCCTTCAGGCCGTCCAGCTTCAGCTCCTCGGTTTTGACCTTGTAGTCCTCTCCCTTATAAGTGACGGTGAGGCTGATGTTTTCCACCTCGTACTTCCAGGGGGAGATGTAGTAGCCGCCCTCTACGTCCACGTAGGTGGCGGTTCCCTTGCCGTCCTCCACGCCTTCGGTCTGGAAGTCGTGCTTGACCTTCATTTCCTTGGCGGTGTAGATGGTGCTGGCATAGGCCGCCGGGAGCATGGCGCAGAGCATGGCCAGCGTGAGAAACAGGGACAATAACTTTTTCATTGGTATGCCTCCATTCGATTTGGGAGGGCCTTCCGCCGGTATCCCAGTTTAAAGTACCTTCTAGTATAGCACCAGAAAATGTCATTTTCAATGCGTCTACAGCCAAAATACAAACGTTTGCCTTGTGTATATTTACGACATTTTCATGCTTTTTTGCGGGAGGACGCTGATGAAAAGTCCCCCGCGCCGCTGGCGCGGGGGGACTTCCGTTTCGCGGTTTCCGCCTCATCCCCGGCGGGAGTACAGCCGGGCAAGACCCCCTTCGGAGGTCTCCCGGTAGTTCCGGTTTAAGTGGATGCCGGTTTCGTACATGGTCTTGAGCACCATGTCATAGCTGATGCGCCGGGTCTCCGCCAGGAAGTAGGCCAGATTCGCGGAGTTGATGGCCCGCATGGCCGCCACGGCGTTGCGCTCGATGCAGGGAATCTGGACCAGGCCGCAGATGGGGTCGCAGGTGAGGCCCAGGTGGTGCTCCAGGGCCACCTCGGCAGCGTACTCGATGCGCTTGACGGAGTAGCCAAAGAGCTGGCCCAGGGCGGCGGCGGCCATGGCGCAGGCCACGCCGATTTCCGCCTGACAGCCGCACTCCGCCCCGGAGACGGAGGCGTTTTGCTTAGCCAGGGCGCCAAAGAGCCCCGCCACCCCCAGGGCGTGGGCCACGTCCAAATCGCTGAGGCCCCGCTTGTCCTGGAAGTAGTACAGCACCGCCGGCAGCACACCGCAGGAGCCGCAGGTGGGGGCGGTGGCAATGAGGCCGTTGTCCGCATTTTGCTCCGACACGGCGTAGGCGTAGGAGCAGACCCGCTGGCACTCGATGATCTCCGGGTGCTTGTTCACCAGAATGTGGTCGTGAATGGATTTGGCCTTGCGCTCGATGTGGAGCCCGCCGGGCAGCTCTCCGGAGGCGGCCAGCCCCTCCTGAATGGAGCGTTGCATAACGGACCAGATTTCCAGCAGGTCGTCCCAGATGCCCGCCCCCTCGTTCAGCTCCACGTAGTCCGTGAGGCTGATGTAGCGGAACTCACAGAACTCCTTGATTTCGGCGAAGGAGTTTTCAAAATAGGTCTCCTGCTCCTGCCCCGGGGCGGGGCGGCCCTCCCATTCCAAATCCCCGCCGCCCACGCTGTAGACCCGCTGGGTGCGCAGCTCCTGCCCGCCCCGGAGGGCGGTGAGGTCCAGGGTGTTGGGGTGCTGTTCCACCGTCTCCTGGGAAAAGACAATCTCCGCCGGAAGGGGGGCGAAGGTCTCCGTCAGGATACGGTCCGTTCCGTGGCCCTTCCCCGTCTTGGAAAGTGAGCCGTACAGCACCGCCCGGTAGGCGTCCGCCTCCGGCGTCTCCTGCCGGAAGAGGGCGGCGGCCCGGGCGGGGCCCATGGTGTGGGAGCTGGAGGGCCCCCGGCCCACCTTGTATACGTCGTGAATGGATCTCATAGCTTCCAAATACTCCTGTGTGTGAGGTCAGGGGGCGAAGCCCTCCACAATGTCCACCAGCTCCTGGCCGATGCGGGCTTGGGCCTCCCGGGTTCCCGCGCCGATGTGGGGGGTGCAGGAGACGGCCGGGTGTGTGGCCAGGGCCCAGTTGGGGTCCTTCTCGCTCATCCACACGTCCAGCCCCGCCGCCCGGACCTTGCCGGATTCCAGGGCCTCCAAAAGGGCCCCCTCGTCCACGTTGCTGCCCCGGGAGACGTTGATAATCACCACGCCGTCCTTCATCTTTCCCAAGCTCTCCCGGTCCACCAGGGCCTTGTCCCCGCCGGGGGCGCAGAGAATCAGCACGTCGGAGCCCGCCAGCAGGTCGTCCATGGAGACGAACTTCATGGTCTCGCACTCGCAGCCCTCCGGCTTGTTGCGGTGGACGGTGGAGAGGACCTTCATCCCCAGGGCCTGGCACTTATCGCCCACCATCCTTCCGATGCGGCCATAGCCGATGATTCCGGCGGTTTTGCCGGAGAGCTCGAAGCCCTTGGAATAGGCCTTCTTCTCCCACTTGTTCTCCCGCATGGTGTGCCCGGCGATGGAGATGTTCCGGGCGCAGGAGAAGAGGAGGGCCAGGGCCAGCTCCGCCACGGCGTTGGAGGAAGCCCGGGGGGTGTTCCACACGGCGATGCCCGCCGCCTCGGCATAGGGAATGGCGATGTTGTCCATGCCCACGCCCGCCCGGACGATGAGCCGGAGCCGCCCGCCCTTGGCGGCGTCAATCTGGGGCTCCTTGATTTTGGTGGCGGAGCGGATGATCACCGCGTCAAAGTCCCGCAGGGCGGGGCCCAGGGCGTCAGGCTCATAGAACTGCTCCACCACCTCACAGCCGTCCGCCCGGAGCTTCGCCACGGCGGAGGCGTCCATACCGTCGGTGACCAATACGCGCTTTAACATCATAATTGTACCCCTTTCGTATCCGGCACACCCCAGGGGTGCCTCGTCGTCGCAAAGTCCGCTTTACTCGGCCCGTCCTTCGGACAGGCCTCGCGCCGCTCCCTTGCTCCTCCTCTTCCGCCGGGAAACGCTTCGCTGGTTTCCCGGCGGATCCGCAAGTAAACACCTCACGCCCATTGGGGGACAGGCGCGTCCGGCAGCCCGGAAGGGGGTCCAGGGGTGCTCCCCTGGTTTTCCGCCCTTGGCGGAAAATAAATTTAAATCATTTTCCTGACGACATGCGCGTCAGGAAAATACCAAGATTCCAGCCGCCTTGGGCGGCGGCTCCAGTGACCGACGTCACTGGAGGGGGGAATCTAAAGGGGGGACGAAGTCCCCTCTTTACGGATTCTCGTATTTCTTAAGGAACTCCACCAGCGCCTCCACGCCCTCCTTGGGCATGGCGTTGTAGATGGAGGCCCGGAGGCCGCCCACGCTCTTGTGGCCCTTGAGGTTGTCAAAGCCCGCCGCCTTGGAGGCCGCCACCACATCGGCGTCCTGGTCCTTCGTGGGGGTGACGAAGGGCACGTTCATGAGGGAGCGGTCCTCCTTCCGCACGGCCCCGGTGAAGAGCTTGGACTGGTCCAGGAAGTCGTAGAGAATCTTCGCCTTCTCCACGTTCCGCTGGTGCATGGCCTCCAGGCCGCCGTTATCCAGGAGGTAGTGAAAGACCTTTCCGCAGCAGTAGATGGCCCAGCAGTTGGGGGTGTTGTAGAGGGAGTCGTTGTCCGCGTGGGTCTTATAGCTCATATAGGTGGGGACAAACCCCGGAAGGTCGTCCCGCAGAAGGTCCTCCCGGATGATAACCACCGCCATGCCCGCCGGGCCCACGTTCTTCTGCACGCCGCCCCAGAGAAGTCCGTACTTCGTCACGTCGCAGGGCCGGGAGAGGAACATGCTGGACTGGTCGGACACCAGCACCTTCCCCTTGGTGTCGGGAAGCTGGAAGTAGGTGGTGCCGTTGATGGTCTCGTTTTCGCAGATATAGACATAGTCCGCGTTCTCCGGAATGTCCAGATTGGAGCAGTCCGGGATATAGGAGAAGTTCTTGTCGGCAGAGGAGGCCACGATCTTCACCTCGCCGTATTTCTTCGCCTCGGCAATGGCTTTCTTGGACCAGGCGCCGGTCTCCACATAGCACCCGACCCCGTTTTTCATCAGGTTCATGGGAACCATGGCGAACTGGACCGTGCCGCCGCCCTGGATGAAGAGCACCTTGTAGTTGTCGGGAATCCCCATCAGCTTGCGGAGGTCCGCCTCCGCCTCGTCCCGAATCTGCTGGAACACCTTGCTCCGGTGGCTCATCTCCATGACGCACATGCCGCTTCCCCGGTAGTTCATCATCTCGGCAGCGATCTCCTCCAGCACGAGCTCCGGCATCATGGCAGGTCCGGCGGAGAAGTTATAGGTACGGCCGTATTTCATAGCGCTTTCCTCCATTCAAGCATTTTCACAAGTTTCGCCCCGGAAAGGGGCCGCTTTCCTGTCTATAGTATACAGGATTTCCCAGAGGGAATCAACCGTATCCATAAATTTTGTGGGTCGAGGGTAAATTTCTTTCTTTTTGCGCCCGCTTGCATTCCGGGGCAAACCCCTGTATACTGAAAAAAGAACTTGTTCAGAAGGCCCCGCCCTCCGGCGGGGGCGGTGGAGGAAGCCTATGACATGGGACAACATCAAACAGGACCTGCGGTCCCGGTGGGGCCTGACCCTGCTATACGCCCGGGCCCTGGGGAAGTGGCTGCTGCTGGCCACGGCGGCGGGGACCTCCTGCGGTTTGGTGGGCACGGCCTTCCACATGGCCGTGGAAGCTGTGACGGAGCTCCGGGGGGAATTTTCCTGGCTGCTGTATCTTCTGCCCCTGGCGGGCCTTGCCATTGTGGGGCTTTACAAGCTCCTGGGCACCGAGGGCCAGGGCACCAACGACATCTTCGATCAGGTGCGCCTGGGGGGCCGCATCTCCCTGCTGCTGGTCCCGGCCATCTTTTTGGGCACGGTGATTACCCACCTCTGCGGCGGCTCCGCCGGGCGGGAGGGGGCGGCTCTTCAAATGGGGGGCGCTCTGGGCTATCGGGTGGGGCGGCTCTTCGGCTTTGACGAGCGGGACCTGCGCATTGCCACCACCACGGGCATGGCGGCCTTCTTCACCGCCCTTTTCGGCACGCCTCTGGCGGCGGCGGTGTTCTCCATCGCCGTGGTCAGCGTGGATTCCTTCTACCACGCCGCCTTCTTCCCCTCCCTCATCGGGGCTCTGGAGGCCTATGGCATCTCCCGGCTGCTGGGGGTGGTCCCCACTTCCTTCGCCGTGGAGGCCCCGGCCCTCTCTACGGCTCTGCTGATTCGGGCGGGGGCGCTGGCGGGGCTGTGCGGGATGCTGTCCGTGGTGTTCTGCGGCGCCATCCGCCTGACGGAGCACCAGCTTCAACGGCGGATTCCCAATCCCTGGCTCCGGGCGTTTACCGGGGGCTGCGTCGTGATTCTCCTCACCTGGCTCTGCGGGACCACAGACTACAACGGCGCGGGGATGGCGGTCATCGCCGCCGCCGTGGAGGAGGGGTCCGTCCGGCCCGCCGCCTTCGTTTTGAAGATTCTGTTCACCGCCGTCACCCTGGGAGCGGGGTTCAAGGGCGGGGAGGTGGTGCCCTCCTTCTTCGTGGGGGCGGCCTTCGGCTGTGCCGTGGGGCCGCTGCTGGGGCTTCCGGCGGGCTTTGCCGCCGCGCTGGGCCTTGCGTCCGTGTTCTGCGGGGCCACCAACTGCCCCCTGGCCGCCATCGCCCTGGCCATCGAGCTGTTTGGCAGCGGGGGACTGCTGTATTTCGCCCTGGCCTGCTGCGTCAGCTACGTCCTCTCCGGCTACGGAGGGCTGTACTCCAGCCAGACCATTCTCCACTCCAAGCTCAAGGGCCGGTATATCAACGTACATGCCAACGCCCAGGCCGTGGAGCGCACCGCCGCGGCCCAGGAGCCCGCGTCGATCACGTGATTCACATAAAACGCGCCTCCCGCGGCATACTGTCATCAACTGACATTTGCCACGGGAGGCGTTTTGTATGCAGCTTTTGCAAGATATCGGCATGACCGTCCTGACCACTCTGCTGTCCATCTTGGCCCTGTTCCTCCTTACCAAGCTGATGGGGGCCAAGCAGGTGTCCCAAATGACCATGTTTGACTATGTGGTGGGCATCACCATCGGCTCCGCCGCCGCCGAGCTGGCCACCGAATTGGAGGAGCCCCACAAGCCCCTCGCCGCCCTGATTGTCTATGGGCTGGTGGCGGTGAGCATTTCCGTCCTCTGCTGCAAGTCCCTGAAAATCCGCGCCGCCGTCACGGGGCGGCCTGTGGTGCTGCTGGAGGACGGGGTGATCTATCGGGAGAACCTGAAAAAGGCCAAGCTGGACTTGAACGAGTTTCTCACCTACTGCCGGATTGGGGGCTGGTTTGACCTAAGCCAGCTCCAAACCGCCGTCTTTGAGCACAACGGCACCGTCAGCTTCCTGCCCAAGGAGGCGGACCGCCCCGCCACCCCGGCGGATTTGAACAAGAATCCCGCCCAGTCCCAGGTCCAGACCCCCTTTGTCATGGACGGGAAGCTGCTTTCCGGCAACCTCCGCCAGGCGGGGAAGGAGGACGAGTGGGTCCGCCGAGCCCTCCTCCGCCAGGGCTACCGGAACGAGGGGGAGGTCTTTCTGGCCCTCTGGGGCGGGGGAGAGGATTTGACGGTGTTTCCCATGGAGCCCGACCGCAGGGCCGGTGGGACGCGGCCGTAGAGGCGGGTTCGCCGCATTTCGCCGGGAAACGTACCCGTAGGGGCGGACCTATGCCGCCTGGGGAGAAACGGGGAACGGGCCGCCCAGGGGGGCGGCCCCTACGGCATCTTCTATCGGAAGAACACCCGTAGGGGCCGCCGCCTTCGGCGGCCCGTTCTCCTGTCTACCCTCAATGGGCCAAGATAAATTCCTCCAGCTCCTCCGGGGTTTTCACCACGGCCACCGCCCCGGCTTCCTCCAGCTCTCCCGGCGGGGCATAGCCGAAGAACTCCACCCCGGCGCAGTCCACGCCGCAGGCCCGGGCCCCCAGCACGTCGAATTTCCGGTCCCCCACCATCAGCACCTGGGGGAGGTCCCGCTCCGTCAGCCCCAGCTGCCGCATGGCCTCCCGGACCACGTCCTCCTTTTTCCAGTCCCCGTGGGGCGGGCTTCCCACCAGGGCGGAGAGGTGGGGCGTGAAGCCGAACCGGGCGCAGATGGAAACGCACAGGTTCTCCGGCTTGGAGGAGGCCAGGGCCAGCACATAGCCCCGCTGCTTCAAGCGGCCCATGACGGCCTCCATGCCCGGGGCCGCCTGGTTTTCATATTGGCCCACAGGCTCGTAAACCAGGCGGAAGCGCTCCACCGCCTCCGCCGCCTTCTCCGGGCTGTAGCCGCAAAAGCGCATAAAGGAATCCTGAAGGGGCGGGCCGATGAAGCGGAGCAGGGTCTCCTCCTCCGGCACCGGGTCGCCGTAGCCCAGGATGGTCTCCCGGACGCAGTGGACAATGCCCTCCCGGGAGTCCGTCAGGGTCCCGTCCAGGTCAAAGAGCAGATAACGGTACATATCACGCCTCCTCGCAGTATTGGGGAACCACCACGCCCCGGGCGGTTCCGTCCACCTCCAGGGCCGGGCCCTCCAGCCGATGGATTTCCCCCTCGTCCCACAGGGACAGGAAGTCCTCCACCCCCGCTACATTGGGCAGGCCGTAGGGGGCGTGGCGGTAGTGCATGGGAACGGCGCATTTGGGGCGAAGGGCCCCGCAGACGGCCTTGGCCCCCGCCGCGTCCACGGTGTAGGTGCCCCCCACGGGAATCAAAACCACATCCAGGGGGCCGACGGCGGCAAGCTGCTCCGGCGAGAGCGGGTGCCCCAGATCCCCCAGGTGGGCGATGGTCACCCCGTCCGCCGAGAGAATATGGATGGTGTTGGGCCCCCGGAGGGCCCCGCCCTGATCATCGTGGAAGGTCTCCACGGTGCGGATGGTGAAGGGACAGGGACCGTCGAAGGGGACCACCTCCGCCTCCTCCACGGCGTTGTGGTCAAAGTGGCCGTGGCTGCAAAGAATCTTGTGGACCTGGAGCTTCGGCTCCGCCGGGGGAGCGGCTTCGCCGTCCACAAAGACCCGCGTTTTCACCGCCAGGGTATAAAAGCCCTGTTCCTTCCGGCGGGCACGCTCTTCCCAGACGTTGTCCCAGAGGGCGGTCCGGCGGGCCGTCTCCGCCAGGGAGGGGTAGCCCTCCACGCCGGTGTAAGGGTCCAGCAAAATTCGATAGCCGCCCTGCTCCACCAGAAAACAGGCGTGGCCCAGCCAGGTGAGTTTCATATCATGATCCTCCTTGCGCGTATTTCAAAAAACGGGGGCGGACCTCCGTCCGCCCCCTTACTATAGCAGATTTACGGCTGTTTGTCATCCGGGTTTTTCGGCCCGTCCTTCTTCCGCTTGAAGAAGCCGCCCGCCTTCTGCTCCCGGGCCTGGCGGAAGGTCTCCGCCCGCCGGACCTGAGCCCGCTTGGAGAGCTTCACCACCACCAGGAGAACCAGCCCCAGGAACAAGAGCCAAATCCAGTTGTAGGCCAGGAAGATGGCCAGCCCCTGGAGGAAGTCCCCAAAGCTCCGGAGCCCGTCCGTGAAGGCGTTCCCCAGGCGGCTTCCAAAGGTGGGCGGGGCCTCCTCCACCGTGGTGAGGCGCAGCACCTCCCGGAGACGGACGTCGATGGTGGCGAAATCCACCAGGGAGTCATAGTGCCGCAGGGACCCGGTGAGCTGCTCGATCTGATATTCCGTCTCGCTGATGGCGTTTTCCAGGTCGATGATGTCCTCCATCGTTTCCGCCTTGGAAAGCAGCGTCTGGAGTCGCTCCATCTTGGTCTTTTGGGTTTCCAGGCGGCTCTCCGTGTCGTAGTACCGCTCGCTGATGTTCTCGGCGTTCTGGTCCTGGCTGGTGACGTGGCTGATTTCCCCCACGGTCCTCAAAAAGCCCCGGAATTCCTTGGCGGGAACCCGGACGGTGTAGCTGGCGCTCCGGCTGCCGTCGCCATGGCTGTCGGAGGAGGCGTATTCCAGATAGCCCCCCAGCCTGTCCACCAGCTCCTCCAGGGCGGCGGTACAGGCGTCGTAGTCCTGGGTCTCCGCCTGGATGCTGGCGGTGTAGACCATCTTGGCGTTGGCTAAGCGGTCCTCCTGCGTTCCGCCCTCATCGGGGGCCGCCTCCGGCTCGGCGGGAGAGCCCCCTGCGGCGTCGGCGGGGGCGTCAAAGCCGAATTCCATATCCGCGGCCTTCCACTCGTCCCCGCTGTCGTCATAGGCCGTCTGGCTCTCGCTGGCGGAGGGGGCGGAATCCGTTCCCCCGCTGTAGCCGCCGCCTCCTCCGCAGGCGGTGAGGGTCAGGGCCGTCAGCAAGGCGGCCAGAAACAGGGCAAGTCCTCTCTTCATCCGTATATCCTCCTTTTCCGCCCCGTATTCCAAGCGGGGCCTTTGTTTATATAGACGATGTTTTCAGGGAAAAGGTTGCAGGGTCCTCCCATTTCTAACTACGAAAACAGGGCCCCGTCTCCGGGGCCCTGGATACGCCGATTACGCCACCGCCGAGAAGGGGGTGCGCTTCTGGTTTTCCTGATTCTGCCGGGCCAGGTCCTGCTGCTGGGCGGCGTTGTCCGTGTCCGCCTTGGTGACGGTGTGGGTGGTGCCGCCGGAGACAAAGGACTTGCCGCACTCCGGGCAGATTTCCGTGTGCATGGTCACGTTCTGGCTGACCACCTTCCGGCCCTCCCGGTCGGCCTTGGCCTGCTCCCGGTAGACGTGCTCCATCTCGTGGCCCCGGACGGCGGAGGCCGCCTGCTCCGGCTTGATGTTGGTGGGGGTCTGGAAGGACACGCCCATGTCGTCGGACCCGTCCTGGTACTTCCGGCTCTCGCAGGTCTCGCACTCGCCCGCTTCCAGGGCCTCCTGGGCGCTCTCCGCTCCCTGGGCGGTCTTGCCGTCCAGGGTCTTTTCGGTCTCCTGCCCGGGGATGGCGGCGGACTTCGCCTTGTCCTCCTGCCCCGGCAGGCCGGGAAGCGCCGTTTCATCCGCCTTGGGCGCGCCGTTTTGCAGCGCGTTCTCCGCGCCCTTCAGATCGTTTTGCTCCAGGGCGCTTTCCGCCTGGAAGAGCTGCCCCTCCAGCGTGTTCTTTCGGGAGCCGTCCACGGGGGAGAGGCCCTCCTTCCCGGTTTCCACGAAGAGCCCGTCGGGCTGCACCTCGCCATACCGGGTCCGCATCCGCCCGGCCATGGCCGCCGGGTCGTTTTCCAGCCGGCTCGTCAGCTCCGGCAAGGACGCCTCGTCCCGGGAGATGGGGCGGGCGGCCTGGACCGGCTGCACCGGCGTTTCCAGGGAGGGAGTTTTCCGGGCGGCCCACACCTGGCCCTGGCGACCCTCCTGGGCCTGCTGGGCGCTGCGGGCATTTCGAATATTCTCCGACAGCCGGGACTGGTAAAACGCTCCGACGGAGCCCATGCCAAAGCCCCCGACGCCTGAAATTCCACCGACCATAGAATCACCTCATATCGATATTGCCTTACGGCGAAACTCTAACGACTACAGTATACCATATTCTGCCCAAAGCGCAAGCCCCTTTTTCGGCGTGACCAAGGAAAGCGGGCCGCCGGAGGATTCCCCCGGCGGCCCGTCCGCTGCTCAATATCCAAAGATCATATCCCGGCGAATCTCCGCCAGGGAGTGGGCCCCGCACATGGCCATGGCGTCGGCCAGCTCGGCTTTCAGCTTGTCCACGTAGACTTGGACCCCCTCGGCCCCGCCGCCGTAGACCATGTTCACAAAGGGACGGCCGATGAGCACCGCGTCCGCCCCCAGGGCCAGGGCCTTGAACACGTCCAGACCGGAGCGGATGCCGCCATCCACCAGAATGGTCATCCGCCCGCCCACGGCGTCCGCGATGGCGGGCAGGACCTCCGCCGTGGCGGGGCACTGGTCCAGCACCCGGCCGCCGTGGTTGGAGACCACGATGCCGCTGGCCCCGGCCTCCAGGGCCTTCTCCGCCCCCCGGACGGTCATGATGCCCTTGAGGATGAAGGGGGCGCCCTCCATCAGCTTCACGATGTTCCGCAGCTCCTCCACGGTTTTGCTGCCCGCCGGGGGCTGGAGGTTTTTCAGGAAGGGCAGGCCCGCCGCGTCGATGTCCATGGCGATGGCGAAGGGCTTCGCCGCCTGCACCAGGGCCAGCTTCTCCCGGATGGTCTCGATATTCCAGGGCTTGATGGTGGGCACGCCCCGGCCGCTTTGCTTTTTCAGGGCCTCGGCGGCGGCCTCCATGACGGCGGGGTTGGTGCCGTCGCCGGTGAAGGCGGCAATGCCCGCCTGGGCGCAGGCGGCCACCAGCAGGTCGTTATAGGCCAGGTCGTCGTACTTGTCCCCGTAGTGGAGCTGCATAGCCCCCACCGGGGCGGCAAAGACGGGGAGGTCCAGCTTCTGCCCGAAGAGGGTGAGGGAGGTGTCTGCGGGCTTGTTTTCGCAGATGGTGTCCATGTTGACGCAGAGCTCCTGCCACTTCTGATAGTTGCGGATGAAGCCAGTGCCAATGCCCTTGGCCCCGGGGCCGGGAATGGTGTTGCGGCAGCCCAGGCCGTTGCAGGTGGGGCAGGACTTGCAGTGGGGGCCCATACAGGTACGGGCGTTTTCCAGAACTTCCTGATAGGTCATGTCGGGTTCCTCCCAATATGTATCAAAGTTTTCAGGTCTCACGATCCAGTCAATTGTACAGGAAACGGAGGAAAAAGGCAAGAGCATTCGACACGGAAAGCCCGCCCGAATGCTCTCGTCTGATTACCGTTGGTACTCGAACTCAAAGCCGTCCATGGACACGGTGTCCCCGTCCTGGATGCCCAGTTCCTCCAGCCGCCGGAACACCCCCGCGTCCCGCAGGGCCTTGTCAAACCACATGCGGCTCTCGTAGTCGGCAAAGTTGACGTTGGCCATGAGCCGCTGGAGCCAAGGGCCCTCCACCATCCAAACGCCGTCCTCGTGCTGGATGTCCAGGGGGGCGGAGGCGTCCACCTTGGGAGCCCGGGGCACGTAGTCCGGCTCGTACACGGCGATGGGAGGCAGGACGGACAGCCGCTCCGCCACCAGCTTTGTAAGCTCCCGGGTGCCCTTGTGGGCGGCGGCGGAAATCTCCAACAGGGGAATCCCCAGGCCCTCCACATGGGCCCGGAGGGCCTCCAGCAGGGCGGGGTCCTCCAGAATGTCGGTTTTGTTGGCGGCCACGATCTGGGGCCGCTCCGCTAGGTCCGGGCTGTAGCGCTTTAGCTCCTCGCAGATGGCGTCGAAGTCGGCGACGGGGTCCCGGCCCTCGCTGCCGGAGACGTCCACCACGTGGACCAGCAGGCGGCAGCGGTCGATGTGGCGGAGGAAGTCGTGGCCCAGGCCCGCCCCCTCGCTGGCCCCCTCGATGATGCCGGGGATGTCCGCCAGGACGAAGCTGACGCCATCCTCCACCCAGACCACCCCCAGGTTGGGGAAGAGGGTGGTGAAGTGGTAGTTGGCGATTTTCGGCTGGGCCTTGGAGACCACGGAGAGGAGGGTGGACTTGCCCACGTTGGGGAAGCCGATGAGGCCCACGTCCGCCAGGAGCTTGAGCTCCAAAATGACGTCGTGGCTCTCCCCGGGGAGGCCCGCCTTGGCGAACCGGGGGACCTGGCGGGTGGGGGTGGCGAAGTGGCTGTTGCCCCAGCCGCCCCGGCCCCCCCGGCAGAGGACGAAGGGCTCGCTGCCGCTCATGTCGGCCATAATCTCGCCGGTTTCGGCCTCCCGGACCAGGGTGCCCCGGGGGACCCGGATGGTGAGGGACTGGCCGTCCTTGCCGGACTTCCGGCCCCCCTGGCCGTCGGCGCCGTTGGCGGCGGAATATTTACGCTTATAGCGGAAGTCCATCAGGGTGGACATGTGGTCGTCCACCTGGAGGATGATGGAGCCGCCCCGCCCGCCGTCGCCGCCGTCGGGGCCGCCTGCGGCGACATATTTTTCCCGATGGAAGGCGATGGCGCCGTTGCCGCCATTGCCGGCTTTTACCGTGATACGGGCTTTGTCGATAAATCCTGATGACATAAAGGTCTCCTTAAGGTTCCCCCCCCTTTGGGGGGGCTGGTACTCGCCCTTGCGGGCGGGGGAGAGTTCAGCCATGAAGATGGCTGGTTCTTTGCACCCCCCATTTTCTCGTTTTCTTCCAGAAGAAAACGAGAAAACGGGCCGTGCACGGTCCAAAAGAGAAAAAGAAGTATACGGGGAAGCGACGGGGGCGCGGCTGAATGAACGGCGGAGCCGGAATGACTTCCCACGCGCAATTGGGTTGAGCGGGGGTTTGTTCTTCACCGAATGGATCAGCTCCTCTTTTCGCTGCCGCTACCCTGGTGGTAACGGCTCCCGGCCCGCTAGCTGGTCCAGGGTGACGCCGTAATAGTCGGCAAGGACGCACAGCTTACTCAGGTTCGGTTCCCGCTCTCCACTTTCATAGCGGCGGTAAGACATCGAGGACATGCCGCATTGAACCGCCACGACTTCCTGGCTCCTCTGAAGCCGCTTTCGACAAATTTTTAAATTCTCGGAAAACGAGCTCATAAATCCCCCACTCCTCTTGACAAATGAGGTCTCGACCGTTATACTTATAACGTACCGTTCGGAACATAATGTTTAGTACTATTCCGAGGAGATGATTTTATGACGGACCTTATCAATCATCTATACTTTTACTCCGAAGATCATTGTATTCCCCAAAGCTTGGAAACCCCGGAGTACCGAAAGACCGTCCACGGCTTAGAGCAAGACTGGGCAAGATTCCGCTCCACCCTGACGGCAGAGCAGAACCGGCGGCTGGAGGACCTGCTGTCCCGTCAGTTCACCGTCAAGCTCACAGAGGAGCAAGCGGTATTCCGCTCCGGCCTGTCCATAGGGGTAACACTCGGCCGCCTGTAAAAACCCAGGTAGCGCCAGCGGAAAGAGGAGCTTGTCCATTCGTCACGGGACAAACCCCCGCTCAACCCAATTGCGCGTGGGAAGTCATTCCGGCTCCGCCGATCATTCAGCCGCGCCCCGTCGTTTCCCCGTATACTTCTTTTTCTCTTTTGGACCGTGCACGGCCCGTTTTCTCGTTTTCTTCTGGAAGAAAAAGAGAAAATGGGGGGTGCAAAGGACCAGCCATCTTCATGGCTGAAATCCCCCCCGCCCGAAGGGCCGGAAAAACCCCCACCCCCTGGGAAGGGGGGGGAGAAAAAGGACCCGGACAGGATGTCCAGGCCCTTCTAAAACGCTCACTCAGCCTCGTAGACAGAGACCTGCTTGCGATCCTTGCCCAGCCGCTCGAAGCGGACCGTGCCGCTGGCGGTGGCAAACAGCGTGTCGTCGCTGCCGCGGCCCACGTTCACGCCGGGGTGAATGTGGGTGCCGCGCTGGCGCACCAGAATGTTGCCCGCCAGGACAAACTGCCCGTCCGCCCGCTTGGGACCCAGGCGCTTGGCCTTGGAGTCGCGGCCGTTCTTGGTGGAGCCGCCGCCCTTCTTGTGGGCGAAGAACTGTAAACCAATCCGAATCATGTCAGGGACCATCCTTTCTTAAAGAGTTTCCAGAGGCGTCAGTCCGCCTCTAAGACTTCGATATTTTCCGGGTACTCGTCGTGGAGCATGGTGAAATAGACCATCAGCCCTGTCAGAAGGGTCTGGCAGGTGCTCTCCGCCGTGGGGCCCAGGCCCCCGGGAAGGCGCAGGGAAATCAGCGCCTTCTCCTCGTCAATTCGCACCGCGGCGGCAAGGCCCAACACGTCGTTGACGGTGGCCTCCACCAAGGTGACGGCGGCGGTGATGGACGCGCAGAGGAGGTCCTCCCCCGCCTCGGCCCAGCCGCTGTGGCCCTTGGCCTCAAAGCCGGTAATCCGGCCCGCTTCCGTGTGGAAGGTGACGCTGGTCATGCTCAGACGGAGATCTTGCCGATCTCGACCTTGGTATAGGGCTGGCGATGGCCCTGACGCTTGCGGTAGCCCTTCTTGGGATTGTACTTGAAGATGCGGATTTTCTTGCCCTTGCCGTTTTTCACGACCGTGGCTTCCACAGAAGCGCCGGCCACGGTGGGAGCGCCGAAGGTGGCCTTGTCCCCGTCGATGACGGCCAGGACCTGGTCGAACTTCACGGCGTCGCCGGCCTCCTGGGGCAGCTTTTCGATGTAGACCACGTCGCCCTCGGCCACCTTGTACTGCTTTCCGCCGGTCACGATGATTGCGTTCATGCTTGTTTCAACTCCTTCATATCGGGCTCGCTGTCGGGGGCGGCGTCTGCACGCACTTATTCAGGCCCATTCAAAGCGGCTTCCCTAGTATATCAGCAGAATTTGGGCTTGTCAATGGGGTTTGGCGATTTTTTGGAAAACCGGGGGGATTCGGAATCTGATCGTGCGCCCTCTCAGCAGGACGCCAGCAAAGCCTCCAGCTCCTCCCGGGAAAAACGCTGGACGTTGTCGCAGAAGCGGCAGGTCAGCTCCGCGCTCCCCTGCTCGTCGATCATGGCCCGCAGTTCCTCCCGGCCCAGGCTGATGAGGGCCCGCTCCATCCGCTCCCGGCTGCAATCACAGCGGTACGCGATGGGCCGCTTCTCCAGCACCTCCAGCGCAAGGCCCGGCAGGGCCGCGCGGAGCAGGGCCTCCGGGTCTGGGTCGGCCTTCAAAAGCTCCGTCACCGGCCCGGCGGCGCGTAAAGAAGCCTCCAGCCGCTCCGCCGTCTCCTCTCCCGCGCCGGGGAGGAGCTGGACTAAATACCCTCCGGCGGAGAGGACGCTCTGGTCCCGGTCCACCAGCACCCCCAGGCCGCAGGCCGTGGGAATCTGCTCGGACTCCACGAAATAGAGGGCGATGTCCTCGGCAATCTCCCCCCAGAGAAGGCCCACGCTGCCCACATAGGGCTCCTTCATCCGCAGGTCCCGAATCACCGTCAGGGTGCCCTGGTTCCCCACGGCCTCGCCCACGTCCAGCTTTCCGTCCTCCCGCAGGGGGATGTCCACGGCGGGGTGTTCCACCGTGCCCCGGGCGTTGCCCTCGTGGTCCGACACCGCCAGCAGGGTCCCTAAGGGACCGCCGCCCTTGATTTGCAGGGTGAGGCTGGCGGCCTCCTCCTTTAGGGCGTTGCCCATCATGGAGGCCCCTGCCAAAAGGCGGCCCAGGGCCGCCGTGGCCACCGGCAGGGTCTTGTGAATCTGCCGGGCCCGCTCCGTCAGGTCCCGGGTGGACACGGCGGAGACTTTAATCAGGCCGTCCTGGGAGATGGCCCGGATCAATTGGTCGCTCATGGTTCAAACTCCTTGCTTCAACAGCATTGAAATTGCCAGCGGTCCTCGTTGAGCCTCGGGGGCTTGTCCGTCAGGTCCCCCGTCAGAAGGACGGAGGAAAAGCCCGCCTCGCCCAGGGCCTCCCGCAAAAACGCCTCGCTCCAGGCCCGCTCCCGGTGCTCTTCAAAGGAGCGGTCCCAGGCCCCATCGGGCCGGAGGCGGAACAGGTCCACCTGATAGGTGCAGATCTGCTTTTTCTCGGAAAAGAAGGTCCGCCACACGCAGCAGCTCTCCTCCGTCTCGTCCATGTAGAGCTGCCCGTCCATCCGCCGGAGCTTGTAGGGGGTGTTCACGTCGAAGAGGAACCACCCTCCTGGCTTGAGCCAGCGACGGACATGGCGAAAGGTCTCCTTCAAATCCCGCTCCGCCGTCAGGTAGTTCAGGGAGTCCAGGGTGGAGACCACCGCGTCCACCGGCTGGGCCAGACGGAGCCTGGGCATGGCCTGGTGGAGGAACAGGGGAGGGCGCTCCAGGCCCGCCGCCTTGGCCGCCGCCTGGGTCAGCATCTCCTCGGACCCGTCGGTGGCGAGGACCTGATAGCCCTTCTTCGCCAGAAGGCAGGCGATGGTCCCCGTGCCGCAGGCCAGGTCCAGCACCGTCTCCACGGGGATGGGGCTTTTGCGGAGCCGCCGCGCAAGAAACGCCGCCCGGCGGCGGTAGGACCCGTCGGCCATGAGGCCGTCGTAGCTGGCGGCCAGGGCGTCATAGGCACTCATAACGGCTTGTCTTTCATCCGGGCGAAGAGCTGGGCATAGGCCCCGGTGCCGTAGTTCAGCGAGCGGTTCACCCGGCTGATGGTGGCGCTGGAGGCGCCGGTGCGCTCTAAAATCTCGTTGTAGATCATGCCGTCGTCCAGCAGGGAGGCCACCTCGAAGCGCTGCTCCATGCTCCTAAGCTCCGCCACGGTGCAAAGGTCCTGAAAAAACTGATAGCACTCCTCCTCATCCCGGAGCTGCAAAATGGCCCTGTAGAGCTGTCCGCTTTTTTCTTTTTTGCCGATCTTCACCATGAGACCTCCTGTCGTTGATTTCAGCACCTCTATTTTAACCTTTCAGAGCGTGAAAGTAAAGGGGGCTTTTGGGGAAAATTTCGGGAAAAACGCCCTCCCTTGTCACCGCCTCCCCCTCCGGCGCATAGGCTGGAGAAATACGGGGAGAGGAGCGGTGGCTGTGGGAGAGCGTCTGGCCCTGAAAACGGAGCCCTTCGCGGCGGAGCGGGAGTGGACGGTGGAGGGCGTGCCGGTGCTGTCGGCCCTGGCCCAGGTGCCGGAGCCGGAGGGGAAGGACCGGACGGCCCGGCGGATCAAGCGCTTTTATCAATTGCAGTGCCGCGCGTTCCTGCGCTACTGCGAGCGGTGCCTGTTCCCCCAGGCGGCAGCGGAGTACCGGGCGGCCCTGGAGGCCAGCCGTCCCCTGCCCGCCTTTCGGGCGGAGCTTTCTTACCAGGTGACCTACCACGAGGGGGGCCTTTGGAGCCTCTACACCCAGACCCGGGAGACCCTGGGCCCGGGCCCGGCCCTGGTGACCCGGCGGGGGGACACCTGGGATTTGGCGGCGGGCTATCCCGTGCCGCTAAAGGACTTCTTCCCCGCCGGGGCGGCCTGGAAAAAGCGAATTCTCCGCCACGCGGAGGAGGAGGTCCGGCGGCGGGAGCGGGCCGGGGCGAGCCGCTGGCGAGAGGACTGGCGGCGCCAGCTCCGGCGGCGGTTCAACCCCCAGAACTTCTACTTAACGGCGGAGGGCCTGGCCTGCTTCTGGCCCATGTACGCCATCGCCCCGGCGTCGGAGGGGGTGCCGGTGTTTTTGCTGCCTTATGAGGAGGGGCTGTCGCCGGGGACAAGGGGATGACCGGCGTCGTCCTGCGGGCAGGTTCCCAGCTCGCTGGGGGTGATTTCATAGTGCCAGTGGTTCAGGAATTTGCAGATTCGCTGGATGGCCTCTTTCTCGTCACGGCTGCTTTGAATCATCCAGGCCACGCCGTGGCAGACCAGCATGGACTCCTTCGTGACGGGGGCCTGGGATTCAAAAAGAGGGCTAGGGAGGGGCATGGCGTAACCTCCAGAGGCGGTGTTATTAGATATACATAATAAAAATAGCATAAAATATCCGTATGATCAAGATGTATTTTAATAGCCTACGGAGTATTTTATGAAGCGAAGCACGCCCATAAACCGCAACATTGGTGCGAAGGTCCGGTATTACCGTATGGAACGTGGTCTGACCCAAAAGGAGCTTGCCGCCCGCCTCCAAGTCATCGGCTGTGATATTACGGAAACGATGGTGGGTCAAATTGAAATTGGATACCGGATGGTTTCGATTTTTGAAATCGACAAGCTGACCGAGGTTCTGCAAGTGGACTACAACGCCCTGTTTGCCCAGGATTGAGGGCGTGGCCCGGGGAAACGGGCCGCCGTGGGCGGCGGCCCCTACAAGGTGGTCTACCGGGAGAAGGGCTCTATCATCAAGGAAAACTTACGATGTATATGGAGTGTTCTATGAAGCGGAGTACCCCTATGGGCCGGAATATTGGCGCGAAGGTCCAGCATTACCGGAAGCGGATGGGCTTGACGCAGAAGGAATTGGCGGCCCGGCTACAGGTGAACGGCTGTGATTTATCGGAGACCATTGTTGGGCATATAGAGACTGGGCACCGGGCTGTCTCCGTTTTTGAGATTGACAAATTAGTTGAGGTCCTCCATGTGGACTACAATGCCCTGTTTGCCCAGGATTGAGGGCGGGGCCCGGGGAAACGGGCCGCCGAGGGCGGCGGCCCCTACGAGATGGTCTATCGATAGAAGGGCAGTCCCGGAAAAGGGTGGACAGTTACCCCCTACCACCAGATGAGCGGCAGCGAAAAGGGGAGCTGGTCCATTCGGTGAAGGACAAACCCCCGCTCAATCCAATTGCGCGTGGGAAGTCATTCCGGCTCCGCCGATCATTCAGCCGCGCCCCCGCGTCGTCCCCCGTTACTTCTTTTTCTCTTTTGGACCGTGCACGGCCCGTTTTCTTTTTTTCTTCTGGAAGAAAAAGAGAAAATGGGGGGTGCATTGCCCAGCTAGCATCCTAGCTGAATCCCCCCCGCCCGAAGGGCGAGTACCACCCTCCCCCTGTGCGGGGGGCCACAAAAAGAGACAGCCCATTCCGAGCTGTCTCTTTTTCTGTCGAAAGACCGAATCTCACTTCACTGCCTTCACCACTAGCCGGGTCAAGGCAAAGAGGCCAATGGCGTTGGGAATGACCATTAGGTTATTGAACATATCCGACAGCTCCCACACCAGGTCGTTGGAGGCCAGGGTACCCAGGAAGATGAATACCAGGGCAATCAGCGTATAGACCACGATGGACTTCCGTCCGAAGAGGTAAGTCATGTTGATCTTGCCGAAGAGGTTCCACCCCAGAATGGTGGAGAAGGCGAAGAAGAACAGGCAGACGGCCACAAACATGGCCCCCAGATTCTCCCCAAACACCACGCCGAAGGCCGTCTGGGCCAGGTTGGCCTTGCCGATGACCTCGGTGACGGAGCCGGTATACCCGCCCGCCAAGGGGCCGCCCTCGGTGTAGAGGGTGGAGATAATCACCAGGGCGTTGAGGGTCAGCACCACGAAGGTGTCAATGAACACGCCGATCATGGCCACCACGCCTTGATCGTGGGGGCAGGAGACGTTCGCCAACGCATGGGCGTGGGGAGTGGAGCCCATGCCGGCCTCGTTGGAAAAGAGGCCCCGCTTCGCGCCCTGGCTCAGGGCGATTTTCAGCGCCGCGCCAAAGCCGCCGCCCAGGATGGCCTGGGGCTGGAAGGCGTACTGGAAGATCATGGCCACCGTGGCGGGGAGGTACTTGGCCCGGACCACCAGCACCACCAGGCCGCCCAGAACGAAAAGGGCCGCCATGATGGGGACGATCTTCTCCGTGACGGAAGCCAGGCGCTGCACGCCGCCCAGGAAGATCACGCCGCAGATGACCACCAGAAGGACCCCGATGATCCAGGAGGGCACGCCAAAGGCGGTCTGGAAGGTGGAGCCGATGGAGTTGGACTGGACCATGCAGCCGAAGAAGCCCAGAGCCAAAATGATGGCGATGGAGAAGAAGCCCGCCAGGAACTTGCCAAAGGCCCCCTGGAAAGCCGTGGTGATGTAGTACACGGGACCGCCCTGGATGTTGCCGTCTTTGTCCTTCACCCGGGTCTCCTGGGCCAGCACGGCCTCGGAGTAGATGGTGGCCATGCCGAAGAAGGCGATAATCCACATCCAGAAGATGGCCCCGGGGCCGCCGGTGAGAATCGCGCCGGAAGCGCCCACGATGTTGCCGGTGCCCACCTGGGCGGCAATGGCGGTGGCCAGGGCCTGGAAGGAGCTCATGCCCCCCTCATGCCGCCCGCCGGAGAGGGAGAGGTTGCCAAACACCTTCCCCATGCCCTCGCCAAAGCAGCGGATTTGGACAAAACGGGTCTTGATGGAGAACCAGAGGCCCACCGCGATGAGCAGGCCCACCAGGATATAGTCCGAAAGATAGGCGTTGATGGTCTGCACGATGGGCAAAAGCGTGGTCTGCACTTGCTGTAACATATGATGTTTCCCTCCTAAACGTAAAAAGGAACGGCTGAACGCCGCTCCGAACCCATAGACGGAAACACGTGCGGGCACGGTGCCCGCGTCCTTCCACTCCGTCCTTTTACCTGAGAGATTCGGCAGACGCTCCCACGCGCCGCCTTGCACCTTCGGTACCCGTTTCCGGGCTTCTCCAGAGCCGCATCCATCCCCGGTCTCTTGGCCCGAGGGCCTGTTTCCGGGGATTTCCTGTGCCGTTATCCAATTTGGTATTACCTTAACACGCCCCGCCGCGATTGTCAATCGTGCATTTCCACAAAATGTCCGCAATATGGAGACGGATATTTTCTGGAGGCGGACAAAAAGACCGGGAACGCCATGCGCTCCCGGTCCCATTCGCTCACAGTTCCCGCACGGAGACCACTCCGGCGGTGGCCAGAATCTCCTGCTTCAGGTGCTCCACGTCCAGCCCCTTGTGGAGCCGCAGGGTGAAGATGGCGCAGGCGTTGTGCTCCTCGTTGGACTTGGAGTGAATGATCCCCATGTTGAGGATTTTCAGCCCGTGCTCCCGGAACTCCTGGAGCAGCACGTCCATGGTCTTGTTGTCGCTGTACTCCACGTAGAGGTTGACCTCCGGGGCGTTTTGCAGCATCCGGTACTCCACCCGAGAGAAGAAAAGCTCGGCAACGAGAATCAGGAAGGTGGCGAAGAGGCCCCCCTCGTAAAAGCCGCCGCCCAGGGTCAAGCCGATGATGGCCGCCGCCCAGAGGCCCGCCGCCGTGGTCAGGCCCTTCACCCGCTGGCGGCGGGTGACGATGATGGTGCCTGCGCCGATGAAGCCGATGCCCGCCACCACCTGTGCGCCCAGGCGGGCCATGTCGGTGTACTGGCCCAGGACCAGGTAGAGGTACTGGCTGGTCAGGGTGGTCATGGCCGCACCGAGGCAGATTAAAATATGGGTGCGGAAGCCCGCCGGGCGGCGTTTGTACTCCCGCTCGATGCCGATGACGCCGCCGCAGACAACCGCCAGGGTCATCCGCAGGGCCACGGACCAGATGGTCACGTCCCGCAGGCCGTCAAATAAAGTCAACATCCCATCTCTCCTCCTATCCGCTTAAATATCGTGGACGACATACACGTCCTCCAGCTCTGAGATGGAGGCCAGGATTTTGGCGTGGGTGCCCGGCCGGTTCATCCGCAGGGAGAAGATGGCGTTGGGGTGCTGGGAGGGGGTCTGCTTTCCGTGGTCCACCTCCACCTCGTAGATGGTCACGTCCTTGGCCTTGATCCGGTTGATGATTTCCGCCACGTTGTCCAGAGACTGGAACTCCACATAGATATTCATGTTTTTCGCGTTTTCCACAATGAACAGCTCCACCGCCGGAAGCAGGTGGACCACCAGGAAGATCAGAAGGAACGCCAGGCCCACGCACTCGTAGAACCCCGCGCCCACCGCCAGGCCCATACAGGCCGAGGCCCAGAGGCCCGCCGCCGTGGTCAGGCCCTTCACCTTCTGCTGGCCCGTCACCAAAATGGTGCCCGCGCCCAAAAAGCCGATGCCGTTGATGACCTGAGCGCCGAAGCGGCTGACGTCGGTGCGGATGCCGATTTCCGCCGCCCGCTCCGCCCAGACGTGGTGCAGCATATAGGATTCGTACTGGCTCAACAGCATGGTCAGCGCCGCCGCCATGCACACCAGCATATAGGTGCGAAAGCCCGCCGGGCGGTGCTTCCTGGCCCGCTCCAGGCCGATCATGCCGCCGCAGAACATGGCCAGGGTCAGCCGCAGCAGCACGGAGACGGTGTTGATCTCCCGCAGGTAATCCAATTCGTGTAACACGTCCAGACGCTCCTCTCCGACTACATACCCCTTCCGGGCGTAAAGAAAAGGGAAGGAGCGGCGGAAACCGCTTCTTCCATCACCTGTTCAAAAGGGCCGGAAACGTTTGCGATGCGCCAACTACTCCGACCGCTGACTTGTAAGCTATTATAAACAGCCCGGGAAGCATTGTCAACGTTTTCCGCCTAAAAGAGCGGTTTTTTGGCGGGCCTGACAAATAGAAACCGGGGTTTTAGGCGTTTTGCCGGAGAGAAAAGGCGGGCAAATCGCCCGCCTATACGCAAACGTTGTCCTATCGGATTACCGAATGACGGTAAAGTACAGCCAGAGGCCGAAGGGGATGAGGATTTGCAGGGCCAGAATCAGGGGCACGCCGAACTTAAACACCTTGTGAAGGGTCTTGTGGTGAAAGACCCGCATGCCCAGAAGGGCCCCCACGCTGCCCCCGGCGACGGCCAGGAGGAGGAGGTTTTTCTCCGGAATCCGGCGGACGGTTTCCTTTTTCTCCTTCCGCTTGGCCTTCCACTTGTCCAGGCCGAAGGCCAGGAAGGCGGCGACGTTGATCAGCACCAGCCAAAGGGCCAGGAGGCCCCAGGGGGAGCCGATCACGACCCAGACAAAATCGTTATGTGCCTCCGGCTCATAGACGGCGGAGAGAAGGGAGAGATTCATATAAGTACACCTCATTTCGGGGAATCAAGCCTGTGCTGAAATGGGCAATGGCCTGACCTGGGGGGCCAGGCCCCACAGGAAAATAGACCGGCTGGATTTCCAGCCGGTCCATTGTAGCACAGGTTTCAGTTCTTGGCAAGTCCCGCCAGCTCCACCGCCGTCTTGGCGGCGAGGCGGGCATTGTTGTACACCAGCTGGATGTTGCTGTCCAGGGAGCTGCCGCCGGTGAGCTCCTTGATCTTCGCCAGCAGGAAGGGGGTGGTCTCCTTGCCGTGGATGCCCTTGGCCTTGGCCTCTTCCACCGCGTCGGAGATGGCCTTTCCGATGACGTCCGCGTCCATGGAGTACTCCTCCGGGATGGGGTTCGCCACCAGCATGCCGCCCACCAGGCCCATGTCCTGCTTCACATAGAAGGACTTGGCCAGATCGGCGGGGGTGTCGATGCGGTAGTCCACGCCGAAGCCGGACTTCCGGGTGTAGAAGGCGGGAAGCTCCTCGGTGCCATAGCCGATGACGGGCACGCCGTGGGTCTCCAGGTACTCCAGGGTCAGCCCCAGGTCCAAAATGGACTTAGCTCCGGCGCAGACCACCATGACGGGGGTCCGGGCCAGCTCCTCCAGGTCGGCGGAGATGTCCATGGTGGTCTCGGCTCCCCGGTGTACGCCGCCGATGCCGCCGGTGGCAAAGACCTGGATGCCCGCCATGTGGGCGATGATCATGGTGGTGGTGACGGTGGTGGCTCCGTCCC
Organism: uncultured Oscillibacter sp.; assembly: GCA_910587705.1. Lineage (GTDB taxonomy): Bacteria > Bacillota > Clostridia > Oscillospirales > Oscillospiraceae > Oscillibacter. The sequence continues at coordinate 99,989 of CAJUMX010000010.1, forward strand.
GTCCCTGGGCCACCAGGATGGGGAGATCCCGGCGGCTGGCCTTGGCCACGCCCGCGCCGGTCTTGCCGAGATAATCAATCTCCTCGGGGGAGAGGCCCGCCTTCAAGCGGCCGCCCAGCACGGCGATGGTGGCGGGGACGGCGCCGTTTTCCCGGATGATGGCCTCCACCTTCAGGGCGGTTTCCACGTTCTGGGGATAGGGCATGCCGTGGGAGATGATGGTGGATTCCAGGGCCACCACCGGCTTTCCGGCTTCCAGGGCTTCCTTGACTTCGGGGGCGACGTCCAGATACTTGTTCATGTTCATGATGTTGACCTCCAAAAATATATGAATTTGAGATGGATCAAGGGTTGAACAGGCGGCTTTCCAGGGCCTCCTCGCTCATGGCGGGGTTGATGGTCTCCTTGCTCTCCATGGCGATGGAGGAGGAGGCCAGGCCCGCCCGGGCGGTGTCCGCCAAATCCGTGCCCCGGAGATAGGCCCAGGCGATGGCGGCCATGAAGGCGTCCCCGCAGCCGGTGGCGTTTACCAGCTCCGCCGGGAGACATGGCAGCTGCACCCGGCCACTGTGATCCGCTGCAAACACCCCGTCGGCCCCCAGGGAGATGAACACCCGGCGCAGGCCGGTTTCCAAAAGGGCGTCGGCGGCTTTGTTCAGGCTGGCCTCGTCGGTGATGGGCACGCCGGAGAGGAGCTCCGCCTCCAGGCGGTTGGGCTTTAAGGTGTGGAGCTTTCCCAGGACAGGCTTTAATTTCACGGCCTTGGCGGTGGACACCGGGTCGGCGAAGAGGGGGGCGGCGCAGTTCTCCGCCAGCCAGGCGATGCTCTCCTCGGGAATGTTGGTGTCGATCACCACCACCTGGCTGGCGTCCAGGAGCTTATGCCGCTGGGCCAGGGTCTGGGGGGTCAGGTGCTGGTAAATCTCCATGTCGCTGACGGCCAGGGCCATGTCCCCCCGCTCGTCGTTGATGAAGAGGTAGGTGGAGGTCCGCCCGCCGGGAATGACGGGGGACTGGGAGATGTCGATGCCAAGCTCGCCGCAGCTGGCGGCCAGCTTCTGGGCGTTGAGGTCGTCCCCGAAGGCGGTCAGCAGCCGCACGTCCAGGCCCAACAGGGCCATGTTGTGGGCGATGTTCCGCCCCACGCCCCCCAGGGAGGAGTGGACCGCGCCGGGGTTGGAGTCCCGTGCAACCAAAGCCGCCTCCGGGCGGCCGCCGATGTCCACGTTCACGCCCCCGACCACGGTGACATAGGGGGCGGTCTGGACAATGTAGCCCTTGCCGGTGATGTAGCCTTTTTTCATCAGGTTGGAGATATGCACGGCGACGGAGGAGCGGGTGATCCCCGCCTTGTCCGCCAGCTCCTTCTGGGAGATGAGGGGGTTTGCCTCAATCCAGTTCAAAAGCTGCCGCTCCCGCTTGGTCATGGTCCACCTCCGAATAAGCAATTCTTTAGTTTCTTAATCTATTGCTTATTATAGCAGAAGTTTCGGACTTGTCAAGGGGATTTTTGAAAAAGCACAGGAAAATTTTGGGGGAACATCCTGTAGGGGCCGCTCCTCTTGACGTGCCCCCCGCTTGCGGCGGGGAGGAAAACGTGGTAACATAGAGCCATGAAAGAAAAAGGAGGGAGCTTTATGCGGCAGAAGCTGACCGCCTCCCAATGGACCATCCTGGTCCTGGGAGCCGGGCTGATGATTTCCCTGATCGCCAACGTCTATCTCTTTCAGCAGAGGCACGCCCCCCTGCCCCATCTGCGGGGGACATACTGCACCGACGCCTCCATGGGCTTGGGAACCTATCTGATCTTTGACGGCCAGGGCCGCTTCTGCCGCTATACCCAGACGGAGGGCGTCCTGGACGACGGGACCTGCGAGGACTTGGGCGAGGGGCGGTATGCCCTTTGCTCCGAAGAGGGCCGGGGGTTCGGGGTCGTGCAGAACCGGGACGGCGTGTACCTCTTTGACGGCGAGGAAAACGACGTCTCCTTTTTCCCGAAGCTGAAGGAATTCGGCGACGCCTATATGCTCGTTGGTATCCCCGGCGAATACCCGGACTGGCTGCGGCCTCCGGCCTGAAAACGCGCCTCCCCCGCCAAATGCGGGGGAGGCGTTTTGACCGTCCGTCCCCCCTCCGGGGCCGATGGTCCGAGGGCCCTGGACGGCGGGGCGCTCTTTGGGTATACTGAGGGCAGAGAGGAGGCGGGCGCTTTGAAAATTGACGTGACCCTGGACCCGGCCCTGAAAGAGCTGCTGGTAAAGGTGCTCTCCCCAGGGGAGACGGAGGAGCTCCAGGCCCTCCTGCGGCGGCTGGAGGAGCCCCGGCGGCTGACGGGCTTCCGGGAGGGGACCGCCGTGCCCCTGGAGGCGGCGGAGGTCCTGCGCTTCTACGGCGAGGACAAGGAGGTCCGGGCCCAGGCCCTGGGCGGGGCGGTTTACACCGTTCGCCTCCGGCTGTACGAATTGGAGGAGCGGCTGGACCGAAAGACCTTTGTCCGGGTGTCCCACTCGGAAATTGTCAACTGGAAGCGGGTGACGGCCCTGGATTTGAGCCTGTCCGGCACCATCCGGGTGACCCTGGAGGGCGGCGTGGTCACCTACGTCTCCCGGCGGTACGTGAAGAAAATTAAGGAGGTGCTGGGGATATGAGCAAGAGCGAGGTCCTGCGGGAGATTCTCCGGCGGGCGTTCCGGGGCTTCCCCTGGGGCGTGGCGCTGGTCTACCTGGTGTTTGTGACGGAAAACGCCTTTGCCGTCCCGGCTCCCTCGGGCGGAAACCTGCTGGTGGTGCCCGAGGCCATGGCGGAGGCGTATGGAAGCCCGGTGACGGCGGCCCTGGTCCAGATGCTGTGGTCCGGCCTCCTGGGGGCGGCCCTGGGAACGGCGGAGGTCCCCTTCCTCCTGGAGCGGAGGACCCTCCTTTGGTCCGGGGCGCATGTGCTGGTCACGGCGGTGGTATTCTTCCTGATGGGGTGGCAGTGCAAATGGTTCCCGGACATCCGCATGTGGGACACCTGGTGGATGGTGCTGCTGTTCCTGCTGCTGGGCTATGTGGTACGCTGGGCCGTCCGGTTCCTGGGCTGGCAGGCGGACCTGCGGGCCATGCGGCGGGCGGCGGGCCTGGACCCGGACCCGGTGGAGCCGCCGGGAAAGGCGATAACGCCCTACCTCCTCCTGGCGGCGGGGATGGAGATTCTGGCCCCCCTGGCACTGGTCTTTGCGAGCCCTCTGAATTTTTGGGCGCTGGCGGGGCTGGTGTATCCCTATATCGTCCTGCCCTTCTTCTGCTTCCTCAGCACCTCCTCCCTGGCGTCCCGGTTTCGCCGCTGGTGGCTGATTTATCCCCCTGTGTGCATGCTCATGATCCTTCCCACGGTGTTCATCATGTACAACAGCTCGGCCCTGTTTTTCGTGGGCGTTGCGGGAGTCACGTCGCTGGCCGGGGGGCTGGTGGGGACGGTCCTGCGGCGGCTGAAAAAAAGGGAATGATCCCTGGAACCAAACCGCCTTCTTTTCCGTCTAAATGGGAAAAGGAGGCGGTTTTATGAAGCTCTGGAAATGCGTGTTTGCCCTGGCCCTCTGCCTACTGCTGACGGCCTGCGCCCCGGCGGCGGAAACGCCGGAGGACCCGGCCCGGACGGAGGCCCCTGTGACTGCGGCGGACCCTGCGGACGTTCCGCCCTCCCTGGCGGAGGACGAGGAACCAACCATTCTCACCTGCCGGATTGTGGACGGGGCGGAGGACGGGAACCTCCTCCTGGCGGAGCTGGGGGACGGCCTCTACGGCGGGACCGGAGTTTACCGGCTGAACGGAAAGGACGTGGCCGTGACCCTGGATGGGGAGGCGGCGGAGCCGTCAGCCTTGGAGGACGGGATGGTGGTGGAGGTTGCCTTCAACGGCAGTGTGCTGGAGAGCTTCCCCGCCCAGTTTGGGGAGGTCTATCAGATTGCGGGGTATTCCATCGGTTCGGAGAAGAACCCGGCGGGGACCTGCTACGACCTCTGCGGACTGTATCTCCAGGTGCTGGATGACCTGTGGGAGAAGGACAAGGGACTGAACGAGAACATTTCCCTGGCGGGCCTGGACCTCTCGAACGCCCCCGGGGAGCTGACGGAGAGCGAGAAGGCCGCCCTGGCCTGGCGCTTTGGGGAGATGCACGGTGTGGAGGTGGTCCAAGGAACCTTCCAGGAGCTGAAGGAGCAGGGATATCTGACCTCCGAGCCCCTGGGAGACGGCGCGCCGGAGGGGGCGGCGTTCGTCCATTGGGAGGACGGGTGCCTCTTCTCCATCACGCCCAGCGAGGACCACGAGGGGGAGAGCTATTCCCTGCCCACGCTGTTTTTCAACGCGGCGAAATGGCGGTCCTCCCTGGGGGCGTACGGCTTCTACGACTGCTCCGCCATGTGGCCCCAGGGCGGGACCTGGAACGGCTACCAGATCGGCAGTGAGATGATTTCGTAAGGGGGCATGGCCAGTCCCACCCAGGCACCAGCATTTCGGGGAAGGGCGGACACATAGGTCCGCCCCTACGGGGTGGTCTACCGAGAGAAGGGTGGGCCCAGGGGGACGGGCCATGGATAGCATGGAGGTTCCGGGGGGAACGGGCCGCCGTGGGCGGCGGCCCCTACACGGTGGTCTATCGATAGAAGGGCAGACCCGGAAAAAGGCAGACAGTTACCCCCTACCACCAGATGAGCGGCAGCGAAAAGAGGAGCTGGTCCATTCGTCATGGGACAAACCCCCGCTCAACCCAATTGCGCGTGGGAAGTCATTCCGGCTCCGCCGATCATTCAGCCGCGCCCCCGTCGCTTCCCCCGTATCCTTCTTTTTCTCTTTTGGACCGTGCACGGCCCGTTTTCTCGTTTTCTTCTGGAAGAAAAAACCGGGGCCCCCGCGCGGCCTGCCGCGTGGGGAGAGGAGGAAGGAACGGAGCAGAACGCAGTCCTCGCCGTTAGGCGGGGACGGAGTGGGCGGAGTTTCTTCCGACGACATGGGGGGTGCATTGCACCAGCCATCGCTGGTATCCATTCCCCCCCGCCCGAAGGGCGAGAAAAAACTCCCCCTTTCGGGGGAGCTTTCCACATTCGCCAAGCGCAGCTTAGAAATCGGCGCTGCCGACCGTGCGGGGATGCGGCAGCACATCCCGAATATTGCTCACGCCAGTGAGATACATCACCAGCCGCTCGAACCCCAGGCCAAAGCCCGCGTGGCGGCAGGAACCGTACCGCCGCAAATCGCAGTACCACCAGTAGCTCTCCGGGTCCATGTCCAGCTCCTTGATGCGGCGCTCCAGGACCTCCAGCCGCTCCTCACGCTGGCTTCCGCCGATGATCTCCCCGATGCCGGGGACCAGGCAGTCCGCCGCGGCCACGGTCTTTCCGTCGTCGTTGAGGCGCATATAGAACGCCTTGATCTCCTTGGGATAGTCCGTCACAAACACCGGGCGCTTAAAAACCTGCTCCGTGAGATACCGCTCGTGCTCCGTCTGGAGGTCGCAGCCCCAATAGACCTTGTAGTCGAACTGGTCGTTGTTCTTTTCCAGAATTTCCACGGCCTCCGTGTAGCTCACCCGGCCGAAGTCGGAGGAGGCCACGTGCTCCAGCCGCTGCTTGAGCCCCTTGTCCACGAAGCTGTTGAAGAAGTTGATTTCGTCGGGGCAGCGCTCCATGACCTTTTGAATGGCGTATTTGATCATGGCCTCCGCCACGTCCATGTCCCCCGCCAGATCGCAGAAGGCCATCTCCGGCTCGATCATCCAGAACTCGGCGGCGTGGCGCTGGGTGTTGGAGTTTTCCGCCCGGAAGGTGGGGCCGAAGGTGTACACGTCCCCGAAGGCCATGGCGAAGTTCTCGGCGTTGAGCTGGCCGGAGACCGTCAGGTTCGCGGGCTTGCCGAAGAAGTCCTGGGTGAAGTCAATCGCTCCATCCTCGGTCCGGGGCGGGTTCTCCGGGTCCAGGGTGGTGACCCGGAACATCTCTCCAGCGCCCTCGCAGTCGCTGGCGGTGATGATGGGGGTGTGGACGTAGACAAAGCCCCGGCTCTGGAAGAACTCGTGGATGGCGAAGGCGGCGGCGCTGCGCACCCGGAAGGCGGCGGAGAACAGGTTCGTCCGGGGACGCAGGTGCTGGATGGTCCGCAGGTACTCCACAGTGTGCCGCTTTTTCTGGAGGGGATAGTCGGGGGTGGAGGGGCCCTCCACCTCGATCTTTGTGGCTTTCAGCTCCAGGGGCTGCTTGGCCTCCGGGGTGAGGACCACGGTGCCGGTGACGATGAGGGCCGCGCCCACGTTCTGGGCGGCGATGTCCTTATAGTTTTCCAGGGTTCCGGCCTCCATGACCACCTGGAGGTTTTTGAGGCAGGAGCCGTCGTTCAGCTCCACGAAGCCGAAGTTTTTCATGTCCCGGATGGTGCGGGCCCAGCCGCCCACCGTGACGGACTGCCCGTCCAGGGATTCCTTGTCGGCGAAAATCGCCGCGATTTTTTTGAGGGTCATTGTGTTCACCTGATTTCTGTTATTTCATATGGATGGTATATTATATCATAAATTTTTGCTTTTGCAAGAGGCTCACTTGTGATACTTCGTCCCCCCGTTAATCTGGTAGGCCCGGTAAATCTGCTCCAGCAGCATTACCCGGGCCAGGTGGTGGGGAAACGTCATCGGCGACATGGACAGCTTCGCCCAGGCTTCCGCCTTGATGGACGCGTGGAGCCCGAAGGACCCCCCGATTAAAAACACCAGCCGCTTCTCCTGCCCCATTTCCGTCCCCGCGGCCCAGGCGGCCATGGTCCGGGCCAGCTCCTCGCTGGAATAGAGCCGCCCCTCCACGCACAAGGCGATGAGGCGGGAGGAGGGCGGCAGCTTCCGGCGGATATTCTCCGCCTCCTTCAAAAGGGCCCCCTCAATCTGGGCGGCAGAGGGGGTTTCCGGCAGCCGCTCCTCCGCCAGTTCCACAATTTCCAGCTTGCAGTACCGGCTCAGGCGCTTGGCGTACTCCGCCGCCGCCTCGGCGTAGAACTTCTCTTTCAGCTTCCCTACGCAAAGAAGGATTACCCGCTGCATACCGCTCCTCCCTCCAGCACATACGCCCCGCTAAGGCCGTCCCGGGGGGCGGCGGAGAGGCGGGGGCGCAGTCCCGCGGCGGAGAGGGCCGTCTCCACCGTCCGCAGAGCCATGGCTGGGGTGTTGTTCTCCCGGCTCAGGTGGGCCAGGACGATTTCCCGGGCCCCGGCCCTGGTCAGGGCCACGGCGAAGGCGGCGGCGTCCTCGTTGGGGAGGTGCCCCTCCGGGCCCAGGATGCGCTTTTTCAAAAAGTAGGGATAGGGGCCGCTCCGCAGGGTCTCCACGTCGTGGTTGGCCTCCAGCACCGCCAGAGCCACGCCGGGCAGGACCGCCTCCGCCTCCGGCGTGATGAAGCCGCTGTCCGTCAGCAGGCCGAAGCCCCCGTCGGGGGTGTCGAAGCGGTAGCCCCGGGAGCCGGGGGAGTCGTGGGAGGTGGGAAAGGCGGTGACGGCGCAGTCCTTCACGAGAAAGGCCCCCTCCGCCTCCTGGAGGCGGTCCTCCAGAAGGACCATCCGCCGCAGCAGGTCCCGGCCCGCCTGGGCGGAGGCGTAGACGGGGCAGGTGGTGCGTTTTAGAAGGGTCTGGAGGCCGGAGATATGGTCCGAGTGGGTGTGGGTGATGAAAATGCCGTCCAGGTCGGGAAGGTCCAGCCCCAGGGCCTGGAGCCCCTGGCGGATGCGGCGGCAGGAGATGCCCGCGTCCACCAAGATGTTTCCGCCCTCCCAGCTCAGCGCCAGCGCGTTCCCGGAGGAGCCGCTGGCCAGGGTATGTACCGTCGTCAACGCGGGGAACCTCCTTTTCCTTTCAGCGCGTCGCTGAATTCCTTCAAATCCGCCTTTACCTCCGGGGGGAGCGCGTTGAAGTCCACGCCCCGGACCGCCCCCTCCAGGGCGTAGAGATGGACCAGGCAGACGCCGGGGTAGAGGGTTTTCAATCGGAAAAAGGCGTCCTTGGCCCCGGCCTCCGCCAGCTCCTCCGGGGTGCGGACACCCACCGCCGCCAGTTTCCGGGCCATTTCCGCCCCGATATTCTTCATGGATGTCAAATCCGGCATACCGTTCCTCCCGCGCTCATAGTCTCATGTACAAAAGCGGGTAGGGCCCGCCCTGCTCGTCCGTCTCCGTCCGCCGGTAAACGCGGAAGCCCATGCGCTCGTAAAAGCCCCGGGCCTGGGGATTTTGTTCGTTCACCGCCAGCTCCCGGAGACCATAGCGGTCCATTCCGTGTTGGAGCAGCGCCCGTCCAAGGCCCTTTCCCCGCGCCTGCGGCAGCAGGAACAGCATTTCCAGCCGCTGCCCATCCGCGCCCAAAAAACCGATGGGAACGCCTCTTTCGTCCTCCCCCACTATGAGACGCGGGACCTCCCGCAGGGCCTGGGGGACATAGGCTTTGATAGTCTCCACCTCGCCGCCGGACAAAAAGGTGTGGGTGGCCCTGACGGAACGCTCCCAGACCTCCAGCAGGCGGTCCAGGCACTCCGGCGTCCTGGATTCCAGCTCGACAATTCGCATAGGCCCTCCTTCGCAAAAACCGGGAGACGGAAGGGCCTTCCCTCCATCTCCCGGCGGTTGTGAATACAGGTTCTTAACCAAGGTTCAGCCGCTGGTGCTCCTCCGATTCCTCTACGGCCCGGATGTTGGCCCCCAGGCCCCGGAGCTTTTCCACCAGGTTCTCATAGCCCCGCTCAATGTAATGCACGCAGGAAATTTCGCTCTGCCCCTTGGCGGCCAGGGCGGCGATGACCAGGGCGGCCCCCGCCCGAAGGTCCGAGGCCTGAATGGGCGCGCCCACCAGATGGTCCACGCCCTCCACCACGGCGGTCTTGTCGTCCACCTGGATGTTGGCCCCCATGCGGCGAAGCTCGTCCACATAGCGGTAGCGGCTGGACCACACGCTCTCCGTCACCAGGGAGATGCCCTGGGCCAGGGAGAGGACCGTGGTAATCTGGGGCTGCATGTCCGTGGGGAAGCCAGGATAGGGCAGGGTCTTGATGTTGGCCCGGCGCAGCGGGCCGTTCCGGCGGACCAGGAGGGTGTCCTCGTGCTCCTCCACCTCCACGCCGCACTCCTGGAGCTTGGCGGTGATGCAGTCCATGTGCTTGGGAATGATATTCTTCACCAGAATCTGCCCGCCCGCGGCGGCGGCGGCGGCCATGTAGGTGCCCGCCTCAATTTGGTCGGGGATGATGGCGTAGCTGCCGCCCCGGAGGCGGTCCACGCCCCGAATCTTAATGGTATCCGTGCCCGCCCCCCGGATGTTGGCCCCCATGGAGTTTAAAAAGTTGGCCAAATCCACGATGTGGGGCTCCTTGGCGGCGTTTTCAATCACCGTCCGGCCCTCCGCCATGACGGCGGCCATCATGATGTTCATGGTGGCCCCCACGGAGACCACGTCCAAATACACGCTGGTGCCCTTCAGCCGCTCCTCTCCGGCGGTGGCCCGGATGAAGCCGCCCTCCACCGCCACGGTGGCTCCCAGGGCGTTGAAGCCCTTCATATGCTGGTCGATAGGCCGGACGCCGCCGAAGTTGCACCCTCCCGGCAGGGCCACCTCCGCCTGGCCGAAGCGGCCCAGCAGAGCGCCGATGAAGTAGGTGGAGGCCCGGATGCGCCGGGCCAGGTCGTAGGGGGTGCGGGTGGAGTGGATGTGGCGGCAGTCCACCTCCACAGTGTGCCGGTCCAGGCTGCGGACCCCCGCGCCCAGCTGCTCTAAAATGTTCAGGCACAGCGTCACGTCGGAAATCTGGGGGATGTTCTCAATGCGGCAGACCCCGTCCACCAGCAGCGCGGCGGGGATGATGGCCACAGCGGCGTTTTTCGCGCCGCTGATTTCCACTTCGCCAAACAGGGGCGTTCCGCCCTGTATCATATATTTTGTCAAAATATTGACCCTCTCTTCAAGCAACAGTTTGCCGGTCCGGGGCGTTTGCGGGAGGCACAAGAGACAGTTTGCCCGGCTGGCGGCGCTTCATACCCGCGCAGACCGCGGGGAGGCAGATTCTTCTTTGGAAGCGCTGGCTGTGCAGATGCACGCCACGCTCCAAACGCGCCGTTTTCGATCCTTTCGGCAAACCAAAAGGAGGCGCCAAGGCTTCGCCCGCGAAGGCGTTTTCTCTGCCTTTGCGGCGGGCGAACCCGCATGAAGTTTTTTACATGCTTTGTTATCATAGCACAGGCAGGGGAAAAATGCAAACCTTTCCTTCCGTGTTTTTCGATAATGTTTCGACGGCAAAGAGGGGCCGCTTCCGTGGACGGGATGCAAAACCCGGCCGCCGGGGCCGGGTTTAACAGAGTGAAGGAGGGATGGAAGGGCGGGAGCGCCGAATATCAGGGAACAGCCTCTCCCGTCCGGGCGGCGCCGGCGGTGACGGCGCCGGTGAGGCAGTTGACGTAATAGTCCTCCGTGTCGGTGACGATCTGCCAGGCCGGGGCCAGGGACATGGCGGTTCCGGCGGTCTGGAGCTCATAGCACAGCCGGGCGTCCGTCACCGTGGAGGCCACCGCCGCGCTCTCCCGCCGCATCTGCTGGAAGGCCAGCAGGGCTCCGGCGGCGGAGAGGGGGGCCTCGCCCGAAACGGCGGTTCCGGTTTTGGGCAGGAGGGTGCCGCTGACGGCGGTGAGGACGCCCTGCTCCACCGTGAAGGTCACGGTGCAGTTGAAAACCGGCAGCTTGTTGTAGACCCCCTGGGCGGTAAAGACGCCGCTGCCCTCTTCGTCCAGGCGGATATCCGGGACGTCATAGGAAAAGGCCCGGCAGAAGTCCCGGCAAACGTCCTCCACGTCCCCCTCCGCCAGGGTTCCGGCGGCCTCGAAGCCGCCGCTGGAGCGGAACAGGGCCTCTCCCGCCGCCCCGGCGTAGTGAAAGATGCCGCCCCCCTGGTCGGAGGAGGCGGGCCCGTCCCCCAGGAGGAAGGCGGCGGCCTGCTCCTCCAGGGCGGTGTCCCGGGTCAGGGAAACCCCGTCTGGCGGCAGGGCCTGGGAGATGGCCCCGGGTTCCAGGGTCATGCCGTCCTCCTGAAAGAGGGCGGACAGCTGCTCCGCCGTGCGGCGGAAGGCGTCCCGCTCCGAGGCCCGGCGCTGGGCCAGGGAGAAGAGCAAAAAGGCGTTTAGCAGGACCAGAATCAAAATGATGATGTTTTTCAGCCGGAAGCGTTCCAAGCGGGAACCTCCTTTCCCAAAGGGGCGTCCATAGAGCCCGCGAAGAGGCGGCGGGTACGGCGCGTCAGTCCGAGAGCCAGCAGGCCCGGCAGGTCCCGGCCCGCTCCACATAGCCGACGGACAGCTCCTTTCCCGGGTCTCCGGCGGCCACGGCCAGGGCCTGAGGCAGGGGCAGCAGCAAAGAGGCCTCCTCCGCCGAAACGTACTGCCGGAAGCGCAGGGTCAGGGCCGTGACGGCGGAGCCGGTGAGGGTGACCTCCGCGGCAAAGCTCCCGTCCTGAAACCGGACTGGCAGCCCCCCCAGCTGATAGCCGAAGCGGAGCACCGTCACCTCCCCGCTGCGGCGGAGGCTCTGGAGCCAGGGGCGGGCCTCTCCAGAGATCGGGGAGAGCAGCCCCTCCAGCAGCGACCCGGCCCCCAGGGCCGCCTCCCGGGCGGTGGGCAGGTCTCCGGCGGCCTTCACCCGGAGGCTGGGCTCGTCTCCGCTCTGGTAGTGGACGCTGTTGTCCGGCCGGATGCGGAGGGTCCGGTCCCCGTCCATAATCAGCTCCGTGCCGTTGGACTCCGTGTGCCGGGTGCGGCTCCGGGGGTTGAAGCCCAGGGCGGAGAGGAGCCAGTCCGTCCCCCCCGCCAGGGGGTCTCCCACGGTGTAGGCGGGCAGCTCCGGCGGCTGGGCGGGCAGGAGGGAGCAGGGGTCCAGGGCCTTCTCCGGGCCGGTTCCGTCCATGGCAAAGGAGGCGTCTCCCAGCTCATAGCGGCCGATGACCTGCTCTAAGCTGTCGCCAGAGACGGCAGTGGTGGCCCGGAAGCAGGTCTCCCCCCCGTCCCAGAGATAGAGGACCGTGCCGCCGCTCTGGGCGGCAATGAGGAGGCGGCGGGCGGAGAGGTCCTCCCGGGGGGAGAGCTCCTCCCCCCCGCCCAGCAGCCCGGCCAGCACGGACAGGGGCAGGGGCTCTAAAAAGTCATAGTACAAGGAGGGGCCCCGGAGGGCCCGGAGAAAGTCCGCGCCGGTGCAGGGCGCATAGTCCCGGGCGGAGCCCAGCGCCTCCAGCAAACGGCGGCCCAAGGGGTCCGCGAAGCCGGGGTCCTCTGTGGTGAGGGCGATGCCGCCGTGGCGGCCATAGTCCCCGGTGACGGCCACCCGGACCGGGGCGGTGAGCTCCGCCGCCGGGGCGGCGGACTGGCTGGGCCCTGTGGCGGCGGTGGCTTGGCCGGTGGTCAGGTCCAGGTTGTACAGCTGGGTCTGGGCGAAGAGCACCACCGCCGACAGGGCCAGCAGGGTGATGAGCAGGTTTTGTATCAGGTTCCGGCGGTTGCGGCGCTGTTCCTCCATGGTTTAGCCCTCCGTCAGCCCGCCCCGGCCCTGGGCGATGGGCAGGGTCATGCGGATGGTGGTGCCGGGCCCCTGGTGGGGGACCAGGGCGATGACGCCCCGGTGCCGCTGGACGATCTCCCGGGCGATGGAGAGCCCCAGGCCCGTGCCGCCGGATTCCCGGGAGCGGGCCTTGTCCACCCGGTAGAAGCGGTCGAAAATCCGCTCTCGATCCTTGTCCGGGATGCCGATGCCGTCGTCCCAGACCTCCATCCATACGGTGTCGTCCTCCCCGCAGCCGGCGGAGACCTGGATGTGTCCCCCGTCGGGGGTGTATTTGATGGCGTTGCCCAAAATGTTCATCATCACCTGTTCCAAACGGCTCCGGTCCCCCACGATGAGAGGCAGGTGGTCCAGGTCGGCGCAGGTGAGGGTATGGCCCCGCTGCTGGGCGTTTAAGGCGCTGGAGCGGACCACGCTGCGGATGGATTCCGCGAAGGGGAAGCGGGAGAGGACCAGCTCCGCGTCCCCCCGGTCCAGCCGGGAGAGGGTCAGCAGGTCCTGGACGATGTGGGTCATCCGGTCCGTCTCCGTGATGATGATGTCCAAAAAGCCGTTGGCGGTGGACTGGGGGATGTCCCCCTCCGCGTCCCGGAGGGTCTCGGCGTAGGTGCGGACGTTGGTAAGGGGGGTCCGGAGCTCGTGGGAGACGTTGGCCACGAATTCCTTCCGCCGCTCCTCGTTGCGGTGCTGCTCCGTCACGTCGTGGAGGACGATGAGCACGCCGCCCCGCTCCCGGTCGGAGAAGGGGGCCAAATAGACCTCCAGGGTTTTCTCCCCGGCCTCCAGCTCCCCCTCGGCGAAATTGGGCCGCTGGAGGGCCAGCATCTCCGAGAAGGGGTAGAGGCCGCCGAAGAGCTCCTCATAGGCGCACTCCGGCCCCACGGGGCGCTGGAGCATGTCCGTGGCGGCGGGGTTGCAGTGGATGAGCTTCCCGGCGTGGTCAAAGGCCACCACGCCGTCGGTCATGTGGAGGAAGAGGGTATCCAGCTTGTTTCGCTCGTTCTCCACGGCGGCCAGGGTGGTTTGCAGCACCCCGGCCATCTCGTTGAAGGTGCCCGTCAGCACGCCGATCTCGTCGGTGGACTCCACAGGCAAAGCGCTGCCGAAGTTGCCGGCGGCCATTTTCTCCGCCCCGGCGGTGAGCTTTTCAATGGGGCCCACCATGGTTTTGGAGAGGAGGAAGCTCAAAAGCACGGAGATCAGCAGACCCAGGAACAGGGCCTGCATGATGATCTGAAAGAGCTGGCTGTTGAGGCCGGACACGGTGTCCCGGGTGTCCAGGATATAGATGATGAAGGCGTTGTCCCCGCCGAAGATGGGGATGGCGGCGTCCATATAGTCTGCGGTGATGTCGCTGACGTCTCCCACGGCGGTTTCGTCCCGCCGGGACACGGCGTTCCGGGCGGTGAGGAGGTTGGGGCTGGGCTCCCGGGGCATGGAGCTCTCGGCGGCGGAGCCGTTGAGGTAGGCCCCGGTCTCCCCGTCCAGGACGAAGTAGTTCCGGGAGCGGTAGTCGATGCCAAGCTTGCCGGCGGTGAGCTCCATCATGTCATGAACCCGGTCGGCGCCGTCGTCCTGGGCGGCCTCCCCCCGGAGGGAGGAGACAAACTCCCGCTGGTCCGCGCCGAAAACGCTGTCGATCTGCTGATAGAAGGTGTTGGTGAAGAAGTTGGAGACGTTGATGGTCAAAAAGGCCCCCACCACCGCCATAAGGGAGGTGATCAGTAACAGCAAAATTAAAGTCAGCTTCATGTGGAGGCTGCGAAACATCTAAGGTACACCTTCTTTGTTACCCCCCCGAATGGGGGGCTGATACGCGCCCTTCGGGCGGGCAAAAGCCCCGTCTCCGCCTAGGAGACCGAGAAATAGTACCCCGCCCCACGACGGGTCAGAATATACACCGGCGAGGCCGGGTCGGCCTCGATCTTCTCCCGCAGGCGCCGGACCGTCACGTCCACCGTCCGCACGTCGTCCCCGACGTAGCCGTAGTTCCACACCTGCTCCATCAGGTCCACCCGGGAGTAGACCTTATTGGGGTGGCTGGCCAAAAACGTCAAAAGCTCATACTCCCGCTGGGTCAGGTCAATGGCCTTTCCCGCCCGGAAAACCTGGTGGCTGTCCGTGTTAATCGCCAGGTCCCCCGCCACCGGCATGGCGCTGTCTGCCGCCGCCCCGGTGGGGGCCGCCATGGAGGTGCGGCGGATGTTGGCCTCCACCCGGGCGATGACCTCCCGCATGGAAAAGGGCTTTGTGATATAATCGTCCGCCCCGATCTCCAGGCCCCGGACCTTGTCGTCCTCCTCCTCCCGGGCGGTGAGGAGCAGGATGGGCACGTTGTCCCCGTCCTTGCGCAGGGCCTCGCACACGTCGAAGCCAATCATCTTGGGCAGCATGATGTCCAGCAAAATCAAATCCGGCTTCTCCGTCCGGGCCTTTCGCAGGCCCTCCTCGCCGTCATAGGCCTCCAGCACCCGGTAGCCCTTTCGCTCCAGGTTGAAGCGCAGAATGTCCACAATGTTCTTCTCGTCCTCTACCACCAGGACGGTCTTTTCCTCTGGCATACTCAACCTCCAAACTCCCTTGCCGCCCCTGGGAGGGCGCGGCCCGTTTCCGGCGTCACAGGTTCAGCAAAAGCTTCGCTTTCAGCACCGCGGCCACGGTCTTGGCGTCCTCGATCTCCCCGTCCAGACACCGGCGGACCATCTCGTCAAAGGGGATTCGCTCCACGTTTAAAAACTCGTCCTCGTCCAGGTGCTGCTCCGACATCCGAAGCTCCCGGGCCAGGTAGAGGTGCAGGGTTTCCCCATAGCAGCCCGGGGAGGGCAGGATGCGCCCAAGTGGCTCGTAAATCCCCGGCACCGCCCCGGTCTCCTCCTCCAGCTCCCGGAGGCCCGCCGCGTAGGGGTCCTCCCCCGGGTGGTCCAGCTTTCCGGCGGGAATTTCCAGCAGAGGCTTGCCGAAGGGATAGCGGTACTGGGTCACCGTCAGCACGTTGTTCTCCCCGTCCAGGGCCAGGACGGCCACGCCGCCGGGGTGATCCGCCACCTCCCGGAGGGCGGTTTCGCCGTTGGGGAGGGTCACGGTGTCCACATGGACGGTGAGAATCCGCCCGTTGAATTTGTCCTCCCGGCGGAGCGTCCGCTCCGTCAGGTCCATTTGCTTGCTCATCGCTCCGCGTCCTTTCCAGAAAAGGCCCCGGCGGGGCCCGGTTTGGGGGCGGCGTCCGGCTGTCCCGGGGCGCTGCGGGGTTGCTTCTGGATGGAATTATACCACGCTGGAGGGAAAATGAAAAGAGAAATTGTCCCCGGACCGGCGAAAGGGGGAAAAAGTTTGGCTCGTTCACAAATTAGCCCTTGTTTTTGTGGGAAGAAAGGCGTATGATAAACGCAATAAACCACAAAATATGGTGGGCGCGGAAAGGAACAGCGACAAATGAAGTGGAGCAAAGGGGCGGCGGCGCTGCTGGCGGCGCTGCTGCTGTTGACAACGGCCGTTCAGGCGGGAGGGACCGCCAAGTCCCCCACCGGGGAGGAACGGCCCATTTTGAATGTCCGGCTGGCCCGCCCCGGCGAGACGGGAGAGGCCGCGAAGCTGCCGGAGCTGATGGTCATAAAGCCGGAGGAGGCGGGGATGACGGTGGTGACGCCGGAGCCCGTCAAGCCCCAGGAAGCGGCCTCAAATCCCGAAACCGCCCCCAAGGAGGAGCGGCGGGACCCCGTGTTCCCGGAGGCGGAGGCGTGGCAGATTCTCCTGGTAAATCCCTGGAACGAGATGCCGGAGGACTTTGAGGTCACCTTGAAAACCCTGCCGGACGGGCAGAAGGTGGACGAGCGTGCCTATGAGGACTTGAACGCCATGCTGGAGGCCTGCCGGAAGGCGGGGCTGCGGCCTAAAATTTGCTCGTCCTATCGCACCCAGTCCAAGCAGACCTATCTCTACAACAACAAGATCGCCCGGCTGCGGAGCGCGGGCTATAGCAAAACCGCCGCCGAGGCGGAGGCGGGCCGCTGGGTGGCCCGGCCCGGCACCAGCGAGCACCAGCTGGGCCTGGCGCTGGACATCGTGTCCCAGTCCTATCAGGCCCTGACCAAGAAGCAGGAGAAAACCGCCGAGCAGAAGTGGCTGATGGAGCACTGCTGGGAGTATGGCTTCATCCTCCGCTATCCCAACGACAAGAGCGAAATCACCGGCATCGGCTACGAGCCCTGGCACTATCGCTACGTAGGCCGGGAGGTGGCCCTGGATATCCGGGACAGCGGGCTTTGCATGGAGGAGTACTTACTGCTGCGGGAGGAGGCCCTGGCGGCGGAAGAAGCGGCGTGAACGCAAACGGAGACGGCGAAAGCCGTCTCCGTTTTTGGTGGACTTGTCCAAGGTGACTTGGAATTTTCGTGAAAAAGTCCTGAAAAATGTGGATTCTTCCGTTGAAAAGCGGCGCGGAGTGGCATATAATAAGAAACCGTGAAAATTTGTCTGTCATTTTACGGCGGGGAACCCGCTCTTTTAAGGAGATATCTGTATGCAGAATGAACACCTGAGAAATATCGCCATCATCGCCCACGTTGATCACGGCAAGACCACGCTGGTAGACGAGATGCTGAAGCAGGGCGGCGCTTACCGGGAAAACCAGGAGGTCGTCGACCGGGTTATGGACTCCGGCGACCTGGAGCGGGAGCGGGGCATCACCATCCTGGCCAAAAACACCGCCATCCAGTATGGAGACACCAAAATCAACATCGTGGACACCCCGGGCCACGCCGACTTCGGCGGCGAGGTGGAGCGGGTCCTCAAGATGGTCAACGGCGTCATCCTCCTGGTGGACGCCGCCGAGGGCCCCAT